>NZ_JACWCT010000041.1:3503-5784 GCF_016613415.1 Methylobacterium ajmalii | reverse complement strand
ACCGCCGTCACCAGGTCCTCGAGCGCCGGCCGGCCGGAGGCGTTGGGCGCCCGCCGGATCACCTCGGCGGTGAGAACCGGCACCCGGTTGCCGAAGCCCGCCAGGGGCAAGTCCTCGAACACGATGTAGGCCAGGCCCCGATAGGCCGGGGCGTTGTCGGCGCCCTCAATGGCGGCAATCTTCGGGTCCGGGCCCTGCGCCTCGTCGCCGAGATAGACCCGGGCGCCGTAGGCGGCGAGCGCGATCGGCTTGCCGTCTGCGTAGACCTGGCCCACGGCGACGATCGGGCCTTCGCACAGAGCAATCGCCACGCTGACGCTGTACGAATACGTCACGTTGAATTGCTTCTGCCCCCCGCCGCCCTTGCCGCCGGCGGACTTCACCTTTTCGACCTTCTGGACTTCCTTGATCTTGGTCGCCCAGATGATCTGCCCGCCGACGCGGACCCGGCCGAACACGCGCGAGATGGCCGCCCCTTCGGTCGAGGCGGTGACGTGGAGATCGGCCAGCCGCGGCCCGATGTTGATCTGCGGCTTGGGGCGGGCCCCGAACAGCGCGCGGTCGAGGGCGCCGCCGCCGGCGGCGCCCAGCGCCTGGCCGAGGGCGCCGCCGATCGGGCCGCCGAGGGCGGAGCCGGCCGCCTGGCCGACCGCCGACAGGACGAGCGTGCTCATGGTGGGGGCTCCGGCGAGGGGGTGGGCGAGGAAGCCGGCGCGGGATCGGGTCGGATCGCGGGGAACCGGAAGGCGTAGGCGATGCGCCGGGACCAGGCCGGCGGGATCCACGTCTCCACCACCGCGTGGCCGTCATAGGCGTGGATCATCTGCGCCGGGCCGGTGAGGATGGCGCAGTGCTTGGCCGGCAGCCCGTCCCGCCAGCGGAACAGCAGCACGTCGCCGGGCTCGGCCGCGTCGGGCGCGAGGACCGCCAGGTGGCGGGCGGCGGCCTCCCGCAGCGTCTCCCGCCCCCGGTCCTCGGCCCAGCTCGGGGAGTAGGGCGGCGGCACCTCCGGCTCGGCGCCGTAGAGCGCCGCGTAGACGCCCCGCAGCAGGCCGAGGCAGTCGCAGCCCGCGCCCCGGACGCTGGCCTGGTGGTGGTAGGGCGTGCCGAGCCAGGTGCGGGCCAGCGCGATGATGCGCGCCCGCGTCTCAGCCGAGGCGGCCTCCGTCATTGTCTGCCCCCTGCACCGCGTAGGCCACGGCGTAGTCGTTGCCCGGAAGGTCCGGGAAGCCGCGGAAGTTGAGGACGTTGGCGAACTTGTCCCGGCAGCTCGCCAGGGACTTGTCGCAGCCGGCGACGACCTGGAACGTGTCGCCGGGGCTGATCGGGGCCGGCATCGGCTCCCACAGGTCGAGGCTGGCGAGCCCGCCGGCGAGGCCGTGCGCCCGCACCTCGACCGCGGCGCCCGCGTTGGCGCCGGAGGTCCAGACCAGCCGGCCGGCCTCGAACCACCGGGAGACGTAGGCGGCGAGGCCGGAGGCCGTGACGCTGCGGGCGCTCCTCACCGTCGCGACCGTGCCGGCGCCGCGGATCGCGGCAGCCCCGGCATCGACCCCGCAGCGGGCATCCCCCAGCAGCGCGTCGCAGGAGCGCTGGTAGACCCGGCCGCGGGGCTGGTTGAGCCGATCGGCGAGGCCGCGCACCTCCGCCGTGAAGGCGGTGGGCCCGCGCGAGACCTCGCCCACGGTGCCCGAGAGGATCAGCACCCGATCGTCCGGGCTCGCCCAGTCGACCCGCCATACCGCGACCGCGGCGCCATCGAACAGGCCGCGGGCCAGCTCGCTCTCCGCCAGGCGCCCGCTCGTGAGGGCGCCGACGATTTCCAGGTTGTCAGCCGAGAGGCCGGTGCCCTGCTCGACCGCCGTGCCGGTGGCGCCGCTCTCGGCCGAACAGGTCACGCCGTCGACCACCAGGTCCTCGTCATGATCGGTGAAGCCGAGGCGCAGGCCGTCGGTGCGGGTGACGATCCAGCATTGGCACAAGGTGGTGACCCCGCTCGCGAGGCTTGCGGCGAGGGAGGGAGAGAGGATCTTCATGGGGCTACCGGCGGATCTCGATGACCGGGATGTCGGCGACGAGGCCGGCGCGCAGGGCCTGGTGGTCGACCTCGATGCGATCGGTGGCAAAGCGCACCGGCACGTCGAAGAGAAAACCCGCGGTGACGATCGCGCCCGCGGCGGGCGCCGCTTTCAGGGTGACGAGGCCGGTGGCGGCGTCGAGGGTGAAGGCGGCGGCCCCGAGCGCCACGCCGCCGACCGCGATCGCGACCGAGCCGGCGACC
>NZ_JACWCT010000041.1:0-3462 GCF_016613415.1 Methylobacterium ajmalii | reverse complement strand
CGGCTTGGTGATCGGGCGGGCATAGGGGGCGAAGGCGCCGCCGTAGGTCTTGGCGAGCGGGAACACCCGGGTGGTGCCGTCGCCGGTGCCGAGACGCTGGTCGGTGGGGGCGGGGGTCTGACCGGGAGCGGCGGAGCTGTGGTCGAAGGTGTCGCGCCAGCGAAAGCCGTAGAGGGGCCCGCGACGCTCCTCGAAGAAGGCGAGGAGCGTCGCGACGTCCTCGGCCGATCGCAGGGCGGGCCCGGCATTGTAGCGGCGGCGCGAGTGGCGCCAGAGGCTGTTCCGCTCCTCGTCGCCGGAGCCGAGGGTCACGATCTCGGTGCGCCGCTCCGGCCCGCCGCGGGAGCCGTAGGACAGGGCGAGGGGAAAGCGCACCTCGTGGAAGGGGCTGGACATGGCGCGCGGCCTCCTGAGGGTGACGGGGCCCTGTTCTCATAGACCCCGGAGGCCGCGCTGCACCGCCCGGGCGAGCGCGGCGCTGACCTGCGCCTCCGAGCGGTGGAAGCTCGGGGCGTCCGCGGTGGCGATCGAGACCGAGACCTGAACGGTCGGGGCGGTAGGCGACGGCGCGACGCCGTGGGACGCCGGCAGGATGCGGCCGGGCTGGAGCGGCACGAAGGTCTCGCGGCCGCTCTCGCCCACCGTGTAGGCGACGCCCGGGGTGACCGGGCCGCCGGCGGCGCGGCCGGTCGGGTTCTGGGTCAGGCCGAGCGAACCGAGGGCGTCGCCGATCAGGTCGGCCCCCGGGCTGCCGCGGCCGAACAGGCCATCGAAGGCGCGGTCGAGGCCCCGGCTCGCCAGCGTGGTGGCGAGCCGCGCGACGACCGTCGTCAGGCGCTCGCCGTGCAGGATCGCGCCCTTGAAGCTGTCGGCGAGCGCGGAGCCGAGCTCCCGCGACGCCGACTGGGCGGCGCGCTGCGCGGCCTCGGCCCGCTCGACCTGCGCGGTCGCGGCGCCGTAGGACTCCGCCACTCGGTCGACCTCCGCGCGAAGCGCCGGCGTCACCGCGAGGTCGGCCTTCTTGGCGGCTTCCAGCAGGCGGAACGCCGCCTCGGCCCTGGCCGCGGCGCCTTCCTCCCGGCCGACGGAATCCGCCTCGATCTTGAGGAGACCGGTCCGGCGGGTGAGGCGGGCGACCTCGTCGCGGAAGGCATCGTCGCCTTCCTCCGCCGCCGGCCGGGCAGGCCTCGTCCGAGCCGGTGCCCGGACGGGGGCGGGTGTCGGCGCGGGGCCTTGCGGTGCAGGCTCGGGACTTTGCGCGAGGCTACCGCGGGGCGCCGCTTCGCTGATCGCGAAGGCGTCGGCGATGCGGGCGCGGATCGCCGCGCCCTCCCCCGACGCCGCCTTCACCCGCCGGCCGAGATCGGCGACGAGGTCGGCGGCGGCCGGGATTTTCTGCGCGATGTCCCCGACCGCGCCCGCCACCGCGGCGAACCCCGCCACCGCCTCCCGGGAGGCGGAGCCGGCCTCGCCGAGGCGCGCGGCGAGGCCCCCGACCGCGTCGTCGACCCGTCGCAGGGCGGCGCCGTCGCCCGCAGTCGCCGGCAGGGCGCTCGCCTGCTCCATCGCGCGCTGGATCCGTCCCAGGCTCTCCGGCGCCGCCATCCGGGCGAGCTCGTCGCGCAGCGAGGCGCCGGCCCGGGCCATCGCGGCCGCGATCCGGCCGGACCCGGCCTCGACGGCGTGCTCGGCTTCCGCCATCGCCCGCTCGGCGACCGGCCCGGCGCGAGAGATCTCCCGCTCGTAGGCCGCGACGTTGGCCTCCAGCGAGACCACCAGGCGCTCGATCTCGGTCGTCATGCGGAGCCCTCGTCGGATGCGTCCCGGATCCAGGCCCAGAGCGCGTCCTCTTCCTGCGGTGTCGGGGCGTCCGCCGCGTCCGGGTCGCGGGCGCGGTTGAAGCCGTCGATGTAGGCGGCGAGCTGCCACAGGCTCATCGCCCGCAGGTCGGCGGCGGGCAGTCCCATGGCCGCAGCCGCGCCGTAAAAGGCCGCGAAGGCGATCCGCCCCTCGGGGCCGGCGGCGGCCGCTGGACGGCCGACCGGCTCGTCCTCGGCCCCCTCCAGCGCCGCCGCCAGCACAAGGGCGGCCTTGGCGATGAGCGCGATGCAGGGCAGCCCGTCGAGACGGCGGGCGATGGCGTGGGCTCGCGGCACCGGGACGCCGCCGCCGATCAGGCCGAGGCGCAGGACGTCGCGCACGTCCCGGAACCGGTAGGACAATCCGGCATGGAGGCGCTGCAGGAGGGCCGCCGGGCCGAGGCCCGTCGCTTCCTGCAGCGCCTCCAGGTCGCCGATGGCGAGGCGGAAGCGGTGGGTGGTGCCATCGAGGTCGAGGTCGACATGGCCGTCGCGGCTCATCGGCGCCTCACGCCGCGGCCGTGAAGGCGACCGCCCCGGTCGATTGCAGCGCCACCGAGACGCTGCAGCGCTCGCCCCGGACGGCGCCGACCTCGAAGCTCGTGAGGTGAAACAGTCCCTCCCAGGCGCCGCCGTCCTCCGCGCCGGTGCCGCTCACCTCGACCCGGGCCTTGACCGGCGCGTCGGATTCGTAGGCCGCGCGCCAGCGGACGAGGCTCTGGCGGGCCATCACGCCCTTGCCGGAGACCGCGACCGACTTCGACACCGCGAACCGGTCGACGAAGGGCGCGGCGTCCTCGTTGGCGCAGTCGGGCACGACCGAGCTGTTGGTCTCCTTTGTGAACTGTGCCGCACGCTCGGTGAGGCCGCAGGGCGCCTCGAAGGTGCCGGCCTTCGCGAGGCTCTCGAGCTTCACGGCGACGGCCGAGAAAGGCAGGGTGGTGGGCTGGGCCATGACGGGTTCGCTCCCGAGTGAGTGGGTCAAGTCGTCTCGGCGGCGACCGCCCCGAAGCGGGCGACGCCGTGCCAGGAGCCGGGCCCGAGGGGCTCCGGCAGGACGAGGCTGCGCTCGTGGGACAGCCACAGGAGTTCGCCGCGGGGCAGCGCCAGGTCCGCCTCGTCGAGGGCCGCCGCGACGGCGGCGAGCAGGCCCTGCACCGGGCTCAAGCCCCGGGCGCCGCGCAGGAAGGCGTGGACGGTCAGGCGGCAGGTGCAGCCGCGCCAGCCTTGCGCCTCGTAGGGGCCGACCTCCGGCGGATCGACGCGCAGGAACGGCCATTCCTCCCGGGCCCCGGCCACCTCGCGCACCCGGTCGCCGACCAGGGCACGGAGGGCCGGATCGGCGAGGAGGCGCTCCTGCACCGCCCGGAGCAGCCCGGGCGAGAGATCGAGGCCGGCCATCAGCCCGGCTCCGCAAGGCGCGCCACCGCCGTGCCGATCACCGGGCGCGGCATCCGCGTCGCGGTGCCGAATTCCCGCGCGACCAGCCCCTTGGCCTCGACCGCGACGGCGGCGCCCGTCGGGGTCGGTACCGCCTCGGCGCGTCCGTCCGGCAATTCCGCGGCGATGTCGGCCGCGAGCGCGGCGGCGGCCTCCGCCGCGC
>NZ_JACWCT010000040.1 GCF_016613415.1 Methylobacterium ajmalii | reverse complement strand
GCCGATCTACGGCCCCTGGCGGTACTACGGGATGCCGCTATCAACCCTGGAGGCCGATTTGGAGGCGGGGCTACTGTGAGCCCCTATCAACCCCGAATGACGAAGAACCAGTTTTTCGAGCGGCTCGGCCGCGGCGCTGGCTGGCGGCACCACCTCTTTCATCTGCTTCGTGCCGCAATGGAAGGGGCACCCGATCGCCGCCACCGCGGCCGGCTACGAGGCCCGGGCGCGGGCCTCGCGGGCCGATTACAGCTTCCATCAGATCATCACCGACCCGACGCCCGACGTGCTGGAGCGGGAGGTGCCGGCGCTGGTGGCCCGCGGCATCCGCAGCCTCAAGGTCTTCCTGACCTACGATCCCCTGCGGCTCACCGACGGGCAGTTCCTGGAGGTGCTGGCGACCGCCCGGCGCTTAGGCGCCTTCGTGACGGTGCATTGCGAGAACTACGACGCCATCGGCTGGCGCATCCGCGCGCTGCTGGAAGCCGGCCTCACCGACCCGCTCCAGCACGCCTGGGCCCGGCCGCCGGTGGTCGAGCGCGAGGCGACGCACCGGGCCATCGCGCTCGCCGAACTCGTCGACCAGCCGATCCAGGTCTTCCACGTCTCCTGCGACGAGGCGGCCGAAGAAATCGCCCGGGCCCGGGCCCGCGGCGTCAAGGTCTGGGGCGAGACCTGCCCGCAATACCTGACCCTCTCGACCGACGACCTGGCCAAGCCCGATTTCGAGGGCGCAAAGGTGGTGTGCTCGCCGGCCCTGCGCGCGCCCGGCGAATCTGAGCGGATCTGGGCCCGGATCCGCGAGGGGACGCTCGACGTCGTCTCCTCCGACCATTGCGGCTTCTCCTTCGCCACCGCCAAGCGCGATCCCGGCAGCAGCGGCTACGGCCAGGGCGGCGCGAAGGCCCGGCCCGACGGGATGCCGGCGTTCAACGCGATCCCGAACGGCGTGCCGGGGATCGAGACCCGGCTGCCGGTGCTCTTCTCCGAAGGCGTGTCGACTGGGCGGATCGACCTGCCGACCTTCGTGCGCCTGACCTCGACCAACGCCGCCCGCCTGTTCGGGCTCGCCGGCCGGAAAGGGACGCTGGCGCCCGGCGCCGATGCCGACCTCGTGCTGTGGAACCCGGACGCCGAGCGGGCGCTGACCAATTCGGACCTGCACCACGCGATCGACTACACCCCCTGGGAGGGGATGCGCCTGAAGGGCCTGCCCACGATGACGATCCGGCGCGGCGAGATCGCGGTGCGCGACGGACAGGTGCTGGCCGAGCCGGGCTCGGGCCGGTTCCTCGCCCGCGGCCCCTACGCGCTCGCCACGCCGTCGGGCCGGGTGCCGGACGGGTTCGACGCGGCGGCCCGGCGCTGACGCCCTGGACGTCGGCCGCGCCCTCACCGACCATGCCGGTTTCCTCGGGAGAACCGGCATGGCGACCGTGAGACTGTGGAGCGACGCGGAGGCCGAGGGCCATCCCCGCGTCAAGGCGGTGTTCGACGACATCCGGGCTTTGCGCCGCTCGGATTTCATCAACAATTTCTGGCGCGCGCTCGCCAACCAGCCGACGGTGCTGGAGCGGACCTGGGCCGACCTCAAGCAGGTGATGGCCGCCGACGGCGCCCTCGACCCGCTGACCAAGGAGCTGATCTACATCGCGGTCTCGACCGCCAACGGCTGCAGCTACTGCATCCACTCCCACACCGCCGCGGCGCGAGCCAAGGGCATGACCGAGGCGCAGCACGGCGAGCTGCTGGCGGTGATCGGGATGGCGAACACCACGAACGTGCTCGTCACCGGCATGCAGGTGCCGGTGGACCGGGAGTTCGAGGTGTAGGGCGAACCATGGTTGGCGCGACCGTGTGAGCGGCTTCAGAGGGTGGAGACCGATGGTCGACGCCCGCATGGCCCCGACCGGCATGTGCGGAAAACCTTCCAATCCCGGTTTCCGTCTACGGCATCACTCCGACAGGGTTTGTCGTGCGCATTCCACGGCGGAGATCGGTCGGCTGGCCGGCTGGCCGGCACCCCGCCGTCAAGCACATGTTTTCCGTACAGCCGAGTCTGAAATGCCGGATGGCCGTCCGGAGTGGTGCGCAGGTCTTGGGCTGCTACCCGAAACCCGACGTTCAGCTTTCATGGCGCGCCTCTCGAGTGACTCGCACGATGGGCTACAGGGCAGCTCAGTTGCCGCAGATCAGGTGAGCCAACGGCGATATGCCAATGGCTCGCCAGTGTGGAATAGCCCATCCCGCTCAGCGGCCGTTCGCCAGGATCTGCAAGGAATTGGCGATCTGGTTTTGCCGGACGCTAGCGATGACACTGAAGGCTTCGATCTGCGCGTTGGCGCGGCCCGCTTTCGGTCCTCTGACGAAGCCGAAGGTGAGCGTATCGACATTCTTGTTCGACGCGCTGAGCAACGAACCCGGCCCCTCGAAGGTCGTCAGCTTCCAGGTCGGTCCTGTCGCAGCCAGCTGAGTTTCGACGGTGAATGAGACGGATCCGCCGAAGACCCCATTGGATCCAGTTTGATCCCATCGCTTGAATGGCCCAGATGTATTCGACATCGCAAATATTTGCTTTATGCCGAGATTTCCTGCCAAATTTGTATCAGCTGGAAGATCGCATCTTTTATTTCGGATTGATTGGCTCAACTCAGCAAGTGAAAAGGTGAGATATGTCGTGAAGTTTTGCACGCGTGTGCGTTCGTAGGAAAAGCCCGTCGCGAATGTAAGCGGGTTCTGGATGAAGGAGAATGAGGGCGCCAACTTGCCGTCCTGCGTCACGGACAGGCTCAACTCAACGACCGCTTGAATATCTTGCTCAATGATCTTAATTCTATCCTGCTCGGCTGCAAAATCACCAGCAACTTCGATCAGTTCGCAGCGGATACGCTGCACTATCGAGGCGACAGTGGGAGCCGTCTCCGTTTCTGAGATGCGATTATACGGAACGTCGAAGGCTGGCACTGTATCCACACAGCCCGCCATCCATGGGCACACGATCAGGATAGAACCAGCTATAACAAGCTTCTTTGGTAAATTTGGAAGGATCATCATCAGCCTCCCACCTTGTCAATCTGATAATCTGTTCCAAACTCGTCGAATACCTCTCCCCACAATACGTTAGTTAGGCGAACTGGGCCGTAAACTAGGATCCTACCACCAATTCTATAAATCTTTCCAGGAATTTTTACGCCCCTATTTCTTTTGCTATTTACGAGATCGTCGACATAATTCTCTAGCTGTTGATCCCGGCTGGCTTGCTGAGGATCGATTAGATTATTTAATACAAAATCCGTTGCAACATTACTCTGCACAGTCGCTAAGTCACTAGCGAATTCTGCCGCTGGCGGCGGCGAAGGTGGCGGCGCCGCCACCTCCTTTTTCTCAGCGAAAGGCCTGAGATAGCTCAACAATCTCTCGAGTAAGTCAATGTACACAAGGAGCATGGTCGGACCCTTGTTGTAGCGACAAATCGAACTCATCAAATTTTGGAAATTATATCAACCGGACGCCAACGCAAAATTGGTGATAGTGACTTTATTAACACAGTCGGCGCCTTACCGATCGTTCCGGCTTCTTGGATAATTTATTTTGCTAAAATATATTTATTCGCATGCTCTTGAATTTCATCAGCGATCGCGATTTTGGCAGCGTTGATCAGGAATACCCACATAAGACGGATCCGCACGTTTGAATTAGCTCACTTGAACATCAAATACTCGACGGTCCACTATTCGCATGATATCGAAAGCGCATATCTTTGTCTGAAGCATCGGGCCGAGTTGACGGTCTAGAGACCATTGCAGACGATGCCAAGCATTAGTAGCGTAGACGTCATTCCGTTCTGGGGAAACCAGTCCCTGCCGAAATATCTATGCAGCATCAAGCATCTCTTTCGCCGGATATTCTCGAAGGGTTTCATCGGGGATACCAACCGGCGCCCTGTCGGCTCGATTGTGCTTTGTCATATAGCTTGAGGCGATTTGCGGCTCTCAGTAACGGGCGCTCTGATTTATCTAGGTTGAGAGGTTAGGCAGCCTGAGCGTGAAAGCGCAAGCGGCGGTCGATGCAGATTTGGCTTTTGATCCGTACCCGCTCGTAAGTATATTTCTTACAAAAGCAGATCGACGGTTTTCGGCTACCTTCAGTCTTTTGGGGTTGATCAAAACACCCGGCAAGCGGACGCTCTCACGGTCCGCGAAGGTTCGAAAGCAGCCGCCCGTCACGGTCAACCCGACAATGAAGGACCGTCTAGCCGGCTCGTTGGGAGGATGGTAACCACGCCCCGTCATTTGGCCAGCGAGCGGCGTCGCGTATCAGCTCCAAGTCGTGTGGACACGACACACTCCGCCAAGCCCTCAGGCCGGCGGGGTTCGCGCCCTTCCTCCAGCCATCCAGATCAGACAGCAGGGTTCCCTTGCCGGTCATCCTGATTGTCGAAAAACACCTGTTTTCCGACACCTGAGCGTGACATCCCGAATGGCCGCGAGCGGCCGAATGCGGCCCCGGGCCGCCCCACCCCAGCCTACGCGGCGAGCGCCATCGCCTTCGTCTCGGGCGTGGCGAGCATCGCGGCGACGCCCACCACGCTCGTCGCGATGACGTACCAGGCCGGCGCGAGGGGATCGCCGGTGACACCGATGAGCCAGGTCACTACCAGCTGCGTCGTGCCGCCGAACACCGTGACGACGAAGGCGTAGGCCACCGAGAGGCCGGCGCTGCGCACGCTGCGCGGCAGCAGTTCGGGGATCGCCACCAGGCTCGCGGCGGCGCTCATGGCGCTGAGGGCTGCCAGCAGCGCCGACATGCCGAGCAGCGTCGCCGGGCCGGGCACCCGTGTCATCAGCAGGAAGGCAGGATAGGCGGCGACGAGCAGCAGGACCCGCGGCACGATCATCACCCGGCGCCGGCCGTAGCGGTCGCAGAGGAGGCCCGCCACCACCGAGAAGACCAGGATGCAGGCGCCCACCACCGCCGTCGCGGCGATGGAGAGGCCCGCCGGCAGCTTCAGCGTCGTGATCGCGTAGGTGGTCATGTAGTTGCCGACATAGGTCGAGACCGTGCCGCAGAGCAGGATCGGCACGACCAGCGCCAGGATGCGGCCGTGGTTCTGCAGCAGCCGCACGAGCACCGCGCCGGTGGTCGCCTCGGCGGGGCCGGCGCTCTCGCCGGCGGTCTCGGGCATGGCGCGCCGGATGTAGAGTCCGACCGGGATGATGAGCAGGCCGAGGAGAAACGGGATCCGCCAGCCCCAGTCCTGCATCTGGTCGGGGCTCAGGCCCAGCGACAGCAGCACGCCGACCGTGCCGGCGCAGAGCGTCGCG
Organism: Methylobacterium ajmalii; assembly: GCF_016613415.1. GTDB lineage: Bacteria > Pseudomonadota > Alphaproteobacteria > Rhizobiales > Beijerinckiaceae > Methylobacterium > Methylobacterium ajmalii. Next base: position 31,392 of record NZ_JACWCT010000040.1, on the reverse strand, counting down.
AGGCCCTGGCTGGCGATCTGCCAGCTGGCATAGAGGCCGCGCCGGCCCGCAGGCGCGCTCTCGATGAGGTAGGCGGTGGAGGGGCCAACCTCGCCGCCGAGCGCGAAGCCCTGGATCAGGCGCCCGATCACCACCAGGATCGGCGCGGCCATGCCGATCGTCGCGTAACCGGGCGTCAGGGCCAGCATCAGCATGCCGACCGCCATCAGGGCGATGGTCAGCATCATGGCGGGCTTGCGGCCGGCCCGGTCGGCATAGGCGCCGATGACGACGCCGCCGATCGGCCGGGTGACGAAGCCGATGCCGAAGGTCGCCACCGAGGCGAGCAGGCTGACCCAGGCATCGCCGGCCGGGAAGAAGGTCCGGCCGATCGCGACGGCGAAGAACGCGTAGGTGGTGAAGTCGTAGAATTCGAGGGTGTTGCCGATCACCGCGGCGACGACGCCGCGCCGGCGCGCCGCCTCGTCCGTCACGCGGGCGGGTGGCGTCTCGGCTCGGGCCTCGTCGAGAATGGTGGTCGTCATGGTCGCTCCTCCGGACGTTGCGCAGGCTTCTTCACGCGGGAGCCGTGCGCTCCCGGCGTAGCGCCGGGCCAGGGTCAAGCCCCGGCCGTCCTCCCGCCTGTCGTCGTTTCGCCGACCCTGGAGACGGGACGGGCCCGTCTCCAAGACCGTTCGGGAACGGAACCATTCCCAAGAGGAATGACGCGAGAGAGCGTCACGATCGCATCGCACACGGTACGCGAAGAAGCTGCCCAGAGAGTCGCCGCCCCTTCCCGCCCACGACCTCATCCTGAGGCGTTAGCCGATTGAAAATCGGCTGACCTCGAAGGAGGGTTCCAGAAGTCTCAGAGCTGACTGGAGCCCTCCTTCGAGGTCAGTCCATGAAGGATGGACTGACACCTCAGGATGAGGTTGCAGATAGGACGAGCCCAGCGAACTTGGGTCGTACGCCAAATTTTCTACGACCACCCGGCATCCACTTCGTCAGAGAATGCTCCGGGGTCAGGCCGCGCCGGCCTCCCCGCGAAACACGTCTTCCATCTCCCGCCGGAACCGGATCGCCGGGTCGTCTCCCGAGAACGACACGTCGTCCCAAGCGACCGGCTGCCCGGCGGCGACCGGGCGGGTGAGGGTGAGGCCGTGCGCCAGCCCGATCGGCAAGCCGCCGGCCGCGAGCGAGTCCCGCGCCGGCATCAGCCGGCCGTAGACGGTGTAGCCCCCCTCCCCGTCCAGGCGCTCGCCGGCCTTCAGGTCGCGCTTGGCGGTCGCCACCACGTCGCCGGAAAAACCCCGCGTGGTGCCGGTGGGCTCGGCCCGGACCGCGATGCTGGCGACCGACAGGCCGAGCTCGAGCCCGATCAGGTGGTAGGGCTTGTACATCGCGCTGTAGCGCCCGCTCGGGTCGGTCTTCAGGCCGTACTCCGCAAAGCACTTGCGGACGTAGTCGGACGGCGCCTCGAAGGTGGCGTAGACGCCCCAGCGCAGGTCGCGGAAGACCGGGCGGCCGTCGCGCTCGAGCGACGACACCACCTCGACGGTCCCGTCCACCGGCAGGATGCCGCCGGCCGATCGCGGGCGCAGCAGGGTCGGCAGGTCGTCGACGCCGCAAGCCGGGAAGGCGAGGCCGGCGGGCGGCGGCGTCAGCTCGCAGGCATTGGCCACCGCCGCCATCTCCAACGCCGACTTGGTGCCGTCGAGGAAGGAGTTGAACATCTGCGGGTTGAAGTCGCCGCCCGCGACCTGCTCCTCGGTGAAGCCGTAATGGCCCCACACCGTGTCGGGGGTCGAGGCGTGGTAGACCGGCAGGTACTTGGTGCCCTTGCCGGCGCAGACCACGCGAAACCCCGCCGTGCGGGCCCAGTCGACGATCTCGGCGATGAGCGCCGGCTGGTCGCCATAGGCGAAGGAATAGACGATCCCGGCCTCCGCCGCCCGGCGGGCGATGAGCGGGCCGGCCAAAGCGTCGGCCTCGACGTTGACCATCACGATGTGGCGCTTGTGCCGGCAGCAGGCGAGCGCGTGGCGGATGCCGGCGCCCGGATGCCCGGTCGCCTCGACGATCACCTCGATCCCGTCGGACGCGATCAGCCCTTCCGCGTCGTCGGTGATAAAGGTCGTGCTCTCGCGCAGCGCCTCGGCGACGCTCCTCGCGCCGTAGCGCTCCGCCGGCCAGTCGACCCGGGCGAGCGCGGACCGCGCCCGCTGCGGATCGAGATCGGCGATCCCGACGACGTGCAGCCCCGGCGTGCGCGGCGCCTGCGACAGGAACATCGAGCCGAACTTGCCGGCCCCGATCACCCCGATCCGCACCGGATTCCCGGCTTCCGCCCGCGCGGCGAGCTTGTGGTACAGGCTCATGTCCCCTCCCCCGGGCGGCCGCCGGCCGCCCTCGGCGTTTCCCTCGGCGCACGTTGCGGGCGCCGTTGCGGCAAGCGTCACGGATCGGCAGCATGAGGTCAACCGGCGCGGATGGCCGGGCGGGGATGGGGTACGGACATGGCCTTCACCTTCGCGCGGCTGACCCCGGAGCTCCTGATCGCCGACCTCGCGGCGAGCCTGCGCTTCTGGGTCGACCTGATCGGCTTCCGCGTCGCCTACGACCGGCCGGAGGACGGCTTCGCCTATCTCGATCTCGACGGGGCGCAGGTGATGCTGGAGACGCGCAATCCCGCATCGCGGCAATGGGAGACCGGGTCGCTGGAAGCGCCTCTGGGCCGGGGCATCAATTTCGAGATCGGCGTCCCGGCGGTGGAGCCGATCCTGGACCGGCTGGAGGCGGCGGGCTGGCCGCTCTTCATGGCGGTCGAGGACAAGTGGCACCGGGCCGGCGCGATCGAGGTCGGCCAGCGCCAGTTCCTGGTGCAGGACCCGGACGGCTACCTACTGCGCCTCGGTGCAAAGCTCGGGGAGCGGCCCGCGAGCGGGCGGGCGCCTTGACCCCGGATCCGCGTCAGATCTCGATCTCCGTCCCCACCTCCACCACCTGCCGGGCCGGCACGCAGAAGAAGGCGCCGGTGCGCTCGCCGTTGCGCATCATGAAGGCGAACAGGGTCTCGCGCCATGCCGCCATGCCGCGGTGGTCGCGCTTGGGGATGACCGTCTCGTGGCCGACGAAGACCGTGACGTCCTCGACGAAGTCGGCCGGCAGGCCGCGATGGGCGACCGCGCAGGCGAGGCCGTCGGGGATCGAGGCGTCCTCCATGAAGCCGTAGCGGAGCGTGACGCGGTAGAGGTCGGGGGCGATCCGGGTCACCTCGGCGCGCTCGGATTCCGGCACCACCGGCATCTCCTCGTAGAGCGCGGTGACGATGGTGCAGCGGGCCGGCAGGGCGTGGCTGCGCTCCAGGAACCGGGTCATGTGGAGCGGGATGCCCTTGGTCGCCGCCGACAGGAACGCCCCCGCCCCGGGCAGGCGGATCGGCGGCTGCGCCTGCAGGGCGGCCAGGAACGCGCCCTCGTCCTGGCGGGCGCCGACCCGGTGGGCCTCGATCAGCCGCGTGCCCTGGAGCCAGGTCAGCATCGTCACGGCGACGATGGCGGTGAGCACGAGCGGGTACCAGCCGCCCTCGAACACCTTCACGCTGTTGGCGGCCAGGAACACGAGGTCGATCAGCAGGAACACGCCGTTGACCGCGAGCACCAGCAGCGGGTTGAAGCCCCAGCGCCGGGCGATGAGGGCGGCGAGCAGCGTCGTGATCGCCATCAGCAGCGAGACCGCGATGCCGTAGGCGCCGGCGAGCGCGTCCGAGGTCTCGAAGATCAGGACGGCGCTCAGGGTGGCGGCGGCGAGGAGCCAGTTCACCGCCGGCACGTAGATCTGGCCCTGCGCGTCGCGGGCGGTGTGGACGATGCGGATGAAGGGCAGGAAGCCGAGCTGGATCGCCTGCTGGGTCAGCGAGAACACGCCCGAGATGATCGCCTGCGAGGCGATGACGGTGGCGAGCGTCGCCAGCCCGATCAGGGGGTAGTGCGCCCAGTCGGGGGCGAGGTGGTAGAACGGATTCTCGATCGCGTCGGGCTCGGCCAGCAGCACGGCGCCCTGCCCGAAATAGTTGATCACCAGCGCCGGCAGCACCAGGCCGAACCAGGCGAGCCGGATCGGCCGGGCGCCGAAATGGCCGAGATCGGCATACATCGCCTCGCCGCCGGTGACCGCCAGGAAGGCGGCGCCGATCATCGCGAAGCTGACGTGCCAGCCCGCATGGGTCAGGAACTCGACCGCCTTGAGCGGATTGAGCGCCGCGAGGATCTGCGGCGCGTGGAGGATGCCGCCGATGCCGAGCAGCGCCAGGACCGCGAACCAGACCAGCATCACCGGCCCGAAGATCCGCCCGATGAAGGCCGCGCCCTTGCTCTGGATCACGAAGAGCCCGACCAGGATGACGAGGGTGATCGGCACCACCGCGCGGGCGAGGCCCGGCGCCTCGACCTTCAGCCCCTCGACGGCGCTGAGCACCGAGATCGCCGGGGTGATCGCGCCGTCGCCGTAGAGCAGCGCGGCGCCGACGAGGCCGACGACCAGGAGGAGCCCGGCCCGGCTGCGCGGCTCGGCGTGGCGGGCGCCCAGCAGCGCCAGCATCGCCACGATGCCGCCCTCGCCGTGGTTGTCGGCGCGCAGGATCAGCACCGCGTACTTGAGCGACACGACGACGAGGAGCGCCCAGAGGATCAGCGACACCGCGCCGACCACCGCGGCGGGCTCGGCCTGGCCGTGGCCGGCCGCCCGGACCGCCTCCTTGAAGGCGTAGAGCGGGCTCGTGCCGATATCGCCGTAGACGACCCCGAGGGCGCCGAGCACCAGGGCGGGCTTCAGGCGCCCGGCCGGCTCCTGCGCCGCCGGCTTCGATGCGGTGTCTTCATCCGCCGTGACGAGCTGACCCACGGGCGCCTCCGCCGGCACGCCCGGGCGCCCCGGGCCCCGCTGCCGCATCGAGGAACGCGGATCGGGGCGCGGGGCTCCACCCCCTCCGCGGCTTAGGCGAGGAAGTTATGCCCTCACGTCGAGAAGGCGGCGCGCGACGTCGTCGGCAGCCCTCAAGGTCGCGGCGTTGAGGCGGACCTGCATGCGAGCGCCTACCAAGTCGGCGGCGGTGGCGAGGTCGTTTCCGGCCGGTTCAAGGCTGGTCCCGGCCCGGGCGAGGCGCCCGGCGGCCATGTCGAACCGGCGGGATGCGGCCAGGAGGCCGGAGGTCGCGGTACGGAGGGCGTCGTTCATCGGAAGTCTCCCGAGGCCGGAAGCGTACTGCGGATGCATGGCGACATGGTTCAGGACATCGCTCGCATTCGAGCGGTCCGTTCCCCGGCCACCGCCATTGATGGGAGCGCTACCGGCCGGACGGCCCGAAGGGACCCATCCGCCCCGCCCGCGTTGTCCCGGCGAGAAAGCTCTCACAAAGGACGTGGACATGACGGAAACCGTGCTGATCGCCGGCGCCAGCGGCATCGTCGGCAGCGCTGCCGCGGCGGTGATGCGCGAGGCCGGCTGGACGGTGCTGGGGCTGGCCCGCAGCCCGAGCGCGCAGAAGGGCGTGACGCCCGTGGTCGCCGACCTGCAGGACCCGGAGAGCCTGCGGGCGGCGCTCGCCCCGCACCGCCCGACCCGCCTGGTGCTGTCGACCTGGATGCGCCGGCCGACCGAGGCCGAGATGATCCGGGTCAACGGCGCGATGGTGCGCAACCTCCTCGACGCCCTGCGGCCGGCCGGCACCCTGCGCCACGCCGCCCTGGTGACCGGCCTCAAGCACTATCTCGGGCCGTTCGAGGCCTACGGGAAGGGCGCGGTGCCCCAGACCCCGTTCCGCGAGGAGCAGGGACGGCTGCCGGTCGAGAACTTCTACTACGCGCAGGAGGACGAGGTCTTCGCCGCGGCCGGGCGCGACGGGTTCTCATGGAGCGTGCATCGCCCGCACACGATCATCGGCAAGGCGGTCGGCAACGCGATGAACATGGGCACCACGCTCGCCGTCTACGCCACGCTCTGCCGCGAGACCGGGCGGCCGTTCCGCTTCCCCGGCTCGGCCATGCAGTGGAACGGCCTGACCGACATGACCGACGCGCGGCTTCTCGCCCGCCACCTGCTCTGGGCCTCGACGGCGCCGCAGGCGCGGAACCAGGACTTCAACGTGGTGAACGGCGACGTCTTCCGCTGGAGCTGGATGTGGGGCCGGATCGCCGCCTGGTTCGGGATCGAGCCCGCGCCCTTCGACGGGACGGTCCGGCCGCTGGAGCGGCAGATGGAGGGCGACGCCCCGCTCTGGGCGAAGATCGCGGAGAGGCACGGCCTCGCCGAGCCGCGGCTCGAGCGTCTCGCCTCGCCCTGGCACACCGACGCGGATCTCGGCCGGCCGATCGAGGTCGTCACCGACATGGGCAAGAGCCGCCGCCTCGGCTTCCTCGACTACCAGCCCACCGACGACGCCTTCCGCGACCTGTTCGGCCGCCTGCGGGCCGACCGCCTGATACCCTAACACACCGTCGCCCCGCCGCGCCGCGGCCGGGCGACGACAAATCGGGAACCGCTGGATCAATCCCTGGTTGCGACCGTATAGTAGGGATTGCTTCAGGACTCCCAGTTAGCGTCTCCACGACGTGGAGATACAAAAGAATGTCCATCAGGGCGCGCGTATTCGGGGGATTCGGCCTCATCCTCCTGCTGACGGTCGCGGTTGCGGCGACCGGCTGGCACACCCTGACGGGCTTCGCCCGGCGGGTCGATACGGCCAATGCCGCCCAGATGCTGGCGAGCGAGATCGGCGATCTCGCGCTGGCCACCGACCGGGCCCTGAAGAGCGAGGACACGCGCCGGGAGGAGACCCTGCGGGCCGCGATCGCGCGGGTACGGGAGCGCGCGGTCGCCTTCGCGGGCCGCCTTGCGGACGATCCGAAGGCGGCCGCCTCCGCCGCCGGCATCGGCACGGCCCTCGACGGGTTCGAGGCCGCCATTAAGGCCTTCGGCAGCCAGAAGGCCGAGACGCGCTCGCTCCAGGACCGCCACGCCGCCCTGATCGCCGAGCTGCAGGCGACCGCCGCCGGCATCGGCGCGGCGCAGGAGCGCCAGCTGGCGGATGCCGGCAAGGCCCTCGACCGCGCCCTGGCCGACCAGAAGAGCGCCACCAGCACCGGCGTCGTGGTCGCCTTCGCGATCCGCTCGGCCCTCGAGATGCAGGTGCTGCAGGTCGGCTTCCTGTCGGGCGAGGGCGACGACGGCGCGCTGGAGCTGCAATCGAAGGTGAATTCCGTCGCGGTGCTGCTGCGCCGCCTCGGCGCCATGACCTCGACCGAGGCGGTCGAGCCGGCGCTGGCGGCCCTCGACGAGTACAAGGCCAAGATCGAAAGCCCGATGGGACCGGGCGGCAAGGCCGAGCGCGCCGAGGAGCTCGCGCCGCTGTTCGGCAGCCTGATCGTCGGCCTGCGCCAGATCGAGCAGGCCCAGAACAACGCCCAGACGGCCGCCCAGGTCACCCTGCGCACCCAGCAGGACCGGGTCGCCTCCGCGACCGGCCTGCTCACCGCGAGCGGCAAGGCGATCACCGCCGCCAAGGAGGCGCAGGTCCTGGAGCAGCGCCTGATCCTCGCGCGGGATGCCGCGGCCGCCAAGGACCTCGACACCACCGCCGCCGCCCTCATCGACCACGCCGAGACCATCCTGTACGGCGACATCGACGCCGCCGCCCAGGCCGTCCTGCGCGACCTCGGCGCCAAGGTGCGCGGCTTCAAGGACAGCATCCCGGAGATCGTGAAGGCGAACGCCGCGCAGGCGGCGATCCTCGCCGACCTCGACCGGCGCTCGGGCGAGCTGGTCTCGGCCGCCGAGGGCATCGGCGCCGGCGAACTCTCGCAGCTCGCGGCGGAGCGCGACCGGGCGCTGTGGCTGCTCGCCGGCGGCGTGGCGCTGGCCTGCGCCATCGGGGCGGCGCTGGCCCTCCTGATCGGGCGCGGCATCACCCGGCCGGTCGACCAGCTGTCGGGCGCGATGCGCAAGCTCGCCGACGGCGACCTCGCCACCGAGGTGCCGGCGCAGGGACGCCGCGACGAGATCGGCGCCATGGCGGCCACCGTGCGGGTGTTCCGCGAGGCCCTGCTCGCCAAGCGGGACGCCGACCGGGCCGCCGCCGAGGAGGCCGCCGCCAAGGCCGAGCGCGCCGCGCGCCTCGAGGCCGTGACCCGCTCGTTCGAGGCCAACGTGGTGGCGATGACCGAGACGCTGGGCGAGGCCGCCACCGGCATGGAGGCGACCGCCCGGGCGATGACCGAGGCCGCCGAGACCACCAACGGCCGCTCCGCCGAGGTGGCGGGCGCCGCCGAGCAGACGCTCGCCAACGTCCAGATGGTGGCGGCGGCGAGCGAGGAGCTCTCGGTCTCGATCGGCGGCATCGCCGCCCAGGTGGCCCAGTCCTCCGACATCGCCCGCGACGCGGTCGACCAGGCGCGCCGCACCGACGAGACGGTGCAGCGGCTGGTGAAGTCCGCCGATCAGATCGGCGACATCGTGGCGCTGATCTCCTCGATCGCCTCCCAGACCAACCTGCTCGCGCTCAACGCCACCATCGAGGCGGCGCGGGCCGGCGAGGCGGGCCGCGGCTTCGCGGTCGTCGCGGCGGAGGTCAAGGAACTCGCCAGCCAGACGAGCCGCGCCACCGCGGAGATCGCCCAGCAGATCGGCCACATCCAGGACACCACCGGCGGCGTCGTGCAGGCGATCCGGGAGATCTCGGGCGTGATCGAGCGGATGTCGGAGATCGCCGAGGGCGTGGCCGGCGCCGTCGACCAGCAGGGCGCGGCGACCCAGGAGATCGCCCGCAACGTCCAGCACGCGGCACAAGGGACGCAGGCCGTGACGACCGGCATCGGCGCGGTGCAGCGCGAGGCCGGCAGCACAGGGGCGGCGGCGGCCGAGGTGCTCGGCGCCGCCGATCGGCTCGGGCGCTATGCCGGCGAGCTGGAGCGGGAGGTGGCGGTGTTCCTGAAGGGGGTGAAGGCGGCCTGAGGCCGGTTCTGACCGGAGGGGATGAAGCAGGGGGGATGCGGGCAAGCCCGCATCCCCCCTTTTTTTTATTGCGATAGATGCCGGGCTTCGGATCGCTTCAGAGGACAATGTTCGATGTTAGCGCGGCACGGGGCGCCAGCGGATGACCGATCGAGGGTCGCGCACCGCTGCAACCCTCGCGCGCCCAAGACTACACCCCGACCCGCACCGTCAGCTCCCCCAATCTCCCCAGCTCCGCCCGCACGACATCCCCCGCCTCGACCGGCAGCGGCACCGTGGTGGTGCCGGTGGTCACGACCTCGCCCCGGCGCAGGCTCAGCCCCTGCCCCGACAGGGCGTTGGCGAGCCAGGTGAGCGCGAGGCGCGGGTCGTCGAGGGCGTTGCCGCCGCGGCCCTCATAGGGCGCCCGCCCCTCGGCGCCGATCCGGGTCGGCATCGCGGCGAGGTCGAGCGCGCGCCAGCCCTCCGGCGCCGGGGGGCCGAGGACGAAGAGGTGGGCGCAGGCATTGTCGGCGATCAGCGCCGCCTCCCCGGCCCGCTCGAACGCCTCCAGGCGCGAATCCGGAAATTCGATCGCCGGATGGGCGGTGTCGACCGCCGCCATCACCTCGGCGACGGCGTAGGGCTCCGCGCGGGGCGGCAGGTCGGCGCCCATGCGGAAGGCCACCTCGGGCTCGGCCACCCGCATCTGGTTGCCGGCGAGCGGGACGGGAGCGTCCGCCGGCAGCACCCGCTCGGCGAGGAGCCGCCCGGCGAGCGGCCCGTCGGCGCCGATATGGCGCTGGCCGGCGAGGCTCGTCGCGGCGATCTTCCAGCCGTAGAGGGGTTCGGCGCTGCGCGGCTCCAGCAGGGCCTGGATGCGGTAGGCCGCGGCGCGGTCGGCGGGGGCGAGGTCCGGCGGCAGGGCGGCGAGGAGGCGGCCCTCGCGCCAGTGGTCCCAGAGCAGGTCGGAGGCGGCCTGTTGCGTCATGCCGCCCTCCCGGTCAGGCCGCCGTCGACGGGCAGGGCCACGCCGGTGATGTAGGCCGCCTCGTCGGAGGCGAGGAAGAGCGCCGCGTTGGCGACGTCCCAGGCGGTGCCCATCCGGCCCATCGGGCAGGCGGCGTCGCGGGCCCGCACCATCTCGTCGGCATCCCGGTACTGGCCCGAGATCTGGTGGTGGATCAGCGGGGTGTTCATCAGCCCGGGCATGATCGCGTTCACCCGGATGCCGTCGCCCGCGTATTGCAGCGCCAGCCCGAGGGTGAAGTTGTTCACCGCCGCCTTGGCGGCGTAGTAGGCCGCGTAAGGGTAGCCGGTGTAGCGGATCGCCGCCGTCGAGGAGATGTTGACGATGCTGCCCGCGCGCTGCGCCAGCATGTGCGGCAGGACGTGCTTGCAGGTGAGGAAGCAGGTGGTGAGGTTGAGGTCGAGGGCGCGGTGCCACTCGGCCTCGGTCAGCTCGATCGGCCCGCCCATCTGCGCGTAGCCGACATTGTTGTGCAGGATGTCGATGCGCCCCTGCGCGGCCATCACCTCGGCGACGAGGGCGGCGACCGCGGCCGAATCGGTGGCGTCGCAGGCGGCGGCCGTGGCGGCCCCGTCCTCGCGCCGGATGATCTCGGCGGTTTCCTCGGCCGCCTCGCGCCGCAGGTCGACGCAGACCACCCGGGCGCCGTGGCGCGCGAAGGTCACCGCCGCGGCCTTGCCGTTGCCCCAGCCGGGCCCGGACGAGCCGGCGCCGAACAGCAGCGCGACCTTGCCCTCGAGCCGCCGCACGCCCGGGGCGTATCCGCCCTCCCCCATCGCATTCCTCCCCGGTGCCCCTCGCGCGGGGGCCCTCGTGTCGTCGCGCCTGTCGGCGCGTTGACGGGCAGCCTATAGAGATCGGGCACCGGCCGCAAAGCCAAGACGCGCACAAGGCCGAGACGGCCGCGCAGCCGAGGACGGCCGAGGAGGAGACGCCATGCCGACCCGCATCATCGCGAAGACCCCGCCCCGCCTCGACGCCGACCTGATCGCGCGCTTTGCCGCCGTGCCGGTGGCGGTGGTGGTCGATCTCCTGGAGGGCCGCACCCAGGTCGATCCGGCGATCCGGCCGCTGCGGCGCATCGCCGGGGGACCGGCGCTCCTCGGCAGCGCCGTGACGGCCGTGTGCGATCCGAAGGATTACGGCGCCGTCCACCACGCCATCGCGGTGGCCGAGGCCGGCGACGTGGTGGTGATCGATGCCGGGGGACGGAGCGACGTCGCGATGATCGGCGACCTGCTCTCGACGGCGGCGCGCCGCAAGGGGATCGTCGGGCTCGTCGCCGACGGGGCGGTGCGCGACACCGGCATCCTCGGCGGCTGGGGCGATTTCGCGGTGTTCACCCGCCACGTCACCGCGCGCGGCCCGGCCTCGAAGGACGGCGGCACCGTCGACGCGGTCGCGACGATCGGCGGCGCCACGGTCCATCCCCGCGACCTGATCCTCGGCGACGACGACGGCGTCGTGGTGATCCCGCGGGACGCCGCCGAGGGCCTGATCGACAAGGCGGAGGAGCGGGCCCGGGCCGAGATCGGCTGGGAGACGCGCCTCTCGGCCGGCGAGACCACGCTCGCGGTGTTCGGCGTGCCGGACGCGGTCAGGGCGTGAGATCCTCGTAGGCGATCCGGGGCACCGCGAAGCGGTCCCCGGTGCGGACGTAGAGGTCGCCGTAGAGACGCCCCACCGGCAGGAAGGCGCCGTCGCGCAGGTGGCGCCCGTCCGGGGTGAAGAGATCGTCCCGGGCGTGCAGCGACACGACCTGCCCGAGGACGATCCGGCGCTCGGGCGAGAGGTCGATCACCGTGTGGGTGCGGCAGCCCAGACTCGCCGGCGCCTCGGCGATCCGGTGCGGCGCGACGCCGGTGCAGGGCAGGAGCGTCAGACCCGAGGCCGGGATCTCGCTCTCGCCGGGCGGGAACTCGGCGGCGCAGACGGTCATCGCCGGAATCAGCGCCTCGTCGACGAGGTTGACCACGAACTCGCCGGTCTCGGCGATGGCGCGGGGCGTGTCCTTCAGGGTGCCGTCGGAGCGCAGGTTGAAGCTGAGCGCCACGACCGGCGGCTCCTCGGCGAGCACCTGGAAGAAGCTGATCGGCGCCGCGTTGTCGAGGCCGGCGCCCGAGCGCGTGGTCACGAGGGCGATCGGCCGGGGCGTCACCAGGGCGGTGAGCAGGCGGTAGCGGTCGCGGGGGGAGAGGTCGTCGAAGCGCAGCTCCATCGGCTCACCGCGTCCCGTCGAACGAGGTGGCGCTTGCGCGGTGCGTCGGCATCGGAATCCTCCCAGGGTTGTTAGCGCCTTATGGTCTGCAAGAGCCGAGCCGTCACGGGAGACAGCGGCGCGCGGCCGGCGCATGATGCCGGCAAAAGCGGGGGAGGCGCGCGATGGCGCAGATCTGGATCGAGGCGGCGCTCAACGGGCCGTGGGGGCGCGAGCGCCAGCCCGGCATCCCGATCACCGTCGCGGAGGTGGTGGCCGACGGGCTGGCGGCCGCCGCGGAAGGAGCCGCGATCGTCCACGTCCACGCCTACGATCCCGCGACCGGGCGCCAGAACGACGCCTGGGAGACCTATGCCCGCATCATCGAGGGCATCCGGGCGAAGGCCGACGTGATCGTCTACCCGACGATCCCGCTGGCGGGCTCGGACTACGCCGCGAGCGCGGCGAGCCGCTACGCCCATACCGAGGAGCTGGCCCGCCGCGGCCTGATCGAGTGGGCGGTGTGCGATCCCGGCTCGACCACCTTCCTGCGCTACGACGAGGCGTCGGCCCCGGAGAGCGGCTTCCTCTACCAGAACCCGATGCCCGACATCCGCGAGGGCCTGCGCATCGCCCGCACGCACCGCATCCGGCCCGGCTACGCCATCTACGAGCCGGGCTTCACCCGCCTGGGCGCGGCGCTCGCCGCCCTGGAGCCGCGCCCGCCGGTGCCGGTCTACCGCTTCATGTTCTCGGACGAGTTCGCCTGGGGCTTCCCGCCGCGGCCGGCCTATCTCGACGCGCATCTGGCGCTGCTCGCCGAATGCGCGCCCGGCGCACCCTGGATGGTGGCGGGGCTCGGCGTCGACATCCTGCCGCTGGTGCCGGCGGCGGTGGCGCGGGGCGGGCATGTCCGGGTCGGGCTCGAGGACGCGCCCTGGGGCAGCCCGCAGGGCAACCGGGCCTGGGTGGCGGCGGCGCGCCGGGCGATCGAGGCGGCGGGGGGCCGGGTGGCCGATGCCGCGGCGGTGCGTCACGATCTGGCGGTGCGGGACGGCGCGGGCTGAAAGACCCGCTCCACCCTCCCGCCTCCCGGATGACGGCCGCGTCGGCATCCGAGGGAGGGCGCGTGGATGAACCCCGGGGCGCGGATCGCGGTCAGGCCGCCCGCAAGGTCTCGATCTGGTCGAGCGCCGCCGCCCGCGCCGCGTCGATCCGGCGCTGCAGGTCGGGCAGGTCGGCGCCCGAGAGGCAGGCCTCCTCGATCTCGCGGCAGAGGTCGGACAGGCCGGTGAAGCCGAGGAGGCCGGCGGCCGAGATCATCGCGTGGGCGTCGTGGGCCAGCCCGGCGCGATCACTGCTGCGGGAGCGGAAGCGCTGATCGAGCTCGGTCGCCAGCATCCCGAGCAGGCCGTCGATCCGCTCGCGTCCCATCAGCGAGCGGGCCGCCGCGAAGGCCTCGACGTCGACCAGCGTCGGGACCGGGGCGGTCTCGCCGCCGTCGGCGCGGTGGCGGGCGATCGCCGCGGCGAGCTCGGCGCGCTTGAACGGCTTGCCGACATGGCCGTCCATGCCGGCGGCCCGGAAGGTCTCGATCTGGGCCGGCAGCACGTTGGCGGTCATCGCGACGATCGGCACGGTGCCGGCGGGTCCCGCCATCGCCCGGATCGTCCGGGTGGCGGTGAGCCCGTCCATGCCGGGCATCTGCACGTCCATCAGCACGAGGTCGTACGTCTTGGCCCGCACCGCCTCGATCGCCGCCGCGCCGTCGCCCGCGACGTCGACGTTGTGGCCCTCCGCCTCGAGCACCGCCCGGGCGAGGTCCTGGTTGATCGGCACGTCCTCGACCAGCAGCAGGCGGGCCGGGTGTACCGGCCGGGGCCGGCCCTCCGCGGCCTCCGCGGCCGGGGCCGGGCAGGCCGGCAGCGGCACCCGGAACCAGAAGGTCGAGCCGGCGCCCGTCCGGCTCTCGACGCCGATCGTGCCGCCCATCAGCTCGACCAGGCCCTTGCAGATGGCGAGCCCCAGGCCGCTGCCGCCGTATTGCCGCCGGATCGAGCCGTCGACCTGGCTGAAGCGCTGGAACAGCCGGCCGTGCTGCTCGGGGGCGATGCCGATGCCGGTATCGCTGACGCAGAACCGCAGGCTCCCCCCTTCCGCCTCGACCCGCACCGCGACCCGGCCTGCGGGGGTGAACTTGACGGCGTTGTTGAGGAGGTTGAGCAGGATCTGGCGCAGGCGGTCGGGATCGCCCCGGACCCAGTCCGGCACGGCGGGATCGAGGGCGACGTCGAGAGCGAGGCCCTTGGGCTCGGACAGGCCGCGCACGATCGAGGCGGCGTTGTCGACGAGCGCCGCCGGGGCGAAGGGCACCTCGGACAAGGCGATGCCGCCGGCCTCGATGCGCGAGAAGTCGAGGATGTCGTCGACGACGGTGAGCAGCGCCCCGCCCGCCGCGGCGATCCGGTCGACGTAGCGCCGGTGCCGGCCCGGCAGGGTGCGGTCGGCCAGCAGCAGGTCGGCATAGCCGATGACGCCGTTGAGGGGCGTGCGGATCTCGTGGGACATCGAGGCCAGGAAGTCGCTCTTGGCCTGGCTCGCCCGCTCGGCGGCGATCCGCGCCTCCTCGAGGGCGCGGGCATGACGCTGGCGCTCGCCGACGTCCCGGAAGGTCGCGATGATGGCGGGCTCGCCCGGCGCCGCCCCCGGGATGCGCCGGAACGCCCCCTCGACCCAGATCCACGCCCCGGTCCGGTGGCGGGCGCGGCAGACCACGCTGACCTGCGGCTCGCCGGCGGCGAGGCGGCGGGCCTGGGTGACCAGGAGGGCGAGGTCCTCGCGGTGGACGCAGTCGCGCAGGCGCATCGCGACGACCTCCTCGGGCGTGTAGCCGAGGAGGCGCCGCACCGCCGGCGAGACGTAGCTGCGCCGGCCGTCGTCGTGGGCGAGCACGATCAGCTCGCTGGTGTTCTCGGCGAGCAGCCGGTAGCGCGCCTCCCCGGCCGAGAGCATGCCGGCGGCGCGCCTCGCCTCCGCCTCGAGGTCGCGGTGGCGCAGCATCGCCCGGGTCAGCCCGAAGCCGAGGCCGACCAGCACGGTGCTGATGCCGAGCACCACCGCGGCGTCCTGGCGCACGCCCTCGCGCCAGGCCGCCAGGGTCTCGTCCTTGGAGACGCCGGTGGTGACGAGGAGCGGGGCGCCGGCGACGCGCTGGAAGCTGCCGTAGCGCGAGACGCCGTCGATCGGCGAGGCACTGCCGTCGTAGGTACCGCCGGCGACGCCGGCGGCCGCGCGCATCAGGGCTCCGCCCGCGACGCTCAGGCCGACCTTGTCGGGGGCGTAGGGGTGGCGCACCAGGATCACGCCATCGCTGCGCAGGAGCCCGATGGCGCCGTTCGGGCCGAGGTCGAGCCGGCCGTAGAGCCGCTGCAGCTCGGTGAGCGAGAGGTCGGCCACCGCGACGAGCGGCGTCTCGCCCGGGCGCGGCATCACCAGGCGGGCGACGCTCACGAACCAGGAATCGGCCGGCCCGATCCGGGTCGGCCAGCCGACCGCGAGCTCGGACTGGCCCATCGCGAGGGCTGAGCGCACGAGCTCGGCGTCGGACGGGCGGCCCTCGGTGCCGACGCCGCCCTGGCCGTACAGGACGCCCGCGGTGGTGCCGTCGAGCACCCGCACGCCCATCACCGCCGGGACGTGGGCCATCAGGCCGGACAGGAGCTGGCGGGTGTAGCTCGGGTTCGCCCCGAAGGTGTGGGCGTCGACCCGGGCGGCGGCGGCGCTGAGCAGCATGTCGACCGAGGAGACAAGGCGGTTCGCCTCCTGGCCGAGGGCCTGCACCACCGCCTCGGCGGTGCTGCGGGCGTCGCGGATCGTGCGCTCGTAGTCGCGGGTATCGGTCCAGACCGTGACCGTGGCGAGCCCGAGGCAGGTCGTCAGCACGCCCGCCCAGACGCCGCCGATGAGACTGCGGTAGGACCGCTTCAGGTTCATCTCTCGCGCCCCACGCTCCGCCCGGCACCCCTTCGGGCATCCCGGGCGGGCCGCAAGCCTGAAGGGGTACGGGGCGGGCGGGCCGGCCGCAAGGGTTTCTTGCCGGTGCCCGGCCGGCCCGTTCGGCGAAGGCCGGGCCCACCCCCTCCGGCCGCCGAAGCGGCCGGAGGGGAGCGCGTCACATCGCCTCGAAGCGGATCGGCTGGGCGCCCTTGAGCAGGGTCATGCGGCCGAGGTCGTAGACGTGCTCGATGCCCGTGGTGATGGTGAGGAAGTGGTTGCCGGCGAGCTGGCCGACCTTGCTGGCGAAGTGCACGCCGCCGTAGGCGAGCAGGATCTCGGTCTCGCTGATGCCGCCGGGATAGAGGATCATCTGGCCGGGCGCCGGGTAGCTGGTGTGGTTCTCGTAGCCGACGCCGAAATCGAGGTCGCCGAGGGGCATCCACACACCCTCGCCGCTCCAGCGGACGTGGATGACCTCGCTCACGAACGGCAGCGCCTTGAGGAAGGCGGCGCAGGTCTGGGGCGCCTTCTCGAGCTCGAGACGGCCGACGAGGTCGAACGGGCCGGCCTTGATCTTCAGTTCCTTCACGGGGGATCTCCTGATGTGGTGGGGAGAGGGGGACGGGGGCGTTCGGGGGCCGGGACCCGCTAAGCTAAGCGGATCTCGCCGAAGTGGTTACCGGTTCGGCGCCGAAGATCTGCGGCAGCAAGAGAACCCGAATGGGCGAAGCGCTGGCCTGCCGACGCAAGTCCGCTCAGGACCGGGCCAGGGCCTCCGGCCGCAGGTGGCGCAGCACGTCGACGAGCAGGCGCACCGCCGTGTCGACGTCGGCCTCGGCGACCGATTCGGCGGGCGAGTGGCTGAGCCCGCCGGCGCAGCGCACGAACACCATGCCGATCGGGCACAGGCCCGCCAGCGCCAGCCCGTCGTGGCCGGCGCCGCTCGGCAGGCTCAGGGGCTGCAGGCCGAGCCGGGCGATGCCCTCGGCGAGCGCGTCCCGGAAGGCCGGCGCGCAGGCGGCGGCGGGCTCGTCGTAGCTCGATTCCGTCGTGACCGCGACGCCGCGGCGCTCGGAGATCGCCGCGAAGGCGGCGCCGAGCCGCGCCAGCGCGGCATGCCGCACGGCGTCGCTCGGGCTGCGCAGGTCGAGGCTGAACCGGGTCATGGCCGGGATGACGTTGACGGCGCCCCGCGGCACCTCGATCCGGCCGACCGTGGCGACGAGGTCCGGGGTGGCCTGCGCCTCGGCCTCGACCGCCAGCACCATCTCGGCCGCCGCCGCGAGCGCGTCGCGGCGCAGGGGCATCGGCACGGTGCCGGCATGGCCCGCCCGGCCCTCGACCGTGACGACGAGGCGGCTCGCGCCCGAGATCGCCGTGACGATTCCGACCGGCAGGTCCGCCGCCTCGAGGACCGGCCCCTGCTCGATATGGACCTCGAGGTAGCCCAGCACCGAGGCCGGGTCGCGGGCGAGCGCCGACAGCGCGTCGGGATCGCCGCCGAAGTCGCGCAGGGCCTGCGCCAGGGTGATGCCGTCGCCGTCGCGGGCGTCGAGGAAGTCGGGCCGGACGAGGCCGGCGAGCGCCCGCGAGCCCGTGAGGGTCACGGGGAAGCGCACGCCCTCCTCGTCGCCGAAGGCCAGCACCTCGACCGCGAAGGGCAGGCGCTCGCCCGCCTCGTGCAGCGCCCGCGCGGCGGCGATGCCGACCACCACCCCGAGGTTGCCGTCGTAGTGGCCGGCATCGCGCACGGTGTCGATGTGCGAGCCGACGAGGAGCGTCGGGGCGCCGGGCGTGTCGGCCTCGTAGCGCCCGACCACCGTGGCGGCGGCATCGAGCCGGACGCTCATGCCCGCCTCCTCCATCCAGGCGGCGACCTGCCGGGCCGCCGCCGCGTGGGCGGGGGTGAGGTAGAGGCGGGTGAGCCCGTCGGGATCGGCGCTGAAGCGCGCCAGCTCGGCGAGGCGGGCCATCACGGCGCCGCCGCAGGTCTCGGAGGTTCCGGGGCTCTCGGAGGCGGCGGGCGGCCGGTCGTGCTGCATGGCGGTGGGCTCCGATCGAGGCCCCGGGTATGGCCGGTCCGCGGGCCTGTCCAGCCTCGCGCTCCGGCGGGGCCGCGCCGCCAACCCCTGCCCCCGCCCGTGCTGGACATCCAATATCGCGTTGCGTATGATCCAGTCGTTTCGCGTCTCGATCGGCCGCCGGGCCGTCCGCCGAAGCATCCTCCCCCTTGCTGCCGGAGCGGTCGCCGTGGAGCTGCGGCACCTGCGCTACTTCGTGGCGGTCGCCGAGTCCCTGAGCTTCACCGCCGCGGCGGAGCGGCTCGGCGTGTCGCAGCCGCCGCTCAGCCAGCAGATCCGCGACCTCGAAGCCGAGCTCGGCACGCCGCTCCTGTGGCGCACCAGCCGTAGCGTCGCCCTCACCCCCGCGGGCACCGCCTTCCTGGCCCGGGCGCGCGGCATCCTGGGCGAGGTCGAGGAGGCCTGCGCCGAGGCCCGCGCCGTCGGGGCCGGGCGCACCGGCACCCTCGATATCGGGCTCACCGGCTCGATCCTGGCCGGCCCGCTCGGGCGGCTGATCCGGCTCTTCGGCGAGCGGTATCCCGGCGTGCTGGTGCGCCTGCACGAGATGCCGCCCGGCGAGCAGCCGGCGGCGCTCCACGCGCAGCGCATCGATCTCGGCTTCCTGCGCCGGCCGCCGGAGGATCCGTCCCTGAAGGTGGTGCGGGCCTGGCCCGAGGCGGTCGGCGTCGCCCTGCCGGCGGGGCACCGCCTCGCGGCCCGCGCCGCGATCGCGCTGGCCGACCTGCGCGACGAGCCCTTCGTCTCCTTGCGCGACTCGCGCTTCGCCACCGACCTGTGGGAGGCCTGCCGGGAGGCGGGCTTCGCGCCGCGCCCGGTGCAGCAGGTGGTCGAATCGGCCTCGCTCGTGAACCTGGTGGCGGCGGGCCTCGGCGTCGCCCTGGTGCCCGAATCGGCCTGCGCGGCGACGCGGCCCGACATCGCCTACCGGCCGCTCCTCGGGCCCGCTCCGACCGCCGACGTCTGCGCCCTCCACCGGGGCCCGGCCGGCGCCGTGACGGAGAACTTCCTCGCCCTGATGCGCGAGGCGCTCGGGCCGGCGGACGGGGCGGCGGCGCGTAGGGTTTCTGAAATCTTCCCGGAGCGATAATCAGGCCCCCGTCCGCGATCTCCCGCGGCGGGCAGGCGTGGTTGCAGGTGACCGAGGGTGTGCGCATGACCGAGAAGACCCGAGTCGCCGTCCTGTACGGCGGCCGATCCGGCGAGCACGAGGTCTCGCTTCGCTCGGCGGCCTCCGTGATCCGCCACCTCGACCGGGACCGGTTCGAGGTCATCCCGGTCAGCATCGACAAGGCCGGGCGCTGGCAGCGTCACGACCTGCGCCGGATCACCCAGACCGGCGACGAATCCCTGGCGATCCCGCCGGAGAGCCCCGAGGTGCGCCTCGCCGCCGCCGCGGATGGGCGCGCCGCCGTGGCGAGCCTCGCGGGCGCGCCGGAGCGCGCGGAGATCGACGTGGTGTTCCCGGTCCTGCACGGGCCGCTCTGCGAGGACGGCACGCTCCAGGGCCTGCTCGAGCTGACCGAGACGGCCTATGTCGGCTCGGGCGTGCTGGCCTCGGCGGTCGGCATGGACAAGGACGTCACCAAGCGGCTGGCCGGCCTCGCCGGCATCCCGATCGCCCCCTACCGGGCCTTCACCCGCAGCGCCTACGAGCGCGGGGTGGTCTCCCTCGACGACATCGCGCGCGCCATGACGCTCCCGGTCTTCGTCAAGCCTTGCAACATGGGCTCCAGCGTCGGCATCCATAAGGTGAAGGCCTGGGCCGACCTGCCGGCGGCGCTCGCCGACGCGTTCCGGTACGACGTCAAGGTCCTGGTCGAGCAGGGCATCGACGCCCGCGAGGTCGAGGTGGCGGTGCTCGACGGCGCCCCACCCTTCGTCAGCGTCGCCAGCGAGCTGAACCCGCAGGCCCACCACGACTTCTACTCCTACGCCGCCAAGTACCTCGACCCCGAGGGCGCCAGCGTCGACCTGCCGGCCAGGATCGGCCCGGAGCAGATGGAGCGGGTCCGCGCGCTGGCATTGCTGGCCTTCGAGGCCCTCGAATGCAGCGGCATGGCCCGGATCGACTTCTTCCTCGACCGCCAGAGCGGCGAGTTCTACCTCAACGAGGTCAACACCCTGCCGGGCTTCACCTCGATCAGCATGTACCCGAAGATGATGGAGGCTTCCGGCATCCCCTATCCGGAGCTGCTGACACGCCTGATCGACCTGGCGCTGGAACGCCACCGGACGCGACGCGGGCTGAAGCGGGAACTCGCCGACTAGAGCATTTTCCGACGAAGTGGAAACCGGTTCGTCGCAGAAAATGCGACAAAGCAAAGACTTAGAGAGCTTCGCGATTGCATCGCGATCGTGAAGCGCTCTAGAGCATTTTCCGACGCGGTGGATACCGGCTCGTTGAAGAAAATGCGGCAAAATCAAAAATCTAGAGAGCTTCGCGATCGTGAAGCGCTCTAAGGCGCTCGTCCGGACGGGCCTCGCCGGCCCGCTTCCTGGGATGGATGACTCGGGACGTCACATACCAACAGCCTGAAAGCCTGTTTGACTTGTAACGACGCAATCGCGAGGGGATTTTCTATCGTACCCTCCACCTCATCCTGAGGTGTGAACGCAGTGAGCCTCGAAGGAGGGATCCGGTGATCTCGGAGACTTCTGGAGCCCTCCTTAGGGGTTAGTCGATCGTTGATCGACCAACACCTCAGGATGAAGTTGCTGGCGGTCCAGAATATGTCGATCGGTCAAACAGGCGCTGGGACGCCGACGCATTAGACTGTTGACCTAGCGGAACACCCTCCCCCACAGAGGGGGAGGGGTCACCCTCTCGGCCGTCCCATCCCGTGAACAGAACCAACGGGGCCTCAAACGACCGTTGGTATTACTTGTGGGATTACTTGCACTCCTCGCGGGTGCGCTTCATCGCCTCGCCGAAGCCGTCGAGGGCGTATTCGTCGATCGAAGCGTTTCCGCGCTGCGAGACCGCCTTGACGACGACCTTCTTGCCCCGGCCCATCTCGGAGACGACCTTGCTCTCGTCGGCGGGGTTCTGGACCCAGGCGTTGCTGCCCTTCACCACCAGCGCGTAGCGGGCCGCGCCGATCGTCAGGCTGGGATCGGCGGCGCTCGGGCTCGGCACGGCGCCGTTGGCCGCCGCCGTGGTGGCCTGGGCGCTGCCGGGCTTGGGCGCGAAGCCCAGCATCACCGCGACCTCGTTGTTGACCTTCTCGCCCTTGCGGACGGTGACGAAGAGATAGGCCGGATCGCGCTTGAGGCTCTTGGGCAGCCGCACCTGCGGCTGGCTGATGGCGTAGCAGAGGCGCGCCTTGCCCTCGCCGGCGGCGAAGACGTTCCAGTCGCCGAAGGTGCCGATCGGGCTCGCCTGAAGGCTGGCGGGGGCGGCCTCGGCCTTGGGCTTCGGCTTGGCCGCGGCGGGCAGGACGAGGAGGGACAGGCCGGCGGCGGCCAGGAGGAATGCGCGAATCATGCGGGAACTCTAGTCGCGGGCGGTGCGCTTGCCCACCCGATTGCCGGAAAATGCGGCGAAATCAGTGGGCTACACCGCCGCTTCGCCGAATTGCTGCGGTGCAGGAATGACCCCGCCGCGCCGGTGGGGCAAGGTCCGGCCCCGGAAACGCACGCGAGAGGCCGCGAAGGTCGCATGACTGCCCCATCCCCGTCGGACCTGCCCGAGACCATTCCGGTGCGCGAGGCGCACCGCTTCCCGACCGAGGCCCTGGAGGCCTTCCTGCGGGAGCAGGGGCTGGGCGCCCTGCACGAGTTGCGGCAGATGCGCGGCGGGCAGTCGAACCCGACCTTCCTGGTGATGGCCGAGGCCGGCGAGTACGTGCTGAGGAAGCAGCCGCCGGGCAAGCTCCTGCCCTCGGCCCACGCGGTCGACCGGGAGTTCCGGGTGCTGCAGGCCCTGTCGCGCACCGACGTGCCGGTGCCGCAGGCGGTCGCCTTCTGCGCCGACCCGTCCGTCATCGGCACGCCGTTCTACCTGATGGAGCGGCTGCACGGCCGGGTGTTCTGGGACCCGATGCTGCCCGAATTGCCGCGCGAGGAGCGGGCCGGAATCTATCACGGGATGAACGAGGCGCTGGCGCGGCTCCACCTCGTCGATCCGGCGGCGATCGGGCTTTCCGATTTCGGGCGCGCCGGCAACTACTTCCAGCGCCAGGTCGAGCGCTGGTCGAAGCAGTGGACCGCCTCGAAGACCCGCGAGAACGCCGCGATCGACCGCCTCGCCGAGTGGCTGCCGGCCCACATCCCGGCCGACAGCGACGAGACCCGGATCGTCCATGGCGACTTCCGGCTCGACAACATGATCTTCCACAAGACCGAGCCGCGGGTGATCGGCATCATCGACTGGGAGCTGGCGACGCTCGGCCACCCGCTCGCCGACCTCGGCTACAACTGCATCGCCTACAACACCGACCCGACCGCCTACCGGGGCATGCTCGGGCGCGACCTGCCGGCGCTGGGCATCCCGACCCAGGACGAGTACGTGCGCCGCTACTGCGAGCGGACCGGGCGCAAGGACGGCATCACCCCGTTCCACGTCGCCTTCGCGCTGTTTCGCCTGGCGGTGATCCTGGAGGGCGTGCTGGCCCGCTCGAAGGCCGGCAACGCGTCGAGCGACGAGGCGAGCCAGAAGGGCGCGCTCGGCATCGCGCTCGCCGAGCGGGGCTGGGAGCTGGCGCGCAGCCAGGCTTGACGGAGGGCGGCCGCGGGGTCGCGCGCCTACCGCCGGCCGGACTCAGCCGGCGGCGCGCTCGCGCTCGCGCCGTCGCTGCAGGCGGGTGACGCCGTAGATCGTCGCGAGCCGCAGGCGGGCGGAGCGGACCTGCGGCGCGCTGCGCTCGGCCTGGACCGCCGCGATGGTGCGGAGCGCCGCCGCGACGGAGCGTTCGAGGGCGGCGGTCTCGTCGCCGCGGGTGGATCGGACGGGCTGCATCGGGATCTCCCCTCCTGCTGTCTCGGATCCGGTTTGACCCGGACAATCCGGCGCGGGCGGGGCCGGATGGTGGCGGCATCCGGCCTTGATTTCGGATTTCGTTCACCATCCCCGCCCCGGAGCCGCGGCGTGCGGCCGTCAGGCGAGCGGCACCGTCGGCCACGCGGCCGAGACCGCGGCGGCCGCGTCGAACAGGCCGTCGACGCCCTCGCGCCAGAGCGAGAACAGCGTCGGCGGGCTCAGCGCCAGGACGGCATGGACCTCCCGGCCGCCGAGGCGGAACTCGGCACCGAGGTGCCGGGCCAGGGCCCGCATCCGCCGGTTGCCCGGCAGGCAGCGCAGGTGGATCCTCCGGGTGCCGGCGTTGCGGGCGGCCTCGGCCAGGCGCGCGCCGAGGGCGCCGCCGAGCCCGCGGCCACGATGGCCGGGCGCCACCGCGAAGGCGATCTCGGCCTCCGCGGAGGCGCCCTTCGGCCGCAATTCACCGACGCCACGCAGGATTCCGTCCGCGAAGGCGCCGAAGACCAGGCCCTCGGCGGACACGGCGTGCGAGGCGTAGGCCGCGGCCGCCGCCTCGCTCACCGTGCCCATGAAGCGGTCGAAGCGGGACTCGGGGTCGAGGTCGCGAAACAGCGTGACGACCGCGTCGCGGTCGCTCGACCAGAGGCGCCGGACCAGGGTGCCGGCGGGGATGTTTCGGGTGTCTGGCATTCTCGAGGTGCACTCCGGACAAGGACGGCACGATCTCGAGCGTTTCCCCACCCCGGCCGAAACCGGGATTGTGCAATGCAGCAGATAGGGACGCCGTTCCGGGGCTGCACGGCACGACGGCCGTGCCCCGGGCGCATGCGGCCGCCATGATCTCACCGCATTGCGCGGGCCGGCCCCGCGGGATAAGCCCCATGCCGTGACCCAAAGCCCCGCTTCCGCCGCCGCCGGCCCGGTCGCCGCCCGCTACGACGCCCTGGTGGCGTCGGGCGCGATCGAGCGCGATCCCGCCCAGACCGACCTCGTCGCCCGCCTCGACGGGGTGATCCGCGACCTCGCCGCGGTGCCGCCGCCGGCGAGTCCGGGCGTGCTCGGCCGGCTGTTCGGCCGCAAGCCCGAGCCGGTGGCGGGCCCGCGCGGCCTCTACGTCTGGGGCCTCGTCGGTCGCGGCAAGACCATGCTGATGGACCTCTTCCACGAGGAGGCCCCGGCCCCGAAGCGCCGGGTGCATTTCCACGCCTTCATGGGCGACGTGCACGAGCGCATCCACCGCCACCGCCAGGCGGTGAAGCAGGGCACGGCACGGGGCGACGACCCGATCGCCCCGGTGGCCGAGGCCCTGGCGGCGGAGGCGCGGCTTCTCTGCTTCGACGAGTTCACGGTCACCGACATCGCCGACGCGATGATCCTCGGGCGGCTGTTCACGGCGCTCTTTGCCCGCGGCACCGTGATGGTGGCGACCTCGAACGTCGAGCCCGACCGCCTCTACGAGGGCGGCCTCAACCGCGCCCTGTTCCTGCCCTTCATCGACCAGCTCAAGGAGCGGGTCGCGGTCGTGCGGCTCGATTCGCGCACCGATTTCCGCCTGGAGAAGCTCGGCGGCAGCCCGGTCTACCACGTCCCGGCGGACGACGCGGCGGCGGCCGCCCTCACCGGCGCGTTCCGGGCCCTGTCCGGCGAGGCGCAGGGCCGGCCGACGGCGATCCAGGTCAAGGGCCACGACGTGGCGATCCCCGAGGCCGCCGGCGGCGTCGCCCGCTTCACCTTCGCGGATCTTTGCGCCCGGCCGCTCGGTGCGGCCGACTACCTGGCTCTGGCCGAGCGCTTCCACACCGTGATCGTGGACGGCATCCCGGTGATGGACCTGGCGCAGCGCAACGAGGCCAAGCGCTTCATCATCCTGGTCGACGCGCTCTACGACACCCGCACCAAGCTGCTCGCCTCCGCCGCCGCCGAGCCGACCGGGCTGTACCTGGCGGATTCCGGCCGCGAGGCGTTCGAGTTCGAGCGCACGGTCTCGCGCCTGATCGAGATGCGCTCGGAGGAATACCTCGCCCTGCCGCACGGACGGCCGGATTCCGAGGCCTCGGGCAGCACGACCGGGCTGGTGGAGACCTGAGACGCGCTTCTTGATTGCGCCGCAATCTGCGCGCCGAAGCGGTGGCGCGTCCGCGCTGTTAGTTCATTCCCACCGAGGCCTCCGATGACCCCCTCCCCGCATCCGACCGACCTGTCGCCCGAGCATGCCGTCGCGGCGATCTCGCGCTGGCTCGCGGTGGAGAGCCCGACGGACTCGGTCGAGGGCGTCAACCGGATGATGGACCTCGTCGCCGGAGAAGCCGCCGGCCTCGGGCTGACCGCCGAGCGGGTGCCGGGCCGCGACGGCTTCGGCGACAACCTGATCCTGCGGGCCGGCCCCCGGAACGGCGAACCCGGCATCCTGGTCCTGTCCCACCTCGACACCGTGCACCCGGTCGGCACGCTCGCGAACGACCTGCCGGTGCGGGTCGAGGGAGACCGGCTCTACGGGCCGGGCGTCTACGACATGAAGGGCGGCGCCTGGCTGGCGCTCCAGGCCTTCGCGGCGGCGGCGCGGGGCGGGCTCGCGCGGCGCCCCCTCACCTTCCTGTTCAGCAGCGACGAGGAGACCGGCTCGCAATCGACCCGCGGGCTGATCGAGGATCTCGGCCGCACGAGCGCCGCGGTGCTCGTCACCGAGCCCGGCCGCGACGGCGGCAAGGTGGTGACCGGGCGCAAGGGGGTGGGCCGCTTCGACGTCCATGTCGAGGGCCGTCCCTCGCATGCCGGCACCCGCCACGCCGACGGCCGCAACGCCATCCGGGAGGCCGCCCGGCTGATCCTCGAGATCGAGGGGCTGACCGATTACGCCCGCGGCGTCACCACCACGGTCGGGACGATACTCGGCGGTACCGCCGAGAACGTCGTGCCCCAGCATTGCCGCTTCGCCGTCGACCTGCGGGTGGTCACCGCCGCCGACGGCGAGGATTATGCCGGCCGGATCCTGGGCTTGCGCGCCTCGCCGGATTTCCGCGTCACGGTGACCGGCGGCATGAACCGGCCGCCCTACGACGCGGAGGCCGGCGCCGCGCTCTACGCCCACGCCAAGGCGCTCGCCCGCGACGAGCTCGGGCTCGACCTCGGCGCGGTGCCGCTCACCGGCGGCGGCTCGGACGGCAACTTCACCGCGGCGCTCGGCATCCCGACCCTCGACGGCCTCGGCATCGACGGCGACGGCGCGCACACGCTCCAGGAATACGGCCTGATCTCGTCGATCGCGCCGCGCCTACGGCTGATGCGGCGGCTGCTGGAGACGCTGTGAGCGTGCCCGGGACGGCGATCTTTCGCGCCCTCCCCGCGTTGCCGGCCCGCATCCTGCACGGATGCGGGACCGCCACGGATGACACCCGCGCATGACCGACCGCACCAACCCCTGGGTGACGCTCTCGCGCGAGCGCCGCTACGAGGACCGCTACCTCGGCGTCGACCTCGACCAACTGCGCCACGAATCCGGCCGCGAGCACCCGCACGTCGCGCTGCGTTTCAAGGTGTTCGGCGTTGCGGTGCTGCCGGTCGATCCCGCGGGGCGGGTGACGCTGATCGGGCAGTACCGGTACGTCCTCGACCGCTTCACCTGGGAGCTGCCGCGCGGCTCGGGCTCGGTTTCCGACGACGCGCTGGCCACGGCCCGGCGCGAGCTGTCGGAGGAGACCGGGGACGAGGCCGGATCCTGGCTCGAACTGCTGCGGCTCGACGCCTCGCCCGGCATCTCGAGCGAGCGGGTCCCGGGCTTCGTCGCCTGGAACCTCACGCGCGGGCCCTCGCATCCCGACCCGCAGGAGAGCCTGCGCCTGCGCCGCCTGCCCTTCGCCGCGGCCCTCGACGAGGCCCTGTCGGGCGCGATCACCGACGGGCCGAGCGTCGCCCTGCTCCTGTGCCTCGCCGAGCGGGCCCGGCGGGGCGACCTGCCGGAGGATCTGTCGGCGCTGCTGCGAGGGTAGGGCGGGAGGCTCAGCGCGCCGCGAGTTCCCGCAGCAGCGCCTCGTGGAACCGGTCCGGCGCCTCGACCTGCGGGGCGTGGCCCAGCCCCTCGAACATCACCAGCCGGGCGCCCTTGATCCGCCCCGCCACCTCCGGCGCGAGCCGGTCGTAGCGCCCGAGCGTGGCGGCGATCTCCGGCGTCGCCCGGTTGGCGCCCGGCGCGGTGCGGTCCTTGGTCCCGGCCATCAGCACCGTCGGCACGCGCAGGCGGTCGACTTCGTGCACCACCGGCTGGGTGAACACCATGTCGGAGGTCTGGGCCTGGTTGAGGGCCACCCGCTCCGCGCCCGGGCCCGCATAGAGCCCGGCCTGCATGTCGACCCAGCGGTCGTAGGCCGGCTTCCACTGGCCGTCGTAGTAGAACTTGAGCTGGTAGGCCTTGATGCTCGCCGCACTCGTCCTGCGCTCGGCGGCGTAGGCCGCGTCGATCGTCTGGTAGGGCACGCCCTTGGCCTGCCAGTCCTCGAGCCCGAGCGGATCGACCATCACCAGCTGGTCGACCGCCTCGGGGAACATCAGGGCGTAGCGGGCGGCCAGCATCCCGCCCATCGAATGCCCGACGATCGTCGCCTTGGCGATGCCGAGGGAGGCGAGCAGCCCGTGGGTGTTGGTGGCGAGCTGCTGGAAGCTGAACTGGTAGCCGGCGGGCTTCGAGGACTTGCAGAAGCCGATCTGGTCGAGGGCGAGCACCCGGTAGCCGGCGCGCGCCAGGACGCCGGCCGTGTCGCCCCAGGTCGCGGCGCAGAAGTTCTTGCCGTGGAGCAGCACGATCGTGCCGCCGTTCGGGCGCTCCGGCACGACGTCCATGTAGGCCATCGACAGGTCCTGCCCCTGCGATGCGACGGCGTGGCGCTTCACCGGATAGGGATAGTCGAACCCTTCGAGCTCGGGCCCGTAGGAGGGAGCGGCCGCGGCGGCGGTCGCGGACAGGAGGCAAAGGGCGAGGAGCGGATAGCGCATCGAGCGGATCTCCCGGACGGTGGCAGGCTCTTACACCGTCGCCGACCGCACCGCAGGAGCCTGCGTGGTCGCGCGACGGTCCTTCCGCCCTCGGATGGCGGGGTGGCCGCGGGTCGGCATCGCGGTTAACCTTGGGGCAAGTCCGGGCGGCGAGGGCCCGTCGCGGTGGATCGCGCCCGCCCCGGGTGCCCGGGCCCGCGCCGCCGGCCGCCACCGGCCGTCACGACAGGAGAGGACACCGTGATCGACGGAGCGACCCTGATCGCCTGGGGCTTCAAGCCCGGCCGCTGGTTCAAGCAGGGGCTGGAGACGGCCAACGCCATGCGTGCCGCCGGCGAGAGCGACGATGCGATCTTCGCCCAGCTGCAGACTCTGGTGCCGCCCGAGACGCTGATGCGCACGAACGGCCTGCCCTACGGCCTGTTTCTCGATACCGAGACCCCGGCCGAGCGGGCGAATGCCGCGTCCGTGGCGGCCCATATGGATGCCCTGATGCGCGTGCCGACGATCAAGGCCGGTGCCGTGATGCCGGATGCCTGTCCGTCGGGGACGCAGCCGGGCACCATCCCGGTGGGCGGCGTGGTGGCGTGCGAGGACGCCATCCATCCCGGCTTCCACTCGGCGGATATCTGCTGCTCGGTCGCCGTCACGGTGTTCAAGCGCGACGACGACCCCGCGAAGGTGCTCGACGCCGTGCAGCGGGTGACGCATTTCGGGCCCGGGGGACGGGACACGCCGATCCGGCCGGTCTTCGAGGGCGAGGCGGCGTTTTCCGACAACCCGTTCCTGAAGGGCCTCGAGAACATGGCGCTCGGGCATTTCGGCAGCCAGGGCGACGGCAACCACTTCGCCTTCGTCGGCCGGCTCAAGTCGAGCGGCCGGATCGCGCTCGTGACCCATCACGGCTCGCGCGGCCTCGGCGCGCAGCTCTACAAGCGCGGCATGGCGGCGGCCCGGCGCCATACCGGGATCGTCGCCCCGCGCGTGCCGGCGCACAACGCCTGGATCAAGGCCGACAGCCCGGACGGCGAGGCCTACTGGCAGGCGCTCCAGATCGTGAGGAACTGGACCAAGGCCAACCACGGCATCATCCACGCGATGGTGCGCCAGGAGATCGGCAACCAGGTCCTGGACGCGTTCTGGAACGAGCACAACTTCGTGTTCCGGCGCGACGACGGGCTGTTCTACCACGGCAAGGGCGCGACGCCGTCTTGGTCGGGCTACGCTGCGGACGACGACGGCCGCACCCTGATCCCGCTCAACATGAGCGAACCGATCCTGATCGCACGGCATCGCGACCACGGGGGGTCGCTCGGCTTTGCCCCGCACGGGGCCGGCCGCAACGCCTCGCGCACCCAGCACCTGCGGGAGAACGGCGTGGCGCTGGCCGCCGAGCTGGCGGCCCTGCAGGCTCGCGGCCTCGACATCCGGTCCTATTGCGGCGTCCCCGACCACTCGGAGCTGCCGAGCGCCTACAAGAACGCCGCCTCGGTACGGGCCCAGATCGCCAAGTACCACCTCGCCGAGATCGTCGACGAAATCGAGCCCTGCGGCTCGATCATGGCCGGCGACTGGGAGCACGACGCTCCCTGGCGCAAGGCGCGCTGAACCGGCGGAATCCGGGGCGCCGGAGCGCGCTTGCGTTTCCGGCGTCGTCCCGCCATATAGGCCTCGGGAGGTTGGCGAGGGACGTTTCACTCGCCAACCGGGTCAGGTCCGGAAGGAAGCAGCCCTAACGAGACCGAGCGGGTTTTCGTCCAGCCTCCCACCCCTCCCCTTTCAGGAGCGCGTGCGCCCCCTCTCCGGGGGCCGCCCTCACGACCCTGCGAGCGTATGGACGAGACCTCCGGCACGCCCTCGATCGACGAGCCGGGTCTCCCCGGGTTCGGCGCCGCGCCGAAGCAGAGCGCCGGCCAGCCGCCGGCCCCCGCCTACCGGGTCCTGGCGCGCAAGTACCGCCCCAAGGATTTCGACGACCTGATCGGCCAGGGCGCCATGGTGCGCACCCTGGCGAACGCCTTCGAGGCCGGCCGTATCCCGCAGGCCTGGATGCTCACCGGCGTGCGCGGGGTCGGCAAGACCACCACCGCCCGCATCCTCGCCCGCGGCCTCAACTACGCGCTCCCCGACGACCCGAATGCCGGGCCGACGATCCGGTTGCCGACGCTCGGCCTGCACTGCGCCGCCATCATGGAATCCCGGCACATCGACGTGCTGGAGATGGACGCCGCCTCGCATACCGGCATCGACGACGTCCGCCAGATCATCGACGGGATCCGGTATTCCCCGGTCTCGGCGCGCT
Organism: Methylobacterium ajmalii; assembly: GCF_016613415.1. Taxonomy (GTDB): domain Bacteria; phylum Pseudomonadota; class Alphaproteobacteria; order Rhizobiales; family Beijerinckiaceae; genus Methylobacterium; species Methylobacterium ajmalii. The sequence goes on along the minus strand of NZ_JACWCT010000040.1, from coordinate 852 downwards.
ACAAGGTCTACATCGTCGACGAGGTCCACATGCTGTCCGAGAAGGCGTTCAACGCCTTCCTGAAGACGCTGGAGGAACCGCCGCCGCACGCGAAGTTCGTCTTCGCCACCACCGAGATCCGCAAGGTTCCGGTCACCATCCTGTCGCGATGCCAGCGCTTCGACCTGCGCCGGGTCGAGGCCGGGGCCCTGATCGCGCACCTGCAAAAAATCTGTGACGCGGAAGGCGTCTCGGCCGAGGCCGAGGCCCTCGCCGCCATCGCCCGGGCCGCCGAGGGCTCGGTGCGCGATTCGCTGTCGCTCCTCGACCAGGCGATCGCCCACGGCGCCGGCCACGTCACCGCCGAGACGGTGCGCGACATGCTCGGGCTCGCCGACCGCGCCCGGGTCGTCGACCTGTTCGAGGCGGCGATGCGCGGCGACGTGCCGGCGACCTTCTCGGAGCTGCGCTCCCAGCACGAATCCGGCGCCGACCCGGCGGTGGTGCTCGCCGACCTCGCCGAGTTCACCCACCTCGTCACCCGGCTGAAGCTCGCGCCCGACTCCGCGCGCTCCGACACCTCGCTCAGCGAGGTCGAGCGGGTGCGCGGCGGCGACTTCGCCGACCGGCTCTCGGTGCGGGCGCTGTCGCGCGCCTGGCAGATCCTGCTCAAGGCGATCCCCGAGGTGCAGGCCGCGGCCCGGCCGCTCGCGGCGGCCGAGATGGCGCTGGTGCGTCTGATCTACGCCGCCGACCTGCCGACCCCCGACGAGGCCCTGCGCCAGATCCGCGACGGCGGCAGCCTCGCCCTGCCGGCCCGGGCGCCGGGCGCGGCCCCGTCCGGCGCCTCCGCGACGGCGGGCGCCCCCGTCC
>NZ_JACWCT010000039.1 GCF_016613415.1 Methylobacterium ajmalii | reverse complement strand
GCCTCACGCTGTTTCCTGCCTGTGGCCTGGGCGTCTATCAACCCCAAACGACGAAGCGGGCTTCGAGCCCGCCTCTCGTCCATCAACCCCGAATGACGAATGACCGAAATATCCTGGCTCGTGCGCTTCTGGGCGCGTCCCTGCTGGCCACGCCGGCGGCTGCGGCCGATCCGGCCTCCTGCAAGGCGGTGCGGTTCTCCGATGTCGGCTGGACCGACATCACGGCGACGACGGCCCTCGCCTCGCGAATGCTGAGCGGCATGGGCTACGCACCCAAGACCCAGATCCTGTCAGTCCCCGTGACCTACGCGTCCCTCGGTGCCAAGAACATCGACGTCTTCCTAGGCAACTGGATGCCGACGATGGAGGCCGATCGGAAGCCCTACCTCGACAAGAAGGAGGTCGAGGTGATCGGGCCGAACCTCACGGGGGCCAAATACACCTTCGCGGTGCCCGAGTACCTGTACGACCAGGGCCTGAAGAGCTTCGACGACATCCATAAGTTCAAGCGCCAGCTCAAGGGTAAGATCTACGGGATCGAGCCGGGCAACGACGGCAACCGGACGATCCTCGGGATCATCAAGGACAACAAGTACGACCTCGGCAGCTTCGATCTGGTCGAGTCGAGCGAGCAGGGCATGCTCGCCCAGGTCGAGCGCGCCGTGCAGCGCAAGGAGCCGATCCTGTTCCTCGGCTGGGAGCCTCACCCGATGAACACCAAGTTCAAGATGCGCTACCTGTCGGGCGGCGACGACACCTTCGGGCCGAACTACGGCGGTGCCGAGATCTTCACCAACCTGCGCACCGGCTTCGCCGAGCAGTGCCCGAACCTCGGCAGGTTCTTCAAAAACCTGACCTTCGACCTGCCGACCGAGAACCTGGTGATGGGCTCGATCCTGTTCGACGGGCTCGCCGCCGAGAAGGCCGCCGAGACCTGGCTGAAGGCCAATCCGGGCGCCTGGTCGCGCTGGCTCGACGGCGTCGAGACCCTCGACGGCAAGCCCGCCCTGCCGGCGGTCCGGGCGAGCCTCGGGCTCCACTGACGCCGCGCGGCGGGGCGCGCCCGCCGCCACCCCGACCCCGTCGGCGGCGGCCGGCGGTCCCCCGTCATTCCATGAAGCGGGTGCCCCCATGTACGACTGGATCGTCGGCCACAAAATCTCGCTCGGCATCTGGCTCAAGGTCTTCGTCGACTTCCTGAACACCCATGCGCAGTCGTTCTTCGACTTGGTCTCGACGGTCCTCAGCGCGATGGTGCAGGGGCTGACCGACGGGCTGATCGCCGTGCCGCCGCTCATGCTGATCGGGCTGTTCGCGCTCGGGGCCTACCTGCTGCACCGCTCGATCGGGCTCGCGCTGTTCATCGTCGCCTCGCTGCTCCTCGTCGTGAACCTCGGCTACTGGGAGGCGACGATCGAGACCCTCTCCCTGGTGATCTGGTCGACGGCGGTGTGCGTGCTGATCGGCGTGCCGGTCGGCATCCTGGGGGCGCACAAGCCGCTGTTCTACGAGGCGATCCGGCCGCTGCTCGACCTGATGCAGACGATCCCGACCTTCGTCTACCTGATCCCGACCCTCGTCCTGTTCGGCCTCGGCACGGTGCCGGGCATCATCTCGACGGTGATCTTCGCGCTCCCCGCGCCGATCCGCCTGACCCAGCTCGGCATCGCCTCGGTGCCCCCGAGCCTGCGCGAGGCGGCGCTCGCCTACGGCGCCACGCGGACGCAGATGCTGTTCAAGGTCGAGCTGCCGAGCGCGATGCCGACCATCCTGGCCGGCATCACCCAGTGCATCATGCTGAGCCTGTCGATGGTGGTCATCGCCGCGCTGGTGGGCGCCGACGGGCTCGGCAAGCCGGTCGTGCGCGCGCTCAACACCGTCAACATCGCGATGGGCTTCGAGGCCGGGCTCGCCATCGTGATCCTCGCGGTCATCCTCGACCGCGTGTGCAAGCGTCCGGCGCCACGCAAACGGAAGGCTGCCCGATGACCGCGATCGACATGGACCGGCGCACCCTCTCGGACGCCACCCCGCTGACCGTCCCGATGGACCCGGCCCCCGCCACTCCCGCTTCCGACTGCGCCGTCGCGCTGCGCGACGTCGACATCGCCTTCGGCCGCAACGTCAAGGCGGCGCTCGCCCTGTCTGACGAGGGACTAACGCGCGACGAGATCCGCCGGCGCACCGACGTCCTGATGGGCACGTTCAAGGTCAGCCTCGACGTGCGGCCGGGCGAGATCTGCGTCCTGATGGGCCTGTCGGGATCGGGCAAGTCGACCGTGCTGCGGGCGATCAACGGGCTGAACAAGGTCGCCCGCGGCGCGGTGCTGGTGCGCCACCGCGGCGAGCCGGTCGACGTCACCCGCTGTCGGGCCGCGACCCTGCGCGAGGTGCGCCTCAACACCGTCTCGATGGTCTTCCAGCAATTCGGCCTGCTGCCCTGGCGCAGCGTGCGCGACAATGTCGGGTTCGGGCTCGAGTTGCGCGGCGTGCCGGCCACGGAGCGCAACCGCACCGTCGACGAGAAGCTCGCGATGGTCGGCCTCGAATCCTGGGCCGACAAGATGGTGCAGGAGCTCTCGGGCGGCATGCAGCAGCGCGTCGGCCTCGCCCGGGCCTTCGCCACCGACGCCGACATCCTGCTGATGGACGAGCCGTTCTCGGCCCTCGACCCGCTGATCCGCGACAAGCTGCAGGACGACCTCCTGGAGCTGCAGCGCCGGCTCAACAAGACCATCGTGTTCGTCAGCCACGACCTGTCGGAGGCGCTGAAGCTCGGCAACCGCATCGCGATCATGGAGGGCGGCCACGTCGTCCAGTACGGCACGCCCTCCGACATCGTGCTGCGGCCGGCCAACGCCTACGTGGCCGAGTTCGTCAAGCACATGAACCCCCTCGAGGTGTTCGACAGCGGTGCCGTGATGACGCCCGCCTCCGCCCTGAGACGGGACGGCGATGCCGTGATCCTCGACGGCAGCGGCGAGGTGCGCCTGCGCCTCGACCGGGCCGAGCGCCCGGTCTCGGCCGAAATCCGCGGGCGCGAGATGCCGCTCGGCCGCGTCGACGGCAGCGGGGCCGGCGGCGGCGAGACCCCCGGGGTCGTGGTCGCCCCGGTGGACCTGCCGCTGCGGGCCGCGATCGACCTGCGCCTGCGCTCGCCCTACCCGATCGTCTTCGTGGACGATCTCGGGCGTCTCGCCGGCCTGTGCGACCACGGCGAGATCTATCGCGGGCTGCTCCAGAATCCGTGAGCGCGGCCGTCGCCCGCGCCCCGCCCGATCCCCCTCCACCGAGGTCGTTCCCCGAGGTCGTCACCGATGCCGTCCGTTCCGATCCACCGTCCCTTCATCGCCGGGCGCCCCGCCGCGGAGGCCGGCCGGCGCAGCTTCCCGGCGATCAACCCGGCCGACGGCCGCGTGCTGGCCGAGGTCGAGCACACGACCCGCGAGGACCTGGAAGACGCGATCGAGGCCGCGCGGGCCGGGCAGGCGGCCTGGGCCGCCACGCCGGCGCGCGAGCGCGGCCGGGTGCTGATGCGGGCGGTCGGCCTCCTGCGCGCCCGCAACGACGAACTCGCCCGGCTCGAGACCCTCGACACCGGCAAGCCGATCGCCGAGACCCGCAGCGTCGACATCGTCACCGGTGCCGACGTGCTCGAATACTATGCCGGCCTCGCTGCCGCGATCGAGGGCCGGCAGATCCCCCTGCGGGAGACCTCCTTCGCCTATACGCGCCGCGAGCCGCTCGGCCTCGTCGCCGGCATCGGCGCCTGGAACTACCCGATCCAGATCGCGCTGTGGAAGTCGGCCCCGGCGCTCGCCGCCGGCAACGCGATGCTGTTCAAGCCGAGCGAGGTCACCTCGCTCACCGCCTTCGCGCTCGCCGGAATCTACGCCGAGGCCGGCCTGCCGGCGGGCGTGTTCAGCGTCCTGCCGGGGCTCGGCGCCGAGATCGGGACCTGGCTCACCGAGCATCCGGCGATCGCCAAGGTGTCGTTCACCGGCGGCACCGCCACCGGGGCCAAGGTGATGGCGGGCACCGCCCGCTCGACCCTCAAGGACGTGACGCTGGAGCTCGGCGGCAAGTCGCCGCTCGTCGTCCTCGACGATGCCGACCTCGACCGCGCCGCCGACATCGCGGTGGCGGCGAACTTCTTCAGCTCGGGCCAGGTCTGCACGAACGGCACCCGGGTCTTCGTGCCCGGGCACCTGATGGAGCCGTTCACCGCGCGGGTGCTGGAGCGCGTGACGCGCATCCGCATGGGCGATCCCCTCGACGAGGCGACGAATTTCGGGCCGCTGGCGAGCCATGCCCACCGCGACAAGGTGATGGGCTTCATCCGCTCGGGCGTCGAGCAGGGCGCCCGCCTCCTCGTCGGCGGCCACGCGCCGGAGGGGGCTCTCGCGGCCGGCGCCTACGTGGCGCCGACGGTTTTCGCCAAGTCCCGCGACGACATGGAGATCGTGCGCGAGGAGATCTTCGGGCCGGTGATGTGCCTGCTCGACTACGAGACCGAGGCCGAGGTGCTGGCCCGGGCCAACGCCACCTCGTACGGCCTCGCCGCCGGCGTCGTCACCCGCGATCTCGCGCGCGCCCACCGGATCGTCCACGGCCTCGAGGCCGGCATCTGCTGGATCAACACCTGGGGCGAATCGCCTCCCGAGATGCCGGTGGGCGGCAACAAGCAGTCGGGCCTCGGCCGCGAGAACGGAATCGAATCGCTCGAACGCTTCACCCGCACGAAGTCGATCCAGATCGAGCTCGGCGACTTCGCCCCCGTGTTCTGACGCAGGAACCGCCACCGACCCGCGGCGGCGTCCCGGTCCCCGCGACCGGCCCGCGCCGCCCGTCCCCCGAGACCGGATCCGAGATCATGCCGCAGACAGACGCACCCGAGTACGACTTCATCATCGTCGGCGCCGGTTCCGCCGGCAACGTGCTCGCCACGCGGCTCACCGAGGACCGGGACACGACGGTGCTGCTGCTGGAGGCCGGCGGCCCGGATTACCGCCTCGACTTCCGCACCCAGATGCCGGCGGCGCTGGCCTATCCGCTCCAGGGCCGGCGCTACAACTGGGCCTACCTCACCGATCCCGAGCCCCACATGAACGGGCGGCGGATGGAATGCGGCCGCGGCAAGGGGCTCGGCGGCTCCTCGCTCATCAACGGCATGTGCTACATCCGCGGCAACGCCCTCGACTACGACGGCTGGGCCCAGCTGCCGGGCCTGTCGGGCTGGTCCTACGACCAGTGCCTGCCGTATTTCCGCAAGGCCGAGAGCCGCGACGCCGGGCCCGACCCCTATCACGGCGGCGACGGCCCCTTGAGCGTGACGACGGCGAAGCCCGGCGCCAACCCGCTCTTTGCCGCCATGGTGGAGGCCGGGGTCCAGGCCGGCTTCCCGCGCACCCCCGACCTCAACGGCTACCAGCAGGAGGGGTTCGGGCCGATGGACCGGAGCGTGACCCCGAAGGGCCGCCGCTCCAGCACCGCACGGGGCTACCTCGACCAGGCACGCGCCCGCACGAACCTGACCATCGTCACCGGGGCGCTCACCGACCGGGTCCTGTTCGAGGGCCGGCGCGCGAGCGGCGTCGCCTACCTTCAGGGCGGGCGTGCCGCCGCGGCACGGGCGCGCCGCGAGGTGCTGGTCTGCTCCGGCGCCATCGCCTCGCCCCAGCTCCTCCAGCGCTCCGGCGTCGGCCCGGCGGACCTCCTGCGCGGCCTCGACGTGCCGGTGGTGCTCGACCTGCCGGGCGTCGGCGAGAACCTCCAGGACCACCTCGAGATCTACGTTCAGTACGAGTGCACGAAGCCGGTCTCCCTGGCGCCGGCCCTGCGGCCCTGGAACCAGCCGGCCATCGGCGCGCAGTGGCTGTTTCTCGGCACCGGGATCGGCGCCAGCAACCAGTTCGAGGCCGGCGGCTTCATCCGCTCGAGCCCGGACTTCGCCTGGCCCAACCTGCAGTACCACTTCCTGCCGCTGGCGATCAGCTACAACGGCAGCAACCCGATCAAGGCGCACGGCTTCCAGGCCCATGTCGGCTCGATGCGCTCGCCGAGCCGCGGCAGGATCCGCCTGACATCCCGCGACCCGCGGGAGCATCCGAGCATCCTGTTCAACTACATGGCGACGGAGCAGGACTGGCGCGAGTTCCGCGACGCGATCCGCATCACCCGGGAGATCGTGGCCCAGCCGGCGCTCGATCCCTATCGCGGCCGCGAGATCAGCCCCGGCCCGGCGCGACGGACCGATGCCGAGCTCGACGCCTTCGTGCGCGAGCACGCCGAGACCGCCTATCACCCCTCCTGCTCGTGCAAGATGGGCGAGGACGCGATGGCGGTGGTGGACGGGGAGGGCCGGGTCCACGGCCTCGAGGGCCTGCGGGTCGTCGACGCCTCGATCATGCCGCTGATCGTCACCGGCAACCTCAACGCGCCGACGATCATGATGGCCGAGAAGATCGCCGACCGCATCCGCGGCCGCGCGCCGCTGCCGCGCAGCGACGCGCCCTACTTCGTCGCCGGCGACGCGCCGGTGCGCAGCGCCCCCGCCCGCGCGGCGTGACGGGGGCGGGAACGCCCGGCCTCGCCCCCGGGGGGTACGATGCCCCCGGGCTTCGCTCAGAACGCGATCGCGTCCACCACCTTGCGGAAGCGCGGCAGCATCGCCTCGCGATCCTGGGCGCGCACGACGCCGACGGCGCGGAAGTAGCCGTCGGGCTGGAAGCGGATCGTCTGGGAGACCACCACCGGCGTGCCGGACGGGATGTCGACGGCCCGGGCCACGATCTCGTGCCAGTCGGCGCCGTTCTGCCGGAAGCTCTGCGACCGCTCGATCGCGAAGTCCTTCATCGTCTGGTTCGAGTACAGCGCCGCCTTGGCGAAGGCGTCGCGCTGGTCGGCGGACGGGGCCGGCTGCACCGCCTCGGCCAGCACCAGGATCGGCTGTTCGAGGTTCGTCATCTGGTCCTTCGGCCCGTCGGTGTAGAGCACCGAGTTGCCGCCGAGCACCCGCACGGGCCGGAAGCCCGCGTTCTGGGTGACCCGGAACGGCAGGGCCGCGACCTGCTGGTCGATGGTGAGGGCCGGGCGCACCCGCACGCTCGTCAGCATCGCCCGCATCGCCTCGTCGCTCTCGGCGCCCGGCAGGGTCTGGCCGATGACGATGCCGGTCACGGTCGGGTCAGAGACGAGGAAGACCCACTTGTGCAGGGCCGGCGCGCCGGCGGGCTGCTCGACCGGCTGCTCGCCGGTGAACAGCATGCCCTCGCGCCCGTCGGCGAGCTTGAGCGTCTCGCGGGTCTTCACCACGAGGCCCTGGGTCTTCAGGTTCTCGTCGGTGAAGTTGGTGGCGAGATCCTTGTAGGCCTGGGCCGGCAGCTCGACGACCGAGACCGTGGCGCCGCCGTTCTGCCGCTCGAAGCCGGTGAAGCGGCGCGACACCACCATCTCCTTGGCCGGCTCGAAGCCGAAGCGCGAGCCCGGCGGGTAGACCGGATCGGCCGCCAGGGCCCCGGCCGGCAGGCCGATCAGGCCGGTGAGGAGCGCCAGGCTGCGCAGCGACAGGGGACTCGTCGACATCAGACTCGTCTCTGGGTTCGCGGGGAGACCGTCCGGGAGCGGGCGGTGCTCGGAAGAAGGGCGCGTCGCGGCCCGGGGAGCGGGCCGCGCGCGGGACGTGGATGCCTCTGCCGAGCGCGCCGGTCTGTCAAGCGCGGCGGATCGCCGAGACGCGCCGCAAGGTCAGGTTGAGCCGCCCACCCGCCGGCACCGAAGCGGGCAGGACCGGCCCGGGCGCCGGGGAGAGGAGGTCCGCGCTCTGGGCCAGGATGCGGTCGACGCCGTGGAAGATCAGGCGCGAGGGCCCGCCGATCACCATCGCGTCACCGGGGACGAGGCGCACCGAGCGGGTCGGGTCGGTGCGCGCGGTGCCGCCGTAGCGGAACAGGGCGGTCGCGCCGAGGGACAGGGATAGGACGGGGGCCGAGAACTCCTTCTCGTCCCGGTCCTGGTGCAGCCCCATCCGGGTCCCGGGGGCGTAGAGGTTGACGAGGCAGGCCTCGGGCTCGGCCGGGCAGCCGGCGAGCGCCGCCCAGGCCCGCAGCACCGCCGCCGGCATCGCCGGCCAGGGCCGGCCGGTCTCCGGGTGGCTCGCCTGGTAGCGGTAGCCCGCCCGGTCGGAGACCCATCCCAGGGGGCCGCAATTCGTCATCCGGACCGAGAACGGTTTTCCCGTGCGCGGCATCGTCGGCGTGAAGGCCGGCGCCTCGCGCAGGATCTCCGCCAGATCCGCGGCGAGCGCGGCCTGCGCCTCGGCGTCGAGGTAGCCCGGGACGTGGATCAGGCCGGGGGCGAGTTCGATCAGGGCACGGTCCCTCCGCGGGGAGGGCCGTCCTACCCGATTTCCCGACAAGCGGGCAGGCCTGGAATCTCTCGACGGACCGGCGGGCCCGGTATTTTCCGGTCGACCGGCGGGCCCGGCGTGATAGGCCTCTCTCGGGTCTTCCCCTGCGGCATGACGATCCCCACGGCGACTCCCATGACGATCCGCTCCGCCACCCTGGTCGGCTCCGGCGCCATCCTGCTCTGGTCGCTGCTCGCGCTCTTCACCGCGGCCTCCGGCGCGGTGCCGCCGTTCCAGCTCGCCGCGATGACCTTCCTGGTCGGCGGCCTCCTCGGCTGCGCCAGCTGGATCGTGCGGCCGTCCGGGCTCGCGTCCCTGCGCCAGCCGCCCGCGGTCTGGGCGCTCGGGATCGCCGGGCTGTTCGGGTACCACGCGCTCTACTTCGCGGCGCTCCGCCTCGCGCCGCCGGCGGAGGCCGGGCTGATCAGCTATCTCTGGCCGCTCCTGATCGTGCTGTTCTCCGCGCTCCTGCCGGGGGAGGGCGGCCTGCGCGCGGCCCACCTCGCCGGCGCGCTCCTCGGGCTCGCCGGCGTCGTGGCACTGTTTCTCGGCCGCGGCTCGCTCACCTTCGAGGCCGCCGCCCTGCCGGGCTACCTCGCGGCGCTCGCCTGCGCCTTCCTGTGGTCGGGCTACTCGGTGCTGTCGCGCCGGGTCGGCGCGGTGCCGACCGACGCAGTGGCGGGCTTCTGCCTCGCCACCGCGGCCTTGAGCCTCGCCTGCCACCTCGCCGTCGAGCGCACGGTGTGGCCGGACGGGCCGGCGCAATGGGCCGCGGTCGCGGCGCTGGGCCTCGGGCCGGTCGGGGCGGCGTTCTACCTCTGGGACATCGGCGTGAAGCGCGGCGACATCCGCCTCCTCGGCGTCGGCTCCTACGCCGCCCCGGTCCTCTCCACCCTGATCCTCGTCGCCGCCGGCTACGCCCCGGCGACCTGGGCGCTGGCGCTCGCCTGCGGGCTCATCGTCGCCGGCGCCCTGGTGGCGACCCGGGGCGGGAAGGCGGCTTAGGAGTAGCGGGTATTCCCATGTCCGGGGCAGGGCTCCGGATCGGAGGGTGAAGACCGCTGGAATGATTCCGGGCCGCCGTCGGAAGAAGGCGGCCCGGGACGTATCGTCCGTGATCCGATGCCGAGGGCCGAACCTCGACATGGGGCCTTAATCGAGCCGACGCCTCAGTGATGCGCCAGGATCGCCAGAAGCAGCAGGGCGATGATGTTGGTGATCTTGATCGCCGGGTTCACCGCGGGGCCGGCGGTGTCCTTGTAGGGATCGCCGACGGTGTCGCCGGTCACCGCGGCCTTGTGGGCGTCGGAGCCCTTGCCGCCGTGGTGGCCGTCCTCGATGAACTTCTGGTCATTCGTCATTCGGGGTTGATGGACGAGAGGCGGGCTCGAAGCCCGCTTCGTCGTTTGGGGTTGATAGACGCCCAGGCCACAGGCAGGAAACAGCGTGAGGCGGCT
>NZ_JACWCT010000038.1 GCF_016613415.1 Methylobacterium ajmalii | reverse complement strand
GGCGGCGGCCGCGCGGCGGGTGGCGGGATGTCCGGCGAGGCGGGTGGCGCCCGCCCGCGCCCGGGCGAACCCCGTGCGCGCGGCCGGCCCGATCCGGGCCCCGATTCCGGCGGCGGCGCGGGAGAACCCCGCGAACCGACCCATGGCGGGAGCTCCCTGGGTGGTGGCTCCCTCGGGAGCTCCCCCGGTGGATTCCCGGGACGCGCCCTCGGGGGCGCCCGACGGGTCGGCCGCCGGCCGGGCCGGGCCGCCGAGATCGAGCCAGTCGCGGGGGCGTCCCTTGGGACCGGGTTCGGGCGGCCGCTCGCTCAAGGCTCAGCGTCCGTCGCGGCGGGGTTCGATCCAGCGCATCGGGCGGGCGGCCGGGCGGCTGAAATGCAGCCGGCCGACATGCCGGCGCGAGACGTGCCGATGGCGGCGGTAATGGGCCCGGGCGTAATGGCGGCGATGGTGCCAGTGGCGCCGGTGATGCCAGTGACGGCGGTAGTGGCGGCGGTGATGCCAATGGCGGCGATGCCAGTGCCGACGGTGCCAGTGCCGGTGGCGCCGCCAGCGCACGGTCTCGACCGTGGAGGGCTGGTCGAGGGCGGTGGTCACGGCGGCGCTCGGCATCAGCGGCGAGGCGCCGGCGAGACCGCCGAAACCGGCGAGCAGGACGAGGGCCAGCAACAGGGAACGTAGGCGCATCGGGGCTCCGGGGCGGGAGGGCCAGGGGGCGGGCGGCTCGACAGGCGGGACGGCAGCGTACGGGCCGCTGCCACATCAGGACCGGAACTCAACGCCAAGCTCTGCCGTTCCGTTCCGCGGCAGGGTCCATTCCGGGGGTACGGTCCTCCCCGGGGCAGGGCCTGCCCGGTTCCCGGCGTCCGGCGGGCTCCTGCCCGGCAAGCCTGGCCGGAGCCGGGCGGCGCGTTAGGTGTTGTTCAGGTGGTGTCCCGTCGCGCGGGCGGTGCGCGGGACGGGTTCGAGGAGAGGTCAGCCATGCGGCCGGGCGTGAAGCGGCTCTATCTGTGGTCGGCGGCGGCGGCGTTGCTCGCCGGCGGCATCAGCGCGGCGGAGGCCGGCTGCCTCCGGCGCGTCGTCAACCGTTCGCCCTACTTCGCGGTGGCGAGCCGCAACGGCGGCCCGAGCGTCGGCATCCCGCCGCACTCCTCGCGGGCGATCCGCATGCTCGCCCCGGGCCGGGTCGACATCGCGGCCCATTGCGCCGCACGCGGCCCGCGCGGGCGCCTCGTCCCGGTCGGCCCCCCGGTGGCGCAGGACAGCTACACGTTCACGGCCGTCCTCGACCGCTGCTACTACGATCTCGGCCTGATGGGCTTCGGCCAGGGCGGCACCGAGCCGTTCGTGCTCAATACCCCCCAGCAGGGCGACCTGACGGTCGGTCCGTTCGCCTCGGCCTGCCCGCCGCGCTGACGCGCGAGATCGGGGTTGCGCGGCCCGAGTGAACTGGCTAAGAAGCCCCCGTCGGCGCCGAACGCGAGCGCCGGCCGGCATTCCCCGATAGCTCAGTTGGTAGAGCAGGCGACTGTTAATCGCCTTGTCGTAGGTTCGAGTCCTACTCGGGGAGCCACCTTTTCTTCCCAAAAATTCGGCGGTTTCCTGCGGTGACGCTTCTGCGCCCCCGATGCCGTCACGTATCCGCGCCCCGGCTCTCCCGCCGGAACGCCGCCGGGCTCACGCCCGCCCGCGCCGCGAAGAACCGCGAGAAATACGCCGGATCGTTGAAGCCGAGGTCGAAGGCGATCTTCGAGACCGGCAGCGTCGTGTAGATCAGGCTGCGCTTGGCCTCGAGCATCAGCCGGTCGTGCAGGATGCCCTGCGGTGCGCGGCGCACCGCCTCGGTGCAGGCGGCGTGGAGCCGGTCGGGGCTCACCCCGAGCGCGGCGGCGAACCGGGCGATCGGCCAGTTCTCGCGCAGGTGCGCCTCGACGAGGCGCCGGAAGCGGCGGTGCAGGTCGGCCCGCGCCAGCGCCGCCGGTTCGGTGATCGCCCGGGTGGCGCGGGTGCGCAGGACCCCGACGACGAGGAGCTTGACCAGGGCCGCCACCGCGCTCGCCGCCCCCGGCAGGGCGCCGGCGGCCTCGCGGGCGAGCGTCTGCACGAGGCCCGCGAGGTCGAGGTCGATCTCTTCCGGCGAGCCGGGCCGGCCGCTGAACGTCGCCTCGGCCGTGGCGCGCAGGCGGGCCGCGTCCGGATCGGGATCGAGCACGGCGGCGAGGAAGTCGTCGGCGAGCGACAGCACCACCCCGTCGGTGCCGGGCCGGAACGAGAAGGCGTGGACGACGCCGGACGGCACCCAGACCAGCCAGGGCGCGCAGAAGTCCTCGCGGCTCGCATCCAACGACACCGCGCCGTGGCCCTTCGTGATCACCAGTCCCTGCGCCAGGGCGCCGTGGCGGTGGGGCGCGATCTCCCAATCGTGCAGGGCCGCGCTGGTACCGATCCGCTCGGCATGGACGAAGCCCGGCACCGTGGCCCCGGCAACCTCGCCGTAGAGTCGAAAGACCGGGATCGGCCGTTCCAGCCGCCTCTGCATCGCCGTCTCCTCCCACCCATGGCAGAGCCGCATCGGAAAAGGAAAGTCACGGGCATCTCCTCTCCCCGCGGGGCGGGGAGAAGGCTGTGTCCTCCTTCAGGGGACGCAGCGAGGCGATAGCCGAGGGTGAGGGGGTGGTGCCGGCGGAGTCTCATCCGGAGATACCCCCTCACCCTCGCTCCGGCCGCGCCTCCGCTTGCCGTGTCTCCCGAACGTCGACACGCCCCTCTCCCCGCCCGCGGGGAGAGGGGAAAGCCCGCGTCCGTTCTTCGCCCGAAAGCCCTCTGACGCTATGGGCTCGCGCCAGATCCGTCCAAGAAATTCCGGCGCCCGTCCATGGCCGAGCCCCGCCCGGGCGGCTAGCGTCCGAGCATCGAACCGGATCAGTTCCAAGTTGCTGATCTAACACGCGAAACTTGTGTGCGGTGCAGCATCGGCCGGTTCGCTGGCGCGAGACGGGAACGACTCCGCCCGGCGACCCGATACGGCCAAGCCGGCCGCCGCACGACCAGACCTTCAGCGCGGCGACAGACCCGCGGGGCCGGCACGACGAGGGAGAGAGCGATGACGGATCCCAAGGGCTTCCCCCTGAACGCCTGGTACGCCGCGGCCTGGGACCACGAGATCGGCCGGGCGCTCACGCCGCGTCGGATCTGCGACAAGGACGTGGTGCTCTACCGCCGCACCGACGGCGGCGTGGCGGCGCTCGAGGATGCGTGCTGGCACCGGCTGATGCCGCTGTCGCTCGGCCACCTCAAGGGCGACCAGGTGATGTGCGGCTATCACGGCCTCGTCTTCGATGCCGCCGGCCGCTGCACCCACATGCCGGCGCAGGAGACCATCAACCCGTCCGCGTGCGTGCGCGCCTTCCCGGCGGTGGAGCGCTACCGCTTGGTCTGGCTCTGGATGGGCGATCCGGCGCTCGCCGATCCCGACCTCGTGCCGGATTTCCACTGGAACAGCGACGCGCCCTGGGTCGGCGAGGGCGGCACCTTCTACGGGCTGAAGTGCAATTACCGGCTGGTCATCGACAACCTGATGGACCTGACCCACGAGACCTACGTCCATGCCGGCAGCATCGGCGACGACGCGATCACCCGCAGCCCGTTCGAGGTGACGCATACCGAGACCTGCGTCACCGTGGAGCGCTGGATGGAGGGCATCGAGCCGCCGCCGTTCTGGGCGCGCAACCTCGGGCGGCCCGGCCATGTCGACCGCTGGCAGATCATCCGCTTCGAGGCGCCGAGCGTGGTCGCGGGCGATGTCGGCGTGGCCCTCGCCGGCACCGGCGCGCGCCGGGGCGACCGGTCCCAGGGCGTCAACGGCTTCTTCCTCGCGGCGATCACGCCGGAGACCGCGACGAGCTGCCACTATTTCTGGAACTTCGTGCGCAGCTTCCGCACCGACGACGAGGAGCTGACGAAGCGCCTCACGCTCGCCCACGTCAACGACGGCAAGGGCGTCTACGACCAGGACCACGACGTGCTGGAGGCCCAGCAGCGGGCGATCGACCGCCAGCCGCGCCAGCCGTTCTACAACCTCAACATCGACGCCGGTTCCCTGTGGGCGCACCGCCTGATCGACGGGATGATGGCCGCCGAGGGCAGGGGGCCGGTCAAGGATCCTGGCAGGGACACGGCCTCGGTCGGCATGGCGGCGGAGTAGGCCGACATGTCGACGAAGGCCGCTCCGACCGCGGCCGCTCCGACCGACTGGCGCCCCGCGCGCCTGCGCGCCACCCGGGCGCTGACGCCCGACATCCGGCTCCTCGAGATCGAGCCCGCGGGCGCCATCGTGCCGGCCGCGCCCGGCAGCCATCTCGGGGTGGCGGTGATGATCGGCGAGCGGCCGGACACCCGCTCCTACTCGCTGCTCGATTCCGGGGCGGACGGGGTCTACCGCATCGCCGTGAAGCGGCTGCCCGACAGCCGCGGCGGCTCGGCCTACATGCACGGGCTCGCACCCGGCGCCCGGCTCGGCATCTCGGGGCCCCGCAACCACTTCGCCCTCACCCACGGCCGGCCCGGCTACCTGCTCGTCGCCGGGGGCATCGGCATCACGCCGCTCCACGCCATGGCGCTGGCGCTGCACCGGACCGGCGCGCCCTTCCGCCTGCTCTACGCGGCCCGGACCCGGCAGGACCTGGCGCTCGCCGACGACTTGCGCGCCCGGATCGGCGACCGGCTGGAGACCGCCGTCGACGCCGAGGGCGGGCGGATCGACCTCCCCGCCGCCATCGCCGCCCTGGCGCCGGGCGGCGAGGCCTATCTCTGCGGCCCGCTCGGGATGATGGAGGCGGCGCGCGCGGCCTGGACGGTGTCGGGGCGGCCGGCGCAATCCCTGCGCTTCGAGACCTTCGGCACCGGCGGGCGCCACGCCGCCGAGCCGTTCACGGTGCGCATCCCGCGCCTGTCGAAGGAGATCGTGGTCGCCCGCGGCCAGACGATGCTCGAGGCGCTGGAGGCGGCCGGCGTCGGCATGATCTCCGATTGCCGGCGCGGCGAGTGCGGCCTGTGCACGGTGAAAATCCTGGAGGCCGACGGCACGGTGGACCACCGCGACGTCTTCTTCAGCGATGCCCAGAAGGCGACCGACGCCCAGCTCTGCACCTGCGTCTCCCGCGTGGTCGGGGGCGGGATCACCATCGACACGGCGGACCGGGCGGGGTGAGCCGGCCGATCCGCCCGGATCACCGGCTCACAGCACCGGCATCGCCCCCGCCACCGTCACCAGCGCCCCGGAGGTGTAGCTGCTCTCGTCGGAGGCCAGCATGACGTAGGCGGAGGCGAGTTCCGCCGGCTGGCCCGGGCGGCCGAACGGGACCTGGCTGCCGAACGACTTGACGGAATCCTGCTCCATCCCGGACGGGATGAACGGGGTCCAGATCGGGCCCGGCAGCACGCCGTTCACCCGCACGCCCTTCTCGGCCAGGAGCTGGGACAGGCTCAGCACCAGGTTGCTGAGCGCGCCCTTGGTGGCGCTGTAGGCCAGCAGCGAGGGCATCGGGTGCTTGGAGTTCACCGACGAGGTGAAGATCACCGAGGCGCCGGGCTTCAGGTGCGCCATCGCCGCCTTGGTGACCGAGAAGGCCCCGAAGACGTTGGTGCGGAAATGCTCCTCGAACACGTCCTCGTCGATCGAGGCGAGGTCCTGGTTCGGCTGCTGGAAGGCGCCGTTGTTCACCACCACGTCGAGGCGGCCGAAGGTCTCGGCGGTGCGGGCCACGATCTCGCGGGCGTAGGCGCGGTCCTTGAGGTCGCCCGGCAGCAGCAGGGCGCGGCGCCCCGCCTTCTCGACCCACTGCGCCACGGCCTCGGCATCGCCCTGCTCGGAGGGCAGGTAGGAGATCGCCACGTCGGCGCCCTCGCGGGCATACGCGATGGCGACCGCCCGGCCGATGCCGGAATCGCCCCCGGTGATCAGCGCCGCCTTGTCGGTGAGCTTGCCGGCGCCCCGGTAGCTCGTCTCGCCGTGGTCGGGTTCCGGCTTCATCCGCCCGGTCAGGCCGGGAAAGCCCTGCGGCTGGGCCTCGAAGGGGGGGCGGGGATGCTTGGTGAGCGGGTTCGGGAAATCGGAGGACATGGGCGGGAGGGCCTCGCGGGAGGGGGTGACAGGCCGCCGTCAACCGGGGAGGCCCCCGGCCGTTCCCTGCTCTCCCGCAGTATCCCCTCCGCGATATCCCTCACTCCTCGTGCGAGCCGTCGTCCCGGCCGAGGGCGTCGTCCTCGCGGCCCGGGATCGCGTAGTGGCCGCCGAGCCAGCGCTGCAGGTCGACGTCGGCGCAGCGCTTCGAGCAGAACGGCTTGTGGGTCGGCACGACCGGCTTGCCGCAGATCGGGCAGGCCGGTTTCGGCGCGTCGTCGTCGGGCGTCGTCATCGTTGCGCCTCCTGTCCTGCCGCTCGTGCCGGATCTCAGCCCACGTCCCGCCAGGCGCCGCGGACCGGGTAGCCCTCGCCCTCGAGCAGGCCGACCGTCTCGTAGAGCGGGAGGCCGACCACGGCGCTGTAGGAGCCGACGAGCTTGACCACGAAGGAGCCGGCCAGCCCCTGGATCGCGTAGCCGCCGGCCTTGCCGCGCCACTCGCCGCTGGCGAGATAGGCGTCGACCTCGCGGGAGGACAGGCGCTTGAACCGCACCCGGGTCTCGACCAGGCGCTCCCGCGGCCGGTCCTTCGGGCCGACGACGCAGACCGCGGTATAGACCCTGTGGGCGCGGCCCGACAGCATCCGCAGGCACTCCGCGGCCTCGTCGGTCACCTCGGTCTTCGGCAGGATGCGCCGGCCCACCGCCACCACCGTGTCGGCCGCCACCACGTAGCTCTCGCCGAGCTCCCCCGTGGCGCGCGCCGCGGCCGCGGCCACGTCGAGCTTGGACCGGGCGAGCCGCCGCACCAGGTCGCGGGGCTTCTCGCCCTTGAGCGGTGCCTCGTCGAGATCGGCCGGCAGCAGGGCGTCGGGCTCGAGCCCGGCCTGCTGCAGGAGCGCGAGGCGCCGGGGCGAGGCCGAGGCGAGGACGAGCTTGGCGCGCGCGGCCTGCGGGAGCGGGGTGGTCTCGGTCATGGGGCGCCGTGTCACGAAAGGGGGGTTGCTGCGCCCGATGCCCTATCTGGCCGGCGAAATCCAGCGTCGCGGGCCCGCGCGCCGCTGGGCCTCTCCCCCGCCGGATCCCGCCCGGCCGCTGCCGACGGATATGCTGTATGGTGGAGGCAGGTTTAGCCGCAGCCGGAAACCGGCCTAACCCGATGTAGCGCGTTCGGCATGGTATGACGCCATTGTCTACCTGCCGGGCAGATCGGCAATTAACTCGTCTTTATCGCCTTTGATGCATGCCGGGCGGAGATTGCCGTCCAGCGGCCGGGCGCCAGCGCGGCCGGATCCACCCTGCGGGGCCCGATGCGTATCGTCCTCGTCGAACCCGGCCTGACCCTCCGCAAAATCGTCGCCCGACTCGTCGCGGATGCCGGGCACGCGGTCGATCCGTTCTCCGATTCCGCCCAGGCGCTCGCCCATGTCGCGGCCCAGGAGGACGTGGCCTGCGTGATCACCAGCCTCGAGGTCGCGCCCCTCTGCGGGCTCGAACTGTGCTGGTCGCTGCGCGCCCTCGCCGGCACCACGCGTCCGCTCGCGGTGATCGCGATGTCGGCGGACCGGGCCGGACGGCGCCTCGGAGAGGTTCTCGACAGCGGCGCCGACGACTTCATCGCCAAGCCCCCGGAGGCGGCGGAGCTGCACGCGCGCCTGCGGGTGGTCGAGCGCAGCCTGACCCTGCAGCGCCGGCTGATCCGCGACGCCGACATCGATTCGCTGACCCAGCTCCTCGGCCGCGGCGGCTTCATGCGCCGGGCCAAGGCCTGCCTCGCGGTGGGCGGGCCGACCGAGCCCCTCACCGCCCTGATGATCGACATCGACCGCTTCAAGGCGATCAACGACCGGCACGGGCACGACGGCGGCGACCGGGTGATCCGCGCCGTCGCCGACGTGCTCAAGGAGACCGGGGCGCTCGCCGGCCGGATCGGCGGCGAGGAATTCGCCGTCCTGATGCCCGGCCACGGTCTCGGCGGCGCCGGGGTGGTGGCCGAGCGGATCCGGGCGGCCTGCGCCCGCCTGCGGGTGCCGGGGCGGCGCGGCCCGATCCCGGTCACCTGCAGCCTCGGCCTCGCCGCCTGGAACGAGGGCGACACCCTCGAGAGCCTGCTCGCCCGCGCCGACGGGGCGCTCTACGCGGCCAAGGCGGGCGGTCGCAACCAGGTCGTGTCCGCGACCGGGGAGGGGCTCGACCGGGTGAGCTGATGCGACGTCCGGCAGATTGCTTCCGGACTTCGCATCGTCGGCCGGCGCGGCGCTTGAGCGAAGCCGAGATCCGCATTGCGGCGCAATCGGCCGGATTTCGGACGAGGCCGCGCCTCGCCGCTGCAGGGGCGAACGCCCTTTTCTCGGCCAAGCCCGGCAGACCCTCGGGGATGCCGGCTGCCCTTCGTCGCCATCCCTGCAACGCCGCGTCGCCCGTGCCAGGCTGCGCGATGCCGACGAGGCAGGGCTCGCCCTTCGGCGCCAACCCGGAAACGGGACGAGCGGCAGCCCGGTCGCCGGGGGCCGTCTTGCCGGGGCCGTCTTGCCGGCCTCACCACCCGCCCCGCCGCGGCCGCAGGTGGTCCCGCGTGATCGCCTCGAGCGTCGGCGTCCCGAGCAGGGTCATCGCGTTGTCGAGCTCGCCCCGGACGATCTCGATCGCCCGGGAGACGCCCGCGGTGCCGCCGGCCGAGAGGCCCCAGAGGAACGGACGGCCCAGGCTGCACGCGGTGGCGCCGAGCGCCAGCGCCTTGATCACGTCGGTGCCCCGGCGCACGCCGCCGTCGAGGATCACCTCGGCCCGGCCCGCCACCGCCTCGGCGACGCCCGGCAGGGCGTGGATCGCCGCCGGCACGTCGTCGAGCTGGCGGCCGCCGTGGTTGGAGACGATCACCGCCTCGATCCCGAGCGCCACCGCCCGCGCGGCGTCGGCCGGATGCAGCAGGCCCTTGAGCGCCATCGGGCCGCGCCACGCGTCGCGGATGCGCGCGATGTCGTCCCAGCTGGCGGAGGGGTCGAACAGCGAGGCGACGTGCTGGGCGACGCTGGTGAAGCCGTGGCCCGCCGCGGCGCCGCCGGCCTGGAAGCCCCCGGCCTGGAAATTGCCGAAGCCGAGCCGCGAGCGGGCGGCCCCGGCGAGCCAGCCCGGTCTCCGGGCGAGGTCGAGGGCGGTGGAGAGGCGCGGTTTCAGCGGCATGGTGAAGGCGTTGCGCAGGTCGCGCTCGCGCCGGCCCTGCACCGCGAGGTCGACGGTGAGGCACAGCACCCGGTAGCGCGCGGCGGCCGCGCGGCGCAGGAGCGCCTGCATCCACTCCCGGTCGCGCAGGAAGTAGAGCTGGAACCAGCGCTCGCCCTCCGGGGCGCCCTCCGCGACGTGCTCGATCGAGCCGACGGAGTTGGTCGAGAGGCAGTAGGGGATGCCGGCCCGCGCGGCGGCTTGCGCGCCCGCGACCTCGCCGTCGGGCCAGAAGAAGCCGGCGAGCCCCGTCGGCGCCATCATGATCGGCAGGGACGCGCGGTATCCGAGGATCGAGCGCGACAGGTCGCGGGTGGCGACGTCGATCCCGACCCGCGGCATCAGCATCCAGTCGTCGAAGGCCTCGACGTTGTCGCGCAGGGTCCGCTCGTCCTCGGCGCCGCCGTCGATGAAGTCGAACACCGCCTTCGGCAGCCGCCGGGCGGCCTGCCGGCGCAGATCCGCGATCGCGTGGGCCCGTTGCAGGCGCGCGCCTAGCCGGGTCGGGGTGGGGGCAGCCGCGGGTGCCGGCCGGGACGGCTGCACGGTCGGCTCGGTGGAGGGCCGGTGCGCGACGGCCCGCCCCGTCCGGCGCTCGTCTGCCTCCATGTCGGCCTCCCGCTGATCCCGTTTCGACGATCGGTAGCACCCGCGCCGCGCGGCTCGCAACCGACGGGTCGGCCGGTCGCGGAACGCGGGACGAGGTTGTGCGTCGATCCGGCTCCAGCCCTTGTCGGGCAAGGCGGCCCCTCGCGGGCGGGGGGCGACGGCATGACCGGGCGGGACAGTGCGGAGCGAGACTCGCCGGTTCGGGATTCTCCGGATCTTGCCGCGGCCGAGCACGCCGAGATCGAGGAGCGGTCGGCGCCCCGCGCCACGATCGTCCACGAGGTGGTGCGCAAGCAGGGGCAGGAGGAGCTGGCGCGTCCCGCCGGCTCGCTGTTCTGGTCGAGCGTCGCGGCGGGCATCGCCATCACGGCCTCGGTGATCGCGCAAGGGGCGCTGTACCACAAGCTGCCGGCCGGGATGGGGGGCCGCACCCTGGTGGCGCAGCTCGGCTATCCCCTCGGCTTCCTGATCGTGATCCTCGGCCGGATGCAGCTCTTCACCGAACAAACCATCGTGACGGTGCTGCCCCTCGTCACCCGGCCGAGCGGACGGGCGCTCGCCGGCACGGCGCGGCTCTGGGGAATCGTGCTCCTCGGCAACCTCGTCGGCGCCGGCGCGGCGGCGGCGATCGAGACCTGGGGCGGCGTGGTGAGCCCGGACCTGCTCGCCGCCATGCAGGCGGTGTCGCGCGAGAGCCTGCTGCACAAGGCGCCGTCGGATCTCCTGCTCCGGGGCATCCCGGCCGGTTTCCTGATCGCGGCCGTGGCCTGGCTGCGGGCGGCGTCGAGCGGCGGCGAGGCCTGGATCGTCTTCCTCCTCACCTTCGCGATCGTGCTCGGCGACTTCACCCACGTGGTGGCGGGGGCGGCGGAGGCCTTCCTGCTGCTCTGCGCCGGCGAGGCCGGCCCCGGCGAGGTCTTCGGCGGCATGATCCTGCCGGCGCTCGTCGGCAACGTGATCGGCGGCACCGGCCTGTTCGCGCTCCTCGCCCACGCCCAGGTGCGCCAGGAGCTGTGACGCGACGCCGGCGAGGTGTGGCGGCCTGCCGATTTTCTCCCTCCCTCGCGCTTGGTAAGGAGACCGCGTTCCATGCGCGGAAAAGGGAGACCCATGAGCTTCGTCCAGGCGGCCTTCGGCCGGTTCAAGCAGACGGTGACGGCCTATGCGGGCGACGAGCCGCTGATGAAGGCGGCGGTGTCGGCCTGCGCCAACGTGATCGTGGCCGACGGCGAGGTCGCGGGGGCCGAGTTCGAGACGGCGCTCAAGGGCATGCTGGCCGATCCCGTCCTCGAGAAGGGCTACGACAGCCTGATGCTGGAGGAAGAGCTGTACGACGCGATCGGGCGGGCCCGCACCCGGGCCGGCCGGATGCAGAACATGCACTTCATCGAGGCCCTGGCCGAGCGCCCGGCCGAGCAGCGCCAGAGCGTCTTCCTCATCGCCGCCGACGTCGCGGATTTCGAGGGCATCAGCCCCTCCGAGCACCGGGCCCTGACCGAGGTGGCGGCGGCCCTCGGGCTCGACCGGGACGCGCTGCTCGCCTGATCGGTCATACGAAACCCGATCGATTGCTTCGCGATGCGGATTTCGGCTTCGCTCAAGCGCCGCGCCGGCTGGTGATATGGGATCCGGAAGCAATCTTCCGGACCCCATATCACCCGTCCCGGATCGCGCTCGGCGGGCCGTCGTTGACCCGGCTCCAGGCGCGGCGGAGCTGGCGCGGCGAGGCGAAGCCCGCCCGCTCGGCGACGCGCTCCATGTCGAGGCGGGTCCGGGCCAGGAGATCGCGGGCGAGCGCGACCCGCAATCCGTTGACGTAGGCCGGCAGGCTCATCCCGGCATGGCGGTTGAACAGCCGCGAGAGGTGGCGCGGGCTGGTGGCGGCGAGGTCGGCGAGCGTCTCCAGGCTCCAGGCCCGGGCCGGGTCGGCGCTCACCGCATCCTGAACCCGGTGGATCGCCGGGTGGAGGTGGTTGCGGCCCTCGAGCCAGGGCGAGGCCTGCGGGTCGTGCCCGGCGCGGCGCAGGTAGACCACGAGGTAGCGCGCCACCGCCGCGGCGCAGGCCGGATCGACGAGGCGCGCCACGAGGTGGAGCATCAGGTCGATGCCGGCGGTGATGCCGGCACTCGTCAGCCGCTCGCGGTCCTCGACGAACAGCCGGTCCTCCAGCACCCTGGCGGCGGGGGCGAGCGCGGCCAGCTCCGCGCAGGCGGCGTGGTGGGTGGTGCAGTCATGCCCGTCGAGGAGCCCGGCCCGGGCTGCCAGCAGCGCGCCGGAGCAGATCGAGACCAGGCGGTGGCCGGGCCTCACCTCGGCCCGCAGCCAGGCGACGATCGCGTCTTCCGCCGCCCGCTCGTCCTCGCCCGGGGGGTCGGAATCCCCCAGCACCAGCTCCGCCGTGCCGGCGAGCACCACGGTCGCGCCCTCCGGCAGCGGCGCGGGCAGGGGCTCGAGCCCCGAGAGCCCAAGCCCGATCGAGCTCGTGACTGCGGAGCACGGCCCGACATGATCGACCCGGAAGCGGACCCGGTCCTGGATCAGGTTGGCCTTGCGCAGGACCTCGACGGGCCCTGCCACGTCGAGTAGCAGGGTACGCGGCGGGCAGACCACCACGACCGCGATCTCGGCCGGCCCGCTCACGCGGCGAGGCGGGGCGCCGGTCCGGAGAGCGCCTCCTCGACCGTGGCGATGCGGGCGAAGCGCCCGGCCAGCACCAGTTCCGTGCGGGCCCGGATCTCGTCGGCGCTCCAGCGCCGCCCGGCGGCGTCCGTCATCGCGAAGGTGAGCGTCGCCTCCCCGACGTAATCGACGCCGTAGCCGAGGTCGGAGGCGTGGCGGGTCGTCGTCTCGCAGCATTGCTCGGTGCGGATGCCGCTGACGATCAGCCGGCGGATCCCGGTCCGGGTCAGCCAGACGTCGAGCCCGCTGCCGACGAGCGCAGAGTGGCGGCGCTTGTGGAACACCGCGTCGGGGGCGATCCGCAAGGGTTCGAGGGCGCGGACATGGCCGGAGGCGAGGGAGAACGGTCCCTCGTCCTCGACATGGAAGATCTGCACCACGGGGACGTTTCGCGCCACGGCGCCGTCGATCAGGGCCTGCTGGCGGTCGAGGAAGCGGGCGAGGTCCGCCTCGTCCCAGTAGGGACGGTGGCGGAAGGATTCCTGGACGTCGATGACGAGGAGCGCGGTGTCCGGCATGGGGCTCATCCTTATCGGGTGGGACGGCGCCAGGATAGGCGCCGCCGCGGGTCCCGAAAGGCCGCGCCCGGACCGGAAGCGGACGAAAAAGGACAGGGCGTCAGCGCACCGCGACCACCGCCACGCCGGCCCCGACCATCACGCCGCCGGCGGCCCGGTTGGCCCGCCGGACCGCGGCGCGGGTGCGGAGCAGGCGCCGCAGCCGGCCGGCGAGGAGGACGTGGGCGCCGATCACCAGCGCCTCGACCGCGACGATCACCGCCGCCAGGAGCCCGACCTGGGGCGGCGTGAGCACGGTGCCGACGACATTCGGCAGCAGGGCGAGGTAGAACAGCGGCATCTTCGGGCTGCCGAGATTGAGGGCGAGGCCTGTCAGGACGCTCGCCGCGAGGCCGGGCCGCCGTCCGTCCGTGCGCTCCGTCGGCAGCACCGGCTCGGCCGTCCAGAGCCGGATCCCGGTCCAGACCAGATAGGCGGCGCCGGCATAGCGCAGGACCGTCATCGCCGTTCCCATCTCGCGGGCCACGACCGCCAGCCCGGCGGCGGCGAGCACCAGCAAAGCGAGAATGCCCGCCACCATGCCGAGCCCGTAGGCGATGCCGGCGGCGGGCCCATGCGACAGGGTGCGGGCGACGATGGTCATGTTGTCGGGCCCGGGGCTGGCGGCGAAGACCAGGAAGGCGGCAGCAAAAGCCAGAAGGGTCGTCGGGTCCATCGGTGTGCCCCCTGTCCGAGGTCGTGTCCGACGATCAATCAAGATTCGGGCCGGTTTTCGCCAGGTCATATCCGTGGCGAGATGCAGGGAGCGTGCGCCGCGCCGCAGGGCCGGCGCAGGGCGAGGGCGGTTCGGGCCACGGCGTCGCCTCCCAGCGACACCGCCGGGAAGCCGCGCCCCCGCATCGATCACCGCGCGGGCCGTCGCGGGTCTGGCTCGACGCTTCACCCCACGCGTGCGCGCCGCCGGGACGGGCAAGACCGTCGCCGATGATCAGGACGCCGCCAGCCGACCTCGCCGCCTGGATCATTCAGGCTCGAAGCGGCAACGCTCCTGCCATCGCGACGTTTGCCTCGGGATTGGACGCGGACCTCGCGGCTGTCCGGGCAGCACTGACGGAGCCGCGGCCAGATCGGTCGGCTCAAGCGCATCGAATGCCGATGTTGCGCATGGGTCGGCCTCGATCCCTGGAGCGTCGCATGGTGCTGGCCGCCCGATCCACGCAAAACGACCGAGACCATCGATCCGGTGCATTCCCACTGACGGGCGACACGTTCATCGCGGCCGACGCCTATCTCTCCTACCTCGTGCAACAGGGGCAGGCGGAGTCGCTCGAGCCGACCTACCGCACCGACCTCCACTCTGACAGCCTCGCTCATCGCGGGACCTGGTATCGACGGGTGAGAGCGCGGCCGGCGGTTCACCGAGCCCGTGCGGCGGAGGGGCTGGAGTAAGCCGATGCGGGGCGAGACCGGAACCTTCGCCCGGTGCCTCGTGAGTGCAGACAGCGATGGAAGGACCATCGGACACGGTCGCCGTCGCCGATCGCTCGGCCATCGGCATTCTTGAATGTGCTTTTCGCGGTGGGCGGCCCGACGATCACCTCGCCGGGCCGCCCCCGTCCACTTACGCCGACACCAGCGGCGTCCCCGCCTCCGCCGCGCTGTCGCCCTCGGGCGTCAGCACCTCCTGGCCCTGCGCCTCGACCACCGCGGCGGCCGTGATGTTGACGATGCCGCGCGCCGTCACCGAGGGGGTGAGGATGTGGGCGGGCCTGGCCGGGCCGAGGAGCAGCGGGCCCACCGGCAGGGCGTCGGCCAGGGTCTTGGAAAACTGGAAGGCGATGTTCGCCGCATCCAGGTTCGGCATGATCAGCACGTTGGCCTCGCCCTTGAGGCGCGAGCCCGGCAGCACCTTGTCGCGGATCGCCTGCGACAGGGCGGTGTCGGCCGCCATCTCGCCGTCGACCTCGAGGTCGGGGGCGCGCTCGCGCAGGAGCGCCAGGGCCTGGCGCATCTTGCGCGACGAGGCGGTGTCGAACGAGCCGAAATCGGCGTGGCTGACCAGCGCGATCTTCGGCGACAGGCCGAAGCGGCGGGCGGTGTCGCCGCAGGCGATGGCGACGTCGGCAATCTCCTCGGCGCTCGGATCGGGCCGCACGTGGGTGTCGGCCAGGAAATAGGCGCCCTTCGAGGTGACGATGAGGCTGAGCGCCGCGAAGTCCCGGGCACCCGGCGCGAGCCCGATGATGTCGCGGATCACCCGCAGCTTGCTCTCGAAGCGGCCCTCCAAGCCGCAGATCAGCGCGTCGGCCTCGCCGCGGCGGACGGCCAGCGCGCCGATCACCGCGTTGTTGGTGCGCACCAGCGTGCGGGCGCCGTCCGGCGTGATGCCGCGGCGTCCGGCCAGATCGATGTAGGTCTGGACGTAGGTGCGGTAGCGCGGATCGTCGTCGGGGTTGATCAGCTCGAAGTCGCGGCCGGGCTGGATCGCGAGGCCGAAGCGCTTGAGCCGGGTCTCGATCACGTTCGGGCGGCCGATCAGGATGGGCTTGGCCAGCCCCTCCTCGACGATCGCCTGCACGGCGCGCAGCACCCGCTCGTCCTCGCCCTCGGCGTAGACAACCCGGCGGGGATCCTGCTTGGCCGCGGTGAAGACCGGCTTCATGATGAAGCCGGAGCGGTGCACGAACCGGTCGAGGGACTCGGCATAGGCCTGCACGTCCGGCAGCGGCCGCTTGGCGACGCCGGAATCCATCGCCGCCTGCGCGACGGCCGGGGCGATGCGCAGGATCAGGCGCGGGTCGAACGGGCTCGGGATCAGCGAGTGGGGGCCGAAGGGCCGCGCCTCGCCGCCATAGGCGCGGGCGACGACGTCGGACGGGGTCTCGCGGGCGAGCCCGGCGATCGCCTTGACGGCCGCCGCCTTCATCTCCTCGTTGATCGTGGTCGCCCCGACGTCGAGCGCGCCCCGGAAGATGTAGGGGAAGCACAGGACGTTGTTGACCTGGTTCGGGAAGTCGGAGCGCCCGGTGCAGATCATCGCGTCCGGCCGCTTCTCCTCGGCGAGGTTCGGCATGATCTCCGGATAGGGGTTGGCGAGCGCCATGATCAGCGGCTTCTCGGCCATCCGCTCCAGCATCTCGGGCTTGAGCACGCCGCCGGCCGAGAGGCCGAGGAAGACGTCGGCGCCCGGGATCACCTCGGCGAGCGTGCGGGCCTGCGTCTCCTGGGCGTAAACCGACTTCCAGCGGTCCATGAGTTTCTCACGGCCCCGGTAGACCACGCCCTCAATGTCGGTGACGAAGATGTTCTCGCGGCGCGCGCCGAGCGAGACGAGCTGGTTGAGGCAGGCCAGCGCCGCCGCACCCGCGCCCGAGGTGACGATCTTGACGTCCGAGATCGTCTTGCCGGCGAATTCGAGGCCGTTGAGGACGGCCGCCGCCACGATGATCGCGGTGCCGTGCTGGTCATCGTGGAAGACCGGGATGTTCATCCGGGCCCGGCAGCGCTCCTCGACCTCGAAGCACTCCGGCGCCTTGATGTCCTCGAGGTTGATGCCGCCGAAGGTGGGTTCGAGCGCCGCCACCACGTCGACGAGCTTGTCGACGTTCTTCTCGTTGAGCTCGATGTCGAAGACGTCGATGCCGGCGAACTTCTTGAACAGGACCGCCTTGCCCTCCATCACGGGCTTGGAGGCGAGCGGGCCGATATCGCCGAGGCCCAGCACCGCGGTGCCGTTCGAGACCACCGCGACGAGGTTCTGGCGCGCGGTCAGGTTCGCGGCCTCCTCCGGGTCGGCGGCGATCGCCTCGCAGGCGGCGGCGACGCCGGGGGAGTAGGCCAGCGCCAGGTCGCGCTGGTTGCCGAGCGGCTTCGTCGGCTGGATCTCCAGCTTCCCGGGCCGCGGATGACGGTGGTAGAACAGCGCGCCGCTCTTCAGATCGTCCGAAATGTTGCTGCTCACCGCGCTCTCTCCCCGGATCGCCCGAAAAGTCGGGCTTGCCATCCCGCCCGCGACTCGCAAGCGAGCACGCGGGTGAGGGGTTTCCTGCACCGCCTGCGGCAGGGGCGCAACCCTCACAACGAGACGCGATTGCATCTGGCCAAGCTCGCGGCCCGGCACGGCTTCCGGGTGGCGCCGTACTCCTACGGCAGGCCGAAGGTTCGCTTCCCGGAATCCGGCGCGCGACTGACGATCGGCCCCTACTGCTCCATCGCCGACAAGGTCGAGATCCTGTTAGGGGGCAACCACCGCACCGATTGGGTCTCGACCTATCCGTTCGCCGCGATGAAGGGCCTGTGGCCGGACCTCGACGCGCCGGAGGACTACCACGCCTCCCGGGGCGACGTGACGATCGGGGCCGACGTCTGGCTCGGCTCAGGCTGCCTGATCCTGTCGGGGGTCGCGATCGGCCCCGGCGCCGTGGTGGCGGCCCACGCGGTCGTGACCCGGGACGTGCCGCCCTTCGCCGTCGTCGCCGGCAACCCCGCCCGGGTGATCCGCCACCGCTTCCCGCCCGACATCGTGGCGGCGCTCGTCGAGACCGCCTGGTGGGACCTGCCGCCGGAGCGGGTCCGGGCCCTGGTGCCACTGCTCCAGAGCGGCGAGGCCGAGGCCCTGCTGCGGGCCCTGCGGGACGGGCACGGCCGGACGCACGGGGAGGGGCCTTAGCCCCCGATTCCGGCGTAACTGGACGGAGCGGCGCCGCGCCGGTGATCGCCACGGCCGCCGTGCCGGGCCTGCCCGGCGGTCCGACGATCGACGCGTTTGCCGGTGCGTCCGCCGGTATCGGGGGCGCGGCCCCTCCCGAGGCCCCGTCCCCGCCGCCGTCAGGCCCGCCGCTGTCCGGTTTCCTTCGCCGTGAACCCCTCGAGGATCTTGTCGAGCGTCAGCGGGTAGTCCCGGATCCGGATCCCGGTCGCGTTGTAGACCGCGTTCGCCACCGCCGCCCCGGCGCCGCAGATGCCGAGCTCGCCCAGCCCCTTGCTCTTCAGCGGGTTCGTCTTGTCGTCGAGCTCGGGGAGGAAGACCGCGTCGATCTCCGGCAGGTCGGCGTGGACCGGGACGTGGTATTCGGCGAGGTCGTGGTTGACGAAGGTGCCGAAGCGCGGATCGACCTCGACCGCCTCCATCAGGGCCGTGCCGACGCCGAACACCATGCCGCCGATCGCCTGCGAGCGCGCGGTCTTGGGGTTGAGGATGCGCCCGCCGGTGAACACGCCGAGCATCCGCCGCAGCCGGATCTCGCCGGTATCGGCATCGACGCCGACCTCGGCGAAATGCGCGCCGTAGGAGTATTGCGAGAATTTCTTCTCGTTCTCGCCCGGCTTGATCTCGCCCTCGGCCTCGAGCCCCGACCCGATCACGTCGCGCAGGGCCGCCGAGCGGTTGCCCGAGGTGATCCGCCCGCCCGTGAAGACCGCGTTCTGCGGGTTCAGGTCGGTCTTGGCGAGGAGCTGCCCGCGCAGCGCCTCGCAGGCCATGTACAGCGCCGAGCCCGACGAGGCGGCGCCGAACGATCCGCCGGAGCCCGACGACATCGGGTCGGCGGTGTCGCCCAGCACCATCCGCACCTGCGCGACCTCCAGGCCCAGCATCTCGGCGGCGATCTGGCTCAGGATCGTGTAGGTGCCGGTGCCGATGTCGGTCATCGCCATCCGGGCGGTGAGCGTGCCGTCGGGATCGAGGCGCACCCGCGCCTTGGCGGGCTGGAGCGGGTTGAGCCGGGCCGCCGAGGCGACGCCGTGGCCGACCATCCACTGGCCGTCCCGCACCGAGCCGGGCTTCGGGTTGCGCTTGTCCCAGCCGAACAGGCGCGCGCCCTCGCGCAGGCACGGCACGAGCTGGCGGGTCGAGAACGGGACCTTCTTCTCCGGGTCCTCGGCCGGCTCGTTGCGGATGCGCAACTCGATCGGGTCGAGGTTCAGCGCCTCGGCGAGCTCGTCCATGGCGCCTTCGAGCGCCAGCATGCCGACCGCCTCGCCGGGCGCCCGCATCGAGGAGGCGGGCAGCAGGTTCAGCGAGGCGAGCCGGTGCGCCGTCAGGCGGTTGGGCGCGGCGTAGAGCGAGCGGGTGACGTTGGCCGAGGTCTCGAAGAAGCTGTCGCCGGGCGTCGTGTCGGACCAGGATTCGTGCCCGATCGCCGTGAGCTTGCCGTCCCGGTCGGCGCCCAGGCGCACCCGCTGCACGGTGTCCGAGCGGCGCGTCGTCGAGGTGAAGACCTGCTGGCGGGTGAGCGCGACCTTCACCGGCCGGCCGTTCAGGTTCTTCGAGGCGAGCGCCGCCAGGATCGCGTCGGCCTGCGGCTGGAGCTTGCCGCCGAACCCGCCGCCGACGAAGCGGCTGATCAGGCGCACGTTGTCCTTCGGTAGCTTGAAGACCGATGCCAGCGCGTCCTGGCCGCGATTCGGCATCTGGTTGGCGGTGATCAGCGTGACCCGGTCGCCCTCCCAGGCCGCGATGGTCGCATGCGGCTCCATCATGGCGTGGCTCTGCACCGGCGTGGTGTAGCGCGCGTCGATGGTGACGGCCGCCGCCGCGAAGCCGGCCTCGAAGTCGCCGAGACTCGAATCCGGCGGCGTGCGCGCCTTCTCGGGCTTCTTGGCCTCGGCCAGCGCGTCGGCCAGCACGTAGGCGCCCTTGTCCTGGTCGTAGGTGACCCGGATCGCGGCGGCGGCGGCGCGTGCCTCCTCGAAGCTCTCGGCCACCACCAGGGCGACCGGCTGGCCGGCGTGCCGGATCTCGGTACCGGTCAGGAGCGGGCCGACCTGCTCCTTCTTCTCGCCCTGGGGCGGCACGTTGCGGTGGGTGAGCACGTGCACGACGCCCGGCATCCGCTCGGCGGACGCGGTGTCGATGTCGCGGATGCGGCCCTTGGCGACCGTCGCCGTGACGACGAAGCCGTAGCCGGGATTCTTCATCTCCCGGCTCTCGTAGGCGTAGGTGGCGCGGCCCGTGACCTTGAGGGGACCGTCGACCCGGTCGATCGGCCGGCCCACCGGGCCGCCGGTCTGCGTGTCGAGGGGCGTGACGCCGATCGGCTGGCTCATGTCCATGGCTGTTCTCCGATGTCGGCGATCAGGCGCGCAGGGCGTCGGCGACGGTGGCCGCGAGGGTGCGCTTGGCGAGCGGGATCTTGAAGTCGTTGGCGCCGTAGCCGCGGGCGCCCTTGAGCGCCGCCTCGCCGGCAGCCGCGACGCCCTCGCGCACGAGCGCGGCTTCCGCCTCGGCCACCCGCCAGGGCTTGGGGGCGAGCCCGCCGAAGGCAAGGCGGGCCGAGCGGATCGTGTCGCCCTCCGCCTCGATCACCGCCGCCACCGACACGAGGGCGAAGGCGTAGGAGGCCCGGTCGCGCACCTTGCGGTAGACGTGCCGGCCCTTCACCGGCGTGGGCAGCGTCACGGCGGTGACGATCTCGCCGGGCGCGAGCGCGGTCTCGACCTGCGGCGTGTTGCCCGGCAGGCGGTGGAAGTCGGCGATCGGGATCTGCCGCTCGGCCCCGTCGGGCGCCACCGTCTCGACCGTGGCGTCGAGCGCCCGCATGGCGACCGCCATGTCGGAGGGGTGGGTGGCGATGCACTGGTCCGACGTGCCGACCACCGCCAGGATGCGGGTGAACCCCTGAATCGCCGAGCAGCCGGAGCCGGGCTGGCGTTTGTTGCAGGGCATCGCGGTGTCGTAGAAATACGGGCAGCGGGTGCGCTGGAGCAGGTTGCCGGCGGTGGTCGCCTTGTTGCGCAGCTGGCCCGAGGCGCCGGCGAGCAGCGCGCGCGAGAGCACGCCGTAATCGCGCCGCACCCGCTCGTCGGCGGCGAGATCGGAGTTGCGCACCATTGCGCCGATGCGCAGGCCGCCGTCGGACGTCGCCTCGATCCGGTCGAGCGGCAGGCGGTTGACGTCGACGAGGTGGGTCGGCGTCTCGATCTGCAGCTTCATCAGGTCGAGGAGGTTGGTGCCCCCGGCGATGAAGCGGGCATTGGGCTGTCCGGCGACAGCCCTGGCGGCGTCGGCCACGGTGGCGGGCCGCTCGTAGGTGAAAGCTTTCATCGGTCGCTCCCCTCAGAGCCGGGTCGCAGGGCCGCCGGCATCCCGGATCGCCGCGACGATGTTGGGATAGGCGGCGCAGCGGCAGATGTTGCCGCTCATCCGCTCGCGGATCTCCGCGTCGGTGAGCGCGACCGTCTCGGTCAGGTCCTTGGTCACGGTGCTGGGCCAGCCGGCCTTGGCCTCGTCGAGCATGCCGGCGGCCGAGCAGATCTGGCCGGGCGTGCAGTAGCCGCACTGGAACCCGTCATGCTTCACGAACGCGGCCTGGAGCGGGTGCAGGTGGTCGCCGTCGGCCAGCCCCTCGATCGTCTTGATCTCGTCGCCCTCGTGCATCACCGCGAGCGTCAGGCAGGCATTGATCCGACGTCCGTTGACCAGCACCGTGCAGGCCCCGCACTGGCCGTGGTCGCAGCCCTTCTTCGAGCCGGTGAGGCCGATGCGCTCGCGCAGGGCATCGAGGAGCGTGGTGCGCGGGTCGATCTCGAGGGGCCGGGCCTGGCCGTTGACCCGGAGGGTCACCGGCATCCGGGGCGTCGCCGGCTCGGCGGCGAGGGCCGGCGGCGTCGCGGCGGGCGGGGTCGCCGCCTGGGCGCGCCCGGCAAAGCCCAGCACGGCCGCCGCGGCGACGCCGCTCTCCAGAACGCTCCGGCGCGTGAGCCGCGGCGCAGAATCCGAGTTGTCCATGGTACCTCCCGGCCTGGGGCGAGGTGACGGCGCACGGGCGCCGATGCCGCCTCGGCCGTTGGGCCGCGACGTGATTGCTCACCAAACGTTCCGGGGGCTGGACGGGTCCCGACCTGGCCTCGGGTGCGGCATCGCGTGCGGGAGGGGATCGATCACCGATCGCTCGCGATCGGCCCTCCCGCGCAGAGGCAGGGCTGTCCGGGAAAAGAATGGCGCAGGAAATCCCCTCTCCCCGCGGGCGGGGAGAGGCTTTCGCCCCCCTTGCCGGGGGCGAAAGGAGCGCAGGCGCAGCCGGAGCGAGGGTGAGGGGGTGATGCCGGATTTGTCTTCTCCGGAAACACCCCCTCACCCTCGCCCGGTGGGCTCCCCGATGACCCGACAAGGGGTCATCGGGCCTCTCCCCGCCCGCGGGGAGAGGGGAAGTCCGCGCCTTCTCCGCTCACCTGGCAGTCATGCCGCAGGGTGGGGAATAATTGTCACAAACGATCGACAGACATTGAATGTCGACGAATGCATCTAATAAATTATTTGTTATATATTGTTCATGTAGTTTAACAGTGTTATGACCGAAAGATCCGCGTGTACTGCGTCTCGTGCCGGAACGAGCCGAGGTCGAGCCGTAGCGTCGCGGTGCCGGCCTCGTCGAGGGGCAGATCCTCCACGGCGCGCGCGAGGGCCGCCGCCCGCGGCATCAGGGCGGCGACCACCCGCGTGCCGGCGGTCTGGCCGACCGGGGCAAGGCGCAGCGAGGCTGAGACGAGGTTCTGCAGGAAGGCCGCGAGATAGGCCGCCAGCACCGTGCCGCGATCGAGCCCGTGGGCGCCGGCAGCCGCGCCGACCGCGACCGGATAGGCCACTGGTCCGTCGAGCCGGCCTGCGAGGTTGGCGAGGCCCGGCACGTCCCAGGCGGCCCGGGTGGCATCGAGGAACGAGCGGCCCTGCTGGCTGGTCTCGAGGTGCAACTCGCGCGAGGGGCTGAGCGCGAGGGCGAGGTCGTTCACCGCCACCAGCGCATCGGCGTCGCCAACTGCGGCGGCCCGGTGGGCGTGGGCGGCCAGAATCGCGTCGCTGCGGCCGGCGCCGTGGTCCAGCACGTCGGCGAGCCAGTCGCGCAAGGACGCCTCGTCGCGCACGTCGCCGGCCTCCACCGCCCATTCGAGGCCGTGCGAGTAGGCGTAGGCCCCCACCGGATAGCCCGGCGAGAGCCAGGCGAGCAGCAAGAGGGCGTCCGGAACGCGCTCAGCCATGGGAATGGTCGTGCGAATGGCCGTGGTGGTGGTGACCGTGGTCGTGGTCGTGCCCGTGACCTTGGGCATGCCCACCTGCATAGGCCCCTCCTTCGGGCCGGAACGGCCGCTCGACCGGGGTCGCGGTGCCCCCCAAGCCCTCCACCATCGCGGCGAGCACGTGGTCGTGGGCGATCCAGAGCGCGTCGGTGCCGATCTCGGCCGGGATGTGCCGGTTGCCGATGTGCCAGATCAGGCGCTTGAGGGCGTGGTCGGTAGCGGCGCGGATCTCCAGCAGTCTTTCCGGCGCCGCCTCGACCCAGACCAGGCGTCCGTCATCGAGACGGAGCGCGTCGCCGTCGTCGAGGACGATCGGCTCGGGGAGGTCGAGCAGGAAGGCGAGGCCGCCGACGCCCCGCATCGCCATGCGGCGGCGGTGGCGGTCGCCGGAATCGAGCACGATGCGGTCGACGATCTCGCCGGAGCCGAGGGCGTCGCGGCGGATGACGCGGGTGGCGCGGATCATGGGGAGGGCCGGGTTCCGTTCAGTGAGCGTCAGACGACGTCCGGCTCGTCCGGACCCGGATAGAACCGTTCGTCGAGGATCTGCGACAGCGTGTAGGGGCAATCCGGCGGAAAGCTCCGCTCCGGCAGGCTGGTCTCGTCCGCCGCCCGCACCCGGGCGAGGCGATAGGCCTTGGCCAGAACCTCCGCCGGCCAGGCCCGCAGGCTCGGGCTCATCGTCACCACGTCGTCCAGGCTCACGCGCTGCTCGACGATGGTGGCGCGCCAGCCATACTTCCGCTGCTGCGGCTGGAATTCCCATTTCAGCAGGTGATGCAGCAGGACGGTCAGGCGGGAGCGGATCTCGGATTTCTGCGACCCGCCCAAATCGGCAATCTCCTCGGCCAGAGCCTCGCGATCGAGCGCGGCCCAGCGGCCGGCCCGGATCAGCGCGGCCTGTCCTTGCGTCCAGAGAAAATAGTCGGTCTCGGGCGAGACGCCGGCCTCCGGCGCCTGCCGCTCGGCGAGCTTGGGCATGGCGGATCCCTCCTGCCCGGTCATTCTACCTCAGAACAGGAAGTAGCGCTGCGCCATCGGCAGCACCTCGGCGGGCTCGCAGACCAGCAATTCGCCGTCGGCGCGCACGTCGTAGGTCTCGGGGTCGACCTCGATCACCGGGGTGGCGTCGTTGTGGATCATGCTCTTCTTCGAGATCCCGCCGCGCACGTTCTCGACCGCGACGAGCTGCTTCGACACGCCGAGTTTTTCGCGAAGCCCCGCCTCGATCGCGGCCTTCGACACGAAGGTGAGCGCCGTCGAGGCCGGCACCCGGCCGAACGCGCCGAACATCGGGCGGTAATGCACCGGCTGCGGCGTCGGGATCGAGGCGTTGGGGTCGCCCATCGGGGCGGCCGCGATGGCCCCGCCCTTGACGATCAGGTCCGGCTTCACCCCGAAGAAGGCCGGCGACCACAGCACCAGATCGGCGAGCTTGCCGACCTCGACCGAGCCGACGTGCCGCGAGATGCCGTGGGCGATGGCCGGGTTGATCGTGTACTTGGCGACGTAGCGCTTGGCCCGGGCGTTGTCGTTGCCGGACGCATCGCCCGGCAGCGCACCGCGCTGGCGCTTCATCTTGTCGGCGGTCTGCCAGGTGCGGATGATGACCTCGCCGACCCGGCCCATCGCCTGACTGTCCGACGACATCATCGAGAGCGCGCCGATGTCGTGCAGGATGTCCTCGGCGGCGATCGTCTCCTTGCGGATCCGGCTCTCGGCGAAGGCGAGGTCCTCGGGAATCGACGGGTCGAGGTGGTGGCACACCATCAGCATGTCGAGATGCTCGTCGATGGTGTTGCGGGTGAACGGCCGCGTCGGGTTGGTGGAGGAGGGCAGCACGTTCGCCAGCCCCGCCACCTTGATGATGTCCGGCGCGTGGCCGCCGCCCGCTCCTTCCGTGTGGAAGGCGTGGATGGTGCGGCCCTTGAACGCCGCGATCGTGTCCTCGACGAAGCCCGATTCGTTGAGCGTGTCGGTGTGGATCATCACCTGGATGTCGTGGGCGTCGGCCACCGACAGGCAGCAATCGATCGCCGCGGGGGTGGTGCCCCAATCCTCGTGCAGCTTGAGCGCGCAGGCGCCGGCCCGGATCATTTCCTCCAGGCTGTCGGGCTTCGAGGCGTTGCCCTTGCCGGCAAACGCCAGGTTCATCGGGAAGGCGTCCGCCGCCTCGATCATCCGGGCGATGTGCCAGGGGCCGGGGGTGCAGGTGGTGGCGAAGGTGCCGTGGGCCGGCCCCGTGCCGCCGCCGAGCATCGTGGTGATGCCGGAATTCAGCGCCTCGTCGATCTGCTGCGGGCAGATGAAGTGGATATGGCTGTCGAACCCGCCGGCGGTGAGGATCTTGCCCTCGCCCGCGATCACCTCGGTGCCCGGCCCGACCACGATGGTGACGCCGTCCTGGATGTCCGGGTTGCCGGCCTTGCCCAAAGCCGCGATCCGCCCGCCCTTGAGCCCGACATCGCATTTCACGATGCCCCAATGGTCCAGCACCACCGCGTTGGTGATGACCGTGTCGACGGCGCCGCCGGCATTGCTCGCCTGGCTCTGCCCCATCCCGTCGCGGATCACCTTGCCGCCGCCGAACTTCACCTCCTCGCCGTAGCGGGTGTGGTCCTGCTCGACCTCGATGACGAGCGAGGTGTCGGCGAGGCGGATGCGGTCGCCCTTGGTCGGCCCGAACATCGCCGCGTAGGCGGCGCGGGGGAGGCTGGCGGGCTTGGGGGTGTTGGACATGGGCGGCGGGTCCGGTCAGGCGGGCGTCGAGGAGTCGGATTTCGTGCGCGCGTCCTCGGCCAGGAGATAATCCCCGATCGGGTCGGCGCTGGGTGCCGGCGGGCCAGTCCTGGCGCGGGCGCGGCGGGCGATGTCTCGAAGGGAGAAAAGCGTGTCGGGCCTCGTCGAATGCGCGCGTCCCTCGTCTCCCGAAATGGGGGAGCCTTGGTCACCCGGCGCACGATCGGGCATCTGATGGGCGTCGGCTGGCAGAGTCACCGGTCCTCCATACCTCGATCTCCCATCCTCGACCTCATCCTGAGGTGTCAGTCCATCTCGATGGACTGACCTCGAAGGAGGGCTCGATGGATCGCTGTGACTTCTGGAGCCCTCCTTCGAGGTCAGTCGATTTGCAATCGACCGACACCTCAGGATGAGGTGGAAGGTTGGGAAAAGCAGGTTCGCGTCGCCTACAGCGCCCCCATCACGTCACCCCGGAACCCGTACACCGTCCGCCCACCCCCCATCGGGATCAGCACCACCTCCCGGGTCGAACCGGGCTCGAAGCGCACGGCCGTGCCCGGGGCGATGTCGAGGCGCTGGCCCCGGGCCTTGTCGCGGTCGAAGCGGAGCGCCGGGTTGACCTCGAAGAAATGGTAGTGCGAACCGACCTGGATCGGCCGGTCGCCGGTATTGGCGACCTCGATCACCGTGCGGGGCGCGCCTTCGTTGAACACGATCTCGCCGTCCGGGGTCGTGACCTCGCCCGGCACGTCGGTCGCGGGGGTGCCGCGGATCGGGTGGTGGACGGTGACGAGCTTGGTGCCGTCCGGGAAGGTCGCCTCGACCTGGATGTCGTGGATCATCTCGGGCACGCCCTCCATCACCTGGTCGGCGGTGAGGACCTGGGCGCCGAGCCGCATCAGCTCGGCCACGGTGCGGCCGTCGCGGGCGCCCTCGACCACGAAGTCGGTGATCAGCGCCACCGCCTCCGGGTGGTTGAGCTTCACGCCCCGGGCCAGGCGGTTGCGGGCCACCATCGCCGCCATGGCGACGAGGAGCTTGTCCTTCTCGCGGGGGGTCAGCAGCACGGGGGCGTCTCTCCGGTCGGTGGGGCCCCATCCTTCGCCGAGGCGGGGGCGCGAGGCAAGATTTCCGGGTACGGGCGGCCCCGGCGACGAGGCCGGGCAAGCAAGAATCGAGCCGTCAGGTCTGCCAGACCCGCGGCAGCGGCCGCCCGCGAAACCCTTCGAGGATCCGGGCGGCGGCGGCCCGCAGGGGGCCGATCTCGGGCCCGAGCAGCCGCAGCACCAGCATGCCGTTCCAGGCGCTCGCCCCGGCCTCGACGGACAGCGCCTCGCAACCGGCCGCCTGGATCAGGTCGCGGACCTGGTCGAGCCGGCTCTCGGCGTCGGGAGCGAGATGGAGGAGCGTCGCCGTCGCCCGGGCGCCGCCGGCCACCGCCCGCCGGGCGAGGGTGGCGGCGATGTCGCCATCGAGCCGGAATGTGTCGGCGTAGACGAGCCGCCCGGCCCGGCGGATGCGCCAGGAATCGGTCAGCGCGCCGTCCCGCACCACCTCGCCCTTGGCGGCGCGGCCGAAGACCAGAGCCTCGAACAGGGTGAGCCGCGCCGTCGCGTCGATCGCGGCGGAGAAGCTCCGGGCGAGCCGGGCACCGTCGAACAGGATCGTCTCCTGCGGCAGCCAGGCCAGGGCGGCCTCCGGTTCGAGCGCGAGGTCGACGTCGAGCCGGGTCACCGGCCCGTCCGAGCGGTAGATCTTCTCCGCCGCCGTGGTGGTCAGCACGAGGTCGGCCCCCGGGCCGAGCCGCGCCTCGACGGTGAAGCGGTCGCCGCAGGCGATGCCGCCAGCGCTGTTGAGGAGCACCGCCTCCATCGGGCCGATCCCGCCGGGCCCGCGCTCCGGCCGCGGCAGGCGCAGCCGCAAGGGGCCGGCTTCGCCGAGGTCGGTGGTCCGCGTGGCGCCGCCCGGCATCCGGGCGACGGCGAGCGCGACGTGGCCGATCGAGCGCTGGCGGCGAAGAGGATCGGAAACGGCGTCGGGACGGGGAGCGGTGGTGGATGGCGGCATCGGGAGCCCGGCGGGCCGGACGGCCCTCATCGAGCCACGCTTAGACCGCGCCGGCGGCCCCGCAGGCAAGCCCCGAACGCGCGATGATGCCGGCAGGCCGCCCGGCGCGCGGCAGAATCTGCCGTCGGCCCCGGGCTCTCCGGCGTCCGCGCGCCGGCACTCCTGCTAGGCTGCCCGGGTCATCGGGAGCCCACGGATGCCAGCACCTCTCCTCCGGATCGAGACGACCCCGGACCTGCCGGCCGTCGCCGACGTCGTGGTGATCGGCGGCGGGGTCGTGGGCACGTTCACGGCCTACTACCTCGCGCGCCGGGGTCTCAGCGTCGCCCTCGTCGAGAAGGGCCGCGTCGGGGCCGAGCAGTCGAGCCGCAACTGGGGCTGGTGCCGCCAGCAGAACCGCGACGCCCGCGAGCTGCCGATGGCGACGAAGAGCCTCGATTTGTGGGACCGGCTCGCGGCCGAGATCGGCGAGGATCCGGGCTTCCGGCGCTGCGGCCTCCTCTACCTCAGCAACGACGAGGCCGAGATCGCCCGCTGGGCCAAGTGGCGCGACTTCGCGGTGACCGAAGGCGTCACCACCCACATGCTGAGCGAGAGCGAGGCGAAGGCGCGGGCGAGCGCCACCGGGCGGAGCTGGAAGGGCGGGGTGTTCTCGCCCTCCGACGGCGTCGCCGACCCGTCCCGCGCCGTGCCGGTCGTCGCCCGCGGGGTGATGAAGGCGGGGGGCAGCGTGCACCAGGCCTGCGCCGCCCGCGGCCTCGAGCTCGAGGCCGGCCGCGTCAGCGCCGTCGTGACCGAGAAGGGCACGATCCGCACGAAGACCGTGGTGATGGCCGGCGGCGCCTGGGCGTCGTCGTTCGTGCGCCAGCTCGGCATCCGCTTCCCGCAATCGGCGGTGCGCTCCTCGATCCTGGCGGTCGGCCCCAGCGTCGCCGGCCTGCCGGACGCGCTCCACACCGCCGAGATCTCGGTGACCCGTCGCGGCGAGACCGGCGGCCACACGCTCGCGATCAGCGGGCGGGCCAGCGTCGATCCCACGCCCCAGCAGATCCTGTTCGCCCGCGAGTTCGTGCCGATGTTCGCCCGGCGCTGGCGCGCCCTGCGGCCGGGCGGCCTCGGCGGCTGGCGCAGCGGGCACGAGACCGCCGCGCGCTGGCGCCTCGACGAGGAGACGCCGATGGAGCGGATGCGGGTCCTCGATCCGAAGCCCGACGCGCGCCTCGTCGCCGAGACGCATCGGCGCGCCCTCGACCTGCTGCCGGCCCTGCGCGGCACGACGATCACCGCCTCCTGGGCCGGCTATATCGATTCGACCCCCGACGGCGTGCCGGCGATCGGTGAGGTGACCGGCGTGCCGGGCCTGATCCTGGCGGCGGGCTTCTCCGGCCACGGCTTCGGCATCGGCCCGGGCGCCGGTCACCTCGTCGCCGATCTCGTCACCGGTGCCGACCCGATCGTCGACCCGCGCCCCTACCACCCGGACCGGTTCGAGGCCTCGGCCTGGGGCAAGGTGGCGGAGTTCTGAGGAGCGGATCTCCGTTCGGGTCCGCGACGATCCCGCGCGCCGGCCAGGGCGAAACGCCGTAAGCTCGCCTCCGCTCGAACGGAGGACGCACCATGGAGTCTTCGTCACCCGAAACGACCTGCCGGGTCGTGCGACCCGGCCCCGCCATCGTCGGCAAGCAGGCGCTGACCTATGCGCCCGCGGTCTCCGCCGAGACGGTCGGATCGACGGGACTGCACATGCAGCTCGTCACCCTGCCGCCGGGGGCCCGCGCCAGGGCCCACCTGCACGAGGCGCACGAGACGGCG
This sequence comes from Methylobacterium ajmalii, assembly GCF_016613415.1. Lineage (GTDB taxonomy): Bacteria > Pseudomonadota > Alphaproteobacteria > Rhizobiales > Beijerinckiaceae > Methylobacterium > Methylobacterium ajmalii. Next base: position 19,627 of record NZ_JACWCT010000038.1, on the reverse strand, counting down.
CTCCACGTGCTCTCGGGCGTCGCCGGCACCTGGTACGGCGAGCGCCTGGAGCACCACCTGTGGAGCCGGGCGGGCGATTTCGTCTACATCCCGGCCGGGGTGCCGCACCTGCCCTACAACGCCAGCCGCACCGAGACCTGCACGGCGGTGATCGCCCGCACCGATCCGAACGAGCAGGAGAGCGTGGTGCTGCTGCCGGAGCTCGACGCGTTGCGCCCGCCGGAGGGGGACGTGATGGCGTAGGGCCGGCGCCGCGAGCGCCGGCCCCCTCGGCCTCACATCGCGGTGGGACGTCCCGCGGCGACCACCAGCAGCTTGCCGTCGCCGAGGGTCCGGGCAGCGGCACGGCGGATGTCGGCCTGCGTCACCGCGCCGATCAGGCCGTTGCGGCGTGCGATGTAGTCGATGCCGAGGCCCTCGAAGGCGATCTGCACCAGCTGGTGGGCGATCTTGGTCGAGGTGTCGAAGCCGAGCGCGTAGGAGCCGGTGAGGTAGTCCTTGGCCTTCTGCAACTCGTCGTCGTCGGGCCCGTCGCTGGTCAGGCGGGCGATCTCGTCGGAGATCACCGCCAGGCATTCGGCGACGCGCTCGTTCTTGGTCGCGGTGTAGCCCCAGGTCATCGAGGCGGCGCGGTGGCTCACCAGCGAGGTGCCGACCGAGTAGGCGAGCCCGCGCTTCTCGCGCACCTCCTGAAACAGCCGAGACGTGAAGGCGCCGCCGCCCAGGATGTGGTTGAGCACGTAGGCCGGGATGAAGTCGGGGTCGCGCCACGGCACGCCGTCGGTGCCGAAGCGCAGGACCGATTGCGGCACGTCGAGGTCGACGACGATGCGGCGGCCGAGGCCGGTGATCGTGGTCGCCGGCACCGCCGTCAGGGCGCCGCCCTCCGGCAGGTCGCCGAAGGCGGCGTCGAGGGCGCGCAGCAGCGCCTCCTCGTCGATGGCACCCACCGCCGCGACCTTGACCCGGCCGCGGGCGAGGAGCCGGCGGTGCATCGCCACGAGGTCGTCGCGGGTGATCGCCGACACGCTCTCGATCGTGCCCGAGGAGGGCCGGCCGTAGGGGTGGCCGGGATAGGCCTCGGCGAAGAAGCGGCGCGAGGCCATCACGCCGGGATCGTTCTGCTGGTAGCGCAGCCCGGCGAGCATCTGGGCCCGCACCCGCTCGATCGCCGGCGGGTCGAAGCGCGGCTGGGCCAGCGCCAGGGCGAGCAGCGCGATCGCCTCGTCGGCGTGCTTGACCAGCATCTTGAGCGAGCCGCCGATGGCGTCCGGCCCGGCATGGAAGCTCAGCTCGATGGCGCGGGCGGCGAGCCGCTCCTGGAAGGCGTCGGAATCGTGCGGGCCGGCCCCCTCGTCGAGGAGGCGTGCCAGCATCTGGGCGGTGCCGGACTTGCCCTCGGGGTCCTGGGCGGCCCCGCCCTCGAAGGTGAAGGCGAGCGCGATCAGCGGGACGATCGGCGATTCGACGTGCCAGGCCTCGATGCCGCGGGCCGAGAGGACGGGACGCGCCTGGGTCGGCGACGAGGAGGACGCCGGGGCGGCGGTGCTGCGGGAGACGGCGTCGGCCGGGGTCATGAGGACCTCTTGTTGTCGTGACGTGCGAAGACGGATCCGCCCGGCGGCGCGCACGCCCCGGGCGGTGTCAGGATGCGGGATTCAGGCCGCCGCGGCCGAAGACGCCTTCGAGGCACCCTCGCCCTTGACCAGGTAGCCGGTGACCGAGCGGGCCGGCACCAGGTAGCGCTCGGCCACCGCGGCGAGGCGCGAGGCCTGGACCGCCTCGATCTCGGAGGGCCAGCGCCGCACCTCCTCGATGCTCTCGCCGATGGCGAGCGCCGAGCCGAAGATGCGGGCGAGCGAGGACTGGCTGTCGGAGGAATAGACGGTCTCGGCGACGAGCCGGGTCTTGGCCCGCTCGATCGCGGTGGCGGTCAGGGCCTCGGAGGGGGCGCGGGCGAGCGCCCGGTCGAGGGCCTCCTCCAGCTTCTCCAGGCTCACGCCCTCGGCCGGCACCGCGTAGACCGAGAAGCGGGTGTCGTCGATCGCCGAGCCCATGTACCAGGCGCCGGCATTCACCGCGACGCCCTGGTCGAGCACCAGGCTGCGGTAGAGGTAGGAGGTCGGCCCGCCGCCCAGAACCTCGGCGAACAGTTCGAGCGCGTGGCTCTCGCCGTCGCGGGCGGTCATGCAGGAGGGGGTGAGATAGAGCCGCTGCAGGGTCGGCTGCTCGACCTTCGGATCGGCGACGCTCAGGCGGCGCGCGGCGCGAGGCTCCGGCTCCCGCGGCCGCACCCGCTGCGGCCGGGCCCCGCGCGGCGTCACCACGCCGTAGGTGTCGTCGGCCAGCCGCCGGACCTCGTGGGCGGTGACGTCGCCGGCGACCACCAAGATGGCGTTCTCCGGGGTGTAGAAGCGGCGGTAATAGTCGAGGGCGTGGGTGCGGTTCAGATCCTCGATCTCGTGCATCCAGCCGATGATCGGGATGCCGTAGGGGTGATGGACGAAGAGCGAGGCCGCCATCGCCTCGGAGAGCTGGGCCGACGGGTCGGTCTCGACCCGCATCCGGCGCTCCTCCAGCACCACGTCGCGCTCGGGCGCCACCACGGCGTCGTCGAGGATCAGGCCGGTCATCCGGTCCGCCTCGAAGCTCATCATGGTCTTCAGGTTCTCGCGGGCGACCCGCTGGAAGTAGGCCGTGTAGTCGAAGGAGGTGAAGGCGTTCTCCTGGCCGCCCAAGCTCGACACCGCCTTCGAGAAGGCGCCGACCGGATGGGTCTCGGTGCCCTTGAACATCAGGTGCTCGAGGAAGTGGGCGATGCCGGACTGGCCGAGCGGATCATCCGCCGAGCCGTTGCGGTACCAGACCATGTGGGTGACGACGGGGGCGCGGTGGTCGGGGACCACCACCACGTCGAGGCCGTTGTCGAGCACGAAGGACGCCACCTCGGGACCGCCCGCCTCCGCTCGGCCGAAGGGCGCCGCGTCGGTGCGCAGGGTCGCGCTGACGGGGCTGGCGAGGCCGGGGGCGGGGCGCATCCTGACTGGGGACATCCTGATCTACCTTAGCCGGGCGACCGGAAGGGCCCCCCGTGTTGGATCGTGAACCGGCTCACTTAAGCGAGGCTTGCGGCTCTTCGCGAGTCGGAGGCCGGGAGAGGCGGAGCCGGGGGCGAGCCGGTCCCCGGGGTCGCCGGCCGTTAGAGACCCTGTTCTAGAGCATTTTGTGGCAGGGGGGACCCGAAGACTGCGGAGAAATGCATCCCGTGCAGGTCGCACCCGACCTCGTCCAGTCGAAGCGTGGCCGGAGTTTTGGGTGAAGCTTTGGGTGCATTCCGCAGGATCGCCCCCGAAGGCGGGGAGACGTGCAGCCCTGCGCCGGAGGCAGGGCTTTCACGCACGAAAAACCCCGGGCCGCTGCTGCGGCCCGGGGTGGGAGACCCGATCGGATCTCGGAAACGTTACTGGCGCGAGCGCAGATAGGCGCCGGGATCGGCTTCCTCGCGGTCCGACTTCATGCCGTTCGGCCCGCGCTCGGTCCGGGCGAGCTTGCCGTTCGGCGGCTTGCGGTAGCCGGTCGGCGGCTCGGTCAGGGTGTCGCGGGAGGGCTCGACGTCGGGCAGGTTGGCGTCGTCGTCCTTCTTGCCGGCGAAGAGCTGCATCGGGTTGAGCCAGAACGACTCCTTGACGTTGTCGCCGGGCTTGTAGGTCGGCTCGGTCTGCACGCCCGCCCCCTCGCGGCGGCCGGCCTGCATCTCGCGGATCGGCAGGGTCGCGTTGTTGTCGCTCATCCGGCCGCCGTAGCCGCGGGTGATCGGCTTGCGGTCCTCGGCGGCGCGGCGGTCGCGGGCGGCGGTCTCGGGATCGGTCGGCCATTGCGGGTTGGCCTCGCGCAGGGCGCGGCGGTCGACCGGCGGCGGCAGGGCGGCCTTGTCCATCTTCGGCGGCAGCACCAGGGGCGCGCGCTCGCGGTAGGTGATGGTCGGCCGCTCGGGCTCGATCAGGCCGATCGACGACAGGGCGTTCTTCATCGCGACGCCTTCCTGGGCGTGCGCGCCCGGGGAAGCCGTCAGGCCGGCGGCCAGGACCGCGGCCGTCGCCGCGGCGAGTATCGTGCGCTTGTCGAGCATGCGGGCCCCTTGCCTGTTCCGCCCCCTGAGTTGGTTCCCGAGGTGGTGGCGGTTTCGGGCGAAGGTATGGCGTGGCCGTGGGCGGGCGCAACGGCGATCCTCGTCGTTGCGCCCGCGACACACACGCGTTTTCAGGTCGGACCGCCCGTTGCCGCCGCGCGGCGGCGCTCCAGCACCAGCCCGTCGTAGAGGAGGCCGACCACCCCGAAGACGATGCCGGCATCCGCCACGTTGAACACGTACCAGGACCAGGCGCCGGCATGCAGGTGGACGAAGTCGAACACCGCCCCGTAGGCCGCCCGGTCGATGGCGTTGCCGATCGCTCCGCCGACGATCATGCCGAGCGAGCCTGCGAGCCATCGGCTGCCGGCCCGCGCCATCCAGACCGAGAGCGCGACCGAGGCCGCCAGCGACACGCCCACCAGGAGCCAGCGCCCGAGCGCCGAATCCTGCTGGAACATCCCGTAGGAGACGCCGCGGTTCCACACCACGATCAGCTGCGCGAAGGGGGCGAGCACCACCGGCTCGCGCACCGGCAGGTCGGCGACGAACAGGAGGCCGAGCTTCGTCGCCTGGTCGAGGACCAGGGTGACGAGCGCGACGAGCAGGCCGAAGGGGAGGGGACGCATGACTTTTCCTCGCCCTGTCCCTGCCCGCTACTCGGCGGCCTCGGCGTGGAGGGCGTCCCACTCGCGCAGGGCCTGCGCGTCGCGGGGCGTCACGTCCGGGTAGTCCGGGTCGCTGCCGACGCTGTCCAGCACCTTCCACGAGCGGGCGCATTTGCGCCCCTCGGCGAGGGCCGGCACCACCGCGACCCCCTTGACCTCGTCGAGCCGGAAGGCCTCGGCCGGGCCCTCGCCGGCCGCGACCTGGATGCCGGAGGTGATGCAGACCTCCGCGAAGTCGATGCCGTCGAGGCTCGCCAGCAGGTCGGCATCGGCGACGAAGACCGTCGGGGCCGCCTCCAGGCTCGCGCCGATGCGCTTGCCCGCCCGCTCGATCTCGAGCGCGCCCGTCACCACCCGGCGCACCCGGCGGATCTTGGCCCAGCGCTTCGCCAGCGCCTCGTCGCGCCAGGACGTGGGGGTCTCCGGCAGGGTCTCGGTATGGACCGACGCCGTCTCGGAGGGGTAGCGCGCGAGCCAGGCCTCTTCCGCCGTGAAGGCCAGCACCGGAGCGAGCCAGACCGTGACGCGCTTGAAGACCTCGTCGACGACGGTGAGCGCGGCGCGCCGGGTCTGCGACGAGATCGGATCGCAGTAGAGCGCGTCCTTGCGCACGTCGAAGTAGAACGACGACAGGTCGCCGGTCATGAAGCCGTTGAGCAGCGCCACGACCCGCTTGGTGTCGAAGGTGCGGAAGGCGTCGCGGATCTCGGTATCGAGCTCGGCCAGCCGATGCAGGATGAACCGCTCCAGCTCGGGCATGTCTTGCGGGGCGACCCGGTCCTCGGGCCGGTGATGGGCGAGCGTGCCCAGCATCCAGCGCAGCGAGTTGCGCAGCTTGCGGTAGGTCTCCGAGAAGGTCTTGATGATCTCCGGGCCGATGCGCAGGTCGTCGGTATAGTCCGAGGCCGCCACCCACAGGCGCAGGATGTCGGCGCCCGAGCCCTTGATCACGTCCTGGGGCGCGACGACGTTGCCCTTCGACTTCGACATCTTCTCGCCCTTGGGGTCGAGGACGAAGCCGTGGGTCAGCACCACGTCGTAGGGCGCGCGGTCGCGGGTGCCGCAGGATTCGAGCAGCGACGAGTGGAACCAGCCGCGATGCTGGTCCGAGCCCTCGAGGTACATCACCGTGTCGCCGCCGCCGTCGCGCCGCCGCCGGATGCCGGACAAACCCGGAAACTCCTGCGGGTCGCCGAGCGTGAAGGCGTGGGTCGAGCCGGAATCGAACCACACGTCGAGGACGTCGGTCACCTTCTCGTAGGCGGCCGGGTCGTGCTCGGGGGCGAGGAAGCGGGCGCCGTCGGCATCGGTGAACCAGGCATCCGCCCCCTCCGCCGCGAAGGCGGCGTGGATGCGGGCGTTCACCGTCTCGTCGCGCAGGATCTCGCCGGTCTCGCGGTGGACGAAGACCGTGATCGGCACGCCCCAGGCCCGCTGGCGCGACACCACCCAGTCCGGGCGGTTGGCGATCATGCCGGTGATGCGGTTCTGGCCTTGCGGCGGCACCCATTGGGTGACGGCGATCTCGCGGAGCGCCACGTCGCGCAACGTCGCGTCGTTCAGGCTCGCCACCGGCTTGTCGAGGGCGATGAACCATTGCGGCGTGTTGCGGAAGATGACCGGCTTCTTCGAGCGCCAGGAATGCGGGTAGCTGTGCTTGAGCGTGCCGCGGCCGACGAGCGTGCCGGCGGCGGTGAGCGCGGCGATCACCGCCTTGTTGGCGTTGCCCTTCTGGCCCTTCTCGTCCAGCACGCGGGTGCCGGTGAGGCCCGGTGCCGACTCGGTCAGCACGCCGTCGGCATCGACCGTGTAGGGGATCGCGGTCTCGATGCCGCGCTCGCGGAGCTGACGGCCGTTCGCCATCCAGACCTCGAAATCCTCGCGGCCGTGGCTGGGTGCGGTGTGGACGAAGCCGGTGCCGGCGTCGTCGGTGACGTGCTCGCCGTCCAGCATCGGCACCGCGTAGGCGTAGCCGTCGTTCCAGGACACCAGCGGATGCGCCAGCGTCACGCCGGCCAGCTCTTCGGCCGAGACGTCGCTCAGTCGCTCGAAGGATTCGACGCGCGCTGCCTTGAAGACGTCGCCCGCCAGTTTGTCAGCAACAACGTAACGAACACCAGGTTGAGACCAGTTCTCTTGAGGCGCAGCAACGACACGATACAATCCGTAGGAGACTTTTTTGGAATAGGCGACGGCCCGGTTGGCCGGGATCGTCCACGGGGTGGTGGTCCAGATGACGACGCGGGCGCCCTGCAAGTCCGGGGCCGTCTTCGAGGAGACGACCGGGAAGGCGGCCCAGATGGTGTCGCTGACGTGGTCCTCGTACTCGACCTCGGCCTCGGCGAGCGCGGTCTTCTCGACCACCGACCACATCACCGGCTTCGAGCCGCGATAGAGCTGGCCGGTGGTGGCGAAGGTCATCAGCTCGCGGGCGATCGCGGCCTCGGCCGGATAGGCCATGGTCAGGTAGGGATGGTCCCAGTCGCCGGTGACGCCGAGGCGCTTGAACTCCTCGCGCTGCACCGACAGCCAGTGCTCGGCGAAGGACCGGCACTCGCGCCGGAACTCGACCACCGGCACGTCGTCCTTGTTGCGGCCGGCGGCGCGGTACTGCTCCTCGATCTTCCACTCGATCGGCAGGCCGTGGCAGTCCCAGCCCGGGACGTAGTTGGCGTCGTGCCCGAGCGACCCCTGCGTCCGGACGACGATGTCCTTCAGGATCTTGTTGAGCGCGGTGCCGATGTGGATGTGGCCGTTGGCGTAGGGCGGGCCGTCGTGCAGCACGAATTTCGGCCGTCCGGCCGCCGCCTCGCGGATGCGGGCGTAGAGGTTGGTCCTCGCCCAGCGCTCCAGGATCTCCGGCTCGCGCTGCGGCAGCCCGGCCCGCATCGGAAAATCGGTGACCGGCAGGAAGAGGGTCTCGGAATAGTCGCGCCCGGTGGCGGTTTTCGGCTCGGTCATGGTGGTCAAGGCTCGTCTGGGGCGCGGACGCGCAGCCCTTGAGAGGGAATCGCCCGTGAGGGAATCGCAAGCGGCGAAACGGCGGCAACCCGGCCTTCCGCGCGGCCGCGCGATGGCGGCCCTCAGGCGGAAGCCGGGCTCGTAATTCGCCGGATGGCGGCGCGGCGCGGGTGCGATTCGGTCATCCGGTGCTTCTAGCAGCGGCGGGCGGGCGGGGGAAGCGGGGTGATGGTGTGGAGTGGCGGCCACGCTCAACACCCGGCGGCGGCCATGCTATCGTTGCGTCACCGTCGCCATCTTGCCCGCGATCCTCCCGTCATGCCGATCCCCGCGCGCGATCACGACCGAGAGGCTTGTTCTTCGGCCCGTGCGGATCACCGATGCGGCGCGCGCCGTCGACATCCTTTCGGCGTGGGGTGTGTCGCGCAACTTGAGCCGGGCCGCGTTCCCGCCCGATCCGTGCGAGATCGAGCGATGGTTCGCCGATCATGCCCGCGAATGGGAGATGGGGGCGGCCTACCGTTTCGCGATCACGTGCAACGGCATGATGATCGGCGTTGTCGATATCGACGGGGTTGCGCGCGCCGAGGCCCGACTCGGGTACTGGCTCGATCGGGCCGCCTGGGGGCGCGGCTCCGCATCGGAGGCCGGGGCTGCTCTGGTCCGGTTCGCCTTCTCGGTCGCTCGCCTGACGGTGCCGCGTGCTGGGCATGGGGGCGACAACCCGGCCTCGGGACGGGTGCTCACGAAGCTCGGCTTCACCCGATCAAGCGCTGCGCCCGTTTTCTCGCGGCCGCGCGGTGAGACGATCATGCAGGGGCGATACGTGCTGCGACACGGATCAGCCGTCACGGCAGCACACGATCTCGACGGACAGGACCAAGCCCGGCCGCTGTCATTCGGCCGGTTGCTCATGTCCGCGCCCCTGACCGACGAGGACCTACCTCCGCGAGCCTACAAGGCGCGAGATGTCGAATCTTGAAGGAGAGGCCGCGGCTCCTCCCGGTCCGGCGGTTGCAGTGCTCGCTGCACTCGACCCTGCTGCCGGACCGATCCTCGCAGAGGCCGAGCGACAGGGAATCACCTTCGTGCGGCGCCTGTTCGAGGAGTGGCATTCGGGGTCCAATCGCTTCGAACGTCCCGGCGAGATCATCCTGGGAGCCTGGCAGGGCGACCGCCTCGTCGGTCTCGGAGGTCTGAATCGCGATCCATATACGGCGGAGGAGGGAGTCGGCCGCTTACGGCACCTCTACGTGCTCGGATCGCATCGGCATCTCGGTGTCGGCACCCTGCTGGTGGGGCATCTCCTACGGAAGGCCGAGAGCCATTTCCGGACCGTGCGCCTGCGCGCGGCCTCTCCGGACGCGGCAGCGTTCTACCGGCGCCTCGGCTTTGCGGAGTGCGACGACCCGGCCGCCACGCACCTCATCCGCGTGCCGCCCATCGCGTGAACGACGACATCGTTCCGGCCTCGACCAGCACCATCACGCCGATCCCGATCAGCACGAACGGCGTCGCCACCCGGCCGATCCGGCGGATCGGGGCGCCGAGGGCCGGATGGTGGACGAGCCGGTGCGCGAGGGCGAGCCAGAGCCCGGTCATGAGCGCGAAGACCGCGACGAACAGGAGGAGCCGCGGGCCCGGGCTGGTGGCGAAGACCGGCGTGTAGATGCCGAGGTTGTCGCCGCCATTGGCGATCGTCACCCCGGCCACCGCCAGCGCGTGGCCGACCGGGGCTTTCCCGCCCGCCGCCTCGGCTTCCTCGTCCCTCGCGGGCAGGAGGCGGCGCAGCCCGAGCGCGATTGGGACGAGACCCATGAGCCCGAGCCAGGCCGGCGCCACGACGAGGGAGAGGAGCGCGCCGGCGAGCGAGGCGAGGACCAGGGCGGCGATGCCGAGGAACTGGCCGGCCACGATCTGGCGCGGGCGGTAGCGCGGATCGGAGAAGAACCCGATCAGCACGAGCACGTCGTCGACGTTGGTCGAGGCGAAGAGCGCGACCGCGACGCCGGTATCCCTCGGAGCGTCGATCATCGGTCCGGGACCGGGCGGGCCAAGGCCTTACCCCCGCCTCACCCCAGCATCGAGGGCGTGCGATCGGCGGCGAGCAGGCGGCGCGCCCGCGCGGAATCGTCGTGCATCTGCACGACCAGGGCCTCGGCGCTGTCGAAGCGCTCTTCCCCGCGGATGAAGCCGACGAGCTCGACCGCGATCGCCTGGCCGTAGAGGTCGCCGGAGAAATCGAACAGGTAGGTCTCAAGGAGCGGCGCGCCGTCGTCGAAGGTCGGGCGGCGGCCGTAGCTCGCCACGCCGTCGCGCAGGCTGCCGTCGGCGAGCCGGACGCGCACCGCGTAGATGCCGTGGGCGAGCGCGCAGGCGTCGAGCGCCACGTTGGCGGTCGGGAAGCCGAGGGTGCGGCCGCGCTTGTCGCCGTGGCGCACCGCGCCCTCGACGAACCAGCGGTAGCCGAGGAGGTGGTTGGCGGTTCCGACGTCGCCGGCCTCCAGCGCCGCCCGGATCGCGCTCGAGGAGACCGGCGCCTCGCCGCCGCCCGCCGCCACCGCCGGCACGATCCGGCAGGCGAGCCCGTTCTCGGCGCAGAGCGCCTCCAGCATCGCCGGCGTGCCCTCGCGGCCGCGGCCGAAATGGAAATCGTGCCCGATCACCACGCCCGACAGGCCGAGCTCGCCCTTCAGGGTCTCGGCCACGAAGGCCGACGCCCCGGTGCCGGCGAGCCTCGCGTCGAAACGGCGCACGAAGGCGCCGTCGATGCCCAGGCGCTGCAGCACCGCGAGCTTGCCCGCCTCGCCGGTCAGGCGGAACATCGCCGTGCCGGGGGAGAAGAACGCGCGCGGATGCGGCTCGAAGGTGACGACCGCGCTCGGCCGGCCGAGGGCGGCGGCCATCTCCTGCACCGCCGCGATCAGGGCGCGGTGGCCCTGGTGGATGCCGTCGAAGTTGCCGAGCGCCGCGACCGCGCCCCGCAGGCCCTCCGGCACCGGTTCGCCGTCGCGGTGGACGGGGAAGGACGGGGCGACGGGGCGCGGGGCAGTCTCGTCGCGCGGCATACGGGTCCTTGGCTTGCCGGGGGAAGGGTCTTCGGAAGGCGGCCGGACCCTGTCGAAATCCACCGGTTGGGTCAAGACGCCGGGGTGCATGCCGGGGCGGACCGGTCTGCCCGCGGGTTAACCGCTTCTCAAGGGCCCGGAACTACAAGCTGAGAACAGAGGAGCCGACCGGCGCCTCGACTCATCATCCAAGCGGGAACCGGCGCGCGGGGATGCGTCGCGCCCGCGAACGGAGCCGTAAGCCATGGCCCTTGACCTCGGCATGCCGATCCTCGTGGTGGACGATTACCAGACGATGGTCCGCATCATTCGCAACCTGCTCAAGCAGCTCGGCTTCGAGGATGTCGACGACGCCTCGGACGGCACCGGCGCGCTGGCGAAGCTGAAGCAGAAGAAGTACGGCCTCGTGATCTCCGACTGGAACATGGAGCCGATGACCGGTTACGAGCTGCTGCGCCACGTCCGGGCCGACGACGCCCTGCGCACCACGCCGTTCATCATGGTCACCGCCGAGTCGAAGACCGAGAACGTCATCGCCGCCAAGAAGGCCGGCGTGAACAACTACATCGTGAAGCCCTTCAACGCCCAGACGCTGAAGACCAAGATCGAGGCCGTCTGCGGCGCCTGACGCCGCCGACGCGACGAGGCGGTGCCTCTCGGGCGCGGGAGCGTGCGGCTGGGCCGAGAGGCCGGCCGCACCCGCGCCGGATCCCCGAGCCCGCAACGGGCCGGGAAGCAACCTAGCCGCGGGGATCGATCACGTGCTCAGGCAGATGACGGAAGGGCCGCGGTCCGCCCTCAACCGGCTGCTGGGAGGCAAGACGCCCATGGCCGGCACGACGGCGGCCCAGGCCGCGACCCCGGCGATCCCGGTCACGGAACTCCTGGAGATCGCCGACTACATCACCAAGCTGAAGGGCGGCATCGCGGCGCTGCGGGCCCAGGAACTGACCCGCGACCGCATCCCGATGGCGCATGACGAGCTCGGGAGCGTCGTCGCCGCCACCGCCAGCGCCACCAACCGGATCATGGAATCGGCCGAGTCGATTCTCGCGCTCGAGGCCAAGTCCCTCGACGATTACCGCCGGAAGGTCGAGGCCCATATCGGCGACATCTTCGAGGCCTGCACCTTCCAGGACATCACCGGCCAGCGCATCTCCAAGGTGGTGGAGGCCCTGGGCCAGCTCGAGAAGCGCCTGTCGCAGTTCTCGACCGTGGTGAACGTGCGCGACGGCGAGGCCGAGCTTGATCCCGAGGAGGCCCGCCGCAAGGCCCGGGCCGAGAAGCTGCTGCTCAACGGTCCGCAGCCGAAGGGCCCGGCGACGCCGCAGGACGCGATCGACGCCCTGTTCTCCTGACCGGATTTTGTCGAGTCTCCAACCGGGGCGCGCCGGCCGCACCCCGGTCTCGCCGCGTTCCTACCAGCGCAGCAAGTCGATCACCGCGTCCGGGTGGACGGTCTGGGCCTCGAGCCAGTGGGCGATGTCGCCGATCGGCGCCCCCGCCGCGACGCCGAGCTCCTCGGCGTGGATGCCGCGCGCCACCAGCAGGGACGCGATCCCGAAGGCCCGCGCGCCGGCGACGTCGGTGCGGATCGCGTCTCCGATGGCGAGCACCCGGTCGCGGGGGAGGGGGGCGCCGCCGTCGAGCGCCTCCGCGGCGGCGAGCGCCGCCTCGTAGACCGGGACATGCGGCTTGCCGGCGTAGACGACGGCGCCACCCAGTTCCTCGTAGAGCGCCGCGAGGGCGCCGGCGCAGGGGATCAGCCGCTCGCCGCGCTCGACCACGAGGTCGGGATTGGCGCAGATCATCGTCACGCCGCGGGCAGCCCAGGGGGCGAGCCGGTCGCGGTAATCCTCCGCCGTCTCGACCTCGTCGTCGAGGAGGCCCGTCACCACGACATGGGCGGCATCGTCCGGCCCGCCGCGGGCGAGATCGAGGCCGTCGAAGATCGGCAGGTCGCGATCGGGGCCGAGATGGTAGACCGGCGCCGCCGCCCGCTCGGCCAGCAGCCGGCAGGTGAGGTCGCCCGAGGTGACGATGGTGTCGTAGGCGCTGCGCGGCACGCCGAACCCGTCGAGCTGCGACAGGACGCCCGCGCCCGGGCGCGGGGCGTTCGAGACCAGCACCACCCGGCGCGGCCGCTCGCCCGGCAGGGCGCGGAACCGCGTCAGCGCGTCCGAGGCGCCGCGATGGGCGTGCACGCCGTCGTGCAGCACGCCCCAGACGTCGCACAGGATCAGGTCGAAGCCGCCCGCGACGTCGGCGATCCCGTCAAGGATCGCGACTTCGCCCGGATGCGCCGCGCGAACCATCTCGGCCATGCCGTCCCTCCTGGCGCTGCATCGCAGCAGAACGCCTGACGGACTTAAAGAGGGTCCGGCTCGAACGCAACGCCTGTTGAAATCGTTTACAGTCTTTCGGTGCGAAAACCCGGCCGGCGTCAGAGGAACGCCATCCGGTCGACGTCGACGAGACCGCGATCGGTGATCTTGAGGTGCGGGATCACCGGCAGCGGCAGGAAGGCGACCTGGAGGAACGGCTCCGGCAGGGTGCAGCCGAGGCCCCGGGCGGCCTCGCGCAGGGGCGGCAGGGCGTCGCGCACCGCCTCGAACGGCCGGTCGCTCATCAGCCCGGCGATCGGCAGCGCCAGCTCGGCCAGGATCCCGGTCTCGTCCGCCACCACGAACCCGCCCTGCAAGTCGATCAGCCGGTTGACCGCGCGGGCCATGGCCTCCGTGTCGGCCCCGACGACGCAGAGGTTGTGGCTGTCGTGACCGACCGAGGAGGCGATGGCGCCCCGCTTCAGCCCGAAGCCCCGCACCAGGCCGCGCCCGATGCTGCGGGTGCCGTGGCGCGCCACCACGGCCACCATCGCGATATCCTGGGCAAGGTCCGGCACGGCCGCCGGGGTCAGGCGCAGGTGCTCGGTGATGATGCGCCCCGGCACCACGCCGATGACCGGGGTCTCGCCCGCGGGCGCCGGCACGGCGAGGTCGGCGGCGCCGACCGGCTCGGCCCGCACGCTGCGACGGCCCGGCGCGGGCGTCGCGGTCCGCGTCGCTGCCAGCGCCTCGTCCGCCGGGCGGCCCGCCGCGAAGACGGCCGAGACAGAACAAGTTTCCAGGTCGTCGAGCAGCACGATGTCGGCGCGCTTGCCCGGGGCGATCATGCCGCGGTCGGTGAGCGCGAAGGCGGTGGCGGCGGTGAGCGAGGCGGCCCGGTAGGCGGCGAGCGGCGGTACGCCGAGCCCGATCGCGGTGCGGATCAGGTGGTCGAGATGGCCTTCCTCCGCGATGTCGAGGGGGTTGCGGTCGTCGGTGCAGAAGGCGAGGAACGGCGCTGTCCGCTCGGTGAGGAGGGGGGCGAGCGCGTGCAGGTCCTTCGAGACCGAGCCCTCGCGGATCAGCACCGTCATGCCCTTGCGGATCTTCTCCAGCGCCTCCGCGGCGCTCGTCGCCTCGTGGTCGGTGCGGATGCCGGCGGCCGCGTAGGCGTTGAGGGGGAGACCCGACAGGAGCGGGGCGTGGCCGTCGACGTGGCGCCCGGCGAAGGCCGCGAGCTTGGACAGGCAGGCCGGATCGGCCGCGACGACGCCCGGGAAGTTCATGAACTCGGCGAGCCCCAGGGCCCGGGGATGGTCGCGGTAGCGCGACAGGTCGTCGGCCTCGATCCGGGCGCCGGCGCTCTCGAGGTCGGTCGCCGGCACGCAGGAGGAGAGCTGGACGCGAATGTCCATCACGGTCTCGCTCGCCGCCGCCAGCGCGTAGTCGAAGGCGGCGGTGCCGAGCACGTTGGCGAGCTCGTGCGGGTCCCAGATCGCCGTGGTGACGCCGTGGGGCAGGACGCAGCGGTCGAACTCGTGCGGGGTGATGAGGGAGGATTCGATGTGCAGGTGGGTGTCGATGAAGCCCGGGACGGCGATCCGCCCCCGCGCCTCGATCACCCGGGCGCCCTCGTAGGTGCCGTAGGTCCCCACCACCGTGTCGCCGCACACCGCGATGTCGGTCTCCACCAGGTCGCCGGTGACGAGGTCGAGGAGGCGGGCGCCGCGGATCACCAGGTCGGCGGGCGCGCGCCCGGCCCCTTGCGCGATCCGGCGGGCGATGGGGTCCGACATCGGGGATCCTTCTGGCTGCGAGGTCCCCGGATTCTAAGCAGGCCTGCATCGGCAGGCCACCGCGTCGTGCGCCGGGACCCTTGCTTCGTCGCCGTTTCTTTCTGCGATGCCGGCGGCCGCCTTCGCGACATCGGCTCGGCACATCTTGCGCCGAGGGCGACGAAGCTTCCTCGGCGGCCGGCCCGCGGCCGCGGGTCGGCCGATCCTCACACCGCGCGGCGCAACACGTCCCGGAAGGCGCGGCGCACCGGCGGGGGCTCGTCGGCCGGCGGCGGGGGCGGCGGCTCGGGTGCCGGCTCGGGAGCGGGAGGCGAGAGAACCTCGGGCCGCACCACCCGCGGGGGCGAGAACACCGTGCCCTGCGCCAGCGGCAGGTCGAGGTCGATCAGGTCGGGCACGTCGGCCTCCTGCTCGACGCCCTCGGCGACCAGCCGGATCCCGGCCCGGGCCAGGGTGGTGGCGATCGCCGCGCCGTGCTCGCTCAGGAGCAGGTCGACCCCGATCTTGGCGTAGCTCGCGCCGCGGGCGGCCAGCGCCGGGGCGTCGAGGCGCGGCTCGGCGACCCGGTCGACCGCGAGCCCGATCCGCTCGCGCAGGGCCGCCAGCGCCCCCGCCTGCTCGGCATCGAGGCTGCGCCAGCTCTGCTGCGGCAGGGCCAGGATCAGCCGCCCGGCGAGTTCGGGGTGCAGGTCGATCAGGCGGCTGACCGCCCGCAGGAAGCCGGGCTCGAACAGCGATCCCGGTGACAGGGCGTAGGCCACCGGGGTCTCGCTGCCGCGGCCGGCGAGGTGCTGGCCGATCGCCGTCACCCGGGCGAGCATCAGCCGGTCGAGTTCGGTGGTGCGGCCGTGCCGTTCCAGCACCCGCAGGAACTCCGCCGGCGCCAGGAGCGCGTCGCCGACGCGCAGGCGCGCCAGGGCCTCGTAGAACGCCACCTTGCGCTGCGGCAGGCTGACGATCGGCTGGAGGTGGACCTCGAGCCCCTCGCCGAGGGCGGCCAGGATCTCGGATTCGGGCCGCGGCGCCGCGGCGGGCTCCGGCACGAAGGGCCGGCGCGGTGCGGGGGCGGCGTCGCGCGGCAGGATCGGGTCGGCCTGCGGGGCCGGCGCGGCGGCAGTCTCGGGCTGGGCCGCCGCGGCGGGGTCGGCCATGGCGGCCAAGGGCCAGGCCTGAGCCGCCTGCGCGGAGGCGCCCGGATAGGGAACCGACGACGCCGGCGCGAAGGACTGCGGCGCGGCCTGCGCCATGGCCGGGGCGGCCGCCGGCACGGGTGCCGACGCCATCGGGGCCTGCGCCACGGGCGCTTGCACCAAGGGGGGCTGCGCCAAGGGGTGCTGCACCATGGGGGCCGTCGTCGCGTGAGCCGCGGCCATCAGGGGCGGCGCCGTCACGGGGGCGGGCATCGCCGTCGGCATCGGGGCCGGCTGGGCGGGGGGCGCCGCATAAGCCTGGGTCGGGGCCGGGACGGCGGGCGCGGTCCCGGCCTTGAGGTGGATCAGGTCCTCGTCCTGGGCCGCCACCGCCACCGCCAACTCGCGCACGATGCCGCCGAGGAGGCCGATCTCGGCCGTGACCTCGGACAGGCCGTTCTCGAGCGCGGCGACCGGCGCGGCGGGGGCGCTCCGCTGCTCGACCGCGAGAAGGCGGCGCGACAGCAGATCGATCTCGCCCGACATCCGCTCGACCTGCCTGGCCAGGCGCACGGCCCGCCGGTAGGCGAGCGCCGTGGCGACGCCCGCGAGGGCGGCGACCACCAGGGCGGTCCCGGCCACGGCACCGAGGAGGGGCGCCGACAGGAAAGCGACCGCCAGGCAGGCCGCGCCCGCCAGGAGGCAGGAGAGGCTGAGGGCGATCCGACCCGCCGACGACCGATCGGCGCGCCGGCCGATCATGAGGGCCATGGCGATTCCTCTTAACGTATCGAGGACGTGCCGGGCCTCGCGGGATCCCGGCGCGTCGACGGTTGTCGCCGAGGCGCCCGATGCCTGCAAGACACGGCTGCGGGCTTCCCACGCTTTTCGCCCGACCTTGTCCGAGTTGCCGCAGTACCCGACATGGCTTGTGCGGCCCTGGCGTGCCGCGGGACGGTGCCGCCGCTGCCGGCGGGCCGTCGTGACTGATGGCGGCACTGACGGGCCGCGGCAAGGGAGAGTTGTGGCGATGACGATCGACCGGGCCGATGGCCGGATGGACCTGACGATGAAGGTCGAGGGCATGACCTGCCAGGGATGCGTCGCGGCGGTGACGAAGGTGATCCACCGCCTCGACCCGGCGGCCGAGGTGTCGGTGGACCTCGAGCGCGGCTGGGTCGCGGTCGTCACCGCCGCCCAGGCGCTCGAGCTGGCCCAGGCCCTCGGCCGCGCCGGCTACGACGCCGAGGCCATCACCGGCTGAGGGCATGACCGGCCGGTCCCGGGGCGGGCCGGTCCGAGGGGGGAAAACGCCGGCGGGAGGGCGGCCCGTGCGGTGATCCGTGGACAGGTTTTCCCCCCGCCCCGCGCTCTAACGTTCGTTTAAGCCGCCTCTGCGAGGGTTTCCGGGAGTTCGCAGAGTAGGGGCGCCGGGGCCGCAGGGTTCCTCGCGCTGGCGTGGCGGTGTGCATATCAACGGTGCCTTTGCGTCCCTGATCGATGCCCGTCTGACGGGTCTCGTCCACGAATCCACCGCCGGCGACCCGGCCGAGAGGGCCCGCCACGAGCGGTTCCTGATCTCCCGGCTCGCCACGGGCGCCGTGCTGATGGCGATGCTGCCGCCCTACCTGCTGTGGCGCGGCGTGCCGACCCTCGTCGAGGCGGCGGCGGCGGCCTGCCTGATCCTGCCGGTCTTCGCGGCCCTGCTGCTGGCGCGCACCGGCAACCTGACCCTCGCGCACGGGGTGTCCTCGGCGGCGCTGACCGGCCTCGTCGTGTGCCTGGCGAGCCTGACCGGCGGGCCGACCTCGGCGGTCACGATCTGGCTCGTGATGATCCCGGTCGAGGCGCTGCTCGCCGGCTCGCACCGCGCCGCCCTGGTGGCGGCCGTGCTGGCGATGCTGGGGGCGGTGGCGGTCGCGCTCGTCGAGCCGGCGACCGGCTTCGGCTTCTTCGCCTGGCCCTCGGCGCTGGCGATGCCGGTCTTCGCCATCACGGCGATCTGCCACGTCCTGGCGCTGTCCCTGGAGCATCGCCGCCGGGAGGGGCGCTGGAGCGCGCGGCTCACCGCCGCCTCGATGCGCGACGCCCTGCTGCTCGATGCCATCGACGACCTCGTGACCTGGCACGACCGCAACGGCAGCGTGCTGCAGGCCAGCCCCGCCGCCCGCTCGCTCGCCGGAACGACGCCCGACGCGCTGGAGGGCCGCGGCCTGTTCAACCGCGTCCACGTCTCGGACCGGCCGGCCTTCCTGACCGCGCTCAGCGACGCGGCCGCCCAGTCGCAGCCGGTGACGGTGCAGTTCCGCCTTCACGCCGCGGGCGAGGCCGGCGAGACCGGCCGGGTGATCTGGGCCGAGATGCGCGCCCACCGGGTGCCGGGCGCGATGGGGCCGGCGGCGGCCGGCGAGGCCGCCGTGGTGGCGGTGACCCGCGACGTGTCGGAGCACCGGCGGCGGTCCGAGGAGATCGAGGAGGCCCGGGCCGCGGCCGAGCGCGCCGACGAGGTCAAGAGCCGCTTCCTCGCCACCGTCAGCCACGAGCTGCGCACGCCGCTCAACGCCATCATCGGCTTCTCGGAGATGCTGGAGGCCGAATCGACCCTGGCGCTCGGGCCCGAGCGGCGGCGCGAATATGCCGGCATCATCCATTCCTCGGGCCGGCACCTCCTCGAGGTGGTCAACACCCTCCTCGACATGTCGCGGATCCAGAGCGGCAACTTCGATTACGCGCCCGAGCCGTTCGACCTTGCCGGCCTCGCCCGCGGCGTCTGCGACCTGATGCAGATCCGGGCCGACCAGGGCGGCGTGCGCCTGCGGCGCGAGGTCGCCGCCGACCTGCCGGAGGTCACCGCCGACCCGCGCGCCTGCCGGCAGATGCTGATCAACCTCCTGTCGAATGCCGTGAAGTTCACGCCCCGCGGCGGCGACGTGGTGGTCTCGGTGCGCCGGGTGTTCGACCGGGTCGAGATGGCGGTGACGGATACCGGCATCGGCATCGCCGAGGCCGACCTGCCGCGCCTCGGCGACCCGTTCTTCCAGGCCGGCCTCGGCACCGGCTCGAACTACGGCCGCCCGCACGAGGGCACCGGCCTCGGGCTCTCGGTGGTGCGCGGCCTCGTCGGCCTGCATCACGGCGAGCTGACCGTCGAGAGCGGCCCGTCCCGCGGCACCCGGGTGGTGGTCACCCTGCCGCTCGACTGCCGCGTCGGCCGCGGCGATCCGGGCTGCCCGGTGCCGATCCGCACCGCCGCCCTCGTCGCGCAGGCCGGGGGACCCGTCCCGGCCGGGGCGCTTCCTCCCCCGGCCGCGCCCGCCCCGGGCGAGCGTCCCGCCGCGATGCGGCTCACCGGGTGAGGGCGCCGGCCGGCCCGCGCCGGCTCCCCTGACCCCCGTTAAGCCGCCGATCGAATCCGGAAAGGAGATGCGATGTCCGAGGCGCCAGCCCGGAGACGCGACGGGGCCCTCGACCGTCGCCGCGACGCGGCACCGCCCCGTCGCCCCGCCGACGCGCCGGCCCGCCGGCCCGACCCCGACGTCGCTCCGGCCGGC
>NZ_JACWCT010000037.1:16043-76337 GCF_016613415.1 Methylobacterium ajmalii | reverse complement strand
ACCGCCGCTTGCGCCACCACGCGCAGGCTGCCTAACTTCTCAACCCAGGTGGACCAGTGCCTCCGTTCCTGAGGCCCGCAGCCTGTCTCAAATCATCTGACGACGGACAAGCGCCTGCAAGTCGAATGCGGTCAACCTGTCGAAGTTCTGCCTTGGCGTATACTTGACGTCTCGGAGATCCTCTTGCGCATCGCTGGCCCACAACAGCGCCGCCCGCAGCGCGAGCCATCCCCGGCCGAGATCGCCCCCGCGCAGGTGCAGCCATGCGGCATCAAGGGAGCGCGCGCTGATGCGGGCGGCCGCCTCCGCGCTGCCGAAGGCGGCAGCGTGGTAGGGCAGGATCATCGCCGCGTCGTAGAGGGGGGCGGAGAGGTTCTCGGGCGCGCCCTTGCGCTCGCAGGCCGCGAGCAGGGCTCTCTCCGCCCGTGTCGCAGTGGCAGCGGTCGGCTTCGTGATAGCCGACTTCAGGGCGAACCGCGTCTCGCTCGGTAGATCTTCCCGCCGGGCGATCGGCTCCAGCGCCGCGCACATGTCCGCGCGGGCGTCCCACAGGAGGAACTCGCCGCCGAACTGGCGCTCCCGCAAAGGCAAGGGCGAGCTCGGTTCGCGGGGGCCCGAGATCGGCTCGGGGTTGAGGATCAGCGCACGGATCGCCGACGCCTCGCGATAGGCAGTGTTCGTCATCGGGGGGCTCTCTGAAACGGGGACGCAGCAGGGCGCCGAGCAGGGCTCAGGCGGCGGCGGTCGATTTCCGTTTGCAGAGGGCAGGCATTCGCGGGGGTATCCCGTTCGAGTGGACGCCCAAGGTGCCGGCGATCCGGCGCCCCGGCAAGCGCTCTCCACCGCTGTGGTGAACTTTTCCCTGGCCGGATTGCAGAGAGTCGCCCCCTACGAATCGGGGCAGCAGCGCGATTTTTTGTCAGAGTCCAGTGCGAATCGGCAAATCGTGGCAACATCCCGTCCGAGGATCACAGGACGGGTAGGACATGAAGCTCACACTTTCCTCGGGGTCGGCCGGCATAATGACTATCGGCCGTCGGCGGGACTGCGAGCGGCACCTCAAAGAACCCTTCGGCCTCCCGGTCTTGCCTGGGAGAACGGCCGGAACCGCTAGGAGAAGCCCCTGACTGGGACCCGGCCGCGCACTCGCCGCTGGGCGGCTTCGACCTGACGGTCGTCGCCGGTGACGTCCACATGCCGCTTGCACGCGCCCTCGACTGGCTGGCCGAACGCCTGCCCGGCGTGCCCGTCGTCTACACCGCCGGCAACCACGACTTCTGGTGGGACCGCGGCGAGGAGCGCTACACGCTCGCCGACCAGACGGCCCGCGGCCGAGAGAGAGCCGCCCACCATGGCATCCACCTCCTGATGGACGACGTCGTCACGATCGGCGGGACCCGCTTCGCCGGCGGCACGCTCTGGACCGACTTCCGCCTCGGCTCGACCACGCTGACGCACGGCATGCGGTCGGCCCAGGGGCGCGACGGCATGATCGACTACCGCCGGATCCGCACCGGCCCGCGCTCGCGCGATCGCATCGAGCCGGGGGAGGTCCTCGCCCTGCACCGACGGACCCGCGCCTTCCTGGATGCCACCCTCGCCACGCCGCACGACGGCCCGACCGTAGTCGTCACCCGCCACGCGCCCCACCCGGACAGCCTGCCCGATCTCAGGGCCGACCTGCGCTGGTGCTACGCCTCGGACCTGCGCGACCTCATCCACGCGCGTGGGCCGGCCCTATGCGTGCACGGGCATCTCCACAGGGCCGCCGATTACCGCGTCGGGGCGACCCGGATCGTCTGCAATCCGCGAGGGCATGTCGAGGAGATCAGCGGCTTCGAACCCGACCGGATCGTGCACCTGGGAGGCTGAATGCCCCGGGAATGCCGGGATGCCTTCGACGCCCGCCCAGGAAAGCCCCAGCATCTCCCCAGCGATCGGACCGCGATCGAAACTTCAACGTACCCGCGCCCTTTACGGGCACTCGCGAAAAGTTAAGCTTGAGTTGTAGGGAGGCGTTCATGCCTTGCAACGGGCACAACCACTCATTCGATTGTACGTGCGGATGGGGAGGCACATGGCACGGGAACGTGCCCTACGGGGGCGGGGGGATCCGCTCATTGTCCCCGCCGAGGGTCGAGATCGTTCCGCCGACTCCCACGACGTCCATCGAGCGTCGGATCCGGTTCGGCGACTTCCACAGCCTGACGATCCCGAACGCCCGGTGCCCGGTCTGCGGAGCGTCGGTCTTCTTTTACCAGAACGCCCATGGCAGCCGGGTGTTCTTCGATGAGCTGGGCCCGCCTTGGCCGAAGCATCCCTGCACCGACCGAACCTCGAACCAAGCCATGGTGCACCGTATCGTGGTTGCCGTTCCGCAGGTCGCCCAGCCCAAGCATCGGGCTGACTGGTTGCTTGAGGGGTGGACGCCGTACCGGATCGTCCGCGATCCGCGCGAGCGAGACGACCGAAGCATCCTTCGCAACTACGCGACCGGGGACTACGTCGAGGCCCGTGTCGAGCCGAGCCGGCTCGCGGGGATACCCGTCGTCTATGCACGTATGCAGGGAGGGCGCCTCATCCTGAGCGCGGTCACGGGGGGCAGCATCACGCCGGTCTACATCGAGGCCGCTGGTTTTCGCCGTCTTACCAGGAAGCCGGCTCTCACGGGCTTTCCGCTCCATGTCGAGATCGAGAAGCGCCTCTGGCGCGAGCTCGACGCCAAGGCCCAGGTTTCCGCGATCCTCAAGCACCGCTTCTCTCGGCTCGGCTTGCGGCGGCATTAGCCGGTCGACGCGAAATCGGGCGATCAAGCGACCGGCATCGGCGCGGTCGCGTGCTGATGCCGGTCGGGAACTCAGGCCGTCGCGCCCGCGGCCAATTCACCGAACCTGGCCAGCTTCACCATCATGGCCTCGCGCGCCGCGTCGATCCTGACGGGGTCCGTCTTCACCGAAAGCCCTTCCCTCAAGGACCGCCCGAGGAAGTACGCGATGCGCTCTGCGTTGGCCCCCGATGGATGCGGCATTCCGTCGAGTACCTGCCCGGCCGAGAGATGCCGGCGCCGCACCATCTCGTTGACCGCCTCGGCCGCCTTGGGCCCGCACGGGACCCACATCGCATGCGGCAGGATCCTGGCCTCCTCGGCAAGGCCCTCATCCAGCTGTGCCCGGAGCAACGGCACCCGCAACAACGAGGGGTTACCCCTGTAGTTCTCGCCAGCCCGAAAAACCGGGAAGCGCAACGCCGACGTGAAGTGCACGAGATGCGCATGCGTCGTCCAGAGAGAGCCCGCGCCGGCGACCCCCAAACCTCTATGGACGCCGACGTGATCCAGCATCGCGACCAAGGCGTTGCGCATTGGTCCGGAGAAGCTCGCGAAGACCTTCGCTCGCGCCAAGGCATCCGGGTGGGAAGCGCCGGCGACGAGCGCTCGCCTGACCTCCAGCAGGGCGTTCCGCGCCTGCTCGGCGCCCGGCGTGATGCCGACGATCACAATCCTCGCCGTCGGCACGACGTGCTCGAACGGCGCGTAGGAGACCGTCAGGTCGCCGACAGTCCCGAGGACGAGGCGTCCCGAAAGGGTCGGATCCTCACGGATCTCCGCCTCGGAAGCCGCGGTGATGACGGGAGCGAAGCGTGCGAGAAAGTCCGACATCACGCCTCTTCAGCGCAGCCTAGCCGCGACCGCGAGCGCTTCATCGACGGTCTTCACGCTGACCGAATAGGCCCGCTTGCCCCTGAACTCCGGCATGGCCTGCACGGTGATGATGCGTCCCTTGCCGTCGCTCGCGCAGTCACGTTCCACGCAGTCGAACCCATCGGCGACGAGCGCCGCCCTCCAGCGCTCGTCCGCAGGGATCCAGACCTTCGCGGCGGTCTTCGTGGTGCGGCCGACGGCGAAGGCGAGCCCGGAAGCGGTCCGATACCGCAGCAGGTAGTCGGCATGGCCGACGTCATGGACCTTGTAGTTCGGATCCAGCGAGAACGCGTGTTCGAGTTGGGAACCGAGGGGGGACGGCGAAGGCATCGAAGCTCCGATTTGGGGAGGGGCGCGTCACGGCCATCGACAAAAGGCCACCGCGCCACGCCCGCGGTCGAGCCGAGGCGCAGCGGCAGTCCGTCAACGACAGCAACACAGAGAACCGGAGGGCCTTGCCCAGCCCGTGGGATCACGCTGCCAGGCGATCGTAGGGTTGTCCAATGGAAGCTTGAGGAAGTTTATGGCGCTGTGGGAAACCTCGGCGAACAGGGGCGCATCGGAGTGGATCGGCTGGCTTCCCGCTCGCGGATGCTGATGCCGGCTGCAAAGATGGGCACGTCACAACGGCCGACCCAATCAGGTCCAGCCGCCGATACCCCCGAAAACGACGCGCCGAGAGTGACAGCCGTCGGCCAGGGTGCGAACCGAAAAGGATCGGATCGTTCCATCACCGTCCGAGGATGAAATCCGGTTGGTGAGCTCAAAGGCCCGGGAGCCGGAATTTACCGCTCAGGTCACCGTTCCCTCCGGCGCACGCTCCTCCATCACCTCTTCCCGCGAGCGGGGTATTGGGGCGGGTGGATACTCTCCTTCGCGTTCCTGGCCCCGGAGCCAATCGACCACGTGATCCGCGCAAGCCGCCGTCTTGTCTTTCCCCGACAGTCCGCACTCCCAGATCGTCAACACGCGCCATCCAGCGTCCAGGAGTTCCACCACCGCACGCCGATCGCGTTTCACGTTGGCTTCGAATTTTTCGGTCCAGAACGGAACGTTCGATTTCGGCGTCGTGGTTTTGGTGCAGCCATGCCGATGCCAGAAGCAGCCATGGACGAATATGCAGGTACGATACTTTCGAGAGACGATGTCCGGACGGCCCCTCAACTCCTTCGCGTGTAGCCGATATCTCAATCCTCGTGCGTGGAGGGCCGAACGTAAAGCCAATTCCGGCGTGGTGTCGCTCTGCCGGACGCTTCGCATGATGGCGGATCGCTTCTCCGCGTCGACGCGATCCATTCGCCCCCCTCTCTCGGGTCATGCCTCAATCGGCATCACGTGAACGCGCGGTTTCCAAAGCCGACACCGGACGGCGCCCGGCATCAAAGGTGTCGACATAGAACACCGGGCTGCCGTCGGCATCCCGTGCGACACTCGCGAACGGTTCGCCGCGTCTCACGCTCGGATCGACGCGCCAGAAAGGGTGGACGATCAGATAGAACCTGTCCCCCGCATCCGTGCGCTCCCGGATCCCAGGAAGCTTCATGCTTCCCAGCTGCACGGGCGTCCTCCGGGTCTCGTTCAGGCGGCAGAGCTCGCCACGGACGTCCCGCGCCATTCGGGGCCAATCCAACAGCTCCAGATCGGAACCCCAATCCCCGTCCAGGCCGGATCGATAGTCGGCGTCGACGAGCGCCCTGAGGAAGCCCAGTCCCAACCGCCAGTCCAGCAATCCGTGGTACTGCCGGTTCCCATAGCGACGGAGACACTGGTAGCAGGCCTGAGCGCACTCGTCCCGGTGCGTGCCCTTCCGAAAAGCGGACACGATGGGATCGTCGTGGCGGTCCAGCATGGATCGGACCAGCCTCACGATCGTAGGCGTGCCGTCCCTCTCCTCCTCGGCGAGGCGTCTGCAGAAGCCGGCACCGTTGATCAGGTTATCGGCGATCTGCAGCATCGGCATGCCGCCGGGCAGCCGCGGCTCCAACGCCTCGAACTCGTCGGGATCGACGTCCAGTTCGAGGGACGCTCTCATCAGGATCATCTGAGTCGCGCTGATCGCGGCCGCGCGGACGGCCGCGTTCTGCGGACCCCTGTCCAGGTTGGCGAGCCGGAGGCCCCGGGGCACGTCGCGCAACCTCAGATAGAGCGCCTCCGTCGGCTTGCGCGAGATCAGACGGATACCGTTCTCGCCCGCGTTTTCCTGGACTTCCCACCATGGCTTGCCTCGACAGACGTCGGGGACGACCCACTGGTTCTCAAGCCGAGGGTTCTTCGCCTTGACGCCCCACGGCATGAACACGGACTTCTGGTGGGCGAACTCGACCGCGAAGCCGTCCGGCACCTCTTCGTTCTCGCTGAGCGGTCCGTCGTTGAGCCTGAGGATCGAGGCTCCGGATCCAGCGTGGATCGACAGGTTGGTCCCGTCCACGTCCACGACTTCCACCTCTCGGATCTCGGCCGCGACGACCCTCCGAATCGGTGCCGTCTGGTGGTCCTCTTTGGGGTCCTCGGTTTGGAAGGAGGTCCGGAAGCCGGACGGCACATGGTACTTGTTGGAGTTTTCCGGTGGGACCTCGAACCCACAGTCGACGCACTCGAACGCTTCGGCCGGACGTTCGTCGTGGAGGCTCCTACCGCGGCACTGAGGGCAATCCGACACGTGATACGACGCGTCGTACCATTGTGCGTCGGGCTCCAGCGGAGGAACGAACGTACCGTGGATTTTGGGGGCCATTAGTCCGGAGGTGAATCCGGCGGCCTTGTGTATGCGCTTGTCGCGAACCAGCGTCTGCCCCGGTGCGAACTCGAAGATGGCCACGTCGAGGTCGCGATCGATCGCGTCCCACGCCACCTTGCTGCGCCCGTCCCGTCTCAAGCCGAGGTAGAGGTTCCGTACGCGAGTGGGCATCCCGTACATCGGGAACAGCCCCTTCTCCGCGAGGAACTCGCCCAGGCCACCGACGAAATGCAGTCCGGACCCGCGTTCGCGCATGATCTCGTCGAGGAGCGAGGAGGTGTCGCAGAACGCCACGAGTTCCTCCGCCCGGTTCGGAATGCCCTCGCCGAGCGTCGCGGCGAACCGATCCCGGACGGCGACGGTCTCGTCGAGAGCGCCCCTCAGTTGGTCGGGCCAAGGTGACCCTTCCACGAAGAAGACCTGGGTGGGAACGAATTCGCCATGTGGATCGGGCTTGCCGCCGTCTCCCGGGTATCCCTCTCCCCAGCGGTCGCGCAGAAGAGCGAAAGCGGCTCCGAGCCAGACCTTCCTCACCAAGCGCAGCGGAATGTCGATGTGCTCGACGGCTAGGAACGGGGGAGGAGGAAGGTCTCCCGTGATCGCTTGCGGAACTCGAAAGTAGTGTAGATCGTGGCTTCGGCTCCTGCACAACGTGACGACCGTCGAATACGCTTGGCCTCTTCGGCCGGCGCGACCCACGCGCTGCTGATAGTTGAAGCGCTGCGGGGGCATGTTGCCCTGGTAGACCGCCTGAAGCGCACCGATGTCGATTCCGACCTCCATGGTCGTCGTGACGGAGAGCAGGTCGATCTCGGAGGCGGCCTTGCGGAGCTCGGGATCTGAATTGGCGTCCTCCGCGACGAAGATGCCCTTGAAGCGACGCAGACGGTCCGCAGGGCTGCCGGTTTGACCGGTCAGTTCCTCGCAACGAAGCCGGAACGCAGGCACGTTTTCCGTCCTTGAGCGAACGACGCGTTGTGCGAGGAAGTTGCCCTTCCAGAGCGTCTCCACCTTGTCGGTCGCACCCTCAGGCAACGGCTCACGGCATCGCGTGCAGAGCGCTAGGCCACGATGGAGATGGATGCGCGAGCACTTTCCACAGCGCCAGAACGGATCCGTCGCCTTGGCCATCTTCACGGCAAGCCTGGACGCGTCGATGATGCCGTCGAAATGTTGGAGCTCCCGCAATCCGGCGAGCACGTTGTTGGCGACCGTGTCTGGATCCCGAGGATCCACCGCTTGCGCCATGGCCATGACACGGTTGCGTTTCGGCACCCGTTCCCAGGGTTTGCTCTCCTCCGTCAGGTAACGATTGGAGGAAACGCGATAGGCGTCACCGAAAACGCGCAGCCAGGCGTCCCAACGATCCGCATCCGCCGGAACCTTGTCGCTGAAGAGCGTCGGGTAGCCGAGACCGGTTTCTTCGAGCGCGAAGTACGACCGCGAAAAGAGCACCTCGTCGATGTGCGGGTTCTGGCTCTCGATGACCTCGCTGCGAATGCTCTCGATGTCGGCCGCATAGATGCCGTCGGTCTTCCAGATGAAGCGGTCGCCATCCCGCTCGAACAACTCGGGCCACTCGAAGCGCCCGTAGCGCTTCACTCCGACGTCGTCCGTGGGGTGGATGCCGAGCTTCAGCATATCCTGCAGCATCGGGCTCGTGGAAACGCCTGCCTTGGCGATGGACTGTTCGACCACGACCTTGAGCGGAACCCTGTCCTGCCCGCCCGCCTTCTTCAGGTCCGCGATCTTCTTGGCGACGATGCTCGCCTGGTCCCAGTCGTCCTCCTCCTCGTACCGGTCCTTATCCTTCTTCAGTTGAGCGATGGCGGCCGCGTTACCCTCGGCGTCGGATACCCGGCTCGCGATCTCAATGATCATCAGGCGCCGGAGGTCCTGGTAGTGGGCGCCTTCGATGACCATGGCCGCCTTGGCGGCGTCCTGTCGGCTGTCCGAGAAGGCCACTGCCTTCGGCAGGGAGCCGCTCGCGTGGAGCACCTCGAACATCTCGGTGGCCAGGAGCTGGGAGGTCTTGTTGAAACCGGTTCGGAAGCTCCGGATGGGCGAGAACCTCGGCTTCTGCCGTGGGGCGTAGCTGACGCCGCACGCAGGGCAGCAGTCCGGACCTGCGGTCCCAACGGAGTCTAGCTTTCGCTTGTGGGACCTCTCAGGCTTGGTGCAATGGAAGATCCTTCCGGGTACCATGGACGGATCGCCGGCCCCGATCGTCCCCTTGGAGACGACGCCGGTCTTGGTATCGAGGGTGGCGGCGGGCCAACTCTCGTTCTCGCCCGCGTCCTCCGGCGCTCGCGTCTTGGGCCAGAACATCGCGAACTGGTGGAAGCTGAGGTCCTCGTAGTGACCGATCCCACCCGCCTCGGGTAAGGCGCCCAGATCCGGAGCCGACGGCAGCAGCTCAATCTCGGACGATCCGTTGGCCTGGACGCCACGCATCCCCCCGAGGAACGTCTCGCCGCAGGCTTCGCAGTAGATCAGTTCGAACTTGCGACGGTGGCCGCTCGCCGTCGAAGTGTAGGTCAGCCCGCGGTCGACCGTGACGCCGTCGTAGCGTACGATATTCTCGTGGTCGACCGCCTCCGGGGTGGCGAACAAACCTTCGATGCTGCGGACGAACTGGTGGATCCTGAAGCTGGGCGTCTCGTCGCTCGGGGCGACCCCGAAAACCCCCTTCGTGACGTCTCCGATACCGCGCAGGAGCGCCAGCCCCCTCACGCCCTTCCGGGCGACCTCCGTATCGCCTCCGTAGAGACGATCGGCGATCGTGCCTACGGTCGTCGCCCGCGGCGTCGCCGGCCCGCGTTCGCCTTCGGACCTGCAGGCCCAGACCAACGCCGCGGCCGCGCCCTCGACAGCTTCCGCCAGAGCCTCGCCAAATTGCCTCTCGGAAGTCCGCGCCTCGATCAGTGCCCGATGGCAGGCTTCGACGGCTTCGCGCACCGCGGGTGTGTCAGGTACGGTTTTGAGCAACGAACCATCGGGCACCAGGACGTCGACCAGACGCACGAAAGGATCGACCTGGAGGCTCGCGTAGGCGGGGCGGGGCGGGAAGATCGGGGTGCCCGGAACCACGCATTCCGCCCATTGCGACCGATCCCGAAAACCGTCGTCGCCTTCGGTCGTCGAGGTGCCGAACGGACCGAAGAACCCGTCGAGATACTTCAGGCTGCGGTCACCCTCGTCCCCGGTCGTCGGCAGAGACGCGCTCGACGCGAGTATCCTCAGTTTGTGGCGGACGACCGGCTCGTCCAGTCCCAGTCTGCTCAGTAGCGCTCTAATGAGGCCGGCCGTTTCCGTGCCGGCAGACCCGCGGATCAGGTGCAGCTCGTCGAGGACGAGGTAGAAATAGGCGTCGGGGTCGGTCGCCAACCACTCCCTGGTTCGCGCGAAGATCGGCGCTTCCACCTCGCGGGCGAGCATCGTCCCGAGCATGGACGCGTTCGTGACGAGGATGTCGGGCGGGTCGAATTGCATGTCCCAGCGGGACAACATCTCCCCACCGTCGGTCGCAGGAAAGAGGTAACGGGTGGCTTCCGGCTTGCCATGGGTCTCGGCGTCGTGATCGCATGCCAAGCGATGGTCCCGTTCGAACTCCTTCATGTTCCCGGCGAGTTCGGCGATCTTGTTCTCCCGGCGACGTTCCTCCTGCGGCGTGCCCCCACGCCGCGGGTGGTCCAGGAACTGGGTCACCGGGGTCGCGCCGGTATACCGGCCGAAGAAGATCCGATTGCCCTGCAAGTGGCGGTCCATCGCCAGTCTCGCCTCCGGTGAGTCGAGTGTCCGGCGCAATCTCGTCATCTGATCTTCGACCAGGGCGTTCATCGGATAGAGGATCAGGGCCCTCACCGCCGGCTTGCGCGCTCGGTTCTCACCGATCCTCTTCCGGACGAAATCGGTCTCGCGTTCGCGCCACCAGCGGCCGCGGAGGTAGCCGGCCGCGGGCCGTGGCCAACGCTTCGCCTCCTGGATCAGGGCGGCGAGGACCGGCAGCATGAAGGACTCGGTCTTCCCGGAGCCGGTCCCCGAGGTCACGATCGCGGGATGCCCGGCCTTCAACCCTCGGGCGAGCATCTCCATCTGATGCTTGTAGGGCTTGTAGATGCTCTCTCGGGCGATACGACCGCCTTCCACGTCCTTGCCTGGGAAGAGCCCCGACAGGACGATTTCCACGAACGCCTCTCTCGCCTCGGGATCCATGCCACCGATCGGGTTCCCGGACCAATCGTCCAGCAGAGCTTCGAGCCGATATTCGGTGGTCTCGTAGCGAGGTACGGGTTCCAGCAAGGGGTCGGTCGCGAGGTTCCCCGGTTCGAGGAGGAGCCGTCGACGCGCTTCGGCCAAGTCCGTCTGGCGGATCCTGAAGGCCGTGTCGAGGTAGGTCAGGAAGAAGTCGCGAAGACGCTCGAAGCCGCCGATCGGATCGATCATGACGAGATTTTCCTGTCGGATTTCGTGTCGAAGGCGACGGTGGTCACGGCGCCTTTGGTCTTCGTTCCGGTCCGGCCGGAAACAAGGCCCAGCGTGAAGGCGGCA
Source organism: Methylobacterium ajmalii (assembly GCF_016613415.1). Taxonomy (GTDB): domain Bacteria; phylum Pseudomonadota; class Alphaproteobacteria; order Rhizobiales; family Beijerinckiaceae; genus Methylobacterium; species Methylobacterium ajmalii. The sequence goes on along the minus strand of NZ_JACWCT010000037.1, from coordinate 65,349 downwards.
GCGCCATCGTGGTCGAGCCATGTACGCGCGGCGGCATAGATGGCGGCGAGGCGGGCCCCCAGATCGCCGCCCGCACCTTCGAGCTCGGAGAGCTGGACGAGCAACGACGAGCGATCCTCGGCCGTAACGGTCGACGTCACGAGTGGCGGCGTCAGCATCGTCATGGCGTCCGACCGAGATCCCGCCTTCATGATCGAGGCCGCGAAAGCCGCGTCACCGCCATCGGCGCGCACGACCGTGTCGAGATCAAGCACCTCCGCTTCCGGACGCGTCACGGGTACCGACGACGTCGCCACGACGAGGAGGTTGGGAGGGCGATGGGCACGGAACAGCGTTCGGAAGCGGGGGAACCAGTCCGCAAGCGCCGCTCTCTCGATGTCGTCCAGACACACCAGCCTGACCGCAATCGGATCCTCCGACGCCTCGCCCCATGCGACCGCCAACGGTGTCGGCGAACCGAGCCCTGGGTGGCGCCAAAGGTCTTCCGGACCCAACATCGTCGGATCAAGTGGAGATCGCAGAAGCCGCCCACCCGAGATGACACTCGCGTAGCTTTCGAGGAGCCTCTCGGCGGAGTCGCCGTAGACAACGGGGATCTCGCCTGCGCGACACAACACGTCCAGGCATCGGAACTTCGCCTCGTCGAGGCCGCGCTTTCGAACCTGGGACGCGCCGATCCTAGGCAGCTCCGTCAGTTCGACCCTGGAAGCGGCCGCGGCTTGCGGCGCGAGCCAGGGAGAGGTCGAGACCGAACGCGCGTCCCGCACGACCTCGGGGCGCCCGAGGCCAGCGAGATCCATCAGGCGCGTGACGGCCTCGCCGGTCTCCCGAACTTCGCCGAGGATCGATCCGACGTTACCGCGGACGCGATCCATCGCTGAGCCGAACAGCTCCTCAATCCCTGCGAGCTCGGCCGACTTCTTCGACAAGCCATCTTCAAGCTCAAGGACACGCCCGGACAGGGCTTCCACCTCGGCGCGTCGGTCGGCGAGTTCCCGGTCAACTTCGGCCACTATCGCAGGTCGGATCCTCTCCAGCTCGTCGCGCCTCAGCGCCTCCCTCTCGCCGTCCGACAACGCGGCCAGTCGGCCCTGGACGGCCGGATCGGCGAAGATCTGGTCGGCAATGCGAACGGCCGCTTCCGAGCTGCTGGTGAGCGTGGAGAGGAACTCTCCGAGGCGGCCTCGCGCGGCGTCGAAATGACCGGATTTGTCGCCGATCATGTCCGTGTCGCGATAGAGAAGCCACAACTTGTGCGTGAGCTTGTCGTTGAGTTTGTAATCTTCGGAGTCGGATCGAAAATCAGGAATTTTTTTGAGAACTTTCAGTATGTATTGCAGGAACTCGACATCCGTCTGCCAATTGGCGTGAGCGATGACCTTGGATGGCAGATCGCCTGGCAGAAGGTAATGTCGCCCATCGATCGCGAACGTGTCCTCCGGTCCGAGATCGTCCGGATGGAGCTCAATCCGCTCAGCGCTTTCCAGGTGGGACAGGGTCCACCGCCTCCGAGCTTCGTCGAGGCGCAACGTCGGGCAGGCCAGCTTCCGACCCTGGATGGCGATCACGACGCGAGGTTCGGTCTGGAGGCCTCGATCGAGACCCTCGGTCATCACGTTCCGTCGAAGCGTCGCGGGATCGACGGTCGCGAGCGATCGGATCACTTCGATCGGTTCATCGACCCTGGTCGTGACGAATCGGTCACGCCCTCCGTGGGCGCTCGTCGGCCCGACCGTGAACAGGACAACGTAGCCTGCGGGCCGGTTGACGACGCGTGGATCGATGCTGAAAACGCACCCCTCGGTCGGAAACCACGCGGGATCCACAGGAACCCAACCATCCGGTCGAGCGAGCGCCCGTGGCATCAGGCGGGCGATCCGCCGGTCTTCGAACATCGTCTCGCCCAGGTAGATGTCGTTCCCGTCGAGGTCGGCTTCCCTTTTCAGCACGTCCCGCCCCTCCAGTCCCGCCAGGCGAAGTGTCTGCCTGCCGGACCTCTCGCCCTTCCCATCGCCAGAGCCCTCAGGAGATCGGGTTTCGACGCTTCGACGCCTTCACCCGCGTCGATCGCGGGGCCGAGGATCGTACGAAGCCGACGGGCGTCCGACGGGGAGCAGGGAGTTCGGTAGACCCGACTGCCGTCGGCACCGAAGATTATTGCCGGACCGCAGAGCGATCTCAACCTCAGATAGGCAGAAAGCTGGGGCGGAAGGCAACCTTCAGACGTGTTTCGTTCGAGGGTTCCCGAAGATCCGTCGAACCGGAACATCGGCCGCCCGGCCAGCCGATGGGCCAGCACGATAGCGGCGGACCGTCCATCGAACAGGCCCTGCACCTCTTCGTGTCGGATCACTCTGAAGATGTCCGGTGCGTTCGGCTTGTGCGTGGCGAGATGCTCGATCCTCACGCCGTCGCACGCGTCACCGCCGAAGCTCACGAACCTTCCCTTGGCCCAGCTCCAAGTCGACGCGACGAGCCGTCTGCTGTCCGTGTAGACGGAGACCGGAAAGGTCGCCGCCACGTCCGGGGGCGGGACGTACGCTTCGGCCGGGACGATCTCCAATCCCAGCTCTCGGGGAAGCGCGTCGAAGGCTCCGCCAGCGGCGACGAGGGTGGACACCGACCAAGGCCGGTGCAGGCAACGGACCTCGACTCTGCCACCCGACCCGATGGCCAAGTCTCGAAACTTGCGCCTCGTCCGTGCCGGCGCGGCTCCATCCAACGCGAGCCTGCCGTCCGCGAAACGCAGCAGTCTCGGCGGCGCCAGAAACCATCTGCGAGCGCGCCAGTCGCGGGACACCCGCGGCGTCAGCCAACCGACCTCGGCGAGCATTCTCAGGACGTCCCAACCCGCGTGCTCGTCGGGAATGCGCGCCGAGATCAACGGGACGAGCCGGTGTTCCGGCCAACCGCGTCCGCCTCCGGCGTAGATCGCTTCGAGCAGGTCGTAGAGAGGGCCCGTGTCTTCGACATCGACGTACGGCAGGTCGAGCGGCTCGACGGCGATGGGTGACGCCTCCGGCATCGCCGGCTCGTCGGCGCGCCATCCGGGAGCCAGGCGGTCGGGAAGCTCGACGGTCGTCTCCAGGGCGTCGCGCTCGAAAACGATCGCCGGAGAGGCTCGCCGCGAGCCGGCTTCGCCCACGGAAATGCGCCACACGCCCGAAACAGCGCCGTCCGCGTGCAGTCGGATGTCCGGCCCGTCGAAATCGACCGACAAGGTGCCCTCGACGCCCCCGACGGGGACAGCCTCGGCATCGCAACCTTCCACCGCGCGCACGACCGGCAGGAAACCGGGGCGGCCCAGGTACGAGCCTTCCATCCTGATGCCGCCGGTCACTCTCACCTTGACCAGGTCTGAAGTGTCCGTAAGGCGCGTTCCGCGAACCTTGGCGAGGATCCGCCGGGCTTCTTCCCACGGTACAGGACGGAGCAGCGTCCACCCGCTCCGCTGCCCGGACGTATCCGGGGAAAGCCTGCACACGTCGTCCCGGGCCAAGAGGCGGACGGTGGCGCATTCCGGGTCACGGGCCGCACGCCACACGCCCCAATCGCCCTCACCGAACGGAACGACGCCTTCGGTAAGAGAGGAGACGAGTTCCCTCGGCAGTGCGCGATCCCCGCTTGAGAGGAGAGCTACGATCTGACCGACGGAGGCGGCGATAGTGTACGGCTCGGTCGCATCTCCGTCCGCTCGGGGAATGCCCAGAGCGGACGACAGCCGTTCGTCGTCAGTCGTGATCGAAAACGTGTCCAGGCCATCGAAATCCGTGGACGCTTCCAGGACGAACGACGTCTCGCGTCGCTCTTCGTCCACGTCACGGCGCAAGGCGGTCATCGCCAGCCAGAAGGGATGGTCGGCAAGAAGCCTTTCCCGCCTGGCTTGCCGGGCGTCGAAATCGGAGAAGGCCCTGAGGAACCCTTGGGACCACGAGTGGGAAGGGATCTCCCGCCTGACCCGAGCCGCGAGAACATCCGACCTGGGCGGCGGCCCAGCAGCGAGGTCACCGAACAGACGTTCCATTCGCCCGAGATCGTGGCGCGACGGAAAGACGATGCGGATGGAGTGCCCTATCCGGGTCATCGGATAGGGATCGGGAAGGACGATCCGACGGACGTCGTCCCCGGCGGCGTTTCTGGCTTCGCACCAGTCCCGTGCCTTGCGCCAGAGATCGGCGAGGCCGCTCAAGGACGAAATGCCTCGATCGAGCCGAAGGACTTCCCTCAAGCGCTCGTTGAAGAGGCCGGATTCCGACACATCCGGCGAGACGGAGGCCACGTGGCAGGACAGGACGAGATAGTTGAACCAGCCCATGACCTTGAGGCCTCCGGGCGGCGACAGGGCATATCCGTGGCTGAAGGCGTCGACTAGGCCGCTTCGCGAGAACACGCGGAGGAATTGCTCGAACGTCGCGTCCGCATCCGCCTCGCCGCGCCCCATCGCGAGGGCTATGCGGCGGCGTGAGGCATCGACGAACTCCAGCGGAGCCGAGCCTTCCGGACCATCGGCGCCGAGGTAATGGCGCGTCAGCGCCAGCTCGAATTCCCAGAACGGCGACAGCCGGACCACTGCTACCTCGGGCGTGCGTGCGACGTGACGTGGTGGAGCAGGCTTTTGCCGATCGCTTCCCCGAGCTTGACCGGGACCGCGTTGCCGATCAGACGCCCGATGTTCTTGAGCTCGACGGGGGCACCCGAGGGAACGAAGCGATAGCCTGGCGGAAAGCTCTGCAGAAGAGCGCCCTCGCGCAAGGACAGGGCTCGATCCTGTTCGGGATGGCCGAAACGCCCGCTACCGAAGCCGTAGTATTGGGTGGTGATCGTGGGCGACGGTTCACTCCACGACATTCGACCGTAGACGCCGGGATAGGTTTTTCCCGTGGCCTTGGAGTGGCACTTGGCGACGAGCGACGGAGGCCAATCCTTCCAAGACCCCCCGGGCCTGGAAGCTCGAATGCGGGTGAGGTTCAACGCCGACAGACCCGCCGAAACGTGCAGCGGGTCTTCGGCATCGGCCTCTCCGGCGCTCAGCTTGGGAAGATGGCCGATCACGTCCCGAACCGCCAACTCGGCGTTCACGTCGGGCGGGAGGAGCTCGATCGGGCCAAGCTTCGACGCCAGCAGAACGAGACGCCTTCTGCTCTGGGGCACGCCGTAACGCACGCACTCGACGACCTGATGCCTCACCTCGAACCCGGCATCCTCCAGCGACCTGACGAAGTCCTCGAAGACGCTCTCGCGTTCCAGCTGAGGGACGTTCTCCATGGTGACGAGATTGGCGCCGGACTCGAAGACCAGACGCCCGAACTCGGACAGCAGGTTCCATCGCTCATCCTCCGAAGATTTGTGAGCCTGTCGGTATGACGAGAAAGGCTGACACGGGGCACAGCCTGCCAATAGCCTGTACGGATTGTCGCCGAATATTTGCTTCAGGCTATCTCCGGTCAGATCGGCTACGGAAATTTTAAGAAAATCAACTTTATTGTTATCCGAGTACGGATACTCGCAAGCAGCATCCAAATCGACGCCCAGGCGAACGTCTACTCCGACGTTCTTCAGGCCATAGGTCAGGCCGCCGGCGCCGCAGAACAAGTCGATCGCCACGATACCGGTTGGCCGGTGTTCCGGCTCCCGCTCAAAGATTCGGATCGACCTGCGTGCCTTGCGCTCGGCGCGACGCTGGGCGATCCGACCGAAACGGTGTTTCACCAGGCGGTCTCGGTTGCCCCTACCCATGTTGGATCCTCGGCCATTCCGTAGCGACGGTGCCATAGGTGCCTGCAAGTTTCAGAAGGCCACGGGACGGCTGGGGTACGGACGGAACGAGCGAAGCTCGGATGTTCGATGGGCGTGCCGGACGGAGGCGGTTCCGATCGAGAGCGGACGCGACTGGTAGGGCTCGAACATCGACGTGGAGGGTCCGGTGAGGGGCTTCGCGAGGGTGGGAACCCTGCGAATCGTAAGCCGGATTATACGGAGCCCGAAGCTATGCCGTCACCTAGCGCTCGGATCGGATCCCCAACCTATAGTTGCCGGCGACGTCTGGCCGTCGAGCAACGTTCTCACGAACTCGGCGCCGCGTTCGGCTCGCCGCGCGTTCGCATCCGCCTTAGGACCCGTTCACAGGATCGATAATGGCCGCGCACGTCGAAGCGAGCCGGTGGCGGGTTCACCTTGAGGTTACGAAATCGTTCACGACATTGAGCTTTTTCGAGTGATCCACGCTATCCACCGATACGCGATCGCGCGCTACCTAAGTGCTCGGGCCGCGTTGACGCCGAACCCTGCGGTTCTGTATCTGTTTCCCTACGCCTCGACGCCGCTCCATGCGCTTCCTGCCCGGTGCCGGAGCCCCATCCCGCCCTCGAAGCTGATGCTCGGGCGGACCCAGCCCGGAAAGCTCTCCCGATAACCCTGCGCGCCCCGCGAAAACGGGTGACCCGCCGGCGTTCCGACCGGCCCGTGACGGCTGTCGCCATTCCTGGCCGGCGTCGCGTCCCCCGCACCGAACCGAAACCTTCCGGGGTCTGACCGGGCCGCGATCGCGGCCGGCTGCCTCAAGCATGGAGGCAGCTGACATGTCTAGTTCCCACACTGGCGGGAAGCATAGGCGTTCCAAAATCGCCTTCCTGATCTGCTGAACGCGGGTCGAGCGCTTGAGCTCAATGTCGGTGATCTCCGTGTTCGCCTCGCACAGAGTACGGACTTCGGCTTGGAGGCACTGGTGATGCTCGAAGAAGAGAGGGTATCCTGGTCTGCAGGCACCATGGCACGGCCTGCCCTACCGTCCAGTTTTCGGGGTTCCCCCGATTCGTACGCATCCAGGTCAGGATTCCGAACCCTCGAGGGCCGGATTTCGGAAACAGAATAAGACACTTACGCGGTTCTTTCTTAATCCGTTTCCGAAATTCCCGGATCCTCCTGGCGATCCCACTCAACGAGGGCCTCCTCGACGAGCTCGGCAACCTTCTGCGCCGCGGCGCGAGCGCGCTTCTCCCGGATGGCGACGATGCGGGTCAGGGACGTCCCCGGGGCGGAGACGACGAGTGCGCCGTCGGCGCGCAGGCGGACCGCCGCGAGGAGGGTTTCATCCTGGACGGGGGGCCGCCCCTCCACCTCCGATATCGACGCGGCCAATCGGGCGCGGTCGGCGCGAAGGCCCTCCAGCCGGGCGTCCACGTCGGCGAGGGCCTCCTTCATCCGCGTCAGCGTCCCCTGCCTCACAGCCTCCCGCAGATCGCCCATGTCTCCCTCCCTGCAGGAAGGCATCCTCGGGCCGGCCGGGGACCGGGGCAAGCCCAGGCGGGTGCGGATATCAGGCCAGCCGATCGGTCAGCGTCATCAGGCGCCGGGCCATCTTCTCCTGCGAGGCGCCCCGGCCGTCGCACCAGCCGTCGAAGGTCTTGCGGGAGACCCGCAGCCAGTGGGCCGCGGCGTCCCGGCTCCCGACCGCCTTCGCCCAGGCCTTGCAGACCTCGGCGAACGGGCGCGGATCCGCCTCCCAATCGATGGGCTCCGGCAAGGGGCCCAGTGGGGTGTTGGCCACCGAGGCGGCGGTGGTCTCGTCGGCGTAGGGGTCGAGGCGCGGGTCGTCGGGCCCGATCCGACCGGCACCGAGCTCGCGGTCGAAGCGCGAGAACCAGGTCGAGGTGTTGCTCTGCGTGACCAGCCCACGGGGCGGCTTGAAGACGGCCGCCATGTGCTGCCCGACGAGCTCCTGGCGACCAAGCAGGGCGCGATAGGCCGACATGGCCGCCGAAGGCGTGCCGTAGCTCGCGTTCTCCAGGATGTCGCCCTCTTGGGCGCGCAGGCGGACGATCCAGCTCACAGACGCTCTCCCGGTTCACTCGCCAACGAGCCCCGCGCCGGTCGGCACGGAGCTCGGGGAGCCATCGTGGATCAGGGTTGCCGGAGGCGGTGCCCCCGGCGGATTGGCCTCAGGCCTCGGCGGCCTGGCTGGCTTCCCAGATCTCGGACTGGAGCTGGGCGCTCATGACGCCGACGCTCTCTTCGTCGGTGAGGTAGACGACCAGGGCCCGGTAGGAGCGGCCGTAGATCACCGTCTCCTCGCCAGAAGCGAGAACGGAGCCGTCGCCGAGGACGGCGATCGCGTCCGAGCTCAGACCGGGCAGGTTGATGCCGTCCGAGACGGTCTCGGCAGGGTAGCTGAGGCTGGCGATCTCGGCGATCGCGGTGTCGAGCTCGTCCTGCGTCAGCACGTCGTTGAGGGCGCGCTCGATGGTGGCGTTGTTGGCGAGGGTGGCGGCGGTGATGCGCACGGTCATGGTCGTCTCCATCTTCGGCCCGGATCGCCCCGGGAGGCCTCGGCGTCGCTGCCGGTGAGTTGAAGATACCGCAATCTGCGGTACTTTCAAGGGCCGTCGTAAGGGAAAATTCACCGCGCCTCGCGCTTGCGCCGCCAGCAGCCCGCATGCCCTCCTCCGGGTGGTGCGCGGGAGAACGGCAATGGGATGGCGGGCTGCGGACGAATACGACCGGCAGGAGCGCGACCGGATCCGGACCCTCCCCCTGCGGGAGCGCTACGCGTGGGGGAGGCTCGCCGCCGTCGGGATCGGCCTGGCGGCCGCGGCCGCGTGGCTGTGGTGGCGACACGGATGAGGCGCGAGCCCGGCGCTTGGCACTCGCAACGCGGGATGAGAGCCTGGCCTCTCACGCCCCGCCCGAGCGTCCAATTCGGGCGGCGCGGACGGCAAGCGTGCAGAAAAGTCCGCCCGAGTTCCGCCCGAACAGCAAAAAGCCCCGGACGGGAAGTCCAGGGCCTCGGCTCTAAGTGCCTGTTCAGGCAGAAGGTTTTTGGTAGCGGAGGAGGGATTTGAACCCCCGACACAAGGATTATGATTCCTCTGCTCTGACCAACTGAGCTACTCCGCCCCGCTGCGGCCGGTCCGTGTGCGCCGCTGCGATGGCGGCGGTATAGGGGGAGGCCGGCGGGGCTGTCAAGGAACCGTCGCAGGCCTTTTTGCGCCGCGCCATCCAGGGCGCGGCGCGGGCGGATCAGAGGGCGTCGCCGAGGATCTCGGCGACCTGGGGGATGTCCTTGTCGCCGCGGCCCGAGAGGTTGACGACCATCAGGTGGTCGCGCGGCAGGCTCGGGGCGAGCTCGGCGACCTTGGCGAGGGCGTGGGCGGGCTCGAGGGCCGGGATGATGCCTTCCATCAGCGAGCAGAGCCGGAAGGCCTCCAGGGTCTCCGTATCGGTCGCCGACAGGTAGGTGACGCGGCCCATCTCGTGCAGCCAGGCGTGCTCGGGGCCGATGCCCGGGTAGTCGAGGCCGGCGGAGATCGAGTGCGCGTCGGCGATCTGGCCGTCGCCGTCCATCAGGAGGTAGGTGCGGTTGCCGTGCAGCACGCCCGGCTTGCCGCCGGTGAGCGAGGCCGCGTGCAGGCCGCTCGACACGCCGTGGCCGGCCGCCTCGACGCCGTAGATCGCGACCTCGCGATCGTCGAGGAAGGGGTGGAACAGCCCCATGGCGTTCGAGCCGCCGCCGATGCAGGCGACGAGCGAGTCCGGCAGGCGGCCCTCCATCTCCAGCATCTGCGCCTTGGTCTCGACGCCGATGATCGACTGGAAGTCGCGCACCATCGCCGGATAGGGATGCGGGCCGGCCACCGTGCCGATGCAGTAGAAGGTGTCGGCGACGTTGGTGACCCAGTCGCGCAGGGCCTCGTTCATCGCGTCCTTGAGGGTGCGGGTGCCGGACTCGACCGGGATGACCTCGGCGCCCAGCATCTTCATCCGGAAGACGTTCGGCTTCTGCCGCTCGACGTCGACCGCGCCCATGTAGACGACGCATTTGAGGCCGAAGCGGGCGCACAGGGTCGCGGTGGCGACGCCGTGCTGGCCGGCGCCGGTCTCGGCGATGATCCGCGGCTTGCCCATGCGCCGGGCGAGCATGATCTGGCCCAGCACGTTGTTCACCTTGTGCGAGCCGGTGTGGTTCAGTTCCTCGCGCTTGAAGAAGATCTTCGCGCCGCCGAGGTGCTGGGACAGGCGCTCCGCGTAATAGAGCGGGCTCGGCCGGCCGACGTAATGGGTGAGGTAGCCGTTCATCTCGGCCTGGAAGGCCGGGTCGGCCTTGGCGGCGGCGTAGGCCTCCTCCAGGGCGAGGATGTTCGGCATCAGGGTCTCGGCGACGAAACGGCCGCCGAAGATGCCGAAGCGGCCGCGCTCGTCGGGGCCGGTGCGGAACGAGTTCGGATTCTGGGGAGCGGTCACGGCGGGAGCTCTGCCTCTGGAGGGATTCGCGAAAGAACTGTGTCGGCGGGGCTTACGCCCTTCGCGCCGCAGGGGCAATTTCTGGTGCGGTCGCACCCCCGGCGACCCGCGCGGCGGACCCGTTCGTGCCTGCGGCGGCTTTGGCGGCCGACACGAAGGCGGCGATGCGCTCGGGATCCTTGCGGCCGGGGCTCGACTCGACGCCCGACGACACGTCGACCGCCCGGGCGGCCGTGATCGCCACGGCGTCGGCCACCGTGTCGGGCGTCAGGCCGCCCGAGAGCATGAACGGATCGTCCCGGCCGGCACCGGCCAGCAGCGACCAGTCGAAGGCGTGGCCGTTGCCCCCGGGCAGGACCGCGCCTGGCGCCGGCTTGGCGTCGAAGAGCAGCCGGTCGGCGATGCCGCGGTAGCGGGCGGCGCGGGCAAGATCGTCGGCGGTGGCGATGCCGAGCGCCTTCATCACCGGGAGCCCGGTCCGCGCGCGAAGCACCGCCACCCGCTCGGGGCTCTCGCTGCCGTGGAGCTGGAGCCAGTCGGGACGGAGCGCCGCCACCGCCGCCGCGACGAGGGCGTCGTCGGGATCGACCAGCAGCACCACCCGCTCGGTCCGGCCGAGGGCCTGTCGCGACAGGGCGGCACCGTGGTCGAGGTCGACGTGGCGCGGGCTCTTGGGAAAGTGGACGAGGCCGATCTGGTCGGCCCCTGCTGCCAGGGCGGCCTCGACCGTCTCGGGCGTGCTGAGACCACAGATCTTGACGAGGAAGGGTGCGGGCGACATGCCCCGATTATAGGGCGTCGGGCGCCCGCCCGCACGGGTGTTGCGCGCTCACGCCGACGGCGCCGGGCTCTCCCAGACCGCGATGGCCGCGGCGAGGTCCTCGATCGCGGCGCCGACCGACTTGAACACCGTGATCTCGTCCGGTGAGGCTCGTCCGGGCGCCTCGCCCCGGCACAGGGCGGCGAGGTCGCCCGTCACCGTCTCGGGGGCGAGCGCGCCGGACGCGATCGCCACCGCCACGTCGCCGCCCTTCTTGAGGGCGTCGGGCGTGTCGACGTAGAGCGGACCGCGCCGCAAGGCCGCGTCGTCGGCCTCGCGCATCGCCGGCGTGAAGGCGCCGACGAGGTCGAGATGGGTGCCGGGCCGCAACCACTCGCCCCGCACCAGCGGCTCGGTCGACAGGGTGGCGCAGGAGACGAGATCCGCCTCCCCGACCGCCGCCGCGAGATCGGTCACCGGCTCGGCGTCGAACCCCTCGGCGGCGAGGATCTCGGCGAGTCGCCGCGCGCCCTCGGGCCGGCGGTTCCAGACCGCGACGCGGCGGATCGGCCGCGCGGCCGCGTGCGCCCGCACCAGATAGGGGGCGAGGGCACCCGCCCCCACCATCACCATCCGGGCGGCGTCCGGCCGGGCGAGGTGGCGGGCGGCGAGCGCCGAGGCGGCGGCGGTGCGCCACACGGTCAGGCGGGCGCCGTCGAGGAGCGCCAGCGGCCGGCCGTCGCGGCCACCGCAGAGCAGGACCCCGCCCTGGATCGTGTCGAGCCCGTTCGCCCGGTTGCCCGGAAACAGGGTCAGGATCTTGATGCCGACATAGTCGGCGGTCCAGGCCGGCATCAGCAGAAGCGAGGCCCCGTCGGGGGCGGTCTCGATCGGGTGATGGTGGCGCGTCGGTACCGTGGCGCCGGCTCGGAAGGCGGTGGCGAGCGCGTCGGCCAGGCGGGCGTGGTCGAGCGCCGCGTCGATCTCGCCCTCGCCGATCCACCGCATGGTCAGGCGCGGCCGACCGGGGCCGGCAGGGCGGTGCGGCCGATCGTGGCCGGGGCCGGGGCGGCCTGGCGCAGGCGCTCGGCCTCTTGGCGCAGGCGGGACAGCTCGCGGCCCTTGGCGCGGCGGTCGCGGCGGTTGTCGCCCTGGCCGAGCCAGGAGCCGACGCCGCCCACGACGACGCCGAGCGCCACCGCGGCGAAGATCAGCGCGTAGAGCGGCATCTGCAGGCTGAAGGCCGGCGTGCCGTTGGTGAACGGATCGAAGGAGAGCATCACCGGCTGGCGGTTGGCCACCGCCAGCAGCACGACCACGATCGCGATGGGCAGCAGGATCAGGCCCTTGAGGAAGCGGATCATCGAAAAACCCGGTCTTTCGTCGGTGATGCGGAAGGGGGCGGGACCGCCGGAGGGAGCCCCGTCGAACAAAATTGTAACGCGCGGGCGCGCCGGCGCCAGGGGGGCGCCGCGGCCCGGTCAGCCCAGGGCGGCCTCGGCCCGGCTCGGCTCGTCGGCGCCGATCCCGGCGGCGTTCAGGCGCAGCCGCATCTCCTTGCCGGTCTTGAAGACGGGAATCGCCTTCTCGGCCACCGCCACGGCGGCGCCGGTGCGCGGGTTGCGGCCCCGCCGCGCCTCCCGGCGCTTGACCGAGAACGCACCGAAGCCCCGCAGTTCGACCCGGTCGCCCCGCGCCAGGGCGTCGGCGATCGTGTCGAGGATCGCGTTGACGATGTTCTCGACGTCGCGCTGGTAGAGGTGCGGGTTCTGCTCGGCGATCTTGAGGACCAGCTCTGACTTGATCATGGAGTATCGTCTCGACTGAGGCGGGGCCGGCCGGGGAGATGCGCGGGGTCGCGTCTCGGTGAGGGTCCTTACGGGCGCCAGACCGCGAGGAGCCCGCCCTGCGACAGGGCGGCCGTCTCGGAACCGGCCTGCTGCAGCCTGGCGGCGAGCTCGTCGTAGCCCAGCAGGCCCGCGCCGGCGGCGGCGGCCGAGAACAGGCCGAAGCGGTTGTCGGAGCGCGGCTTCCAGTCCCGCACCGGCAGGTTCTTGGCCACGCCCTTCTCGCGCTCGAGCCAGGCGATGGCCTGGCGCTCGTTGCCGGTCTCGTCGATCAGGCCGAGCGGCACGCTCTGGCGGCCGCTGAACACCCGGCCGTCCGCCACCGCCTTGATCTGGTCGGGGTTCATCTTGCGGCGCTCGGCCACCAGGTCCTTGAACCAGCCGAAGGTGTCGCCGACGATCGCCTGCAGGGCCTCGCGGGCGGCGGGCGGGGTCGGGTGGAAGCCGCTCGGCTCGGCCTTGAGCGGCGAGGACTTCACCTCCTCGACCTTGACCCCGACCTTGTCGAGGAGCCCGGAAACCTCGGGGTACTGGAACAGCACGCCGATCGAGCCGACGAGGGAGGTCTCGCGGGCGACGATGTGATCGGCGGCGATCGCCGTGATGTAGGCGCCGGACGCCGCCGTACCGTCCACGAAGGCGACGATCGGCTTCTTCTCGGCCAGCGTGCGCAGGTTGCGGAAGAGCTCTTCCGAGCCGGTGGTGGTGCCGCCCGGCGAGTTGATCGCGACGACGACGCCCGAGACCGCGCTCGACTCGCCCACGCGCTTCATCAGCTCGCGGGTCTTCTCGCTGCCGGCGATGAAGCCGTCGATGCTGATGCGGGCGATCTGCGGGGTGACGGCGGAGAACCCCGTGCCCCCGGCCGCCCGCCAGCCGACCGCACCGGCGGCGACGATCAGCGCCCCGATCCCGACCGCGCGCCAGACCGACAGCTTCCGGCGCAAGGAACGCCGGTCGAGGAGAAGTTCAGCATCGATGGCCATGCGGCGCCCGTATCCTGGTCCGACCTCCGGGTGCGCCCGCCCGGCAGGGGTTTCCCCTGCAAGTCCTTGGCGCACCTCGCTCCCGGCGTGTTCTACCCCCGGCCGTCGCGCAGCGGCAAGAGCGGGATTGGCGGCATCCCCCTCCCCGCTCGGGAGAAAGCCGACATGAGGACGCCCGCGCGGAGGGCTGCTCCGCGCGGGCGTCCGAATCGTCGAGGGGTGTCCGGGCCTTCGTGGCCCGGACGGGTCCCTTACTTCTTGTCGGCCTGGCGGGCCTTGAGGGCCGCGCCGAGGATGTCGCCGAGCGAGGCGCCCGAATCGGCGGAGCCGAACTGGGCGATCGCCTCCTTCTCCTCGGCCATCTCGAGGGCCTTGATGGAGAGCTGGACGCGGCGGGCCTTGCGGTCGAACTGCGTCACGCGGGCGTCGAGCTTCTCGCCGGCGGCGAAGCGCTCGGGGCGCTGGTCGTTGCGCTCGCGGGCGAGGTCGGCGCGGCGGATGAAGGCCTGGAGATCGGAATCGACGATCTTGACCTCGATGCCCGAGTCCTTGACCTCGAGCACCTCGCAGGTGACGACCTGGTTCTTGCGGATGCCGTCACCGGCATCGGCGAAGGGGTCGCCGGCGAGCTGCTTGATGCCGAGCGAGATGCGCTCCTTCTCGACGTCGACGTCGAGAACCTGGGCGCGCACCACGTCGCCCTTCTTGAACTCGTCGATGACCTGCTCGCCCGGACGGTTCCAGTCGAGGTCCGAGAGGTGGACCATGCCGTCGACGTCGCCCTCGAGGCCGATGAACAGACCGAACTCGGTCTTGTTCTTGACCTCGCCCTCGACCTCGGTGCCGGCCGGGTGCTTCTCGGAGAAGGCCTCCCACGGGTTCTGCAGGGTCTGCTTGAGACCGAGCGAGATGCGGCGCTTGACCGGATCGACTTCCAGGATCTGGACCTCGACCTCCTGGGAGGTGGAGACGATCTTGCCCGGATGGACGTTCTTCTTGGTCCAGCTCATCTCCGAGACGTGGATCAGGCCCTCGATCCCCGGCTCCAGCTCCACGAAGGCGCCGTAGTCGGTGATGTTGGTCACGCGGCCCTTGAGCTTGGCGTCGACCGGGTAGCGGGCGGCGATGCCCTCCCACGGATCGGCGAGCAGCTGCTTGATGCCGAGCGAGATGCGGTGCGTCTCGTGGTTGATCTTGATGATCTTGACCTTGACGGTCTGACCGATGTTGACCACCTCGGACGGGTGGTTGACGCGGCGCCACGCCATGTCGGTGACGTGCAGCAGGCCGTCGATGCCGCCGAGGTCGACGAACGCACCGTACTCGGTGATGTTCTTGACCACGCCGTCGATGACCTGACCCTCTTCGAGGTTGGCCACCAGCTCGGAGCGCTGCTCGGCCCGGCTCTCCTCGAGCACGGTACGACGCGACACCACGATGTTGCCGCGGCGGCGGTCCATCTTGAGGATCTGGAACGGCTGCGGCGTGCCCATCAGCGGGGTGACGTCGCGGACCGGACGGATGTCGACCTGCGAGCGCGGCAGGAACGCCACGGCGCCGTCGAGGTCGACGGTGTAGCCGCCCTTGACCTGGTTGAAGATCGTGCCGCTGACGCGCTCGTTGTTCTCGAACGCCTTCTCGAGCTTGACCCAGCTCTCCTCGCGGCGCGCCTTGTCGCGCGAGATGACGGCTTCGCCGAGGGCGTTCTCGATGCGGTCGACGTAGACCTCGACCTCGTCGCCGACGCCGATCGGCTGGTCACGGCCGGGGCCCGTGAACTCCTTGAGGGCGACGCGGCCCTCGGTCTTCGCCCCGATGTCGATGACGGCGACGTCCTTCTCGATCGCCACCACGCGGCCCTTGACCACGGAACCTTCCGTGATCTCGTGCTCGCGGAACGACTCTTCCAGAAGGGCGGCGAAATCTTCGCGGCTCGACGAGGCGCCTTGCAAACCTGCGGACATCTATGCTCCTTTTCGCCCCACCCTATCCGGGGGGACGGCGCCGGCGGCTCGTATCGACGGGCCGCTTCCGCCCGCCGGAGTCCCGAGAGATGTCTCGGAACCGCCGCGCCCCGAAACGGGACGCGGGCCGGCGCATGATCGACGGGCAGAAACGTGTGCTCCGAAGGTCCCAGCCGGGGCGCGGTGCGGACGGGCGCAGGCCCGGCACGCGGCATCCCGGCATGGGACGACCGGAGATCGGCCCGATACACGAAAATCGAACTCCCGGCAAGGCGTTGCACCGGTTCGCCGCGGCAACCTGACGGTGAGCAGGCGGCTTGCCGACACGCGCCGGTCCGGGTTACCCATCCCTAGCCTTAAATCATTCTCATGTTCGGGCGTGGTGCGGGGCTTCCGACGCGTCGGCCGGCGGGATGCATCCCGGGGCGGGGCGTCCAAGATGCAGGAACGCACGCCGCACGCACGGCGTGAGGGAGGAGAGCGGCGCGGTCCGGTCCGGGGGGCCGGGGCGCCGCGAGACCGCAATCGACGAGAGGGAGGCGGCGCCGCGACCGGAATCGTGTCCGCGGGGCGCCGGCAAGCCTCCCGAAGCCGGAGGGCGACGATGATCAAGCTCAACGTGAACGGGGAGGAGCGCCGCTTCGACGGCGACCCCGAAATGCCGCTCCTGTGGTACCTGCGGGACGAGCTCGGCCTGACGGGCACCAAGTTCGGCTGCGGCGTCGCGGCCTGCGGCGCCTGCACCATCCATGTCGGCGGCACCGCGATGCGGGCCTGCCAGACCCCGGTCTCGGCCGCGGACGGCCAGCCGGTCGTGACGATCGAGGGCCTGTCTCCGGACGGCAACCACCCGGTCCAGGCGGCCTGGCGCGAGCTGAACGTGGCGCAGTGCGGCTACTGCCAGACCGGGCAGATCATGCAGGCGGCGGCGCTCCTCAAGGAGACCCCGAAGCCGACCGATGCCGACATCGACAACCAGATGAGCGGCAACCTGTGCCGCTGCGGCACCTATCCGCGCATCCGCGCCGCCATCAAGCAGGCGGCGGGGCTGACCCCGAAGGCCGGCCAGGGAGATCGCCTGTGATTCACGACCTCTCCTTCATGACCGCCGCCCCGGCCGACGAGCCGGTTTCCGCGATCGAGAAGGCCTCGCCCGGCCAGCTCAGCCGCCGCGGCCTGCTGGCGGGCGCCGGCGCCCTGGTGCTCGCCCTGTCGCTCAAGCCCCAAGGCGCGCTCGCCGCCGACCCGCCGAAATTCGGCGCCGACGGCATGCCGCATGGCTGGCGCGACGACCCGACCCTGTTCGTGGCGATCGCCCCGGACGGCACCGTCACGGTCACCTGCATCCGCGCCGAGATGGGCCAGGGGGTTCGCACCTCGGTGGCCTTCGTCATCGCCGACGAGCTCGAGGCCGACTGGGCCAAGGTCAAGGTCGTCCAGGCGCACGGCGACGAGGAGCGCTTCGGCAACCAGGACACCGACGGCTCGCGTTCGCTCCGGCACTTCTTCATGCCGATGCGCCGCGCCGGTGCCGCCGCCCGCACGATGCTGGTCGCCGCCGCCGCCAAGCAGTGGAACGTGCCGGCCGCCGAGGTGACGGCGGAGAACCACGCCCTCGTCCACGCCAAGTCCGGCCGCCGGATCGGTTTCGGCGAGGTGGCGCAGGCCGCGGCCTCCATGCCGGTGCCCGACCGCGCGACGGTGACGCTCAAGGACCCGTCGGCCTTCCGCTACATCGGCAAGGGCCGCGTCGGCCTGATCGACAATGTCGGCATCACCACCGGCAAGGCGCAGTACGGCCTCGATACCCGCGTCGAGGGGATGCTCTACGCCGTGGTCGCCCGTCCGCCGGTCTTCGGCGGCAAGGTCAAGAGCTTCGACGAGGCCGCCGCCCTGAAGGTGCCGGGCGTCGTCAAGGTCGTGACCATCGATCCCCCGGCCCCGCCCTACGAGTTCATGCCGACCGGCGGCGTCGCGGTCATCGCCCGCAACACCTGGGCGGCGATCAAGGGCCGCGAGGCCCTGAACCCGACCTTCGAGGACGGGCCGAACGCCAGTTACGATTCCGACGCCTACCGGGCCACCCTGGAAGAGGCCGTGCGCAAGCCCGGCAAGGTGGTGCGCCAGGAGGGCGACGTCGACGCGGCGATGAAGAAGGCGGTGAAGCGCCTCGAGGCCGAGTACTACATCCCCCACCTCGTCCAGGCCCCGATGGAGCCGCCGGCCGCGACCGTCAGGATCGCCAAGGACGGCGCGATCGAGGCCTGGGGCTGCGTGCAGTCCCCGCAGGCCGCCCGCGACCGCATCGCCAAGCGCCTCGGGGTCGACCCGAAGGCCGTCACGGTGAACGTGACGCTGCTCGGCGGCGGCTTCGGCCGCAAGTCGAAGCCCGACTACTTCGTCGAGGCGGCGCTCTGCTCGAAGGCGATGGACGGCGCCCCGGTCAAGCTGACCTGGACCCGCGAGGACGACCTCCACCACGGCTACTACCACACCGTCTCGGTGGAGCGGCTGGAGGCCGGCCTCGACGACAAGGGCATGCCGGTCGCCTGGCTGCACCGCAGCGCGGCCCCGACCATCGGCTCGACCTTCGTGGCCGGCGCCAAGGAGCAGATCCCGATCGAGCTCGGGATGGGCCTCGTCAACGTGCCGTTCGCCATCCCCAACATGCGGATGGAGAACCCGCCCGCCGACGCGCATGTCCGCATCGGCTGGTTCCGCTCGGTGTCGAACATCCCGCGGGCCTTCGCGGTGCAGTCCTTCATCAACGAGCTCGCCCACATGGCCGGCCGCGACCCGAAGGACTACCTCCTCGACGTCATCGGCCCGGCCCGGATCATCGACCCGGTCAAGCTCGGCGACGCCTGGAACTACGGCGAGGATCCCTCGCGCTATCCGTTCGATACCGGGCGCCTGCGCAACGTGATCGAGACGGTGGCGAAGGGCGCCGGTTGGGGCCGCAAGGTCGACAAGGGCCGTGGCCTCGGCATCGCCGCGCATTACAGCTTCGTCAGCTACACGGCTGCCGTGGCCGAGGTCTCGGTCGGGCCGAAGGGCGAGGTCACCGTCGAGCGGGTCGACATCGCCATCGACAGCGGCCAGCAGGTCAACCCGGAGCGGGCGCGCTCGCAGCTGGAAGGCGCCGTGGTGATGGGCATGGGCCTCGCGCTCACCGCCCAGATCACCTTCAAGAACGGCCGCGCCGTCCAGGACAACTACGACACCTACGAGCTGACCCGGATCAACGAGGCGCCCAAGATCATCAACGTGCACCTCGTGCAGGGCGGTGGCTGGGACAAGCCGCTCGGCGGCGTCGGCGAGCCCGGCGTGCCGCCGGTGGCGCCGGCCATCGCCAACGCGATCTTCGCGGCGACCGGCCGGCGCATCCGCCAGCTGCCGATGCGCGACAAGCTGAGCGCGTGAGCCGGAGAACCCGCGGGGCACCCTAGCCCCGTGGAATCGGACGACCAGGGCCGCTTCCCGCCGGGAGGCGGCCCTTTTTTCTGCCGGTTTTTCCCGTCCGCCCGAGCCCCGTGGGGAACCCCCGCCCCCGGGCGGGTGTTCGCGACGATGAGCCGGACGCGCCGAGGTTCGGTGCCCGCCACGGCTCGCGCAAAGGGAGAGAGATCCGCCATGAAGCTCGTCCTCGCCGCCGGCCTGCTGGCCGGTCTCGCCGGCCCGGCCTTCGCCGGCGCCTGCGGCACCGAGATCTCGTCCCTGGAGCCGCGCCTCGACGCCAAGGGCCGCGAGACCATCGCGGCGTCGAGCGGCGGCAAGGAAGTGGCGGCGCGGCGCGAGGCCCAGGCCGAGGCGGCGACCGAGAAGGGTACCAGCCCCTCCGCCCTCCCGAAGGGCCCGGAGCCCGGCTCCGCCGAGACCAAGTCGATCGCCGACGTCGCCAAGGCGAGCGGCGGCGGCACCGGCGTGATGGAGGCCCGCGCCAGCCTCAATCGCGCCCGCGAGCTCGACAAGAAGGGCGACGAGGCCGGCTGCATGAAGGCGGTGTCGGACGCCAAGGAGCAGATGGACAGGTCGTGAGCCCCGGCCCGGTTTAGTGCACCTCACAAAACTCCCGACGCAATGTCGCTGCCACAACAAGCCGAGGCAGTGATCGGGAGTTTTGTGAGAGACACTTAATCCGTCCCGGGACGTGAGGCAGCGCACATCGCGGTCCGGGCGGCCCGCTCCGGCCCTGGTCCGCTGCGCTGCAGCACCCACATCACCCGTGTATCGCCCGGCCCTTGAAGCCGGGCTCGATCCGGAGACGAGCCCACGTGACCTCCCTGTTCGACCCGATCCAGCTCGGCGCCATCCAGGCTCCGAACCGCATCCTGATGGCGCCGCTGACCCGTGGCCGCGCCTCGCGGACCCACGTCCCGACCCCGATCATGGCGGAATACTACCGCCAGCGCGCCAGCGCCGGCCTGATCATCAGCGAGGCGACCGGCATCTCGCAGGAAGGCACCGGCTGGCCCTTCGCCCCGGGCCTGTGGAGCCCTGAGCAGGTCGAGGCCTGGAAGCCGGTGGTCGCCGCGGTTCACGAGGCCGGCGGGCGCATCGTCGCGCAGCTCTGGCACATGGGCCGGGTGGTCCATCCCGACTTCCTCGGCGGGCAGGCGCCGGTTTCGGCCTCCGCCACCACGGCGCCCGACCAGGCCCACACCTACGAGGGCAAGAAGCCCTACGCCGAGGCGCGGCCCCTGCGCGAGGACGAGATCCCGCGGCTGCTCGCCGATTATGCCAAGGCCGCCCGCAACGCGGTCGAGGCCGGTTTCGACGGGGTGCAGATCCACGCCGCGAACGGCTACCTGATCGACCAGTTCCTGCGCTCGGGCACCAACCTGCGCCAGGACCGCTACGGCGGTCCCGTGGAGAACCGCATCCGGCTGCTGTCCGAGGTCGCCCGTACCGTGGCCGATACCGTCGGGGCCGACCGCACCGGCGTGCGCCTGTCGCCGAACGAGCCGATCCAGGGCGTCGACGATCCCGAGCCCGAGGCGCTGTTCCCGGCCGCCGCCGCTGCGCTCTCGCAGATCGGCGTCGCCTTCCTGGAGCTGCGCGAGCCGGGCCCGAACGGCACCTTCGGCAAGGCCGCCCGCCCGGCGGTGGCGCCCGCCATCAAGGCCGCCTTCCGCGGGCCGCTGGTGCTGAATTCGGACTACGACGGCCCGAAGGGACAGGCCGCCCTCGACGAGGGCCGCGCCGACGCGATCGCGTTCGGCCGCACCTTCATCGCCAACCCCGACCTGCCGGAGCGGATCGCCAAGGGCGCTCCCCTCAACAAGGACAACTACAAGACCTGGTACAGCCAGGGGCCCGAGGGCTACATCGACTATCCCTCTCTCGACGCCGCCTGAGGGCGGCTTCTGCCGACCCTCGACGCCGCATGAGGGCGTCGTCACGGATCCTGGCGGCGCGCGGGGCCCGGCCGCGTGCGCCGCACCATGATCCGGCTTGACGCGGAACCCCGCGTTTGCGACGCCGCTCGACGCCTGCCCACGGGGCGGGCGTCGTCCGTCGGACCGGATGGGCGGCATCATCGCGGCACGCGGAGACGAGGCGCATGAGCAACCCGGGCAACACTCCTGCCAGCTCCCAGGAGCCCAAGCAGCTCCTCCACCTGGTGTTCGGTGGCGAGCTGACCGACCTCGACAGCGTTACCTTCCGCGACCTCTCGAAGCTCGACGTGGTCGGCATCTTCCCCGACTACGCCAGCGCCGCCATGGCCTGGAAGGCGAAGGCGCAGCAGACGGTCGACAGCGCCCAGACGCGCTACTTCATCGTGCATCTCCACCGGCTGCTGCAGCCCTGAGGCGAATGCTTGCGTCCAGGCATGCAGTCACCGCGCATGTGAAACGCGGGGACTTGCGCATGCCGGCGCACATGAAAGCATTGTGACGATATCCCGGCACTGGTAAGAGCCTCGCCCGTCACACATGAGAGCATCGCCGCGCGAGGGGCCCGCATTCGCGCGCCGCGCGATGCGATCCCTCCCCTCACCCCGGCGCGCGCGGTCTCTACGAGGGCACCGCGCGGCAGCGCCGGGGCTCGCGGCGCGGGCCACGATGGAAGCACGATGAAATCCTCGATCAAGATCGTCGCCGGCAATGCGAGCCGCCCGCTGGCCGAGGCGATCGCGGCCTATCTCGAGAAGCCGCTGGCGGTCTGCTCCGTGCGCCGCTTCGCCGACATGGAGATCTTCGTCGAGCTCCAGGAGAACGTGCGCGGCGAGGACGTGTACATCGTCCAGTCGACCTCGTTCCCGGCCAACGATCACCTGATGGAACTGCTCATCATGATCGACGCCGCGCGGCGCTCCTCGGCGCGGCGCATCACCGCCGTGATCCCGTATTTCGGCTATGCCCGCCAGGACCGGCGCACCTCGGGCCGGACCCCGATCTCGGCCAAGCTCGTCGCCAACCTCATCACCGAGGCCGGCGCCGACCGGGTGATGACCCTCGACCTGCATGCCGGCCAGATCCAGGGCTTCTTCGACATCCCGACCGACAACCTGTTCGCCGCCCCCGTGATGGTGCGCGACATCAAGGAGCGGATGGACCCCGCCGACATGATGGTGGTGTCGCCCGACGTCGGCGGCGTGGTCCGCGCCCGCGCGCTCGCCAAGCGCATCGACGCGCCGCTGGCCATCGTCGACAAGCGCCGCGACCGGCCCGGCGAGTCCGAGGTCATGAACATCATCGGCGAGGTCGAGGGCCGCTCCTGCATCCTCGTCGACGACATCGTCGATTCCGGCGGCACCCTCGTCAACGCCGCCGAGGCCCTGCTCGCCAAGGGCGCCAAGGACGTCTCGGCCTACATCACCCACGGCGTGCTCTCGGGGGGGGCGGTGTCGCGCATCGCCTCCTCGAAGCTCAAGGAGCTGGTGATCACCGACTCGATCCAGCCGACCGCCGCGGTCAAGCTCGCCCGCAACATCCGGGTCGTGACCATCGCGCCGCTGCTCGGCGAGGCGATCGGGCGCACCGCCGACGAGTCGAGCGTCTCGAGCCTGTTCGCCTGATCGCGCCGCGACGCCCGCCGGCCTCGTCCGGCGGGCGCAAGATGATCCGGGCCCGAAAGTCGGTCCGAATGCCCGCACGTCCCCCGCGAAACCGGTTTGCACCGGGCCGGCGACGCGCCTATATATCGGGCGATTCCCTCACAGCGTGAGACAGGCCGTCCCGATCATCCCGGGACGCCGGCGGGGCCGAAAGGCTCCGCCCCGGGCGCCCTGTCGCCGCCGAGGGGCCCGTGTCGCAAGGCCGCCTCCCGAGGGAGCGGCCGCCGCGCTTCCGCCGGGCGGGAGCGCCCCGAGGAGGTGTGTATGTCCCAGGGTCCGTTGATGCCGAAGGCGACGGCCGTCTGGCTCGTCGAGAACACGTCGCTGTCCTTCGATCAGATCGCCGACTTCTGCAAGCTCCACCCCCTCGAGGTGAAGGGCATCGCCGACGGCGAGGTGGCGGCCGGCATCAAGGGGCTCGACCCGGTCTCGACCGGCCAGCTCACCCGCGAGGAGATCGAGCGGGCGCAGACCAATCCGAACCACCGCATGAAGGTGGCGGTGTCCAAGGTGAAGCTGCCTGAGGTCAAACGCACCAAGGGCCCGCGCTACACCCCGCTGTCGCGCCGCCAGGACCGGCCGAACGCCATCCTGTGGCTGCTGCGCAACCACCCGGAGCTGAAGGACGCGCAGGTGATGCGCCTCGTCGGCACCACCAAGGCGACGATCCAGCAGATCCGCGAGCGCACCCACTGGAATTCCGGCTCGCTGCAGCCCATGGACCCGGTGACGCTGGGCCTGTGCTCGCAGATCGACCTCGACTTCGAGGTCCAGCGCGCCGCCAAGGACCGTCCGGTGGTCGATGCCGCCGAGGGCGGCGCCACCCTGATGCCGCCCGAGCTCTCGGTCATGCCCGAGCCCGAGGACCACGACGAGCGCCGCCCCGGCCGTGGCGACGAGCGCCTCGATGCCGATTCGGTGTTCGCCCGCCTCAAGCCGATGCGCAAGGGCGAGCAGGACGAGGACGACGACGAGTACTGAGCGGCGGTCGCACGTCGATTGGAATACTTCTGCGCCCGAGCCCTCCCGTCCCCGGGGGGGCGAACCCAGTGAGCCGGCGGAGGGCTGCCGCTCCAGGTCGGGGTGTCGCGGTCCGGTGGACGGCTCCCGGACCTGCGTCGCGCTGCCCGTCTCGGGCCCCGCGCACGAACGTTTCCCAAGGCGGGGCCTCCCCTTGCGGGATCGTGGCTGTCGCATCTGCACGAGCGCGTGGAACATCGGTCGCGACGCGGCGCGGTTTCGCCGGGCTATCGCCGTTATCCCCGTGAGATCGTCCGACCGCCGGACGGTCGACCGGAATCCAGGGACTGCGACGGCCCACGGCCCGGGTCAGGCGCGATCGTCCGGCTCCCGCACGATCCGGTCCTCGTCGAGCACCACCGGCGTCTCGCGTCCGAAGAGCGACAGGGCGACCCGGTAGCGCCGACGGGCGGGGTCGATCCCCTCCACCGTGCCGCTGAGCGCCGCGAGGGGACCCGTCGCCACCCGCACGCCGTCGCCGAGAGCGAACAGGAGTGCCGCGACCGCCTCCGCGTCGCCACCGTCCGCGTCATCACCCTCCCGTCCATCCTTGCGGCCGTGCCCGGTGATCGCGTCGGCGAAGCCCTGGAGCACGGCGGGTGCGATCACGACGGCGCGGCCGTCGCGAAACAGGACACGGTCGACGCCCGGATGCGCCTCGACCCGGGCGAGGTCGGCATCGTCGCGCAGGCCGACGAAGACCAGGCGGTGAAGGAGAGGCACCCGGGCGGTGCGGCGATGGCCCGAGGGCGAGGTCAGCTCGATCTCCTCCCGCGGATCGAAGGCGGCGATACCGATCGCTTCGAGATCGCGGGCCGCGCGCGCGGCCCAGCGCGGCCTCGTCTCGGCGACGAGCCAGACCCGGTCGGCGCAGAGTACGATCCGGGCCGGGCGGACCCGCCGACGGCGGCGACGCCGGATCTCGACCGCCCGATCCACCGGGGGCCGGTCATGCGCCAGGGCCTCCCGCCGGCGGCGGGCGATGCGGCGCTTGCCCTTGGTCATGCCGCCCTCCCCGGATGCCGGCGGGCGGCGCGGTTCAGGCCGGGCCGGACGGATCGCGGGGAGGATCCGGCGGACTCTCGGACCCGGGATCCTCGGCGGCATCCCGCGTCATTGCCGCGGTCGCGGTCACGATCCGCGAGCGGACCATCAGGAACAGGCCGACCCCCGCCGCGAGGGTCCAGAGCACGATCAGGGCAACCTTCATGCGCTTCTCCTGCACCGGCGCGAGCCGCGAGGCGAGCACCATCGCGCCCGGGACTCCGCCCGGCTCCCGCGGCGACCCGGGATCGCGGCGATTGGCCGCCGGCTCCCCGATCGGGCGGTCCGCGGAGGACGGCGAGGAAACGGTGGACCATCGGGAAACTCCCGCAACGAGGGGACGGCGCAAGACCGGCTTCGGGGTAGGGTGCGGGGGGAAGGAGAGCAGGCGCGAACAGCGCTGCTCGCCGGACCCGGCATGGGCATCGGGCATGCCTTGCGATGAGGATCATTACATGATGTAGTGATCCTTCTCAATACCTCAAGTGTCGGGAGCGGTCGCTGAGGTGATCAAGCTGGGAGAGAACCGGGTGCGGACCGCCCAGGGAGAGCGATTGCGGCAGGCGCGGCTGGCCGCCGGCTATCGCTCGGCGCGGGATGCCGCGCTGCAGAATACGTGGCCGGAGAGCACCTACCGGGCGCACGAGGCCGGGACCCGGACGATCGGCCAGGACGACGCCGAGCGCTACGCCGCGCGTTTCCGCCGCGACGGCGTCGAGGTCACCGCCAAGGGCCTCCTGTTCGGCGACGACGAGGCGGGTGAGGCATCCGCGGAGGGCGGGCAGGTCGTGGGAGTGAAGGGGTTGATCAGCGCCGGCGGCCTGATCGAGACCGGCGACGAGCAGCTCGGGCCGGGGGGCGACCTCTTCCGCATCACGGTGCCGTTCGGGGTCCCGCCGGGCACCGCGGCATTCCGGGTCGCCGGCCTGTCGATGTACCCGAAATACGAGCCCGACGACGTGGTGCTCTGCGCCGAGGCCGGTGAGAGCCCGGACCGGCTGCTCGACCTCTACGCTGCGGTCGCCACGGTCGAGGGGCACCGCTACCTGAAGAAGATCCTGCGCGGCTCGCAGCGGGGCACCTACCACCTCGAGAGCCACAACGCGCCCCTGATGCCGGATTGCCGCCTGGCCTGGGCCTCGGGCATCATCGGCACGGTGCATGCGCAGCACTGGAGCCGGCTGTGCGCCGGCACCAAAGGCTGATCGCTGCGTCCTGCAGCGATCGACCGGATCAGTCGGCCTGCGCGACCCGGGTCGAGCGGCGCTGCGCCGTCCAGCGGCCGGAGCACAGGGCGGAGACGCTCCAGGTACCGGCGCCGGAATTGGCCTGGAGCCGGCCCGAGGCGGCGCCGCTGGCCGAGCCGTGGCGCACGGTCAGCCCGACCTGGCCATCCGACCCGATGCGCCCGCTCACGCTCGCGCCGCCCTCTCCCGCCGAGGCCACCCGCACGTCGCCGCCGTCGATCGCGAGGGCGACGGTGTAGCGGCTGTCGCACAGGCCCGATTCGGTAACGAGCTGCACCGACCACGTGCCGTTGAAGCCGGCACCCGCCCCGCGCCCGTCGGCCGCCGCCGGCTGCAGGCTGGCCGGCAGGGCGGCGCACAGGACGAGAGCGGCGATGGACGGCTTGCGCATGGAAGAACCCCCTCTGGATCGTTCGGTGTTCGCCGACATTGCGCGCGTGGCCGGTCTCTCGCGCGGTTCCACTCGAACCGTGATGCGATGACGGGAGGCCGCGGGGTCGGCGTGAAGCGATGTAGATGGCGGTTCCTTAACATGGGCAGAACGGCAGCAATAAGGCGCAGAGGACACGCCTGACGGCGTCAAGGATACGCTTGCAGGCCGGATCGACTTCGCGAATGGCCGCGCTTGACCGAGAAATGGATCTCGGTGACTTGGATCGTCATGCCGTTCGGCTCGGATCATGGATCCGGTTCGGTTCACGGGGTCATGTCCGCGGCCATGCGGCGGCGCAGGGCTTCGTCCGGCAGTGGTCCGATGCCGGCGCGCAGGTTCGCCGCCATGTGGCCGGGATCGGCGGTGCCGGGGATCGCGCAGGTCACGGCCGGGTGGGAGACCGCGAACTTCAGCAGGAGTTCGGCCCAGGAGCCGCTGCCGAGATCCGCCGCGTAGCCCGGCAGCGGCCTGCCGGCCAAGCGCCGCAGCAGCCCGCCGCCGCCGAACGGCCGGTTGACCAGGACCGCCACGCCGCGCTCCGCGGCGAGCGGCAGCAGCCGCTCCTCCGCCGCCCGGTCGTCGAGGGCGTAGTTGATCTGAAGGACGTCCAGCCGCTCGGCCCGCAGCACCGCCTCGACGGCGTCGTAGGCGCTCTCGGTGTAGTGCGAGATGCCGAGGTGGCGGATGCGGCCCGCCGCCTTCCACTCCCGCAGGACCGGCAGGTGGGTGCGCCAGTCGAGCAGGTTGTGGATCTGCATCAGGTCGAGCCGCTCGGTCCGCAGGAGCCGGAGGGAGCGCTGCATCTGGGCGATCCCCGCCTCGCGGCCGCTGGTCCAGACCTTTGTGGCGAGAAAAGCCGTGTCGCTGGCCCCGGCTTCCGCCACGAGGTCGCCTGTCACGCCCTCGGCCCGGCCGTACATCGGCGAGGAATCGATCACCCTTCCGCCGCCGGCGAGCAGGGTCGCCACCACGCCACGCAAGGGCGCCCGCTCGGCAGGAGTCTCGCCGACGTCGAAGCCCCGCCAGGTGCCGAGCCCGATCACCGGCAGGGTCTCGCCGGTGCCGGGAATCGCCCGCCGGTGCAGCGCCGGTGCCGTGCCGCCCTGCGCCGCCGCCCCGCCACCGACCGCCGCCGCCAGCGCGGCGCCCAGAAACCCCTGCCGGGTCAGCCCGTCCCGTCCGATCGTCATCGCGTCTCTCCCCTGTCGGCGCCGCGCCGGTCGCGAAACGCCCGCGGGCACTCGCCGGTGCCCTTGGCGAAGAAGCGCGAGAAATAGGCCGGGTCGGTGAAGCCGAGGCCGTAGGCGATCTCGGCGATGCCGAGGTCGGAATAGAGCAGGCTGCGCTTGGCCTCGAGGAGGCGGCGCTCGCGGATGATCCGGCCCGGGCTCGCGCCTGTCACCGCCCGGCAGGCGGTACGCAGCCGCGCCTCGCTCACCCCGAGATCGTCCGCGTAGGCGGATAGCGGGCGCTCGCGGCGGTGATGCGCCTCGACCAATTCGCGGAAGCGCGCGGCGAGCAGCGCCTGCGGGCCCGGTGGAGCCGCCGGCGCGCGGCTCGCGGCGAGCCGGCGCAGGCCGGCGACCAGGACCAGCATCAGGTGCGCCTCGATGGCGCCGCGCCGCCCCGGCGCCGCCCAGGCGAGCTCGCGGGCGAGTTCGGCCACCGCCTCCTCGACCGCGCCCGGCTCCGGCAGCGCGAGGGCGGCGGGGTCGGCGAACAGGGCCGCCAGCTCCGGCTCGCGGCCGCACAGGTCGCGCAGGTAGCGCGACGAGAGGGTCACGACCGTGCCGACCGTGCCGTCGGTGAAGCGGAAGCCGTGGGCGGTGCCGGCCGGTACCGCCAGCAGGCAGGGCGCCGCGAAACCGAAGCGCGCCTCCTCCGCCCGCATCTCGCCGGCGCCCTCGGCGATGAGCAGGAGCTGGTGCAGCCCGGAATGGACGTGGGGGCGGATGGTCCAGCGGTTCGGCCGGCTGCGATCGTCCAAGGCCTCGAGGTGCAGGAAGCGGTCGTCCGCGTCCCGCGGTGCCTCGCCGTAGAGGAAGAAGTGCGGCACCGCAGGGGGTTGGACGGAATCGATGCGCATCGCGGACGGTCCCGGGCCGGGCGGGAGGGGTGATCGAAAAGTCCAACTTTTTCCGCGTCCCGTCCATCGTCAACCGGGCCGGCGCGGTTCACCTTTCCGTCACAGGAGAGCCCTCGCGCAGACGGGGGCGCCGCCGCGGGATCGCGGCGACAGCCAAGGAAACGCTCATGCGCACGCAGGTCGCCATCATCGGCGCCGGCCCGGCCGGCCTGTTTCTCGCCCACCTGCTGGCGCGCGCCGGGATCGACGCGGTGGTGCTGGAGCGGCGTACCCGCGACTACGTCGAGGGCCGGGTCCGGGCCGGCGTGCTCGAGCAGGGCACCGTCGCGCTGATGCGGGAACTCGGGCTCGACGCGCGGCTCAAGGCCGAGGGCCTGGTCCATACCGGCACCAACCTCGTCTACGACGGCGAGATCTTCCGCATCGACATGGCGGCCCTGACCGGCGGCGCGGCCGTCACGGTCTACGGCCAGCAGGAGGTGATGCGCGACTTGTTCGACGCCGCCGAACCCCGCGGCGTCCGCATCGTGTTCGAGGCCGAGGACCTGCGGCTCGACGGCCTGAACGGCGAAAGCCCGAGCGTCAGCTTCACCAAGGACGGCGAGGTGCGGACCCTCGCCTGCGACTTCATCGCGGCCTGCGACGGCTTCCACGGCGTCGGCCGCGCGGCGATCCCGGCCGACATCCTCAAGGTCTACGAGCGGGTCTATCCCTTCGGCTGGCTCGGCATCCTGGCCGAGGTGCCGCCGGTCAACCACGAGCTGATCTACGCCAACCACGCCCACGGCTTCGCGCTCGCCAGCATGCGTTCGCCCACCCGCAGCCGCTACTACGTCCAGGTCGGCCTCGACGAGCGGATCGAGGACTGGTCCGACGACCGCTTCTGGGACGAGGTCGAGACCCGCCTCGGGCCGCAGGCCTCCGCCGGCCTGGTGCGCGGCCCCTCCTTCGAGAAGAGCATCGCGCCGCTCCGCAGCTTCGTCGCCGAGCCCATGCGCTACGGCCGCCTCTTCCTCGCCGGCGACGCCGCCCACATCGTCCCGCCGACGGGTGCCAAGGGCATGAACCTCGCCGTCTCCGACGTCGCGATGCTGGCCGAGGCCCTGACCCTGCACTACGCCGAGCGCGATTCCACCGGCCTCGACGGCTACTCGGCCCGGGCGCTCGCCCGGGTGTGGAAGGCCGAGCGCTTCAGCTGGTGGTTCACCGGCCTCACGCACCGCTTCCCCGACATGGACGCGTTCGCACGCCGGATGCAGGTCGCGGAGCTGGCCTATATCCGGGGATCGGAGGCGGCGCAGACGGCCTTGGCGGAGAACTATGTCGGGCTGCCGATGGGGACGGGCAGTTCGATGCCGGCTGGGAGCGGAGCGCGAGCCCCGGCGCATTGAAGGCGCTGCTTCGCGAGCGCTCGGCGGGCCCGGACGGCCCGCGCCGGGGACCATCAGGCGGGGGCCACCGTATCGGTTGGCCGTCGGCCGGGGCCGAGCCCCGCTTGCGCGGGGGAGCCGCGTGGGAACCGGCGGCGGAGCGTGACATGGCTGGTCATTCCCGCGGCGCCGGAGGGTCCGGCGGTGCGCCGCCGCACAGCCCGCGCGCCAGGGCCGGAGCTAGACGGAGGGAGAGCCCGCAGGTCTCTGCCTGCCCGGGCTCGGCGGCAGCCTGGTGCCCGTGCTTCGCCCCCTCCGGGCGTCGGGCTGCCGCCTCTTCCCTTCCGGCCCGCCTGTCGACCTCGCGCCGCCTCGCGCGAATTCGTCGTCCAAGAGCCCCATCGTCCAAGCGCCCCGTCGTCCAGGCGCCTCATCGTCCAAGAGCGCGGTATCGCCGGCAAGGGCGCGCGGCGGACGGTTCAGTGGCGGGTCGTCGCCAGGCCCGGGCCTGGGTCCATGTTCAGATCCGCGGCCACGTCGCGGAGCGGCAGGATCACCGGCGCGCTGCCGTCGCCGCTCTCGATCACCAGCGCGCCGTCCGTCCATGGCACCGTCGGGTCCGCCACGTCGAGAAGCGCCCGGGCGAGCCGGCGTGCGGCACCGAGGGCCGCGGCGGCGTCCGCGAGCTCGACCCAATCTCCCCCGTCGAGCAGCCGCTCGTAGAGACTCAGCCTGAAGCGATAACGCGGCATGGGTTCGACGGCGCCTCTCGCCCTACGAGAGTGCACGTATGCTCTTGTCGATCGGCCCGGGCAACCGGCGAGATATTGCGAAAGCCGGCAAACTGATCTTTGGGATGCCTGGTCCAATTTGTGAGACGGAGGGACATGCGGCCCACCCGCAGCGCGGACGTCCCGGCCCGGACGGGCCGCATCGGCCTCCCCGCAAGCTCCGTCAGCCTCGGACAAGGTTGCGCTCCTAAACCCGCCGTTACGCGGCAGGGCCCGGGCGTCGGGTCGTTTCGGGACAGGATGGAGTGACGGGCATGGAGGGGTTCGCGTGACGGGGATCTACCTGTTCGATCTCGCCTCGCTGCACACCCGCTACCTGTCGGTGCGCCAGTCGGCGATCGCCGGCAACGTGGCGAACGCCAACACGCAGGGCTATCTCGCCAAGGACACGGTGCCCTTCGCCCAGGTCCTGGCCCGGACCGGCGCCGACATGGCGACGACGGCGCAGAGTCATCTCCAGGCCCCCGGCCTCGGCGTGCCGGTGCGGACCGACAAGTCCGGCTGGGACGTGCTCGAGACCTCGAGCAGCGTCAGCCTCGAGCAGGAGATGCTCAAGGCGAGCGAGGTCTCGCGCCAGCACAACCTCGATGTCGGCGTGGTGCGCAGCTTCCACCGCATGCTGATGTCGGCCGTGAGGAGCGGATCGTGATCGACCCCCTGCAGACCGCGTCGCGGCTGGCGAGCGCGGGCCTCGAGGCCCAGTCCCTGCGCATGCGCGTGGTGTCGGAGAACCTCGCCAACGCCCAGTCGACCGGCGCCGCGCCGGGCGCCGACCCGTATGCGCGCAAGACCGTGACCTTCAAGGCCGAGCTCGACCGGGCGATCGGCGCCGCGTCGGTGCGGGTGCGCGACATCGACACCGACAAGACCCCGTTCCGGGTCGAGCACGACCCGAGCAACCCGGCGGCGGACCAGAACGGCAACGTCAAGCTGCCGAACGTGAACGCCCTGATCGAGATGGCCGACATGC
This sequence comes from Methylobacterium ajmalii, assembly GCF_016613415.1. GTDB lineage: Bacteria > Pseudomonadota > Alphaproteobacteria > Rhizobiales > Beijerinckiaceae > Methylobacterium > Methylobacterium ajmalii. The sequence goes on along the minus strand of NZ_JACWCT010000037.1, from coordinate 33,535 downwards.
GCGAGGCCAACCGCTCCTACGAAGCCAACCTGCAGGTGATCAAGCAGGCCCGCGCCATGGTGGCCAGCGTGATCGACCTCCTGAGGACATGAGCATCCGATGATCGAGGCCCTCACCCTCTCGGCCTTCGACCGGGCCGCTGCCTCCGCCCGGCCCGAGGCCGCCGCGTCCGTCCAGCGGGCGATGCTGCCCCCGGTGACCGGCGCCGTCCCGGGCGCCGATGCCGCCGCCCCGGCGGATTTCGGGCAGATCATGGCGAGCTTCGCCACCGGCGTGCGCGACCAGCTGCGCGCCGGCGAGGCCGCCTCGATCGCCGGCATCCAGGGCAAGGCCTCGACCCAGCAGGTCGTCGAGGCGGTGATGTCCGCCGAGCAGAGCCTGCAGACCGCTGTCGCCATCCGCGACAAGGTCGTGGCCGCCTACCTCGAACTGAGCCGCATGGCGATCTGAGGATTATACGCAGATGAGAGCGCTCGCCGTCGCCGCCACGGGCATGTCCGCCCAGCAGCTCAACCTCGAGGTCATCGCCAACAACATCGCCAACCTGAACACCACCGGGTTCAAGGGCGCGCGGGCGGAGTTCACCGACCTGCTCTACCAGGCCGAGCGGCAGCAGGGCGTGCCGAACCAGGCCGGCCAGGAGGCGATTCCCGAGGGCGCGATGCTCGGCCTGGGCGTGCGCGCCGCCGCGATCCGCAACCTGCACCGCCAGGGCCAGCTGACCAACACGGCGAACCAGCTGGATCTCGCCATCAACGGCCGCGGCTACTTCCAGATCCAGAGCCCGAGCGGCGAGGTCAACTACACCCGTGCCGGCGCCTTCAACAAGAACGCCACCGGCCAGCTCGTCACGCTCGAGGGCTACACCGTCGACCCGGCGATCCTGATCCCGAACAACGCCACCGAGATCACCATCAACCAGTCGGGCCAGGTCTTCGCCAAGATCGAGGGCCAGGTCGCGCAGCAGAACATCGGCCAGCTCACCATCGCCAACTTCGCCAACGAATCGGGCCTCGAGCCGCTCGGCAACGGCCTCTACCGCGAGACTCCGGCCTCCGGCGCGGCGGTGATCGGCAATCCCGGCGACGTCAGCTACGGCAAGATCCAGCAGGGCTACCTCGAAGGATCGAACGTCGATCCGGTCAAGGAGATCACCAGCCTGATCACCGCCCAGCGCTCGTTCGAGATGAACTCCAAGGTGATCCAGGCCGTCGACGAGATGGCGGGCACGATCTCCAAGGGCATCCGCTGAGCCGGGATCCCGGGAGTCCCGGCCTTCCGGACCCCCTCCACGGTGAGACTGCCTCGCCGCCGGACCCGGCGGCGCCCCTCCTCCCGGCGCGGCACCCCATGTCCTCCCCTCGCTCCATGTCCTCCTCCCTCTGGCATTTCCGCCTCCGGCGCTCCCGCCTCCTCCTGGCGCTCGTCGGCCTCTGCCTGCCGGCCGCCCTCGGCGTGGCCGCCCCGGCCCCGTCGTCGTCGTCGGTCGATTCGCCTGCCGCCCTGACCGCGGGCGAGATGCTGCTGCCGGTCCCGACCGTGACGATCTACCCGGGCGACACGATCAAGGAGACGATGCTGCGGCTCCAGTCCTACCCGACGACCTACCGGGCCCGGGCCGCGGTGATCGACGCGCCGCTCGCCATCGTCGGGCGCACCGCCCGCCGGATGCTGCTGCCGGGCGAGCCGGTGCCGGTCAACGCCGTCGACGACCCGCGCCTCGTCAGCCGCGGCACGCCGACCCAGATGGTCTTCGAGGAGAACGGCCTCGTCATCACGGCGGTCGGCCAGCCGCTGCAGAACGGCGGCCTCGGCGAGACGATCCGGGTGCGCAACACCGACACCAACCGCATCGTGCTCGGCACCGTGATGGCCGACGGCCGCATCAAGATCGGCGGCTTCTGATGCGCGCCGGCTTGCGCGCGGCGCGCGTCGTCCTCGGCCTTCTCGCGCTCGGCTCGGCCCTCGCGGCCCCGGCCGTGCCGGCCTTCGCGGTCGCCCCGGTCATCGCCGGCGGCGGCTACGCCCGCATCAAGGACGTCGCCAGCCTGAAGGGCGTGCGCGACAACCAGATCGTCGGGTACGGCCTCGTCACCGGCCTGCAGGGCACCGGCGACACCCTGCGCAACGCCCAGTTCACCGAGCAGTCGCTGCAATCGATGCTCGACCGGATGGGCATCAACGTGCGGGACGCGCGCCTGCGCACCCGCAACGTCGCCGCCGTGATGGTGACGGCCGACCTGCCGCCCTATGTCGGCGCCGGCTCGCGCATCGACGTGACCGTGACCTCGCTCGGCGATGCGACCTCGCTGCGCGGCGGCACCCTGCTGATGACGCCCCTGTCGGGCGGCGACGGCAACGTCTACGCCGCCGCGCAAGGCCCGCTCGCGGTCTCGGGCTTCTCGGCGCAGGGCCAGGCCGAGCAGCTGACGCAGGGCGTGCCGACCGCCGGCCGCATCCCCAACGGCGCGCTCATCGAGCGCGAGGTGCCGGGCGCGTTCCGCGACCTGCCCGAGCTGATCTTCGAGCTGAAGAACCCGGACTTCAAGACCGCCACGATGGTGGCCGACGCGATCAACGCTTACGCGATGGGCCGCTTCCACCGCCGCATCGCCAGCCCGCGCGACCAGCGCTCGGTGGTGCTCCAGCGCCCCCGCGACATGATCCTGCCGCGGCTGGTGGCCGAGATCGGCGACCTGACGATCCAGCCCGACGTGCCGGCCCGGGTCGTGGTCGACCAGCGCACCGGCACGGTGGTGATCGGCCGCAACGTGCAGATCTCCACGGTGGCGGTCACCCACGGCAACCTCACGGTGCGGGTCACCGAGACGCCGGAGGTGTCCCAGCCCGCACCGTTCTCCAACGGCCAGACCACGGTGGTGCCGCGCACGGAGGTGGCGGCGCGCGAGGAGCAGGGCAAGCTCGCGGTGCTCGGCGGCTCCGACCTGCAGACGCTGGTGCGCGGCCTCAACCAGGTCGGCCTGAAGCCCACCGACATCATCGCGATCCTCCAGGCGGTGAAGACCGCCGGCGCCCTCCAGGCGGAGCTCGTCGTCCAATGACCCGGATCCTCCTCACGGCCCTCCTGCTGGTCCTCGCGGGCCCGGCCTTCGCCGCCGGCGACGGCCATGGCGGCGCGGCGAGCGACCCGGCCAAGGACGCGGCGATGCGCGCCATCGCCGCCCGCGACGCCCCCAAGGAGCCGACCGCCCAGGACTTCGCCGCCGGGGCCGCCGCCAAGGATCCGTCGAAGACCGGCTACTGCGCCACCATCGCGGACGCGGCGGCCGATGCCCGCTTCGCCTGGCAGAAGGAGCAGCTCGCCGCGCTCGAGAAGCAGGTCGAGGAGCGCATCCGCCGCCTGGAGGAGAAGCGCGCCGAGTACGAGGCGGTGGTCCAGCGGCGCAAGGAGTTCCTGGCCAAGGCCGACGAGAGCGTGGTGGCGGTCTACGCCAAGATGCGCGCCGACGCGGCCGCGCTCCAGCTCACCAACATGCCCGAGGACAACGCCGCGGCGATCCTGGTGAAGCTCAACGCCCGCACGGCGAGCGCGGTGCTCGCCGAGATGGAGGCCTCCCGCGCCGCGTCGCTGGCCCGCAAGATGGCCGAGGCCGGCCGCCGCAAGGACAACGAGAGATCGTGATGACCCGCAGAGCTCCGGCTTCCCGCCTCCTTGCCCTCGCCGTGGCGGGTCTCTCCCTCGCCGGCTGCCAGAGCAGGCTCGACGAGTTCGGCCGCCCGCCGGTCCTGACGCCGATCGGGACCGGGCTCGCCGCCCCGCGCGAGGCCCTGCCGTCGAGCTTCGGCTCGCTCCAGAGCCGGCACGGCTACCACTCGACCTGGTCGCCGGCGAGCGCCGACCTGTTCCAGGATCCCCGCGCCCGCAACATCGGCGACGTGCTGACGGTCAGCATCCTGATCAACGACAAGGCGCAGTTCGACAACGCCAGCGATCGCTCGCGCAGCCAGAAGTCGAGCCTCGGCTTCGATTTCGGCTACGGCGTCTCGGGCCTGAAGGACTCGGCCACCGCCGATACCGGCATCCGCTCGGGTACCGAGACCAAGGGCCAGGGCACCATCGACCGCAAGGAGAACCTGAGCCTGTCGGTGGCCGCGGTGATCACCGAGGTGCTGCCGAACGGCAACCTGCTGATCAGCGGCTCGCAGGAGATCCGGGTCAACAACGAGGTTCGCGTCCTCAACGTCGCCGGCATCGTCCGGCCGCGCGACATCTCGCGCAAGAACACCATCGACTACGACAAGATCGCCGAGGCCCGCGTCTCCTACGGCGGCCGCGGCCGCCTGACCGACGTGCAGGGCCCGACCCTGGGCCAGCAGATCTTCGAGACCGTCGCGCCGTTCTGACGGCGGCATCCAGGAGCGTGCGATGGCGGACAAGGACGAGAAGAAGGGCGGCGGCAAGGCCTGGATCGGCGCGCTCGCCCTCTGCACCCTGGTCGCCGTCGGCACCGGGGCGGGTCTGGGCATGTACCTGATGACGAGCGTCGAGAAGGCGGTCGACCAGAAGACCCGCGAGGCCCAGGAGCACGAGAAGGCCGCCAAGGTGCTGAACTACACCGGCGAGCTGACCCTGCGCAGCGTCGGCTCGGTGGTGACGAACCTCGCCGAGCCGGCCGATTCCTGGGTCCGCATCGAATCGTCGGTGGTGTTCAAGACCGGCAGCCTGCCGACCCCGGACATCACCCTCGCGGAGATCAAGGCCGACCTCGTCGCCTACCTCCGCACGCTCTCGACCGCCCAGATCGAGGGGGCGAGCGGCCTGCAGCACCTGCGCGAGGATCTCAACGAGCGGGTGGCCCTGCGCACCAAGGGCGCCGTGCGCGAGCTCATCGTCGAGGCTTTGGTGGTCCAGTGAGGCATTCCGGCAAGGTCGCCCTCGCGGCGACGCTCTTCCTGCTCTCGGCCGGAGCCGCCCTGGCGCAGGGTGCCGGCGGGGGAGCCGCCGGCGTCACCGGCATCCCGGGCCTCGACGCCCTCCTGCCGCCCGGCAACGGCGCCGCGAGCGGGCGCATCCTCCAGATCGTCGCGCTCCTCACGGTGCTGTCGCTGGCGCCGGGGCTCCTCGTGATGGTGACGAGCTTCACGCGCTTTGCCGTCGCGTTCTCGTTCCTGCGCTCCGGCATCGGCCTGCAGAGCACGCCGGCCAACCTGTTCCTCGTCAGCCTGTCGCTGTTCATGACCTTCTACGTCATGGCGCCGACCTTCGACCGGGCCTGGAACGAGGGCGTGCGCCCGCTCCAGGAGAACCGGATCACCGAGGAGGAGGCCTTCACCCGCATCACCGATCCGTTCCGCGAGTTCATGTCGGCCCAGGTCCGGCCGAAGGATCTTCAGACCTTCCAGGACCTCGCCAGCCGCACCTTCCCGAAGCCCCAGGAGGGCGAGAAGATCGACCTGCGGATCCTGATCCCGGCCTTCATGATCTCGGAACTGCGCCGCGGCTTCGAGATCGGGTTCCTCATCGCCCTCCCCTTCCTCGTCATCGACATGATCGTCTCGACCATCGTGATGTCGATGGGCATGATGATGCTGCCGCCCACGGTGATCTCGCTGCCGTTCAAGGTGCTGTTCTTCATCCTGATCGACGGATGGAACCTGCTGGTGAGCGGCTTGGTGCGATCGTTCTTCTGACGCCTCTTCGATTTCACTTCGGAACGAGTGCCACGCGACGGCTCGTGGAGCGGACCGAACGGGCGCCGGAGGTCCGTAGGACGCCGCCCCCTCACCCTTCGGCAAGCCCGCAAGCCCGCAGCCCCTCGCGCATGTGCCCCGGCGCCGGCGCCTCGACGGTGATCGCCGGCTTCTTCGGGTAGAGCGGCAGGGCGAGGGTGCGGGCGTGGAGCTGCAGGCCCGGTCCGCCCTGGCGCGGGGCGCTGCCGTAGACGGAGTCGCCCAGGATCGGCCAGCCCATCGCGGCGCAATGGACGCGGAGCTGGTGGGTGCGCCCGGTCACCGGGGCGAGGGCCAGCCAGGTCCGGCCGGCGGCCGGGTCGCGCCCCATCACCCGCCAGCGGGTGAGCGAGGGGTCGCCGGCGGGATCGGTCTTCATCCACCAGCTGCGGGGGTCGTCGGAGCGGCGGACGAGGGCCAAGTCGATCTCGCCCGATTCTTCCGACGGCCCGCCCTCGACCAGCGCCCAGTAGGTCTTGTCGGCTTTCCCCTGTGCAAAGAGCGCGTTGAGCCGCGCGAGCGCCTTGGCGTGGCGGCCGAGCGCGAGGCACCCGGAGGTGTCGCGATCGAGGCGGTGGGCGGCCTCGGGCCGGCGCGGCAGGCCGAAGCGCAGGGCGTCGAGGTGCTGGGTCAGCGTCTCGCCGCCCTTCGGACCCGGATGCACCGGCAGACCCGCCGGCTTGTCGATGACGAGCACGAGGGCATCGCGGTAGAGGAGCCGCGAGAGTATGTCGTCAACGATCATCGGTCTGTCGCAGGGGCGGCGGGGGCGGGCGAAGTTCGGGGCAGGCCGCCCTAGATCGTCCGCAGGGTCTGGAGCAAGTGCGGATGAGTGAGACGAAACAGCCGGGCTGGTTCGGCCGACTGTTCGGCCGGAAGGCCGAGACGCCGACGGAGACGCCTGCCGAGACCCCCGCCGACGCTCCGGCCGTGCCCGCCGAGCCCGATCCGGCCGCGACGATGCCGACGGAGCCGACCGGCACCCTCTCGGAGGGCGTGCCCGACTTCGCCACCGGCGCCGACGACGTGCTCCCGGCTCCCCCGACCGTGACCGAGGCCTCGCCCGAGACCGCCCCCGAGCACGACCTCCCCGACGAGCTGGCCGGGGCCGACCTCGAACCCGTCGAGGGCGTCCAGCCCGAGGGCGTGGTGCCGGCCGCTCCCGAGCCCGAGCCGGTCGAGGTCGCGCCCGCCGCCGCCGAGATTCAGGAGCCGGAGGCGACCGAGACTCACGAGCAGCCGGAGGCGCCCACGAGCGAGGAGCCGGACGCTCCGGAAGCCGAAGAGGCCGCTCCGCTGGTGATCTACCAGCCCCCGGCCGAGCCCGAGGCGGCGGCTGAGAAGCGCGGCTGGTGGAGCCGGCTGACCGGCGGACTCAAGCGCACCTCCTCGGCCCTGTCGGACCGGGTGACCGGGCTGTTCACCAAGCGCAAGCTCGACGCCGACACCCTGGAGGAGCTGGAGGACGCGCTGATCCAGGCCGATTTCGGCCTCGAGACCGCGACCCGGATCGCCGAGGCCGTCGGGAAGGGCCGCTACGAAAAGGGTATCGCCCCCGACGAGGTGCGGGCGATCCTGGCCGCGGAGGTCGAGCGCGCCCTCGATCCGGTGGCGCTACCCCTCGTGATCGACACGACCAAGAAGCCGTTCGTGATCCTGATGATCGGCGTCAACGGTGCCGGCAAGACCACGACGATCGGCAAGCTCACTCAAAAGTTCCGGGCGCAGGGGCACAGCGTGATGCTGGCCGCCGGCGACACCTTCCGGGCCGCGGCGATCGAGCAGCTGAGGGTTTGGGGCGAGCGCACCGGCGCGCCGGTGGTGGCGCGCCCGCAAGGGTCGGACGCCGCCGGCCTCGCCTACGACGCGCTCCAGGCGGCGCGCGACGCCGGCACCGACATCCTGCTCATCGACACCGCCGGCCGGCTTCAGAACAAGACCGGGCTGATGGCGGAGCTGGAGAAGGTGCTGCGCGTCATCCGCAAGCTCGATGCGGAGGCGCCCCACGCCGTGCTCCTCGTCCTCGACGCCACGGTCGGCCAGAACGCGCTGAGCCAGGTCGAGATCTTCCAGAAGGCCGCGGGCGTCACCGGCCTCGTCATGACCAAGCTCGACGGGACGGCGCGGGGCGGCATCCTGGTGGCGCTCGCCGCCAAGTTCGGCCTGCCGGTCCACTTCATCGGCGTCGGTGAGGGAGTGGACGACCTCGAACCCTTCGCGGCGCGGGACTTCGCCCGGGCGATCGCCGGCCTCGACAAGACCTGACCGGAGGGGGCCGCCCGAGCCCCCTCGTCTCACCCCGCGCAATACGCCGCCATCCCGTCGGCGAGGGTGTCGAAGGCGGCCCGGCAACGGCGCAGGGAGCGCAGGTCCTCGTGCATCGCCACGAAGGTCGGCAAGTCCCAGACGATCTCCGGGAGGACCCGGATCAGGTCCGGGTCGCGGGCGGCGAGCGCGGTGTGGCAGGCGCCGAGGCCGAACCCGGCCCGGACCGCGGCGAGCTGCGCCAGCGTGCTGTCGCTGCGCCAGGCGAAGCGCGCCGCCGCGAGGGCGGGGGTCTCCCGCATCATCGCCCGCAGAAACGGCGTCTCGGCGTCGAAGCCGATCACGCTGTGGTGGGCGAGGTCGGCCGGGCGCTCCGGGAGGCCGCGGGCCGCGAGGTAGCGGCGATGGCCGTAGAGGCCGAGACGGATGGTGCCCACCCGGCGCGCCACCAGGGCGGCCTGCGTCGGCGGCGCCATCCGCACCGCGATATCGGCGTCGCGGCGCAGGAGGTCCTGCATCCGGTCGGACAGCATCACGTCGACGGACAGGCCGGGATGGCGGGCATGCAGCGCGGCGAGGATCGGCGGCAGCACCTCGGCGCCGACCACCTCGGAGGCGGTGATCCGGACCCGGCCCGACAGGCCCTCGGCGTCCGAGGCCACCGCGCGGTGCAGCGCGTCCGCGGTCGCCTTCAGGGAGCGGGCGTAGGGCGCCAGGATCAGCGCCGCCTCGGTCGGTGCCAGACCCGTGGGCGAGCGGGTGAACAGCGCGACGCCGAGCGCCCGCTCCAGGGCCGCGACCTGCCGGCCCAGCGTCGGCTGCGTCAGGCCGAGCGCCCGCGCCGCGCCGGAGAGCGAACCCTCCTCCAGCACGGCGAGCGCGGCGCGGTAATGGTCCCAGCTCGGTTCGGCCATATGATTTCGTATAGCCGATCATCGCGCTTCGGCAATTTTCGAAGGACCGGTGCTTTGGCACATCTCCGCGCATCGACGGGAAGGGATGCGCGATGACGACGAGGACGGCACTGGTCCTGGGGGCGACCGGCGGGGTCGGCGGCGCGGTGGCGCGGCGGCTCGCTGCCAGCGGATGGCGGGTGCGGGCCCTACACCGCGATCCCGCCCGGGTGGCGATGGGAGCGGACGGGCTCGAATGGGTGCGGGGCGACGCGATGGTGCCGGCCGACGTGACGGCGGCGGCCGCGGGCGCGTCCCTGATCGTCCACGCGGTCAACCCGCCCGGCTACCGCGGCTGGGACCGGCTGGTCCTGCCGATGCTCGACGCCGGAATCGCGGCGGCGAAGGCCGTGGATGCCCGGCTGCTCCTGCCGGGCAACGTCTACGTCTACGGCCGCGACGCCGGCCCGAACCCGGGCGACGACGCCCCCCAGACGCCGCGGACAGTGAAGGGCCGCATCCGCATCGCGATGGAGCGCCGTCTGCGGGAGGCCGACATCCGCAGCCTGATCGTGCGGGCCGGCGACTTCTTCGGGCCGAACACCACCGCCAATTCCTGGTTCTCCTCCGCCCTCGTGAGCCCGGGCAAGCCGGTGCGGCGCGTGCTCGATCCCGGCACGCCGGGTATCGGCCACCAATGGGCCTACCTGCCCGACGTCGCCGAGACGATGGTGCGCCTCGCCGAGCGCGAGGCCGACCTGCCCCGGGCTGCCGCCTTCAGCATGGACGGTCACTGGGACCCGGACGGACGGCAGATGGTCGCCGCCATCGTCCGGGCGGCCGGCGGCAAGGTTCCGGTGCGGCGCTTTCCCTGGCTCCTGCTGCCGCTCGCCGCGCCGTTCTGGCCGCTCGCCCGGGAGATCGGCGAGATGCGCTACCTCTGGTGCGAGCCGCTGCGGATGGACAATGCCGGGCTTTTGGCGTTCCTCGGCGCCGAGCCGCACACGCCCCTCGACCGGGCGGTGAGGGAGACCTTGGTGGGCTTGAGGTGCCTGCCCGCTTGAGGCACCAGCTCACGCAAGGTCCGCCGCTCGCCCCCTCCCCGGTCCCGTGCAGGATGGATGCGGCAGACGACGCGGGAGGACGGCGCCGGAATGGGATCGCTCAGGCTACGGTTCGGACTGCTCGTCGGCAGCGCGGCGGCGCTGGTGGTGCTGGCGGCGATCGGCCTCTACGCGGCGCTCCACACCGCCGAGCGCACGCTCGACGCGACGCTCGACGCGCAGGTGCGCCTGGAGCTGATCGCCGAATTGTCCGGCCGCCTGACCGAGTTCGGCCTCGCGGCGATCGAGGCGGTCGGCGACAATCCGGGCCGGCCCGAGCGGCTGGCCAACGCCCGCAACGAGGTCGACCGGGCCTTGGTCGCGGTCGATGACGGCCTCAGCCGCGCGGTCGCCGGCTCCGGCGGCGTCCTCGACCGCACCCAGTACACCGCGCGCGCCCGGCCGCTCGCCCGCCTGCGGGCGGCCCGCGCCACCCTCGACCGCCAGGTGGCGCAGATCCAGCGCGAGCCGGATCCGGCCCGCCGCGCCGACGCGATCCGTGGCGCGCTCAACGCCTTCGGGGCGATGACCGGGCAGCCCCTCACCTTCCTGGTCGAGGCCGAACGCCGGGCCGTCGAGGCCTCCTCCGCCGAGGTCCGCACCCTGGCCGGCCGGATGCGCGGCGTCGCCCTCGCGGCGGCCGGGCTGATCGTGATCCTGCTGCTGCTGCTGCACCAGAGCCTGACCCGGCCGATCCTGCGCCGCCTCGAGGCGATCCGGGCCGGCGCCGCCGCCATCGGCCGGGGCGAGCTCGACACCCGCCTGCCGGTGGCGAGCCGCGACGAGCTCGGCCTGCTGGTCGCCAGCTTCAACCGGATGGCGGCGCGGCTGAAGCGGCGCGAGGCCCGGGTCGCCGCCGACCGGGCCGCGCTGGAGGAAATCGTCGCCCGCGCCACCGCCGACCTGCGCGGCGCCAACGCCCGGCTGGAGGAGATCGACCGCTCGCGCCGGCGCTTCTTCGCCGATGTCAGCCACGAATTGCGCACGCCGCTCACCGTGATCCTCGGCGAATGCGACCTCGCCGCCCGCTCCCCCGACACGCCCGACGCCTTCCGGCCTGTCATCGCCACCATCCGCAACCGGGCGCTGCGGCTGCACCGCAGGGTCGGCGACATGCTCCGGGTCGCCCGATCGGAATCCGGCCAGATCGAGCTGGAGCGCCGCCCGGTCGGCCTCGCGACGATCCTTGCCGAGGCGGTGGAGAGCTGCGCCCCGGAGGCGAGGCGCCGCCGCATCGACCTCGCCCTGGCGCCGAGCCCGGCCGACGTCGAGGTCGTGGCCGATGCCGAATGGCTGCGCCAGATCGTCGAGGGGCTGATCGACAACGCCCTGCGGCACGCCGCCGGAGCGACCCGGGTGCGGGTCGGGTTCTCCGCCCGCGGCGAGGCCGACGGCGCCGTCGTCACGGTGACGGATGACGGCCCCGGCTTCCCGCCGGCGGCCGAGGCCCTGTTCGAGCGCTTCCGGCGCGGCGAGGCGCGGGGCGCCGTCTCGGCCGGATTCGGGATCGGGCTCGCACTGGCGCGCTGGGTCGTTGAGCGCCATGATGGCGAGATCCGCCTGGAAACCATCCGCTCGCAGGCGGGGGGACCGGACGACCGGGCGACCGGGGCCCGCGTGGTCCTGGAGCTGCCCGGCGAGACCATGAGAGAGGACGCGGCATGAGCTGGCGAGAGGGTATCCGGGGGCAATCATGAACAGCGTTCTGATCGTCGAGGACGACGGCGACATCCGCGCCATGCTGGCCCGGGGCCTGAGCGCGGAGGGGTTCGCGGTCGACCTCGCGGGCGGCGTCGACGAGGCCCTGTCGGCGGCCCGCGAGCGGGTGCCCGAAGCGGTGCTCCTCGACAACATGCTGCCGGACGGCACCGGCCAGGACGTCTGCCGCTCCCTGCGCGAGGGCGGCTATCCCGGCGCGATCCTGTTCCTGAGCGCCAAGGACGAGGTCGGCGACCGGGTCGAGGGCCTGTCGGTCGGGGCCGACGACTACATCGTCAAGCCGTTCGTGTTCGACGAGCTGCTCGCGCGCCTGCGCGTCCACCTGCAGCGGCGGCGCGCGGCCGGCGAGGCCCGCACGCTGATGACCGCCGGGCGGCTCTCCCTCGACCTCGCCACGCGCCAGGTGCGGTTCGGCGAGACCACCGCCCGCCTGACCCAGCGCGAGGCCGAGCTGCTGGCGATCCTGATGGAGCAGGCGAGCCGCCCGGTCACCCGGGGCGACATCTTCGACCGGCTCTGGGCCAGCCAGGGCGGCCTCTCCCTCAACGTGGTCGACGTCTATGTCGGCTACCTGCGCACCAAGCTCGCCGACATCGCCCGCGCCGGCGGCCCGAGCCTCGTCACCGTGCGCGGCCGCGGCTTCATGCTCGACCTGCACGAGGCCGGTTTTCGTCAGTGACGAAATTATTTTGGGCGCAATCGATGCGGGCTAACGTCATGCCCGTCCTGCACAATAAGACCGGTCTGAGAAGCCCGGGCCCACCGCGGCCCTGGATTTCGGCAAAATAGCGCTTGCGCTCCGGGCCGGGATTGCCGATATATCCTGCGTGACAGAAAACCACTGTCATCTCAACATCTTAGGAAACTCTTAGAGGTTTCCGCCGATAGGAGAAGCGCCATGAAGTGGTCGATGCCCGTCGTCGCCGAGGTCTGTGTCGGCATGGAAGTCACCAGCTACGAGTCCGCCGAGATCGATCCCTTCAACTAAGGGCTCGCCTGAAGCGCCTCCGGCGATCCCCGCCGGATGGCGCCCAGCCTCGATATCGTCGTCCCGAACCCTCACGCACTGTCCAGGAGAAGCATCATGAAGTGGTCGATGCCCGTCGTCGCCGAAGTCTGCGTCGGCATGGAAGTCACCAGCTACGAGTCCGCCGAGATCGATCCCTTCAACTGAGGCCAAGTCCCTCAGTCCAGGATCAAGCCACCGCACCGGGACGGACCATGCAGGCCATCGTTCTGGGTTCCGGTGCGGGCGGAGGCGTACCGCAGTGGAACTGTCGCTGCCCGATCTGCGCGATGGCGCGGTCGGGAGACCGCCGCGTCCTGCCGCGCACCCAGTCGAGCCTGGCCGTCTCCGCCGACGGCGATGAGTGGCTCCTGGTGAACGCCTCGCCGGACATCCGCCAGCAGCTCTTCCACACGCCGGCCCTCCACCCGCGCGAGGGCCTGCGGCACTCGCCGATTCGGGCCGTGCTGCTGACCAACGGCGACGTCGACCACGTCGCGGGCCTTCTCACCCTGCGCGAGGGCCAGCCCTTCCGCCTCCACGCCACGCGCGGTATCCTCGATTCGATCGCGGCCAACCGCGTGTTCGACGTGATGGCCCAGGGCGTGGTGGAGCGCACCGAGATCGCGCTGAACGAAACGTTCTCGCCGGTGCCGGGCCTCTCCGTCACGCTCTTTCCGGTTCCCGGCAAGGTGCCGCTCTGGCTCGAGGACGGCACGCCGGAGATCGGTGCCGAGACCGAGAGCACGGTCGGCGCGATGATCGAGGCCGGACCCAGGCGCCTCGCCTACGTGCCGGGCTGCGCCCGCGTCACCGACGGCCTCAAGGACCGGCTCTCGGGCGTGGACGCGCTCCTGTTCGACGGGACCGTGCTGGCCGACGACGACATGATCCGGGCCGGGGTCGGCACCAAGACCGGCTGGCGCATGGGCCACGTGCCGATGACCGGCGAGGGCGGCTCGGTGGCGGCGCTCTCCGAGGTGCCGATCGGCCGGAAGGTCTTCGTCCACATCAACAACACCAATCCGGTGCTGGTCGAGGATTCGCCCGAGCGTCGCAGCATAGAGGCCGCCGGCTGGGTCGTGGCCCATGACGGGCTGGCGCTGAGCCTGTGAGGGGGCGGCTCGTGCCGCCCTGCCCCAAGGTGCGCATTCATCGGACGAGGACGGTACAGGATCCTCAGGGCCTCACCGGGATGAGAGGGACGCCCCGGGCACTTTGGTCGCTCTTGACCCGTCGTTGAGGCGGATCAATGTCCCCCCACGGGATCACGGACAACGAAGAAACCGGATACGCCAGGACGCCCGACGCCATGCCCGCTTCCCTCGCCACCACCGCCCTCTCGATGCCCCTTCCCCCGACCGAGACCCCCGGCCGCCTGCTCTCGCCGGCCGAGCTCGAGGCGGCGCTCCGCGACATCGGCGCGCGGCGCTACCACAACCTGCACCCGTTCCACCGGCTGTTGCACGACGGCAAGCTCGACAAGGACCAGGTCCGGGCCTGGGCGCTCAACCGCTACTATTACCAGGCGATGATCCCGGTGAAGGACGCCACCCTGCTGGCGCGCCTGCCGGATGCCGCGCTCCGCCGGGTCTGGCGCCAGCGCATCGTCGACCATGACGGCGACCACGACGGCGACGGCGGCATCGAGCGCTGGCTGAAGCTTGCCGAGGGCGTCGGCTTCGACCGCGACTACGTGCTCTCCACGCGGGGCATCCTGTCGGCTACCCGCTTCTCGGTCGAGGCCTACGTCCACTTCGTCGCCGAGCGCTCGCTGCTCGAGGCCATCGCCTCCTCGCTCACCGAGATGTTCTCGCCGACCATCATCTCCGAGCGCGTCGCCGGGATGCTCAAGAACTACGAGTTCATCACCCGCGAGACCCTGGCGTATTTCGACAAGCGCCTGACGCAGGCGCCGCGGGACGCCGACTTCGCCCTCGACTACGTCGTGCGCCATGCCGTGACGCCGGAGCAGCAGCGTCAGGCCCTCGACGCCCTGCGCTTCAAGTGCAGCGTGCTGTGGACCCAGCTCGACGCACTCTACTTCGCCTACGTGGCGCCCGGGATGATTCCGCCGGATGCCTGGCGCCCGGGCGAGGGCCTGCGGTCCGACGCGATCGGGAGCGTCGCCGCGTGAGCCTGACCCCCGACAGCGTGCCGCGCCTGCCCCGCGGGGTGCGGCTGCGCCACGACACGGTGCGCGACGCCCACGTCCTGCTGGCGCCCGAGCGCACCTTCGACCTCGACCCGAACGCCGTGGCAGTGCTCAGCCTCGTCGACGGCACCCGCAGCATCCGCGCCATCGCGGAGGTGCTGGCGCGGCAATACGAGGCCGAGCGCAGCGTCATCGAGCCCGACGTGATCGCGATGCTCGACGGCCTCCTCGTGAAGCGCGTGCTCGAGACCGTGCCGGCTGCCTGACGCCGCGGGTGCAGAGCCTGGGAGAGCTACCATGAACGCCGTCGCGCCCCCGCCCCTGCCGGCTCCGATCGGGCTTCTGGCCGAGCTGACGCACCGCTGCCCGCTGCGCTGCCCGTACTGCTCGAACCCGCTGGAGCTCGACCGGCGCTCGGCCGAGCTCGACACCGCGACCTGGCAGCGGGTGCTGCGGGAGGCGGCGGCCCTCGGCGTGCTCCACGTCCACCTCTCGGGCGGCGAGCCGACGGCGCGCCAGGACATCGTCGAGATCACCCGCACCTGCGCCGAGCTCGGCCTCTACTCGAATCTGATCACCTCCGGGGTGGCGGGCGCGCTGGGGAAGCTCGATGCCCTGTCGGAGGCCGGGCTCGACCACGTCCAGCTCTCGGTCCAGGCGGCGGAAGCCGGCAATGCCGAGCGGATCGGCGGCCTGAAGGACGCGCAGCCGCAAAAGTTCGCCTTCGCCGAGCGGGTGACGGCGCTCGGCCTGCCGCTGACCCTGAACGCCGTGATCCACCGCGGCAACATCGCCGAGGTGCCGGCGCTGATCGACCTTGCGGTCCGCCTCGGCGCCAAGCGGCTCGAGGTGGCCCACACGCAGTATTACGGCTGGGCCTACGTCAACCGCGCCGCCCTGATGCCGGCCAAGCCCGACGTCGACCGCTCGATCCGCATCGTCGAGGAGGCGCGCGAGAGGCTGAAAGGCCAGCTCGTCATCGATCTCGTGGTGCCGGACTACTACGCCAAGTACCCGAAGGCCTGCGCCGGCGGCTGGGGCCGGCGGCTGATGAACGTCACGCCCACCGGCAAGGTGCTGCCCTGCCACGCCGCCGAGACGATCCCCGGCCTCGAATTCTGGCACGTCCAGGACCGCCCGCTCGGCGAGATCTGGGCGGACTCGCCCGCCTTCCGGGCCTATCGCGGCACCGAGTGGATGCAGGAGCCCTGCCGCTCCTGCGACCGGCGCGAGAAGGACTGGGGCGGCTGCCGCTGCCAGGCCCTGGCGCTCGCCGGCGACGCCAAGGCCACCGACCCGGCCTGCTCGCTCTCGCCGCTGCACGGCAAGGTCCAGGCCCTGGCGGTGGCCGAATCGGCGCTGGAGACGGCGCCGGACTATCAGTATCGCACCATCGGCGGCGCGCCCCGCGTCGCCACGCCCGAGGGAGCGCCCGTGTGAAGAGACGTCTCGTCCTGGTTGCCGCCCTGGCCGCCGGCCTCGCGGGCGCCGCCTCCGCGCAGGACGCCGCGCCCGGCGCGAAGGCCGTGCCGCAAGACGCCGTGCCACAAGGCGCCGTGCCCCGAAACGATGCCGCTCCGGCGAACGCGGCGCGAAAGGACGGGCCGCCCGATCCCACCACCCTGCTGTTCGAGACCAACCAGATCGGCAACGCCCCGGTCGGGCAGGCGCTGAGCTACCGCTACACCCGCTTCAGCGGCATCGAGGGCGCGCCGTTCGGGCCGCCGATCGAGGACCGCATCCGCGAGGAGGTGAGCGCGGGCGAGAAGCCGGACACCCGCAACCTGCGGGTCGAGATGTTCTCCGGCGAGCGCCGGATGCCGACCGCGACCTACCAGGACTTCCCCGGCAACCCGGTGCTGGTGCGCTTCCTCGAGCATCATCTCGAGGACCTGGCCAAGGTGCTCAAGGGCAACCCGCGCTACATCAAGAACGCCATCCGGCGCGCGTTGCGCGAGAATGCCAGCGTGACCGCGACCGAGGTCGATACCGGCGGCGGCAAGAAGCCGGGCTGGCAGATCGTCGTCCGGCCCTTCGTCGACGATCCGGTGCGCGACCGCCTGCGCGGCTTCGACGGCCTGACCTACACCTTCGTGCTCTCCCCCGCGGTGCCCGGCCAGATCGTCTCGATCGACGCGCGGGCCACCAACCCGGAGGGCGGGATCCTGCTCCAGGAAACGCTGACCCATGAACCGAATGCTGGCTAAGGCGGTCTTCCTCGGCGGTTTCGCCTTCGCGGCGGGGCTCACCTCCGCGCGTGCCGACGACAACGACTACCCGACCGAGGCCCGGGCCGATTACGTCTTCGGATGCATGGCGGCGAACGGCCAGACCCGGGAGGCGCTGACGAAATGCGCCTGCTCGATCGACGCCATCGCGGCCATCCTGCCCTACGACAAGTACGTCCAGGCCTCGACCATCCTGGGCATGCGCCAGGGCATCGGCCAGCGCGCCAACGAGTTCCGCTCGACCAAGATGTTCGACGACCAGGTGGCGGAGCTGCGCCGGGCTCAGGCCGAGGCGGAGATTCGCTGCTATCGGCAGACGGGGCGCTAGGCGGTGTGGACTCTTGGGGTTTCCTGGTTGGGCGAGAAGTGATTGAAGGCTGCTTTTTGGAGGGCTGCCTTGGGAGTTCTGGACCGGCTCGTTCTCGGCGATGC
>NZ_JACWCT010000037.1:15575-15827 GCF_016613415.1 Methylobacterium ajmalii | reverse complement strand
TCAGTGGGAGCGGATGGTTCCTTTGATCATCGGCCGCCCGGATCAACGCGGCTCGACCGGGCGCGACAACCGCATGTTCGTGGAAGGCGTGCTGTGGATCGTGCGCACCGGCGCGCCATGGCGCGACCTGCCCGAGGTCTTTGGCGACTGGAACAGCGTGTTCCGCCGCTTCAGTCGCTGGAGCCAGAAGGGCGTGTGGTGGCGCATCTTCGAGGCCATGGCCGACGATCCCGACTTCGAGTACCTGATCGT
>NZ_JACWCT010000037.1:15168-15439 GCF_016613415.1 Methylobacterium ajmalii | reverse complement strand
CGACTCCACCATCGTGCGCGCTCACCAACATGCGGCGGGCGCGAAAAAAGGGGGCCTGATGATCCTGCCCCGTCCGATCAGGCTCTTGGCCGATCCCGTGGCGGCCTGAGCACCAAGATCCACCTGGCCGTGCGCGGTCTGGGCTGTCCAGTTCGGTTTGTCATCACGGCGGGCCAGAAGGGCGATGCGCCCCAGGCCGGGGCGCTGCTGGCGGATCTCCCTGCTGCGGTTGTCCTGGCTGATGCGGCCTACGACAGTGATCAGCTGCGCG
>NZ_JACWCT010000037.1:0-14988 GCF_016613415.1 Methylobacterium ajmalii | reverse complement strand
AGGCCATTGCTGGCAAGGGCGCGACGGCCGTGATCCCGAACAATCCCTCGCGATCCAAGAAGTATGAGTTCGACACAGCCCTCTATAAGGAGCGTCACCTGATCGAGTGCTGTTTTGCCAAGCTCAAACAGTTTCGGCGCGTCGCGACACGCTACGAGAAGACAGCCCGCAACTACGCCGCCATGGTCACCATCGCGGCTATTGTCATGTGGCTGCGGTAACTGTCCACACCGCCTAGAGGTAGGACGGCGTCAGCCGCCGAACGCGCTGCACAGTTCCACCAGCACGCCATCGCCGTCGCGCACATAGGCGACGGTCTGTCCCCAGGGCTTCGTCACCGGCGCGGCGACCGGCAGGGCGCCGGCCGCCACCGCCCGGGCGAAGGCCGCCGCGACGTCCTCGGCGACGAGGCCGACTTCGAAGCCCGCCGGCGCCTCGCTCCGCCGGTTGAGGCGGAAGCCCGGGCAGGTCTCGCCGACGAACCCCTCCTCCGCGAAGGCCAACGCCGTCCCGCCGGTCTCGAGCTCGGCATATTGCCCGCTATCGTGGACGAAGCGCGGCGCGAGCCCGAAGGCCCGCCCGTAGAACGCGACGCTCGCCGCCACGTCCGGCACGTACAGGATCACGTAACCCAGCTTCATCCCGGACCGCTCCCCGATACCGTATGCGCCGTCAGGTCCCGTTGGCCGCCGGGAAGCTCTGGGTGAAGACGCGCCCCTCGGTGTCCTTGGCGGTGACCGTCACCGGCTCGGTATTGCCCGCGAAGGAGAACCGGAAGGTCGGGTCCTCGCTGATCGAGATGCCGCCCGTCATGGTGAAGACCGGCTTGTCGCCCTGGCGCACGGTCATGTTCTCGACGAACCAGGCCGGGGTGTAGGTCCGGGTCAGCTGGTCCATCTGCAGGCCGGAATAGTTCGGGTGGCGGACCTGCACCTGGGCCTCGCCGCGCTCGGCGAAGCTGCGGAACCGCATCTCGCCGAGATTGGCGGTGGAGGCCACCGGGTCCTTGAGCGCGGGGGCCGAGCAGCCGCCCGACGCCTTGACGAAGACGCGGGTCATCAGGAGCGCGCCGTCCTCGGTCTCGGCGATGGCGCGGACGTAGGAGTAGGAGTTCACCCGGATCCGGGTCGAGAGATTGAAGCGGCGCTGGCCCTCGGCGAACCGGAACGTGCCGACCACCGGCGAAGGATTGTCGTCCACCACCAGGGTCAGGGCCTTCACCCGCCGCGAGTCGCCCTCGGGCACCGCGATCCGCAGGGTGACCGGCACGATGGCGGCGTCCTCGGCGCGCTTGGGCGCCTCCAGGGTGACGAGCCCGCTGCCGTCGCCGAGCGGCTTGTCGCCGGTCACGCTCGTGCGCAATTCCTGCCACGTGGTCTCGGGCCGGTCATCCTGCAGCGGCGAGGGCCGTGGCGGCGCCGGCGGGGGGCTCGTCTGCGCGGCCACGGCGTTCGTCGGCGTCACGCCCGATTCCGCCCGCGCCGGCCCGGCGAAGGCCGCCGCGACGACCAGGGCCGGCACCAGCCTCGCTGTCTTGCTGTTCCTCATGGCGTTCCCTCCGGCGGCGGGGCCCTGGCGGGCTTCTCTCGCACGTGAATCAAATGCTTCGACTAATGTAGCGGGCCGCCCGCGCCGGCGCCAGGATAAGTGCCTGGCGGCGCACCGTTTCCGGCCGACCCTCACCGAAGGGTGATCGCTCCGGCGCCGTTGCGCCCGCGCCCGGGCCGGCCTATCCCGGGCCGGTCTCCCGCCCGAGGACAATGCCCTTGACCGCACTCGCCGCCCTGCTGCCGGATCTCGGCCGCCGCACCCTGGTGATGGGCATCCTGAACGTCACCCCCGATTCGTTTTCCGACGGCGGCCGTTTCCAGGATCTCGACGCCGCGCGGGAGCAGGCCGCCCGACTGGTGGCGGAAGGGGCGGCGCTTCTCGACATCGGCGGCGAATCGACAAGGCCCGGCCACGTCCCGGTCCCGGCCGACGAGGAGCAGGCCCGGGTGCTTCCGGCGATCCGGGCCCTCGCCCCCACCCTCCCCGTCCCGATCTCGATCGACACCTACAAGGCCTCGACCGCCGACGTGGCGCTGAAGGCCGGCGCTCGCATCGTCAACGACGTCTGGGGCCTGCAGCGCGACCCCGAGATCGCCCGGGTGGCAGCCCATCACGGCGCTCCGGTGGTGGTGATGCACAACCGCGAGACCATCGATGCGAGCCTCGACATCATGGACGAGATGCGGGCCTTCTTCGAGCGCTCGCTGACCATCGCCCGGCAGGCCGGCATCTCCGAGCGCGACATCGTGCTCGATCCGGGCGTCGGCTTCGGCAAGAGCTGGGAGCAGCATCTCGAGGCCCTGCGGCGCCTGCCCGAACTCCGGGCGCTCGGCTTTCCTCTCCTCGTCGGCGTGTCGCGCAAGTCGGTGCTCGGGCGCATCCATAACGCCGCGACCGCGCCCGCCGACCGCCTGTTCGGCTCGATCGCCGCCCACGTCGCGGCCGCCACGCTCGGGGCCGACATCGTCCGGGTCCACGACGTGCGCCCGCATGTCGAGGCCTGCCAGGTCGTCGACGCGATCACGCGTCCCGCCTCCCGCGCAGGAGCCTGACATCGTGCCTGAATCCCGGGACCGCATCCTGATCCACCGCCTCGCGGTCTTCGCCCGCCACGGCGTGCTGCCGGAGGAGGAAACCCTCGGCCAGCGCTTCTACCTTTCCCTGGAGGCCCGGCTCGATCTCGGCGAGGCTGGCCGCAGCGACGAGATCGGCGCCACGGTGAGCTACGCCGACCTCGCGGGCCTCGCCCATCGCATCGCCACTGAGCGCCGCTTCCGGCTGATCGAGGCCCTGGCCGAGACGATCTGCGCGGAGGCGCTGGCCGCCTTCCCCCAGCTCGACGCGCTGACGGTGCGGATCGACAAGCCGAGCGCCCCGGTGCCCCTCGTCCTCGACGGGGTCGCGGTCGAGATCACGAGGACCCGGCATGCCTGAGGAGAATTCGGCCGAGGCCTATCTGGGGCTCGGCAGCAACCTCGGCGACAAGGCCGCGATGCTCGATGCCGCGGTGGCGGCGCTGGCCGCGACGCCGGGCATCGCCGTCACGGCGCGCTCGCGCAACTACCGCACCCCGCCCTGGGGCGACACCGACCAGGACTGGTTCCTCAACGGCGCGCTCGGGATCGTGACCACGCTCCCGCCCCACGCCCTGCTGGAAGCCTGCCTGTCGATCGAGGCGCGGCTCGGCCGGGTGCGCGAGCGCCGCTGGGGCCCGCGGGCGATCGACATCGACGTGCTGCACTATGCCGGCGCGACCGTCTCCGACGAGCGCCTGGTGCTGCCCCACCGCTTCCTGCGCGAGCGCGCCTTCGTGCTGGTGCCGCTCGCCGAGATCGCCCCCGACCTCGTGACCGGCGGCGAGACCGTCTCCGAGGCGCTGGCCCGGCTCGACCGCAGCGGGATCGAGCCGGTCGCGGGCGCGGCTTAGAGCATTTTCCGACGAAGTGGAAACCGGTTCGTCGGAGAAAATGCGACAAAACAAAGAGTTAGAGAGCTTCGCGATTGCAACGCGATCGTGAAGCTCTCTAGCGCCCTTCCGCCTCACACCGACCGGGTGATGCCGCCGTCCACCCGCAGGTTCTGCCCGGTGATGTAGCCCGCGCCCGGCGAGGCCAGGAACGCGACGACGGCGGCGATCTCGTCGGCGCTGCCGTAGCGGCCGAGCGGGATGCGCTCGCGGATGCCCGGCTTCTCCGGCAGGCTGTCGACGAAGCCCGGCAGGACGTTGTTCATGCGGATGTTGTCGGCGGCGTAGCGGTCGGCGAACAGCTTGGTGAAGGCGGCGAGCCCCGAGCGGAAGACGCCGGAGGTCGGGAACGCCTGCTCCGGCTCGAAGGCCGCGAAGGTCGAGATGTTGATGATCGCGCCGCCGCCCTGGCGCTGCATGATCGGCGTGACGAGGCGGGTCGGCCGCACCACGTTGAGGAAGTAGACCTCCATCCCCCGGGTCCAGTCCTCATCGGTGAGGTCGAGGAGCGGCCCCTTGGGCCCGTGGCCGGCGCTGTTGACGAGGACGTCGACCCTCCCCCACCGCTCCATCGTGCGGTCGACGAGGCGGGCGAGATCCTCCGGCGAGCGGTTCGAGCCCGTGATCCCGACCCCGCCGAGTTCTTCCGCCAGGGCCTTGCCCCGGCCCGAGGAGGACAGGATCGCGATCCGGAACCCGTCGGTTGCGAGCTTGCGGGCCGCGGCGGCCCCCATGCCGCTGCCCCCGGCGGTGACGATGGCGACGCGCTCGACGGTCATGGTCGGTCTCCCGGACGTGGATCGGGCGTTCCATGACACAACCGACGGGCTCGCGTCAGGGCCCTGCCGGCTCGGCCCGGGCGAAGGGCAGGCCGGCCTCGCCCCAGCCATCGGTCCCGTCCGGGTACCAGTGGACGTGGCGGTAGCCGAGGGCGAGCGCCCGCTTGGCGGCGTTCCACGACATCCAGCAATTCCGCTGGCAGAACAGCACCACGGGCTTGTCCGGATCGCCGCCGGTGGCGGCCGACAGGCCGTGCCGGAAGTAGGCCTCCGTCTGCGGTGCCAGCTCGCCGAAGCCGGTATTGGGCAGCCACCGGGCATGGGGGATGCTGTCGTGCGGCGCGTCGCGCCAGATCGTGCCGGGGGGCAGCGTGGTGGGCCGCGGCGGGCGCGGCAGCACGTCGACGAACGCGGCGCCGGCCCGCCAGAGCCGCTCGGCCCGCGCGGTGGTCACCGTCTCGGCGCCCGTCAGCGCCGCGGGCGTCGGGCTGCGGAAATCCTCGAGGCGGTAGCCGTCGGGCTGCGGCGGCGCGGCGCGGGCGGCGGGCGCCGCGAGCAGGAGCGCCGCGAGACCCGCCGCGAGGGCACGCCTCACGGCTTGGCGTCCGCCGGCAGCAGCTTGCTCTCTTCCTCGTCGAGGAGCGGCACGCCGTAGTCGCGCAGCACGGCCTCGATCTCGGCGCGGCGTTTGCGGAGCGCGGTGTTGAGGACCCGCTTCCATTCGTTCTCGCCGTGGCGCACCCCCATGGCGATGCGGTAGGCGAGCGGCGGCCGATCGGGCTCGCGCAGCAGCGGCACCACGTCGAGGCCACCGGCCTGCTTGTTGGTTTCCTTGGCGAGCCAGCCGGCGGCGGGCCCCCACAGCACCGCGGCGTCCAGCTTGCCCGAGGCCACGTCGGCGACGATCTCGGCCGAGACGGTCTGGTGCTTGCGCGAGGGGTCGAACTGGTAGGGCGGGTAGGGCTTCATCGTCGGCACTAGGCCGACCGCCCCCATGCGCTCGACCGGGGGCGTGCCGACGATCACGCCGATCGGCTTACCCTTCAGGCGCTCGTCGTCGAGCCCGGTCAGGCCCGGGAAGGTGCCGGGACGCGACACCAGCACGTAGGTCGAGCGGTAGTAGGGGTTGGTGCTCTGGACGAGCTCGGTGCCGAAGGCCGAGCCGACGATGACGTCGCACAGGCCGGCCCCGAGGGTGTTGCGCACGAAGCCCGGGCCCTGGGTGAGCCAGTAGTACCGGAGCTTCACCTTCAGCTCGTCGGCGAGGATCGCCGCGATGCGGTTCTCGAACCCGTCGCCCTGGCGCTCGGAGAACGGCATGTTGCCGGGATCGGCACAGACCCGCAGGGCGTCCGTGGTGACGAGGTCCGGCAGGGACTGCGCCCGCGCCGGACCCGCGAGGGCCAGCGCGAGGCCGGCCGCCAGGAAAAGGGCCCGCGTCATCAGCCGCCGAGGCACTCCTTCTCCTGCTTGCGCGCCGCGTCCGGCTTGTCTTCCTTCTCGTTCGGACGAATCCGGCCCATCGCGCCGGCGGCGCGGGCCTTCAGGTAGACGTAGAGGTCGTCCATGTAGCAGGTGACGTTCTTGTTGTCGCCGAAGGCCGGCATCACCTTCTGGGTCGACGAGTTCACGTCCTGCTTGCCGCCGACGACGATGCCGACGAACTCCTCGTAGGAGAGATACTTCAGCGAGTCCTTGAGCGCCGGGGCGTAGGTCGAGCCCATGCCGTCCGGGCCGTGGCAGACGTGGCACTCGGCGTGGTAGCGGCGGTAGCCGGAATAGCTGTACCAGTCGACCTTCTTGCCGTTGTCGGTCACGTGGAAGGTCGGGCTGCCCGAGGCGTCGGTGTACTTGCCGTCCTCCACCTTCACGGCGGCGTCCTTGGCGAGCAGCTTCTCGTCGGGCTCGGCGGTCTTGTCGTTGGGGTTGAGTTGGTTGGCCAGCGCCGGATCCGGCTTCGCATCGGCTTTCTTGGCATCCTCAGCATGTACGGCAGCCGTGCTGACGGCTGCTAGGGCGAGGCCGGCCGCGAGCGGCCGCAGGACAACTTTGCTGAGGTGACGCAAAGGACGCTTCTCCCTGATATCATTGAACCGCCGCCGCGCAGTTCGGCGTTTCGCGATTCTGATGATAATCTAATCATAAGGAGGCCGGCGCGGATACCCGCGCCGGCCCGGACTTAGGTCTGATGTGCGGGCGCGCGCCGCGCGCCCGCCCGTGCCGGGGATCAGTTCGGCAGGTTGAAGACCGTCAGCTGGCCGCCGAGGTTGGTGTAGCTCGACAGGGCGGCGTAGCCGCCGACCGCGCCGAGGCCGGCATTCGGGTCGGTCAGGCCGGCCGCGAGGCCGATGCCGGCCCAGCCACCGACGCCCGACAGGACGGCGATGTTCTGCTTGCCCTTGTGCTGGAAGGTCATCACGTTGCCGATGATGCCCGACGGGGTCTTGAACTTGTACAGTTCCTTGCCGGTCTTGGAATCGACCGCCTTCAGGTAGCCCTCGAGCGTGCCGTAGAACACCACGTCACCCGCGGTGGCGAGCGCACCCGACCACACCGAGAACTGCTCGGGGTTGGACCACTTGATCTTGCCGGCCGTGCCGTCCCAGGCGATGAAGTTGCCCATGCCGCCGTGGCTGTTGGGCGCCGGGTACATCGACAGGGTCGCACCGACATAGGGCTGGCCCGGGGTGTAGCTCACCCGGAACGGCTCGTAGTCCATGCAGACGTGGTTGGTCGGCACGTAGAACAGGTTGGTCTTGGGCGAGTAGGCCGCCGGCTGCTGGTCCTTGGAACCGAGCGCCGCCGGGCAGATGCCCTTCGAGTTGGTGTCCTCGCCGTTCTGGTCGGTCGAGTACTTGGCGACGACGAGCGGACGGCCGTAGGTCTTCGAGGACTTGTCCTGGTCGACCTTGGTGGCCCAGTTCACCGCCGGATCGTACTTCTCGGCGACGAGCAGCTCGCCGGTGGCGCGATCGAGGGTGTAGCCGAAGCCGTTACGATCGAAGTGGGTCAGGAGCGGCCGCTCCTTGTCGCCGATCTTCTGATCCGTGAGGATCATCTCGTTGATGCCGTCGTAATCCCACTCGTCGTGGGGGGTCATCTGGTAGACCCACTTCGCCACGCCGGTGTCGGCGTCACGCGCGAAGATCGTCATCGACCACTTGTTGTCGCCCGGGCGCTGCTTCGGGTTCCAGGTCGAGGGGTTGCCGGTGCCGTAATAGACAAGGTTCAGCTTGGGATCGTAGGAGTACCAGCCCCAGGTCGAGGCGCCGCCGGTCTTCCACTGGTCGCCTTCCCAGGTCTTGATCGACGAGTCCTTGCCGACCGGCTTGCCGAGCTCGGTGGTCTTCTCCGGGTCGATCTTCATCTCGGCGTCCGGGCCGAGGTTGTAGGCGCGCCAGGCCTGCTTGCCGGTCTTGAGGTCGTAGGCGGTGATGTGGCCGCGGATGCCGTACTCGGCGCCCGCGATGCCGACGATCAGCTTGTCCTTCACCGGCAGCACGGTGGCGGTGTTGGTCTCGCCGATCTTCGGGTCGCCGTTCTGGACCGACCAGTTCACCTTGCCGCTCTTGGCGTCGAGCGACACGATGGTGGTGTCGGCCTGGTGCAGGAAGATCGCGCCGTCGGCATAGGCGAGGCCGCGGTTGACCGTGTCGCAGCACATCACCGGGATCACGTTCGGATCCTGCTTCGGCTCGTACTTCCACAGGATCTTGCCATCCTGGTTGAGGTCGAGCGCGTAGACGATGTTCGGGAACGGCGTGTGGACGTACATCACGTCGCCGACGACCAGCGGCGAGCCCTCGTGGCCGCGCAGCACGCCGGTCGAGAAGGTCCAGGCCACCTGCAGCTTGTTGACGTTGCCGGCGTTGATCTGGTCGAGCTTCGAGTAGCGCGTATTGGCGTAGTCTACGGTCTGGAGAACCTGCTCGGCCGGGTTGGCCGTGCGCTTCAGGACGTCTTCGTTCGCCAGCGCCGGGACGGCGCCGAGGATACCCGCGCTCACCGCAAGGAGATGGACCGCTCTCATGGATTCCTCCGACAGGTGCATTGATCCCGACATCCGCAACGGGACGAATCGGGCCGGTTCCTGTTGTTTGCGTTTGGGGATGTCGTTGGCCTCGTCAGCGTGTCACAACCGGCCGCCAGAGATCCTGGCACGAGGGGACCGGTGAGGTCCCTGCCGTGTTTGCGAACCGAGCGCCCCCTCCCCTGGCGGCGCCGTTGAAGCCGAAGCTGAAGGAACTCTAAGAGAAATCGGGGCGCCGTCAACACGCCAACCGCCCCTCGGCCTGCGACACCCGAGCGCGAATTTCATAACTAAGGTATATGAGACCTTCCATGCTGCAGGGCAGCATAGGTATTGTGCCGCGCAGCATGAACGTTGAGCCGGCTTCGCCGTTCGCACATCAACGGAAGTGCCGCGGTTGGACGCATCCCGATGTTTAACTGCTCCTTACTCCCACTCGAGCTCTTGGTAGGCAGTCGTGGCGTTGCGGGCGTTGAAGTCGTCGAATAGGGACCAATGCTGCGCTTCCGTGCGCGCGGCGTCCCCTGCCCGGTCGATGGGCACGCCGTCGCGCACCATCGCCCGGACCTGCGCCTCGAGCACCGCGAGGTAGTGGTCGATCGGGCCGGCGGCGGCGGGCCAGGCGACCGAGGCGGGGCCGTGACCGGGCACCACCCGGGCGGCGGGCTCGGCCTGCAGGCGGCGCAGGACCCCGATCCATCCCGACAGGCGCCCGTCGAGGGCCGGGACGTGGCCGACGAACAGGAGGTCGCCGAGGAACCAGGTGTCGGTCTCCCGGTCGCGCACCGTCAGGTCGCTGTTGGTGTGGGCGGTCGGCCAGGCCTCGAGGTGCAGCGCCCGGCCGCCGAGGTCGAGATCGAGGCTCGTCGAGACGAGAAGGGTCGGCGGCACGATCCGGGTGCCGGCGAAGTCCGGGCCGACGAGGTCGGCATTGGCCTTCAGGTAGTCCTGCGCCCGGGCGGCCAGGGCCTCCGGCAGGGCGTGATGGCCGACGAAGGTCGTGCCCTCCCCCGCGAAGGCGGCGTTGCCCAGCACGTGGTCGGGGTGGACATGTGTGTTGACGACGTAGCGCACCGGCAGCGCGGTGCGCTGGCGCAGGGCGGCCAGCAGGCGCTGCCCCGCCCGCAGGCTTCCGCCGGTATCGATCACCGCCACCGCGTCGCGCCCGATCACGAAGCCGACATTGGCGATGGCGCCGTCGTTGCGCCGCCCGGCCAAGGCATAGGGCGCGGCGTAGACGAAGATGCCCGGGGCGACCTCCTGCATCGGCAGGGCGTCGGCGCTCGCCGGACCGGTGGCCGCCGGTACCGCGTCGGCCGGGGCCTGCGCGGCGGCGGGCGCCGCCGGAAGAACCGTGAGGACGGCGAGAAATGCGACTGCCGGCCCGATCCGCATCACGCCTCTCCCGCCTGCGCGTCGCCGGCCTGGGGCGGTGCCAGTGGCACGAACAGGCTGCGGTCGGGCTTGATGTCGAGAAGCGGCGTCCCGTCGAGGCAGTCGAGGCCGCGCACGTGCAGGATGCCGGGCTCGATCCCGACCAGCGCGACGATGCTGGTGCCGATCGGGTTCGGCCGCACCGGCGAGCGTAGCGAGAAGGTGCCCCGGGTCGTGCCGTCGTTGGCCGGGCTCTGGCGCACGAGGTCGCGCCGCGAGCGGTCGAGCCAGTACAGGATCTCCAAGCGCTCGTAGAGCGCCACGCCGTCGAGGGCGTCGCTCCAGGGCGCAAACACCTCGATCCGGCAGGTCGGCCCGTCGAGGCGGCCCTGGCGCGGGCAGCCGAGGCGGTCGGTCCAGGGCGTACGGATCCGGCCGACGAAGACGAGACCGGCATCGGCCGCGAGGGGCGCCTCGACGGCGACCTCCCCGGCCCGGATCTCGTTCAGGCGCACCATCGGCGGACTCCCCGGATGCCCTCCCTCTTGCGCCCCGCAAGCAGGTCGGGCGCTGACGGAGGTGTTCAGACTGCGCCGGCCCGACCTGCCGCCAGCCCGACCGCGGGGGCAGTCGCCGGGCTCGGCGCCGGGAGCCTAGTGCAGCCCCCGACGGCCTGGCAATCGGCTGCGGCATCAAGGCCTTGTGGAAGCGTGTGGGCGCCGCGTGCCCCGGCTCAGTAGGTCGCGAAGATCTCGGCCAGCGCGCCGGGATCGCGGGTGACCGTGAGCGCGAGGGCGAGCAGGATGCGGGCCTTCTGCGCCGTCAGGTTGTCGGCCGGGACGATGCCGTGGGAGGCGAGCCGCACGGTGGAGGGCACGACGCCACTGCCGGCGCGGGTCGATTGCACGATGGCGATGCCGGCGGCCGCGGCCTCCGCGAGGGCTTCGGCCTCCGCCGGAGGGGTCATGCCGGGGGCGAGCCCGGCCGAGACGATGCCCCGGGCGCCGGCCGCCGCGAAGGCCCGCACCGCCGTGCCGTCGGCATCCGCGTAGGCGTAGGAGATGTCGACCCGCGGCAGGGCGTCGAGGGTGCGGATGTCGAACGGCGTTCCGGGGGCGTGGCGGCGCTCCGATCGACGGTAGTAGCGCACGTGCTCGCCGTCGACCTGGCCGAGCACGCCGAAATCCGGGCTGCGGAAGGTCTGCATCCGGGTGACCGAGGTCTTGGTCACCTCGCGGGCGGCCTGAATCTCGTCGTTGAGCACCACCAGCACGCCGCGCCCGCGGGATTCCGGGGCGGCCGCGGTGCGCAACGCCGCGACGAGGTTGAGACCGGCATCGCTCGACAGGGCGCTGATCGGCCGCTGCGAGCCGACCAGCACCACCGGCAGGTCGACGGTCAGGGTGAGGCTGAGCGCGTAGGCGGTCTCCTCCAGGGTGGCGGTGCCGTGCCCGATGACGATGCCGGCGAGGTCCGGGTGCGCGCCCGCCAGTTCCTCGCAGAGCCGCACCAGGGTGCGCCAGTCGGAGAAGCCGATCCCCGGGCTCGTCACCGCCCGGTAGCGCACCGGCACCACCTCGGCCACCGCACGGGTCTCCGGCACCCTCGCCAGGATCTCCTCGGCCTCGAGGCGCCGGCCGGTGGCGGTGTAGTCGAGGATGTCGAGGCTGTCGCGGCCCACCGACGACAGGGTGCCGCCGGTGCCGATGAAGGCGACCTTGGGGAGCGTGCTCATGCTGTGGGGCTACCGTGGAGGCTGCGCCGCCCCGGCCGGGGCAGCGGGATCGATCGGGCGGGGTCTGGCAGGATCCGTGCCGGCGTTCTCGCCGGACTCGCAGCCCGGCGCGTCGAATAGGGCCGCGAGGCCGCAGGCCGAGCCGAGCATCCGGCGGCCGTCATGGCCGACGCCCGGCACGACGTGGAGCGGCTGGCGCAGGTCGGGATGACGGGCCCGCAGGGCGGCCCAGTAGGCCTCGCCGCGGGCAAGCCGGAACGGCCCCTGCGTCTCGGCCATGCAGCTCCGGTCGAGGGCGGGATGGT
Source organism: Methylobacterium ajmalii (assembly GCF_016613415.1). Classification (GTDB taxonomy): domain Bacteria; phylum Pseudomonadota; class Alphaproteobacteria; order Rhizobiales; family Beijerinckiaceae; genus Methylobacterium; species Methylobacterium ajmalii. The sequence goes on along the minus strand of NZ_JACWCT010000037.1, from coordinate 3,248 downwards.
GCGGGTCGGTGTCCCGGCCGCCGAGCAGGTAGGTCACCGGCCGGGCGACGTAGGCGGCCTCCAGGGCCGCCGGCGCGGCCCCGCCGGCATAGCGCGGCAGATCCTGCAGGCCGTACTTCCAGCGGTCGTAGCCGGGGCAATCCGCGGTCGGGCCGGGCCGCCCGGGCGTGACGTAGGCGTAGCTGCTGGGATTGGCGACGACGTAGCTCACGGCGATGCCTCGCCCCGCCAGGGCGTCGCCTTCCCGCGACAGCATCGCGTAGCGCTGCGCCACCTGGCCGCCGCCGGAATGGCCGGCGACGACGATCCGCGACAGGTTCGGGAACAGGCGCCGGTCGGCGAGCCGGGCCAGGATCGCGTCGAGGGCGTCGAAGGAGCTCAGGGGTGCGGGGCCGAGCGCGTCGTCCCCGCCCTGCCAGCCTTCGAGCGTCCAGTGCAGCACGTCCGGCGGGAGGGCATGCGCGGCCCAGTCGGTCTGGCTGAGGAATTGCGGCACGACGAGGAGCGCCCCGTCCCCGGCCCGGCCGGCCGCCTCCCGGGCGGCGAGCGCGGAGGCGTAGTAGACGTCCGCGTCGCGCAGCCGCCCGTGCAGCACGATCACCGCCCGGCTCACCTCGGGATGCGGGACGTCGAGATCGTCGGAGGCGAAGAGGAGGAGCCGCGCGCCGGGCGCCACGGCCAGGCTCCGATCGGCCACGACGGCCACCGGCTTTTGATGAGGCCCCCGCTCGTCGGCGGCCTCGGCCCGGCCCGCGAGCAGCGCGAGCAGCAGCGGGAAGGCGGAGCGGAGCAGGGACGGCATCGGGGGCCTCCGCGACGCACGGACCGCGCGGGCGGCCCGGTGGAACTGGTGCCGGTGGAGAGGATCGAACTCCCGACCTTCGGTTTACAAAACCAATGGACGGAAACCGCGGCGGTCTTCTATTCCGCAGCCGTAACAATGCTTTAGGCGCCGGTCAAGCCGGGAAACCGATGCACCTGTGCCGTGTTTTGTGCAGGCATGTCCTTCGCCCGCGCCTGCTCCTCGGGGGTCAGGAAGGCCAGGTACAGCTCCGTGACCTTGATGCTCGTGTGGCCCATCTCCTGCTGCAGGGTGTAGATCCCGCCGCACCCCGACCGCAGGTAATCGACCGCGAAGCGGTGCCGGAGGTCGTGGAACCGGAAGCGCCGGAAGGTGGGCTCGAGCTTCTTCCCGCGCTTGGCCGCCTTCGCGATCTCCTCCGCCTCGGCCGCTGCGACGCTGCGCGTATATTAAAGAGAAGCGCGTGGCCGGGTTGATGAACGGGCCCGGCTCGGGCTCCTCCCGGGCGCGGCCGCCGGGCAGGCCCTTCGCCCCCGGGTGCCAGAAGACGGCTCGGGTCGCCAGGTTGACCGGAATCGACGCGAACAGCGCGACGGCCTCGTCGGTCAAGCCGACCTCACGCCGCTTGTTGCCCTTGCCGAGGACCGAGATTGCCCGCCGGCTAAGGTCGACGTGCCGTCGCTCCAGCGTCACGAGCTCGTCCTGCCGGCAGCCCGTCAGCAGCGCGGCCCGGATCAGGTGCGCGAAGAGGCCGGGCGCCCGCGCGATCACCCGTTCGATATCGCGATCCTCCGGCAGCACGATCGGGTCGCGGCGCTCCTTCAGCCGCCGGCTGCGCATCGCCTCGAGCGCCGGATTGCCTTTCCGCCACTTCTCATCGACGGCGAAGCCGAGCACGCTGGACAGCGCGGTCAGATCGCGCCGGATGGTGGCCGTCGAGACGCCGGCCGCGCGGCGCGCCCGCACGATGGCCGCCACCGTGTCGTCGGACACTTCATCGACGTGGAGTCCGGTCAGGTGGTCGTCTATGATGTCGAGGGAGTTGGTATACCGATCGAACGTCCGGGCGCCGACTTGGCTCACCATGTACTGCCCCCAGGCAGTCACGGCGTCGGCCCATAGCTTTCGGTCCTCCCCGAAGCTATGGGCCGCCACTATCTTGGCGTGCTCTGCTGCCGCGCGATTTCGCGCAACTGCCGGATCGCCTGTCTTGAGGCTGAAACGGTACTCTTTGCCTCCGACGGTGAAGCGGGCCCATAGGACCTCGCCCCGCCAGTAGCAGCCCTCTGGGGCTTCCTTCTTTCGATGTGCTGGCACGGTTTTACCTCCTGTTCGCGCAGCCAGGTCCGAAGCGCCTGGATGTCGAACGTCCACACCCGACCAACTTTGACGGCGCTCGGCAACTGGCCGGCGACGGCGAGGCGCTGAATGGTCCGCGCGGACACGCCGAGGATCTGGCACGCGCCGGGGATCTGCGTCCGCTCCACGCTACCCCTCCTCTTGTTCTGTGGCCGAGGCGGTGGGGCGGGGGCCTCGCCACTCAATGAGCGGCATTTCGAGCGGCACGCGGCTGCGGCCGTGGGCCAACGGGTGGATCGGCGCGCCATCGCCGGTCAGAGCGAAGGCGTGCAGCGGGTGGGTGCGGTTGAGCGACAGCGCCGCGATCACTCCGGCGTGGAGCCCGGGCGCGAGTAGGTTGCCCCAGGCGACGATCCGCACGTCAGTCGGCCCGAGCGATGCAATCTCGGGCTTCGGGGTAGCTGGTTGGCCTGGGTGGACCTCGGCGAGGATAAGCGCGGCGATCGGGAGGCGGTTCGTCACTGCGCCCTCGCCGATGAAGAGACGTGTGCGGACGCTTGCGGAATCAGGGATACAAGCTGCTGATCTGACGCAGCTTTTGTCGGCAAGCGACCCGAAATCAGGGCAGTGGAATCACTGCCGCGCAGAGCGGCCGCGAGGTGCTGCAGGTACTGTCCGCCCGCGCACATCGGCTCGAACTCCTCGCTCTCCCGGGCGTAGAACTCTGCCAGGGCGAACAGTCCGGCCCGCGTGGTCGGCAGGATAGTGGTCAGCGTCTGGAAGGCCGCCGAACTCGCATCGGCCGCGGCGTTGGCGCGACGCACTTGCCCATCGTCGGTCTCGTCGAGGCCAGACAGCGCCGCGGTATGGGCCGCCTCCGCGGTCTCGGCCGTGGCGATGGCTCGGTGGATCGGATCATGGCCCACCGCCGGCCAGCACGCGCAAGCGAGTACCGTGAGATCTGCGACGCGGACCTGCGCGGCCCCCTAGGTCGGCTGGTGAGCCTGCGCGAACTCGGCCTCGTCCGCGAGCCACCAGGTAAGCGCTCGGTGACGGATCCACTGGTCAGGCGGCCTGCTCGGCCTCACTGGTTGGCATCCAGTTCCAAGGCAGCAGATCGGCGAGGCGCCTGGCCGGGTGATCGGCG
>NZ_JACWCT010000036.1:60338-79011 GCF_016613415.1 Methylobacterium ajmalii | reverse complement strand
TCCGGCCGGAGCGGGCGCCCTCCGCCGGCTCCCGCCTTCGCGCGCTGCGGTTCCCGGCCTTGTCCTCGGACGGGCCGGACGCCGCCGCGGCGGTGAACACCGCCTCGCCGGGGGGCGAGAGCGTCGGCTCGGCGGCGGGGGCCGCCACGAACCACGGCTCGCGGCAGGCCGCGCAGCGCACGGTGCGGCCGGCCGGGCCGATCTTGTCGGCATCGAGCGTATATTCGCTTGCGCAGGCGGGGCAGACGATCAGCATGGCGAATCAGTCGGGCGCGGCACCGAGGCCGGATCACGACTCCTCCCGCCTCAGCCTTAATGCATGGTAAAGCGGCCGGGCCGCGGGAGACCCGCGAGGCGTAACCGGGCCGCCGAAGGGCCTTCATACCGAGGCCTCGGACCCTTGATGGAGACCGGATGGACGCGAGAACCGACAGGGGCACCGGCAACAGCCTGCTCGGCGGAATGGACGAGCCGGTGGTCCGGTTCGAGAACGTGGGGATGCGCTACGGGGTCGGCCCCGAGGTCCTGAGCGACATCAGCTTCACCATCGCGCCGCACTCGTTCCAGTTCCTCACCGGCCCGTCGGGCGCCGGTAAGACGACGCTGCTGCGCCTGATCCTGCTCTCGGCGCGGCCGAGCCGCGGCCTCGTCTCGGTGTTCGGCGAGGAGGTGAGCGGCATCTCGAGCGGGGCTCTCACGTCCCTGCGCCGGCGCATGGGCGTGGTCTTCCAGGATTTCCGCCTGCTCGACCATCTCACCACCTACGAGAACGTCGCCCTGCCCTTGCGCGTCCAGGGCCGGGCCGAGACGAGCTACCGGGCCGAGGTGGTGGAGCTCCTGCGCTGGGTGGGTCTCGGCGAGCGCATGCACGTCCTGCCCCCGCTCCTGTCGGGCGGGGAGAAGCAGCGCGCGGCGATCGCCCGGGCGCTGATCGCCCGGCCCGAATTGCTGCTCGCCGACGAGCCGACCGGCAACGTCGATCCCCAGCTCGGCCGGCGCCTGCTGCGCCTGTTCGTCGAACTCAACCGCCTCGGCACCTCGGTGCTGATCGCCACCCACGACTTCGCCCTGATGGACCTCGTCGACGCGCGCCGGTTCATCCTGGGCAACAACCGCCTGCGGATCGAGGGATGAGCCGCGGGGAGACGCATCATGTCTGAGGGAGCCACCCTGGAGCGGGCCCCGCGGCGCGCGGCGCCCGCCGCCGACCTGCCGCCGACGCTGCGCCGCAACGCCCCGCTGGTGCCGACCGACACCAGCGCCGGCCGCGCGCTGGCCGCGGTGATCGCGATCCTGACCTTCCTCGCCGCCCTCTGCGCCGGGGGCGCCGAGATCGTCGCCACGAGCGCCGCGCAGTGGCAGGGCTCGGTGGCCCAGGAGGTGACGATCCAGGTCCGCCCGGGCCCGGGCCGCGACACCGACGCCGACGTCGCCAAGGCGGCGGCGCTCGCCTCGGCGACGCCCGGCATCGCGGCGACGCGGCCCTTCACCAAGACGGAATCGGAGCGCCTGCTCGAGCCCTGGCTCGGCAGCGGCCTCGATCTCGGCGACCTGCCGGTGCCCCGCCTGATCACGGTGCGGCTGGGCTCCGGCACGCCCGACCTCGGCGACTTGCGCCGGCGCCTGGCCGACGCCCTGCCCGGGGTGGCAAGCCTCGACGACCACGCGCTCTGGCTCTCTCGCCTCTCGACCATGGCCAACACCGTGGTCGGCGTCGGCGTCGCCATCGTCGGGCTGGTGCTCGTCGCCACCGGACTCGCCGTCACCTTCGCGACCCGCGGCGCCATGGCGGGCAATCGCGAGGTGGTGGAGGTGCTGCACTTCGTCGGCGCCGACGCCGACTTCATCGCCCGCGAGTTCCAACGCCGCTTCTTCCGTCTGGGCCTGCGCGGCGGGGCGATCGGGGCGGCGGCGGCGCTCGCCGTGATCGGGGCCGGCGGCGCGCTCGCCCGGGTCTGGCGCGCGGGACCTGCCGGCGACGAGATCGAGGCCCTGTTCGGCGGCTTCGCCATCGGCTGGCGCGGCTATGCCAGCGTGGTGCTGATCGGCGTCATCGCCTCGGTCGTCACCGCGGTCGTCTCGCGCCTCACCGTGCGGCGCTTCCTCGACTGAGGCGGGTTCCGGGAGATCCCTTCCGGAAACCGTACGAGGCGGATCCGAGGACAGCCCGGCGCCAGGGATCCTCGCTACCGTGGCCCGATCTCCGGTGGCCGGACCCGTCGGCTTGCCCGCTCTTCACAGGAACGCGCGGTCGGAGTGAACGAATCGGCCTCCGGCGCGGTTGCCTCCGGGCCGCCGCAATCGGCACTATGCTCGACAGGGGTGAGATGACCTCGCGGATGCAGCGTGGAATGACGACGCGAACCGGCGACGTGGTGGGCTGGTCCTGGTCGGGCGGCGGATCCGAGGGACCGCCCCCGCCCCGGCGGAGCCTGCGCCGCCGCCTCGCCCTCGGGGCCGCGGGTTTCGGCCTCGCCGGCGGCCTCGCCCTCGGCCTCGGTTTCCTCGCCTTCGTGGCCGGCCTCGCCCGCTCGGAGCGGCTGCCGCTCGGCCCCTCCGACGGCATCGTGGCGCTCACCGGCGGGGCCCAGCGCATCGAGGATGCGATGGACCTGCTGGCCGGCGGCTACGGACGGCGCCTGCTGATCACCGGGGTCAACGAGCGCACAAGCCGCGAGGAGATCGCCCGGCTCAACCCGGGCCAGCAGCACCTGATCGCCTGCTGCGTCGACCTCGACTACCGGGCCCGCAACACCATCGGCAACGCCATCGAGATCCGGCGCTGGATGCGCGAGAACGGGTTCCAGAGCGTCGCGGTGGTCACCTCGAACTATCACATGCCCCGCACTCTGGTGGAGCTCGACCACGCCCTCGAGGGCGGGCACCGGGTCGTGCCCCATCCCGTCGTCTCGGAAGGGATCGACCCCGACCAGTGGTGGCGCCACCCGGCCTCGGCGCGGCTGCTCGCCTCCGAATACGCGAAGTTCCTGGTCGCCTGGGTCCGCACCCGGTTCGAGACCGACCCCGAGCATTCGAGCGCGGCGGTGCTGGTCAGCCGGGGCCATCCGGTGAAGGTGGTGGCCGAGCCGCTGGTGCGGTGACGCGCCACCACGGCGCGCAGGCTCCCGTCCCGCGGGGCGGAGGAGCGGAAAACGGCGTTTTGCCCGAGATCTTCGGCGCGACGGGGCGGGGTGAACCGCCCCAGCACCGCCTGCTCAGCGCCCCTTGCTCAGCGTCCCTTGCAGCGCGTGCGCAGCATCTCGGAGAATTCCTTCTCCGAGCCCTGGACCTGGGCCAGGCGCTCGCTGCGCTCGCCGCCCGACAGGCAGCGGCCGTAGACGGTGGCGGCGCGGCGCATCGTGTCGACGTGCTGGCGCCAGCCGCGGCAGCGGTCGGCGTCGCTGTCGCCGAGCATCTCCAGGCGCTCGATCGCGGTCTTCTGCGAGGATTGCGCCACCAGGAGGTCGCGGGCGCAGGTGCCGTCGACGGCGCGCGCCGGGGCGGCCGCGGCGAGAAGGCACGCCGCCGCGAGAAGGGAGGTCCGCATCGTCACGCCGGTCACGCCGCCTGGGCGGGGGATTGGGTCAGGAGCGCGTAGAGCGCGTCGGCATCGCGGGCCGCACGGATGCGGTCGATGATGCCGGGCTCGCGCAGCACCCGGGCGACCCGGGCGAGCGCCTTCAGGTGGTCGGCGCCGGCGCCCTCGGGAGCGAGCAGCAGGAAGGCGATGTCGACCGGCTGGCCGTCGAGCGCCTCGAAGTCGACCGGGCGCTCGAGGCGGGCCATCAGGCCGAACAGCGTGTCGAGCCCCGGCAGCTTGCCGTGCGGGATCGCCACGCCCTCGCCGATGCCGGTCGAGCCCAGGCGTTCGCGCTGCAGGAGCGTCTCGAAGATCTCGCGCTCGTCCAGGCCCGGCAGGTGGCGGGCCGCCTGGGCGGCCAGCTCCTGCAGAACCTGCTTCTTCCCCTGCGCCCGCAGCGCCGGGAGGACCGCCTCCGGCTTCAGGAATTCCAGCAATGGCATCGAAACCGCTGCCTCATCGGCGGGGACGCGTCGGCGCCCCGCACTTGTTCCAGGACCGGAGGCCTTCCGGGAGAGGGCGTTCGAGCCCGCTTACGGAGTGCCGCGTTCCGGCGGATCGATCCACCCGATCGCGCCGTCGCCCCGACGATATACGACGTTGACCCGCTCGGTGCCAGCGTGAACGAAGACGAGGACGGGGACACCGGTGAGGTCGAGTTCCACCACCGCCTCGCTCACCGTGCGCCGGTGCAGGGTGCGGGTGCTCTCGGCGATGATCGGCGGGTGCTCGCCGGTATCCTCCTCCGGCGCCTCGAACACCGAATAGGCCGCCTCCATCACGGCCTCGCGGCCCGGCAGGCTCCCCGGCAGGCCGCCGTCGAGGCCGACTTCCTTGGCGTGGCCGTTGGGATGGGCCTTGAGGCGGTGCTTGTAGCGGCGGAGGCGCTTCTCGATCCGCTCGGCGGTCTGGTCGAAGCTCGCATGGGCGTCGTGGGCGGTGCCGGACGCTTCCAGGGTGATGCCCGAGGGCAGATGCAGCACGCAATCGGTGCGGTAGGCCGCCCCGTCCCGCGCGACCGTCACATGGCCGTGGTAGGCACCGTCGAAGTACTTGGCGAGGGCCGCGGAGATCCGCTCCTCCACCCGTGTCCTCAGGGCTTCCCCCAAGTCCACGCCACGACCCGACACGCGCAACGCTGCCATTGGCTCCCTCCGGTCTCGTCGTTCGTCGGCCCGCGTCCCGGGGACGTCTCCGGCACGGGGCCAGCGTTTCAAGAGCTAGGAACGCGCGGACGCGAAGTCAACGAAGCCGGCTCAGCTCGAAGGCCGGGCCGGCCCCCGCCTCACCGCGCCGGCATCGCGGCGCGCTCGCGCCGGCGCTCGATCGAGGAGGGGATGCGCAGCGATTCCCGGTACTTGGCGACCGTCCGGCGGGCGATGTCGACGCCCTCGCCGCGCAGGCGCTGCACCAGGGCGTCGTCCGACAGGACGTCGTTGGCCTCGCCGTCGATGAGCTGCTTGATGCGGTGGCGCACGGCCTCCGAGGAATGGGCCGCCGCGCCCGCCGCCCCGGGGATCGCCGCGGTGAAGAAGTACTTCATCTCGAAGGTGCCGCGGCTGGTGCCGATCGACTTGTTCGAGGTCACCCGCGAGACGGTGGATTCGTGCATCCCGATCGCGTCGGCGACGGTCTTCAGGTTGAGCGGGCGCAGGTGGGCGACGCCGTTGACGAAGAACCCGTCCTGCTGGCGCACGATCTCGCTCGCCACCTTCAGGATGGTGCGGGCGCGCTGCTCCAGGCTGCGGGTGAGCCAGTTGGCGGTCTGCAGGCATTCCGACAGGAAGGCCTTGTCGGTGTCGGTCTGCGGGCCGCGGGTGACGGTGGCGTAGTAGCTCTGGTTGACCAGCACCCGCGGCAGGGCCTCGCTGTTGAGCTCGACCAGCCAGGAACCGTCGGGGGCCGCGCGCACGAACACGTCCGGCACCAGCACCTCGACCGGGCCGGCCCCGAAGGCGCGGCCGGGCTTGGGATCGAGGCGGCGCAGCTCGGAGAGCATGTCGGCGAGGTCCTCGTCGTCGACCCCGCACAGGCGGCGCAGGGACGCGAGGTCGCGCTTGGCGACGAGGTCGAGGCGCGAGACCAGGGCCTGCATCGCCGGGTCGAACCGGTCCTGCTCGCGCAGCTGGATCGCCAGGCACTCGGCGAGGTCGCGGGCGCCGACGCCGGACGGGTCGAAGCCCTGGACGAGGGCCAGCACCCGCTCGACGACCGGCATGGCGACGCCGAGTCTCTCGGCGAGCCCGGGCAGGTCCTCGCGCAGGTACCCGGCCTCGTCGATGGCGTCGACCAGGAAGCCGCCGACCAGGCGCTCGACGGGATCGCGGGTGGCGAGGTCGAGCTGGGCCGAGAGATGCTCGTGCAGCGAGGATTCGCTCGTCAGCGTCGCCTCGAAATCCGGCGCGTCGCCGTCGAAGCTGCCGCCGGCATTGCCCCAGGGGGCGGGGGTCAGCGACAGTCCCTCGGAGCCGACCGGCGCCTCGCGGCCGACCGGGCCCTCGTCGGGAAACACGTTGTCGAGGCGGGTGCCGAGATCGCCCTCGATCTCGCTGCGGCTCGGGTTGAGGTCGTGGGAGAGCCAGGGCTCGGCCGCGCCGTCGCCGCCGAAATCCGCGTCGAAGCCGTCGCCGTCGCCCCCGTCCCGGCCGGCCTCCGCGGCCTCGCCGTGGCCCTCGCCCCGGGCATCGCCGATCTCGGGCGCCTCGGCCTCGGCCCGCTCCAGCAGCGGATTACGCTCGAGCTCGGCATCGACGTAGGCGGCGAGGTCGAGGTGGGAGAGTTGCAGAAGCTTGATCGCCTGCAGGAGTTGCGGCGTCATCACCAGGGCCTGGCCCTGGCGCATCTCGAGCCGTTGCAGCAAACCCATCAGCCAGCCCCGACATGCGACGCCCCGGTTTCGGCCAGGGTCGGCACGACTCTTGCTTCATGTCTCTGAATGTAGCTTTAAACCGAAGCGTGGCACGCGTCAAAGCGGACGTGGCGGAACCTTTCAGGACCTTCCGCGAAGAGGCCACGGGGGGCGGACGCCAGTGGAGCAGGGCTCGTCGCGACGGGGTGGTCGTCGCGAGCCCACGGGACGCCGGCCGAATGGACGCGGCCGACCTCGCGCAGGGGGGCACCGGAGCCGGACCGCGACGCCCGACGTGGGATGGACCGGGGCGGGCGCCGCCTACAGGCGGAAATCCTCGCCCAGGTAGAGCCGCCGCACGTCCTCGTCGGCGACGATCTCCTCGGGCGTGCCCTCGGTGAGGATGCGACCCGAATGGACGATGTAGGCCCGGTCGATCAGGCCGAGCGTCTCGCGCACGTTGTGGTCGGTGATGAGCACGCCGATGCCGCGGCCCTTGAGGTGCATCACCAGTTCCTGGATGTCGCCGACCGCGATCGGGTCGATGCCCGCGAAGGGCTCGTCGAGCAGCATGAACGACGGCGAGGAGGCGAGCGCCCGGGCGATCTCGCAGCGCCGCCGCTCGCCGCCCGAGAGCGCGATCGAGGGCGACTTGCGCAGGCGGGTGATGTTGAACTCTTCCAGCAGCGAATCGAGCTTGCGCTCGCGGGTCTTGCGGTCGGGCTCCACCACCTCGAGCACCGCCCGGATGTTGTCCTCGACGTTGAGGCCGCGGAAGATCGAGGCCTCCTGCGGCAGGTAGCCGATGCCGAGCCGGGCGCGCTGGTACATCGGCAGCCGGGTGATCTCGTGCCCGTCGAGGCTGATCGTGCCGCGATCGGCCGAGACGAGGCCGGTGATCATGTAGAAGATCGTGGTCTTGCCGGCGCCGTTGGGGCCGAGCAGGCCCACCGCCTCGCCGTTGCGCACGGTCAGGCCGGCATCGTGCACCACGGTGCGGGCGCCGTAGCTCTTCTTGAGGCCGGCCACCGCCAGGATGCCGGGCCCGCCGAAAGTCGCGGAGGCGCCGTCCGGCTCCGCCGCCACGGCCTCCACCTTTCGCCCGCGGCCGAACAGGCGCCCGAGGCGCGAGACGGTCGGCATCGCCTGGGTCGGAACCGTCTGGGCTTGCAGGGGCAGGGCGGAGGGAAAGGTCACGGGCTCTCTCGCGAAGGATGCCGGCGAAGAAGACCGGCTGTCGGCGCCCCGCCACGTCGGCCCGATCCGCCCCAGGCGGCCGTGCGGCGGAGGAACGGCGCCGGTTTAGCCGAAGCCGGGCCCCGGCCGCAACGCGCCCGACGGTCCGCCGCCCCCTGCCGGCCCTTGCCCCGTGTTCTGGGACACACCGCCACAATGCGCTTACAAGATCGTTCACACGACTCCTCCCGCCCGGACGGCCCGATGCTCTCGCTCCTCGACCTCTGCGCCCGAATCGATTCCGGCCGGCTCACCCCCGAGGGGGCGGTCGGCCTCGTGCGCGAGGCGATCGCGGCCCGCGAGCCGGAGATCGGCGCCCTGGTCTGCGTCGATCCCGCGCCCGCCATCCCGACGACGGGGCCGCTCGCGGGAATCGCGGTCGGGATCAAGGACATCATCGACACCGCCGACCTGCCGACCGCCATGGGCTCGCCGATCTACGCGGGCTGGCGGCCGCGCGCCGACGCGCCCGTGGTGGCACGGCTCAAAAGCCTCGGCGCGGTGCCGCTCGCCAAGACCACCACCACGCCCTTCGCGTTCCTCGACCCGACCGCGACGCGCAACCCGCATCACCCCGGGCACACCCCGGGCGGCTCCTCGGCGGGGTCCGCCGCCGCGGTGGCGGCCGGGATGCTGCCGCTGGCGCTCGGCACCCAGACCGGCGGCTCGATCATCCGCCCGGCGGCGTTCTGCGGCGTCGTCGGGGTCAAGCCGTCGTTCCGGCTGCTGCCGACGGTCGGGGTGAAGTGCTATTCCTGGGCCCTCGACACGCTGGGCCTCTTCGCCGCGAGCGTGCCGGACGCCGCCCACGCCCTCGCGCTCCTCGCCGACCGGCCGGCCATCGCCGCCCACGCCGATGCCGGGGCCTTGCGCATCGGGATCGTGCGCCAGGATTTCTGCGCCGCCCCCGACCCGGAGGCGGAGGCCGCCCTCGCCCGGGCCGCCCGCGCCGCCGAGCGGGCCGGCGCGAGGGTTCGCGACTACGCCCTGCCGGCCCGGTTCGGCGAGGCCTTCGCGGCCCACGCCGCCATCCAGGACTACGAGGTGCGCCAGAGCCTCGCCTGGGAATACGCCACGCACCGCGATGCCCTGCCGCCGCGCCTGCGGGCCGCCCTCGACGCCGCGCAAGGGATCGAGACCGCGGCCTACGACGCGGCGCGGCGCACCGCCCACCACGCGCGGCGCGGCCTGAAGGAGGTCTTCTCCGAGGACGGCCTCGACGCGATCCTGACCTATGCCGCGCCCGGCGCGGCGCCGGCCGGCCTCGACCAGACCGGGGATTCGCGCTTCAACCGCCTCTGGACCCTGATGGGCGTGCCCTGCGTCACCCTGCCGGTCGACCGCACGTCCGCCGGCCTGCCGGTCGGCGTGCAGGTGATCACCCGGTTCGGCGACGACGGCCGGGCGCTCGCCGCGGCGGGGCTGATCGAGCGGGCGCTGCGGGACTAGGACCCGCGTTCAGGCCGCCGCCCGGCCCGGGCCCGCGGGCCCGCTCCCGCGCAGCTCCGCCACCGGACATGGCCGACCGAACAGGTAGCCCTGCAGCTCGTCGCAGCCCGCCTCGCGCAGGATCGCGGCCTGCTCCTCGGTCTCGACGCCCTCGGCCAGCACGATCATCCCGAAGGTCTTGCCGAGGCCGACCGCGGCCCGCACGATCTCGCTGCTGCCCGCCTCGTGGCCGAGGTTGCGCACGAAGGACTGGTCGATCTTGATCTTGTCGAAGGGGAAGCGGCGCAGGTAGCTCAGGGACGAGTAGCCGGTGCCGAAATCGTCCATCGCGGTGCTGACCCCGAGCGCCCGCAGGCGGTGCAGGATGGCGAGCGTCGCGGCGTCGTCCTGCAGCAGCACCGATTCGGTGATCTCGAGCTCGAGCCGCTCGGCCGGCAGGCCGCTCGCCGCGAGGGCCTGCGCCACCTCCTCGACGAGGGCGTCGCCGACGAACTGCACCGGGGACAGGTTCACCGCCACCTTGAGGTCGGGCGGCCAGGCGGCGGCGTCGGCGCAGGCCCGGGCCAGCGCCCAGGCGCCGAGCCGGCGGATCTGGCCGGTCGCCTCGGCGATCGGGATGAACTCGCCCGGGCTGACGAAGCCCTCGCGCGGGTGGCGCCAGCGCAGCAGGGCCTCGAAGGCGCGCAGGGCCCCGTCGGCGGCGACGATCGGCTGGTAGTGGAGATCGAGCTGGCCCTCGGTCAGCGCGCTGCGCAGGTCGGCACCGAGCTGGCGGCGCCGCTGCAGGTCGGCGTCCATCGCCGGGTCGAAGAAGCGCCAGCCGTTCCGCCCCGAGGCCTTGACCTGGTAGAGTGCCACGTCGGCCCGGCGCTGCAGCTCGGCGGTGGTGACCTCGCCGGTCTCCGTCGTCGCGATGCCGATCGAGGTGCCGATGCCGACCTCGTGGCCCTGGACCTCGAACGGCACCCGCAGGAGCCGCACGATCCGCTCGGCGAGCGCCGCGATCCCGGCCGGGTGCGAGGGGGCGCAGCGCATCACCGCGAATTCGTCGCCGCCCAGGCGCCCGACCAGGGCCGTGACGCCGACGGCCTCCTTCAGGCGCAGGCCCACCTGGCGCAGCAGCTCGTCGCCGACCGCGTGACCGTAGGTGTCGTTGACGTCCTTGAACCCGTCGAGATCGAGGCAGAGCACGCTCACCGCCTCGTCCGCGGCCCGCCCGGCCAGCGCCGCGTCCACGCGCTCCTGCATCCGGGCGCGGTTCGGCAGCCCGGTCAGGGCGTCGTGGCCGGCCATGTGGGCGATGCGCTGCTCGGCCCGGCGCTGCTCGGTCACGTCCTCGTGGGTGCCGAGCCAGCCGCCGCCGGGAACCGCCACGTGGACGATCGCGATCGCCCGCCCGTCGGGCAGGTCGCATGTATGGCTCGCGGAGACGCCCGCCGCGATCGCCGCGGGCGCGCCGCCGGCGGTGCGGCTGCAGGCCGTCACCAGCGCGTTCGCCGGCCCGCCATCCCTGCCCAGATGCTCGAGCAGGGCGGCCACCGGCGTGCCGCGCCGGCGCAGGGCGTTTGGCACGGCGTGCATCTGCGCGTAGCGCGCGTTCATCACGATCAGCCGGTCGTCGCGGTCGAACAGGCACAGGCCCTGGGTCATGTGGTCGAGGGCGATGCGGAACTGGGCCTGCTGGGCGTTCAGCTCCTGCTCGCCGCGCTCGCGCGCCTCGGCCGCCGCCCGGGCGGCCTCCGATTCGGTGAGGCGCGCCTGGGCCCGCGCCTGCCGCAGGCCGAGCAGCACCATCCCGGCGAGGCCGAGATCGAGCACCAGGGCGCCCGCTCCGATGAGCCAGGCCTGCTGGCGCCAGGCCGCGAGCCCCGCTTCCGTGGTCCGGCTGACGCTCAGGATCAGCGGGTAGCGCGCCAGCGGCCGCGTCGCGGCGATGCGGTCGTGCCCGTCGATCGGGCTGACGGTGCGGAGCACGCCGCCGGCCGGGGTGGTGAGCGCGATGCGCAGGGCGGCGGCGTTCAGGAAGGTCCGGCCGACGCTGCCGTCCCGCTGGGGATGGCGCACCAGGAGGGTGCCGTCGTCGCGGAAGAGCGAGATCACGTAGTCGCTGGCCGGCACGATCGCCGCGTAGAGCCGCTCGAGGTAGCCGAGCTCGACGGCGCCGAGCACGAGGCCGAGGAACGCGCCGTCCGGGGCGCGCACCTTGCGGGCGATGTAGATCGTCCAGGCGCCGTCGCCGCGATTCTGGAACGGACGGCTGATCGCGCGGTCGCGCTCCGGATCGTCGGCCAGCATCCGGAAATAGTCCCGGTCGGCGATGTTGATCGCCGGGATCGGCCAGTAGCGGCTGAAGTTCAGGAGGGTGCCGTCGCGGGCGATCACCGTGACGGCGTTCGCCTGCGGCAGGGCGGCGATGCGCGTCCGCAGCGCCTCGTGCAGGGCCGGCCGCTTGGCCTGGGCGACGTAGTCCTCCGGGCGGGAGACCCCGGCGGCCTTGAACTCGCCGATCACGGTCTCCTGCACCAGCTCGATCGCCTGCAGCGACCGCTCGGCCTGGTCGGCAAGGATGGTGGAGAGCCCGGTGAGGTTGCGCTCGGTGTCGGCCACCGCCTGGTCGTGGAGGTCGCGCACGAGCAGCCCGGAGCCGACGGCGATGATCGCCGCCAGCAGGCCGGCGGACGCGGCCACCATCCGGAAGGAGCGTCCGCGCAGGGCCGGGGCCGGCGGCATCATGTCGGTCGTCGGGCCCACGCGTCTCATCCGGTCGACATGGTCGCAGGAGATGGATTCTCTGTGCCTGCCCGAGGTTTAAGAAGGCGTGAAATCGCGTGCGGCCATCCGCAGGTTTCACGCGTGCCCGGTGACGCTGGCTCGCCCGGCGGACCACCTTCCGCGGAGAGCCCCGCTACAACCCTCCGTCCTGCAGCCGGTACCAAGCCACCACCGCCGCGGCGTAGAGCCGGTGCAGCCCGTGCAGCGGCAGGGGCGTGATCGGGCTCGGGGCCACCGGGAGCGCGTCGGCATCGTCCCGGGCGACGAACCGCGCGATCGCCTGGCCCATCCGGGTCTGGAGGCCGACGCCGCGGCCCTGGCAGCCGATGTCGATGAGGAGGCCGGGCTCGGGCGCGTGCAGGTGGGGCAGGTAGTCCCGGGTCACCGCGACCCGCCCGCACCAGCGATGGTCGAAGTCGATCCCGGCGAGCTGCGGGAACAGTTTCGGGACGATCCGCTCCAGATGCGCCCAGTCCGCCGCCCCGCGCGGCTCGCGGAACGGCCCGCGCCCGCCAAGCAGCAGCCGCCCGGTATGGTCGAGGCGGAAATAGAGCAGCAGCTTGCGGGTGTCGGAGGAGACCTGGCCCTCGGGCAGCACCGTGCGGCGCAGGTTGTCGGAGAGCGGGACCGTAGCGACCTGGAACGAGTTGGCGGCGATGATGGTCTGCCGGAGCCTCGGCCACAGGTCGCCCGAATAGCCGTTGGTGCACAGCACCACCCGCTCGGTGGTCAAGCTCGGGCCGCGGCCCGTCCGCACCGTCCAGGTCGTCCCCCGGCGCGACAGGCCGGCGACCGGCGTGTCGGTGTGGAGGACGGCGCCCGCCGCGAGCGCCGCCTTCGCGAGGCCGCGGGCATAGGCGAGAGGCTGCACCGCGCCGCCGCGCCCGTCGAGCCAGCCGCCGCGATAGCGCTCGGAACCGATCAGCCGGTCGGCCTCCGCCTTGTCGAGGAGGCGGGTCGGCGCCCCGCGCCGCGCCCATTGCTCGGCCCGGCGCTCGGCCTGCGCCAGGCCCTCGTCGGTGTGCGCGCCCTGGATCCAGCCGGTGCGGGTCCGCGGCACGTCCATCCGGTGCCGGTCGATGAGGTCGAACACCGCATCCGCCGTGCCGGCCCCGAAGGCGGCGAGGCGCTCGCCGCGCTCAGGCCCGAACATCGCCACCAGCTCGTCGGGATCGTGCTTGAGGCCCGGGATCACCTGGCCGCCGTTGCGGCCCGAGCCGCCGAAGCCGATCTCGCGGGCTTCCAGCAGCACCGGCTTCAACCCGGCCTCGGCGAGGTGGAGCGCCGTCGACAGGCCGCAGAACCCGCCGCCGATCACAACCACGTCGGCCCGGCCGGATTCCGTCAGCGGCGCGGTCGCTGGCGGGGGAGGGGCGGTGGCGGCCCAGAGGGCGGGTCCGAGGGGGAAGGGCTCGGTCATCGGGGAACGCCTCGTCACAACGGGTTCAGCACGCGCCGCAAAAAGTCCTGGGTGCGGGGCTGCTGCGGGCGCCCCAGCACCTCGCGGGCGGCGCCCTCCTCGACGATCACCCCGCCGTCGAGAAAGAGCACCCGGTCGGCGACCTCGCGGGCAAAGCCCATCTCGTGGGTGACGACCACCATGGTCATGCCTTCCTCGGCGAGCCCGCGCATCGTGCCGAGCACGTCGCCGACGAGCTCGGGGTCGAGGGCCGAGGTCGGCTCGTCGAACAGGATCGCGTCGGGCCGCATGGCGAGAGCCCGGGCGATGGCGACCCGCTGCTGCTGCCCGCCCGACAGCTGGGGCGGGTGGGCGTCCTCCTTGCCGGCGAGCCCGACGCGGGCGAGCAGCGCCCGGCCGCGCTCGGTCGCCTCCCGGCGGGGCTCGCCCTTCACGTAGATCGGCCCCTCGACGACGTTCTCGAGCGCTGTGCGGTGCGGAAACAGGTTGAAGCGCTGGAACACCATCGAGACCTGGACCCGCACGGCCCGGATCGAGCGGTCGGAACGGTCGACCCTCTGGCCGTTCACGGTGATCGTCCCGCCGTCGTAGGATTCGAGCCCGTTGATGCAGCGCAAGACCGTCGACTTGCCCGAGCCCGAGGGGCCGATGACGCAGACCACCTCGCCCCGGTCGACCCGCGCGGTGATGCCCTTGAGGACGGGCAGCGCCCCGAAGGACTTGCGGACGTCGTCGAGCACGATCATCGCCGGCGGGCCTGCTTCTCGAAGTGGCGCACGATCAGGATCAGGGGCAGGCTCAGGGTCAGATACATCAGGGCGACCAGCGAGAAGACGCTGGTGTTCTTGAAGGTCGCCGAGGCGACGAGCTTGCCCTGCAGCGCCAGCTCGGCGACCGTGATGGTCGAGGCCTGGGACGAATCCTTCAGCATCATGATCATCACGTTGCCGTAGGGCGGCAGCGCGGTGCGGAGGGCCTGCGGCAGCAGCACCCGCCGCATGGTCAGCCCCCAGCCCATGCCGATGGTCTGGGCCGCCTCGACCTGGCCCTTGTCGATCGCCTCGATCGCGGCGCGGAAGTTCTCGGCCTGGTAGGCCGAGTAGGCGAGGCCGAGGCCCAGCACCGCCGCCTGCACCGCCGAGAACGACAGCCCGTAATCCGGCAGCACGAAGTAGATGTAGAACAGCTGCACGATGATCGGGATGCCCCGGATCACGTTGATGAAGGTCGCGGCGAAGAACGAGAGGGCGCGCACGCCCGAGACCCGCATCATCGCCCAGACGAGGCCGAGCGCGGTCGAGACCACGAGCGAGCCCGCCGTGATCAGGATCGTCAGCCAGACGCCCTGGAGCAGGATCGGCAGGAACTCGCGGGCGTCGGACAGGAAGCCGTCCATGGGATCGCGCGTCCGCTCAGGACGGGTTCACGGAGGGCTGCAGGCCCCACTTCTCCAGGATACGCGCGAGCTCGCCGTTCTCCTTGATCTTGGACAGCCCCGCGTCGATCTTGGCGAGCAGGGCCTTGTCGTCCTTGCGCAGGCCGATGCCGACCGAGCCGACGACCACCGGCTTGTAGGACGCGACGAGGTGGGCGTTGGGGAAGTTGCCGCTCTTGAGGTTGTAGGCGGCGATCGGCGCGTCGGCGAAGATCGCCTTGACCCGGCCGGCATTCACGTCCCGCAGCATGTCCGGGAAGGTGTCGTAGACCTTCACCTCGCCGAACTGGCCCGATTTCTTCAGAGCGTCGACGAAGGCGGTGCCGACCTGGGCGCCCACGGTCTCGCCCTTGAGGTCGGCGAACGCCGTGTAGGCCTTGGTGTCGGCCTTCGGCACCACCAGCCCTTCGCCGTAGGTGTAGACGGGAGCCGAGAACGCGATCACCTCCTGGCGCGGCGGGGTGATGAACATCGCCGCCGAGATGACGTCGATCTTCTTGGCCGTCAGCGCCGCGATCAGCGTCGAGAACTGGAACGGCTCGATCTGCACCGAGAAGCCGGCTTCCTTCCCGATCGCCGTGATCACGTCCACCATCACGCCCTGGATGGTATTGGTCTTGGTGTCGAGGAAGGTGAAGGGCACGCCGGTCGGCGTCGAGCCGACCCGGACGGTCTCCTGAGCCAGGGCCGGCCGGGACAGGGCCCCCGCGAGCACCAGGGCCGCGCCCGCGGCCATCATCAGACGCTTCATCGTCCCCGCTCCCGTGCCGGGCGGCTTTATGATGCCGCCGCGAAATTTCATTGACATGAACATCAGGGCATAATTCGCTGCATCACGCAATCCGATTTCACGCACATGAAACAGGCGACGGCCGGACCACGGAATGGGCAAGGTGCCCGGCAGGCAGCCGGGCCGATCGCGGCCGACCTCGCGGTCGGGCAGCGGCTGCGCGCGCTGCGGCAGGCCCGCAACCTGTCGCTGAAGGCGGTGGCGGCGGCGACCGGGCTGTCGATCGGCTACCTCAGCCAGGTCGAGCGGGGCCTGTCCTCGCCCTCGCTGCGGGTGCTGACCGGCGTCGCCGACCTCCTCGGCGTCGGCCTCGGCGCCCTGTTCGACGGACCCGGCGCGGGCGGGGCCGAGGGGTTCGTCACCCGGGCCGGGGAGCGGGCGGCCCTCACCCTCTGGCGCGCCGGCATCACCAAGCAGCTGCTGACGCAGGGCGACGGGGCGCTCAGCCTTTTCCTGATGCAGCTCGCGCCGCTCGCCGGCACCGGGGACGAGCCCCTGGTCCATGACGGCGAGGAGGCCGGGCTGGTGCTGGAAGGCGCCCTCGTCCTGACGGTCGAGGGCACGACGGTGGAGCTCCAAGCCGGCGACAGCTTCCGCTTCGCCAGCCGGCGCCCGCACCGCTACCGCAACCCGCACCCCGACCGGCCGGCCGCGGTGCTGTGGGTCAACGCCGTGCCGCGGGCGGGGGCGTGAGGCTTTCGAGCGGATCCGTGCGGCGCAACGCGGCTCGGGTGCCTTCTGTTCGTTGCTCCCAGGGCGGACGACCGTTTGGTGAGATTTTTCCGCATTTATATTTATAAATAGCTATTTATATTTGCATGATGATGGTTGTTTGCGCAATATCGGGATATTTTTGATCGGATCGACAATCCTGATATCTCCCTCGTCATTCTACGCCCCCGCGGCGGTCCCTGGTACGAAGAGAAGGTCCGTAGGGTCATAGCTGGCGACCGGAAGAAGACGATCGTGTGTTCTGGCGATCGACTTGTCCGGCACGCAGCAAGGACAGCATTTCGAATGTCGGTCTGTTCCGAGATGGTCGAGCGGTGCGAACGAGCCCGGATCCCCGACGCGAGGACGAGGGTGACGAACCACCCGGCACACTCGCGATCGCCTCGATGGAAACGTACGAAGGCAAGCAATATTGATTGATTTTGCCAAAATCAAAAATCTGCTTTCCAAAAAATTTCATTGTGAGCAATAAATATATGATGCTAAAAATGTGCTAGTTCGAAATTAATATCAGCAGATTGACTTGACCAATTTTATATTTTAACTATCTTCGTTGCATCCAGAATATGGATAGTGTTAGAAATCATACATATAGAGGAGCGATCTATGTCGATTTCTCTCCGTATCGTCGGCATTTTCTACAATCGGTCTGACATTCCCGATAGAGGTAAACAAACAGTAAAAGATGTTCTCGATTACGCCGTCAAAAATTCCAGGCTTCCAAATCTTCCATCCGACAATTTCAAATATATAGTTAGTTCTACCGCTGCGCCTGCGGGCGCCAATGCAAAACCGAGTGTCAGCGCATTTTTTGCAAACTATACTGACAGCTTTGCAAGTCCGACCAGTGGTCTGAAGTATCCGCGCGGCGAATATTTTCTGTCCGAGTCACTGGTCGAAAACCCGAGTTATGTCGTCTGGCAATTTTATGTCTTCAGTGCGAACGGCGTGCCGATCATCCCCAATCCTCGAATCTCTTCCTTCGTCGACGTCCAGGTTCCGGATGGCGGCCGCGTCGTTTGGCGTCTCGACAAGGTCCTGTCGGCTCCGAACCTCGTGCCCACAGTGTACCGGACGGCGTTCGGCCTGGGAGATCCGAAACAGGCGGTCGTGGCACCCGGCGCCGGTGTGTCGGCCGGAACGTCGCCCGGCCACGCGGATGCCGGCTAGTCGCCGGCCGGTGCGGCACAGTCATGAAGCGGGAACGGCGTCCGATCGCGTGACGATCGGACGCCGTTCCGTCAGGCTTCGGACGCCGAGAGCAAAACCCTGCCGGGCGAATCGCGTCCGGCACGGGCCCATCGCGGCGAGGAGCGGCCCGAAAGCCCATACGGGGTCGACGGCCGCCCCTCGTGCGCTCCAGCCGACACCCTCGGTTCAGCCCATCGCCCGCTTGACGAACCGGTCCTCGACGGTGGTGGCGAGGTCGATCTTGGCGCCCTGCAGGTCGGGGTCGAGGGTGCGCACCAGTTCCAGCACGCTCGCCATGCCCTCCTGGGTCGGGATGCCGGTGCGGGAATAGCTCTCGAGCGAGTTCTTCACCGCCTGCACGTAGAGCGGCTTGTCGCCGAAATGGTAGGCCGGCGGCACCGTGTCGGCGATCTCCTCGGGCGAGGCGGCGACGATCCACTTCAGCGCCTTGGCGAAGGCGTTGACGACCTTTTGGGTCGCGGCGGGGTGGTGCTCGATCCAGTCCTGCTTGGTGTAGACCACCGCGGCCGGGTTCGGTCCGCCGAACAGGGCGCGGGTGCCGGCCTCGGTGCGGGTGTCGATGAGGACCGTGATGTCGCCGTCGGCCTCGAGCTTGGCGATCACCGGGTCGAGGTGGGAGATCGCGTCGATCTCGCCCTTCTTCATCGCCGCGATCGCGCCGGCGCCGCCCCCGACCCCGATCAGGGCCGCGTCGGTGGCCTTCAGCCCGGCCTTGATCATCGCGTACTGGGCGGTGAGCGAGGTCGAGGAGCCCGGCGCCGTCACGCCGATCTTGCGGCCCTTGAGGTCGGCGGCCGACTTCACCGTGCCGGCGAGGTCCTTGCGCACCCCGATCACGATGGCGGGGTAGCGGCCGAGCTCGCACACGGCGCGAACGTCCTGGCCCTTCGCCTGCATGCGGATCGTGTGCTCGTAGGCCCCCGTCACCACGTCGACCGAGCCGCCGATCAGCGCCTGGAGCGAGCGGGCGCCGCCGCCGAAATCGTTGATCTCGGCCTCGACGCCCTCCTCCTTGAAGTAGCCCTTCCGCTCGGCGATCGTCAGCGGCAGGTAGTAGAGCAGCGGCTTGCCGCCGACGCCGATGCGCACCTTCACGGTGTCGGCCCGGGCGGGGGCGGCGGGCGCGAGCGCCAGGGCGGCGGCGCCGGCGAGGAAGCTGCGGCGTTGCATGGGTGGTGTCCTCCCGTTTTCCGGTCTCT
>NZ_JACWCT010000036.1:20693-60217 GCF_016613415.1 Methylobacterium ajmalii | reverse complement strand
TTGTAGCCGAGGCCGGCCGAGGAGCCGAGATACTCGCCCACCACCGCGCCGACCAGCGCGAAGCCGACCGCGGTATGCAGCGAGGAGAACATCCACGTCAGCGCCGAGGGCCAGTAGACGTGGCGAAGCAAGCCGCGCTCGCTCATGCCGAGCATCCGGGCGTTGTTCAGCACCACCGGGCTCACCTCGCGCACGCCCTGGTAGACGTTGAAGAACACGATGAAGAACACCAGCGTGAAGCCGAGCGCCACCTTCGACCAGATGCCGAGGCCGAACCACAGGGCGAAGATCGGCGCCAGCACCACCCGGGGCAGGGCGTTGGCCGCCTTGATGTAGGGATCGAACACCGCCGCGAGCAGCGCGTTGCGGGCGAACAGGAACCCGAAGGCGATGCCGCCGGCCGCGCCGAAGACGAAGGCCAGCACCGTCTCCTGCAGGGTGATCCAGAGATGGCCCCAGATCTCCGGGTTCGTCATCTCCATCCAGGTCCGCTTCAGGACCTCGACCGGGGTCGAGAAGAAGAACTGGATCTGCTTGGGGGCGCCGAGGATCGGGTAGACGGTCAGCACGTGCCAGATCGCGAGGCCGATCAGGCCGACGAGGATCTGCAGGGCGAGGAGGCCCAGGCGGTTCACGGGGCGGTTCACGACAGGAATCTCCGATGAGGCGTCACGCCAGGGTCCTCACGCCGGACCGCTCGCGTAGGCGCGGGAGACCTCGACCCGCAGGCACGACCAGATCTCCTTGTAGAGGGCGTGGAATTGCGGCTCGAGGCGGATCTCGCTGATGTCGCGCGGGCGGGGGAGATCGACCTTGAACTCGCCGACGATGCGGGCGGCGGGGCCGGCCGAGAGCACCACCACCCGGTCGGACAGCGCGATCGCCTCCTCGAGGTCGTGGGTGACGAACATCACCGCCTTGCGGTTGGCCGCCCACAGCTCCAGCAGCAGGTTGCCCATGATCTGCCGGGTCTGCGCGTCGAGCGGCCCGAACGGCTCGTCCATCAGCAGGATCTCGGGGTCGCGGATCAGCATCTGGGCGAGCGCCACGCGCTTGCGCTGGCCGCCCGAGAGCATGTGCGGATAGCGGTCGACGAAGGTCGCGAGCCCGACCTTGCCGAGCCAGTCGCGGGCCCGCGCCAGGGCTTCGGCGCGCGGTACGCGCTGCGGCTCCAGCGCCACCGCGACGTTGTCGAGGGCCGTCTTCCACGGCATCAGGGCGTCGGCCTGGAAGAGGTAGCCGGCGCGGGCGTTGAGCCCCGAGAGCGCCGAGGAGAAGACCGCGACGCCGCCCGAGGCAGGCTTGAGCAGCCCGGCGGCGGCGTTCAGCAGGGTCGACTTGCCCGAGCCCGTCGGCCCGACGATGGCGACGAACTCGCCCGGCCTCACCCCGAGGTCGATCCCCTCGACGGCGACGTAGCGCCTGCCGCCCTTGAGGGTGAAGGCGATGCTGACGTCGTCGAGGCGCACCGCGTCGCCGTGGGCGAGTGCCGTGCCGCCGACCAGGCGCATGCCGGACCGCCCTCCCTTACGCCCCTCGGCGGCGCGCTGCCCCACCATGCGTCCCGTCTCCCTCCCGGCGTCCCGGCCGTCTCGCGCGGCTCCCGGACGCGGCCGACCATCGGCGAGCGGGCCCGCGAGATCAACCGCTCCATCCGTCGCGTATCCCGGTTTCGCGCCGGCCGACGGGGCCGGCACCTGCGACATGGGCCGCACGTGACAACACCGCCCGAAGCTGGTCGGATGGCGTTCCCGATTCGATCTCGTTTGCAACCCGTCAGCCGCAGCGTTCCACAGCCTTGTCCGCCGCCCTCGCCTTCTCGCTCCCCGTCGACCGCCGCCAGTCGCCGACCGCCCTCGGCGTCCAGCGCGGCGTGCGGCGCCTCTTCGCCGAACTCGGCTTCGTCACGATCCCGGAATTCACCCTGGCCAACGGCCGGCGTGCCGACCTGATCGCGCTGGGGACGTGCGGCAAGCTGACGATCATCGAGATCAAGTCGAGCGTCGCCGATTTCCGTGCCGACCGGAAATGGCCCGACTACCGCGACTTCTGCGACCGCTTCTACTTCGCGGTGCCGGAGACCCTGCCGGTGGAGATCCTGCCGGACGACACCGGGCTCATCGTCGCCGACGCCTTCGGGGCGGCGATCCTGCGCGATCCGCCCGAGCATCCCCTGGCCGGCGCCCGCCGCAAGGCCGTGACCCTGCGCTTCGCCCACGCCGCGGCGGGCCTGCTCCACGCACTGGCCGATCCGGGCTCGATCCGGGAAGGGGCGCTGTAGGCGCCCCGCCCGACGCTCTCGCCAGGTCCGGCCTTCCGTCGCCCGATGCGGACTGCGACGCCCGCTACCGTAGATGCTCGACCAGGCGCCAGCACCCCTGGATGTGCTCGAACACGTAGGCCTCCGGCGCACCGAACGTCCGGATGAGGTCGTCCTCGGGGGAGAACTTGGCCTTGACGAAACCCAGGCGCATCCGGTTGCCGTCGAACTTGAACGTCAGCTTGACCCGCGCCAGCTTCGCCGTGCCGCGACCGGGCTCGTCGTAGAACCACATGTTGTCGACGATGGTCACCCGGAACGGCTCGCCGGGCCGGGCCACCGGCCTTGCCGGATCCCGCAGGTCGCGCTCGGCAATCGGGGAAGCGCTGTAGGCCGCGCGCAAGGCCGGATCGGACACGATCGCATTCAGGAAATCGCCGAAGCCGTCCTCCGTCTTCTCGCAGGACCCGGACGGCAACTCGGCCCGCGCCGCGGCCGATGCCGCCAGGGCGGGGGCCGCAGCCATCGCGCCGCCGGTCAGGAGCGAGGTCACGAGCGCGGTCCTGGCCCAGCGTTGCGTCATGGCGACAGTCCTTCCGTCGGGCCCATCCGGTGCCGGCGGAGCACGGCGCAGGGTGGCGGGACGCGTCGTCCCACGGTCCCGAATGACCTGTCCTGTGGAATAGGGCATCGCCGCGCGGCGGCGCTCCGCGCTTCCAGGGCGATCCCGGATCCCGCGGATCTCGGCCTACGAATCCCCGATGGCGTGACGCCACGCCTTCGCGACTGGACGCGATCCGCGCGCGGGCCTGAGCGAATCGACCCGGGAATCGGCCGCGCCCCGGTGCACGACAGCGGGCGGCGCTCGGCCGGCAGGCCGCCGGAGCCGGGGCACCTTCAACGAAGGAGCGTCACAACACCAGATTCTCGTCGAACCGGTCCGGCGAGAGCGGCAGGCGGAACTCGATCGCGGCGCCGCCCTTGAACCGGCGCACCACCCGGCCGGGCGTGCGCCCGACGGTCAGGGAGGTATCGAGCGGCAGGTCGACCTCGCAGGCCACCGCCGCGCCCGACAGCGAGATGTCGACGATGCGCGCGGCGATCTCGCGGCCGCCCTCGAGATGCAGGGTGGTGAGGGCGCGGCGCGGCACCACGCGCTCGTGCCGGCGGTCCTCCGGCAGGCCGAGCTCGGTCCGGTTGGCGAGCCAGGTCAGCTGCGAGGCGATCTTGTCGCGCTTGTGCGTCGTGGCGTTGATCGTCACGGCGATCCCGTCCGGGAGGATCCGCGCCACCGTCCCCTCGATCCGCCCGACATGCTCGAGGTAGATCACGATGCGCTCGCCGACCGTGCCGCCGACCGCGCAGGTCAGCCGCACCCCGCCGGGGGACATGTCGATGGTCTGGCAGGGATATTCCTGCCGGTCGGACAGCATGTAGCGCCCGAGGAGCGCCACCGCGACGCGGGTGTGCCGGCGCTGCTCGGACATCGCCCGCAGGGACAGGGCACGGGCGATCACCGAGGCCGGCCGGACCGCGGTGCCGCTCGGCGTGCCCTCCGCGGCGCTGCCCATCGCGCTCGCCCCCACGCTCGCCATGACGCTCGATTCCCCCGGCGCGGAACCCGCCGCCCCGGACGATCATGCGTTCGAGTGGTTAACGAACCGCTCTGCCGTCAGGCCCGACCGCCGTGATGCACCACGAAGCGCTTGCGGCGCTCGGGCCCCGGTTCGTCGTTGGCCGCCGGCGGGGGGGCCGCCAGCGGAGCGGCGATCGCCGCGTTGGCCTCCCCGGTGAGGATCCGCAGCGAGACGGTGCGCAGGGCCACGATCGGGCGCAGGCCGAGCCAGGTCGGGATCACCGCCGGCGAGAGCGAGCCGATCACCCGGGCCTGTGTCTTGCCGCGGTGGCGCAGGGGCAGGAGCAGAAGCTCGAGGTCGAGGGTCTCGCCGGCCTCGGTCACCCCGACGAGCCCGACCACCACGCCGGCGGTCTCCTGGATCACCACCTCGACCAGCCGCCAGGGATCCGCCGCCGGGGCCTCGCCCCACAGGCCGCCGAAGGAGAGGCCCCGCAGCTCGGCCCCGAACAGGGCGCAGAGCCGCGTGCCGGCGAGGCGAACCGTGGCGGCCTGGGAGGCTGCGTCGATCTCCAGGATCAGGCTGTCGGCCAGCACGTGGCGGATCTCTCCGGGCTCGATCTCGCCCCGCTCCGGCGCCGCGCGGGCGCCGCGCAAGCCGTTCCAGTAGGCGTGGAGCATGCGGCTGGTCGGGTGCTTCATGGCGTCTCGGTCTGGCACGGTCGGGCGGACGGGCGGTCCCAGGGGCTACCGGAGGTTGTCCCATCTCGGGACTGCCACCGGCGCGGCTGATTCGGTTGAGCAGACCCTATGCCGAACGCGAGGGGCGCGAGAGCGTAAGGTTCGGTTAGGGTTACCGGCCCCTCGCTGTTGCGTTTGCCCCACACCCGGGCGATTGTGGGGAGCAATGGCGGATTGGGGCTGGCCGGGTGCATCGAGGCGCCCTAAGCCCGCCCGCATGCAAAGGGGTGAGGGCCGGATCCGGCCCGCGTCGTCACGGTCCTGACGACGTTCCGCGCGCGGCCGTGACGCAGCCGGCGCGATCATCCTCTTCGGGGAGAGCGGCAACGCTCTCCCTTTTTTTTCGGCCGGCCGGTCGTCTTTTCCCGGGTGCCCCCAAGCCGCGGCGGCGCCCGCCCTTGCGGACGGCCCCCGCGCCCCGCAATGGTGCCCGCATGGATGCCACCCCCGACCTCCCGCGACCGCCGCGCGTGCCGGTCTTCAACATGCCCGCCGTGGTCACCGCCTCGGTCGGGATCCTGGTGCTGATCCACGCCGTGCGGCAGGTCCTGCCCGACGTCTGGGACATCACCCTGCTGCTCGACCTCGCCCTGATCCCGGCGCGCTGGACCCTCGCCCTCGATCCGGGCCGGGCCGCCGACGTGCTGCGCGCCGCCGCCGAGGGGGATGCCGGCGGCGTCGAGCTGCGCAAGGCCTTCGCCGCCTACCTGGTGGCCGACGCCGACGGGATGCCCTGGACCTTCATCACCTACGCCCTGCTGCACGGCTCCTGGGCCCACGTGCTCCTCAACGGCGTCTGGCTCGCGGCCTTCGGCTCCCCGGTGGCGCGGCGCTGCGGCGCCTGGCGCTACGGCGTGATCGCGCTCGCGGCGACCGCCGCCGGCGGCCTGCTCCACGTCCTGATCGACCCCTTGAGCACCGTGCCGCTGATCGGCGCCTCGGCGGGCGTGTCGGGGCTGATGGCGGCGGCGGTGCGCTTCGCCTTCCACCCGCCCGAGCCCGCCGGCGCCGCCGCGGTGCCCTGGCAGCGCCCGGTGCCGACCCGGCTGCAGACGATCCCCGAGCTGTTCCGCAACCGCTCGGCGGTGGTGTTCCTCGTCATCTGGTTCGTCACCAACCTGCTGTTCGGCCTCGCCGCCCTGCCGCTGGGCCTGAGCGACGCTCCCGTCGCCTGGGACGCGCATCTCGGCGGCTTCGTCGTCGGATTCCTGCTGCTGCCCCTGGTCGAGCGCATCGGGCGTCGCTGAGCCCGGCGGGAGTTGTTTCCCTTCGACTTCCGGGGTGCTTGCGTCCTGCGTCCCGCGGTCACACACTCGGCCCCGCAACCGAGAGTCCCGCCCGGACCGTCACGGCCGGCGGGGCCCGAGCCCTGGGAGGTGTTGATGACCGTCGCGCGCATCCTGTCGCAGAAGGGCCGCACCGTCGTGACCGTGCAGCCCCACCGCACCCTGGCGGAGGCCGCCGCGCTCCTGACCGAGAAGGGCATCGGCGCCCTGGTGGTGAGCGATGCCGGCCAGACCGTCCTCGGCATCCTGTCGGAGCGCGACATCATCCGGGCGGTGGTCCGCGGCGGCGGCGCGGCGCTCGAGGCGCCGGTCTCCCGGCACATGACCGCCAAGGTGATCTGCTGCAGCCGCGCCAGCGCCGTCGACGAGGTGATGGAGCTGATGACCGACGGCCGCTTCCGCCACGTCCCCGTGGTCGAGGACGGCCGCCTCGTCGGCCTCGTGTCGATCGGCGACGTGGTCAAGCACCGCATCGAGTCGGTCGAGGCCGAGCACCAGGCGATGCGCGAGTACATCGCCACCGCCTGATGCCCGCCGGCGGCCGCCTCACGCCGGCGCGACGGCGGCCGCGATCATCTCGTGGATCTCCGGCAGCATCCGCCGGGTGGCCTGGCGGCCGAGCTCGATGCACTCCTCGGCGCGGTGGAACTCGAACAGCCCCATCTGGGCGAGCTTCGGGTTGATCATCACGTCGGGCGGGTCGCCGGCCAGCCGCGAGCGCGAGATCCGGTCCTGGGTGATGTTGAAGGCGTCGACCATCACGCTGGCGATGCCGCTCGGCGCGCCGGATTCCGGCCGGGGCTTCGGCTTCGCCCGCCGGCCGCCGATCAGCGGCCAGCGCCGCGCCTCCTCGGCCGGCGCGCCAGCGGCCTCGGTGGCGGCCTCCATCACCGCATCCGCCCCTTCCGCCCCGTGCGACTGGATCACCGTGCCGCGCACCCGCATGTCGCCGTTGAGGTTGACGCAGAGCACCACGTCGGCCCCGAGCGCGCGCGCCGCGGTGACCGGCACCGGGTTGACCAGCGCCCCGTCCATCAGCCAGCGCCCGGCGATCTTCACCGGATCGAAGATGCCGGGCAGCGCGTAGGAGGCCCGCACCGCCTCGACGAGGCCGCCGCGGGTGAGCCAGATCTCGTGCCCGGTGCCGAGCTCGGTCGCCACCGCCGCGAAGGTGAGCGGGAGATCCTCGATGCGGGCGCTGCCGAGGTCGCGCTCGAGCAGCCGCCGCAGGCGCTCGCCGGCGATCAGCCCCGAGCCGCTGATGTGGAAGTCGAGCAGGCCCATCACCCGGCGCTTGGTCAGGGTGAGGGCGAAGTCGCGCAACTCGCCGAGCTTGCCGGCGGCGTGGCAGGCGCCCACCGCCGCCCCGATCGAGCAGCCGGCCACCACGTCGATCGGGATCCCGGCCTCCTGCAGCACCTCGATCGCCCCGATATGGGACCAGCCCCGGGCGGCCCCGCCGCCGAGCGCCAGGCCGACCTTGGCCCGCCGGGGCCGCTCGGGCTCACGAAGGGGAGGAACACCCGCGGCACCCAGCACGCCGTCCGCTGAGCGCCGCACGGGCGCGCCGGAGAAGAGTGCGATGCCGTCCCACATCATGGCGCCTGACCTCCGCCGGGCTTGTCCCGGATCGCAGTGTGGCCTGGAACCATCAAGCGTTCGTCAACGGTGGAGGTTGCATCGCCCTTTCGTCGGGGAATCGGGTGCGAGAGGATCGGGCCGGAGCGGGAGGCCCGGGACGGGCGGGGTCAGGCGGAGGAGGGCCCGCGCGGCAGCGGCAGGGCGGCCGCCTCCTTCAGCGTGTCGAGCACCACCGCGGAATGGACGTGCGCCACGCTCTCGTGCGGCAGGAGCACGTCGTTGATCACCGCCGAGAGCGCCTTCAGGTCGGGCACGATCAGCTTGAGCAGGTAGTCGCTGTCGCCGGTCATCACGTGGGCCTCCAGCACGCAGTCGAGGCCGCGGACCAGCTCGGCGAAGCGGCGGGCGTTGTCGCGGTTGTGGGTGGCGAGCGCCACCTTGGTGAAGACCGTGACGGCAAGCCCGAGCGGCTCCGGGGCGAGCTCGGCCCGGTAGCCCCGCACCACGCCGCGCTCCTCCAGCCGCAGGCGCCGGCGCGAGCACTGGCTGGCCGAGAGGTGGACGCGCTCGGCGAGCTCCTGGTTGCCGAGGCGCCCGTCCTCCTGGAGCGCCGCGAGGATCTTCAGGTCGAACCCGTCGAGGGTGAGAGGATCGGTCATCGCCGGGCGTCTCCATGCACGATCCGTGCGCGGAGACCGGGCCGGCGCCCGGATTTCGCACGCCCCGCGCGGGCCGTCCATGCTCTGATGGCGACCACGAACGCAGAGGAGGACGCGAACGATGGGCCCCTATCCGCACGATGCCCCGGCCGCCCAGGTCACCGCCGCCAACCCGATGGGCACGGACGGGTTCGAGTTCGTCGAATACGCCCATCCCGAGCCGCAGGCCCTGCACGATCTCTTCCGCGCCATGGGTTTTGCCGCGGTGGCGCGCCATCGCACCAAGGCGATCACCGTCTACCGCCAGGGCGACGTGAACTACCTCGTCAACGAGGAGCCCGGCAGCCACGGCCACCGCTTCGTCGCCGCCCACGGCCCCTGCGCCCCGTCGATGGCGTTCCGCGTCGTCGACGCGAAGGCCGCCTACGAGCGGGCGCTCGCCCACGGCGCCGAGCCGGCCGACCCGGCGGAGGGCAGCAAGACCCTCGACGTGCCGGCGATCAAGGGCATCGGCGGCTCGCTGCTCTACTTCGTCGAGACCTACGGGCGGAAGGGCTCGCCCTACGAGGCCGAGTTCGATTGGCTCGACGCGCGCGACCCCAGGCCCGAGGGCCTCGGCCTGTTCTACCTCGACCACCTGACCCACAACGTGCATCGCGGCCGGATGGGCGTCTGGGCCGGGTTCTACGAGAAAATCTTCAACTTCCGGCAGATCCGCTACTTCGACATCGCCGGCAAGCAGACCGGCCTGTTCTCCAAGGCGCTGACCTCGCCGGACGGCAAGATCCGCATCCCGATCAACGAATCGGCCGACGAGAAGAGCCAGATCGAGGAATACCTGCACGCCTATAACGGCGAGGGGATCCAGCACATCGCCTGCGGCTGCCGCGACATCTACGCGACGATCGAGGCGCTGCGGGCGGGCGGCGTCGCCTTCATGCCGGCGCCGCCGTCGGTCTATTACCGCCGCGTCGAGACGCGCCTGCCCGGCCACGGCGAGCCGCTGGAGCGGATGGAGCGGAACGGCATCCTGATCGACGGCGAGGGCGTGGTCGAGGGCGGGATGACCAAGATCCTGCTCCAGCTGTTCTCGGCCAACGCCATCGGGCCGATCTTCTTCGAGTTCATCCAGCGAAAGGGCGATGACGGTTTCGGCGAGGGCAACTTCAAGGCCCTGTTCGAATCGATCGAGGAGGACCAGATCCGCCGCGGCGTGCTGGCGGATCACGGGCCGCGCGACGCGGCCGCCTGAGGCCGATCCGGGCATCTTCTGAGATCAGGCACGGCCCCGTCCCCCGGCCCGGGAGACGGGGCCTCCCTTTGTTTATATCTGGAATAATAACGAAGAAGGTGAGGGCGGACCTCCGCCCGACTTGTCCTTTGGCAGCGTCGGCGATCCGGGCCGGGGCGACTTCATGGCGCGAGCCGTCGCCTTGTCGCACGGGCGGGTTCCCGCCTATCAGGGGCCCGCGCGCCGGCCCCGGCCCGCGTCCCACCGCCACCGGACCGTCATGCTCAAGGCCTTCCTCGCCTATTACCGGCCGTACCGGACCCTGTTCCTCGTCGATTTCGGCTGCGCCATCCTGTCGGGACTGCTCGAGCTCGGCTTCCCGATGGCGGTCAAGGCCTTCGTCGACGTGCTGCTGCCGCGGCAGGACTGGAGCCTGATCCTGCTCGCCGCCGCGGGCCTGGCGCTGCTCTACGTCGCCAATGCCGGGCTGATGGTGGTGGTGACCTATTGGGGCCACGTGCTCGGCATCAACATCGAGACGACGATGCGGGCGCGCGCCTTCGACCACCTGCAGACGCTGTCGTTCCGGTTCTTCGACAACCAGAAGACCGGCCATCTCGTCGCCCGGGTGACGAAGGACCTGGAGGAGATCGGAGAGGTCGCCCATCACGGGCCCGAGGACCTGTTCATCGCCGTGATGACGCTGTTCGGCGCCTTCGGGCTGATGCTGTACGTCCATCCGCCGCTGGCCCTGATGACCGCCGCGATCCTGCCGGTCATCGCTTTCGTCACCGTGCGCTACGGCGGACGGATGACGCAGAACTGGCAGGCGCAGTACGGCCGGGTCGGCGCCTTCAACGCCCGCATCGAGGAGAATGTCGGCGGCATCCGGGTGGTGAAGGCCTTTGCCAACGAGGCCCACGAGCGCCGCCTCTTCGCCGCCGACAACCAGCGCTACCGCGCCACCAAGCTCGACGCCTACAGGATCATGGCGGCGAGCCTGTCGCTCAACTACCTCGGCATGCGCCTCGTCCAGATCGTGGTGCTGCTGGGTGGGGCCGCCTTCGTGGTGCGGGGCGATCTCAGCCCCGGCGGCTTCATCGGCTTCCTGCTCCTCGTCGGGGTGTTCTACCGGCCGCTGGAGAAGATCAGCGCGGTGGTCGAGACGTATCCCAAGGGCATCGCGGGCTTCCGGCGCTACATGGCGCTGCTCGCCACCGCCCCCGACATCGTCGACCGGCCGGGCGCGGTGCCCGCGCCGCCCTTGCGCGGCGAGATCCGGTTCGAGGGCGTGCGCTTCGGCTACGGCGACGGGCGCGAGGTCCTGAGCGGCGTCGACCTCGCGGTCCGGGCCGGCGAGACCGTGGCCTTCGTCGGGCCGTCGGGGGCCGGCAAGACCACCCTGTGCTCGCTGGTGCCGCGCTTCTACGAGGTCGAGGGCGGGCGCATCACCCTCGACGGCCACGACATCCGCGACCTGACGCTGGCCTCCCTGCGCGGCCAGATCGGCATCGTGCAGCAGGACGTCTTCCTGTTCGCCGGCACGATCCGCGAGAACATCGCCTACGGCCGGCTCGATGCGAGCGAGGACGAGATCCGGACGGCGGCCCACCGGGCGCGCCTCGACACCCTGATCGCGACGCTGCCCGACGGCCTCGACACGGTCGTGGGCGAGCGCGGCGTCAAGCTCTCCGGCGGGCAGAAGCAGCGCCTGGCGATCGCCCGGGTCTTCCTGAAGAACCCGCCGGTCCTGATCCTCGACGAGGCGACCTCGGCGCTCGACACCCAGACCGAGCGGGAGATCCAGCAGGCGCTGGCCGAGCTGACGCAGGGGCGCACGACGCTCGTCATCGCCCACCGCCTCGCCACCATCCGGCACGCCGACCGCATCGCGGTCGTGTCGGGCGGGCGCATCGTCGAGCAGGGCTCGCACGACGCCCTGGTGGCGGCGGACGGCGCCTATACGCGCCTGCACGCGGCGCAGGGCGGGGCGATGGCCGCGGAGTGATCCGCGGGCGTTCGATCGCGACGCGACCGGACGGGAAGCGGCGTCAATGCGCCGAGGTGTGGAGGGCCCAGACGTCCTCCTCGACGTCGAGCAGGGTCTCGTGGACCTGCCGCGCCAGGGCGAGCGCGGCCTCGTCGCTCGTCGCCGGGCCGGAGAAGCGGGCGATCACCGCCAGCATCTCGACCGTCAGCCCCTGCCGGAACCGGGCGAAGCCGCCCGGGCATTCCGCCTCGTAGGACAGGGCGAGGTCGCGCAGGACATGCGCCAGAAGGTCCGCCGCCGGGGCAGCGGCGGGAGCGGGGGCACGGCTCTCGGCAGCCGGCAGCAGGTCGAGCGTCGGGATCATGCGGGCACAGATAGGGCCTGCAACGCCCGAGCAACATTCGGGCGTACAGCCTAGGTCTGACGGCATAGAACATCGCACCGGGTCGTGCCCGGTGGCGCCTGCGTCGATCTGCATGTGCGGGCGCCGGACGCGAAGCGTGGAGCGGCCCCTGCCGTTGGGTTGAACACCACACCGCATCAATCGTGTCAATGCATCCGACGCAGCTGTGATCGGAATGGACCTTTCCAATACCCGCGGCCGGTCCGGCGCTGCTCCCGTCCCGGATTGTCCAGTTCCCGACACTTGATCGGTTGCTTGCCCGGGTCGACGCGACTGCAACCCTCGCGTGACGGTGGGCGGCGGTGGGGGGAGATCCGGGGAATCGTCCCGCCCGCGCTGCTCCGCCCGGGGGCCCGGCCTCACCCCATCACTAGCCCGCCGTCGACGGTGAGCACCTGCCCGGTCATGAAGCGGCTGTCGTCGTGGGCGAGGAACAGCACCGGCCCGGCCACGTCCTGCGGCGTCGCGAGGCGGCGCAAGGGGGTCTGGGCGATCAGTGCGTCGCGGACGGCCTCCGGGGTGTCCCGGCTCGCCTGCGTCGGGACGACGAGGCCCGGCGCCACGCAGTTGACCCGCACGCCGACCGGCCCGAGCTCGGCCGCGAGGTTGCGGCTGAAGCCGACGAGCGCCGCCTTGGCGGTGGTGTAGTCGTGGTAGGGGATGCTCGGGCGCGCCACGAGGTCGCTCGCGAGGTTGACGATGCTGGCGCCGCTGCGGCGCGTCAGCAGCGGCAGCAGAGCGTGGACCACCTGGTAGGTGCCCCGCACCGTGCCGTCGAATTGGCGCTGGTAGGCCTCCCAGGGCAGGTCGCGGAAGCGAATGCGGTGGTCCGGATCGAAGCGGTAGGGTGCGAAGGCGTTGTTGACGACGGCGTCGAGCCGCCCGACCTCCTCGCCGATCCGCGCGGCGAGCTCCGCCACCGCGGCAGGATCCGTCACGTCGGCGGCGACCGGAAGCGCCTGCCCGCCGAGCGCGCGGCAGCGATCCGCCACCGCCTCGGCGCCGGCCGCGTCGCTGCGATAGTTGACGATCACGATCGCGCCCTCGGCGGCGGCGGCCGTGGCGATGGCGGCGCCGATGCCCCGGCTCGCACCCGTGACCAGGATCGCGCGGTCGCGAAACCTCACGGCGTGCCCTCCTTCGCAGGGCTCGCGGCGCTCTCCTTCACGGGGATCAGGTCGGTCTTCACCACCTGGCCCATGTCGAGGGCGCGGGCGACGAGGCCGAGGCGCCGGAAGGTGTCGGCGCCCTGCTGCAGGACCGGCAGGTCGAAATGGCCCAGGCCCTCGCGCTCGGTCGTCGGCGAGACGCTGGAGAGGTTGCGCAGGCGGATGACCTCGCGGTTGATCGCCTCGTCGCGGCCGTTGATCGCCCGGGTCACCGCGAGGCGGGCAGCCTCGTCGGGCCTGGCGATCATCCAGGCCGCCGAGTCGCGGTAGGCGGCAAGGAAGCGCTTCAGGAGCGGCTTTCTCGCCTCGTAGTCCTTGCGCGTCACCACGAAGATGTCGCTCGGCAGGTTGAGGTGGTCGCGCACCTCAATCACGTCGACCTCGCCGAGACCCTTGGCCCGGCCGACGAGGAGACCGGTATCGGTGGCGGCGGTCGCGTCGACCTGGCCCTGGATCAGGGGGGCGAAGTTGAGGAGGCCGGTGACCTCGACGGTCACGTCGGTCTCCTTCAATCCCGCCGTCGCGAGGAGCAGGAGCAGGTGCTGGCGGGTACCGCTCGCCAGGCTGTAGACGCCGACGCGCTTGCCCTTGAGGTCGGCGATCGTGCGGATGCCGCGGCTCTTCGGCGAGACGACGTTGAACACGTTCTGGGGATAGATGTCGTAGACCGCCACCAGGTCCGCGCCCTTGTCGAGGGCGAGGTAGAACGAGGCCGGGTCGGTGAAGGCGATGTCGGCCTGGCCCGCCAGCACGGCCTGGATCGCCGAGCCGCCGCCATTGCCCGGGACGTAGTCGAGGGCGATGCCGCGAGCCTTGAACAGGCCGTGATCCGGCTCGGCGAGGAGGTTGGTGATCTCGCTGATCGGCTGGCTCCAGCCGCCGACCGTGACCTTGTCGAGGCCTTGCGCCGCGGCCGGGGGGCTGAGCCCCGCGAGAGCGAGCGCCGCGAGGGCGAGGAACGGCAGGGCATGCAGGCAACGGGGAAGCTTCACGACACTCAACCTCTCGGGTAGCGACGCAGGATCAGGGATTCGAGGGCGCGGGCGGCCTCGTAGACCGCCATCCCGAGGGCGGTGATGACGACGAACAGGGCGAGGATCAGGCTCGAATCCATCGTGCTCTGGGCGGCGATGATCGCGGCGCCGAGGCCCTGGCGCCCGCCGACGAACTCGCCCACCACCGCCCCGACCAGCGCGAGCACGATGGCGACCCGGAACCCCGCCAGGATCACCGGCAGGGCCGAGGGCAGCTTGAGCCGCCAGAGGGTCCGGGCCCGGCTCGCGCCGAGCATCCGAAACAGCTCGCGCTTGCCCCCATCGACCTGATCGAGCCCGGTCAGGGTATTCTCGAGGAGCGGGAAGAAGCAGATCAGCGCGGTGATCACCACCGTCGGGGTCAGGCCGAAGCCGAACCACAGGATCAGGAGTGGCCCGAGGGCCAGCTTCGGGACGAGCTGGCTCGCCAGCACGTAGGGATGCAGCACCCGGTGGAGCGCCGGCCACTCGGCGAGCAGGATGCCGGCGCCGAGGCCGAGGCCCGTCCCGGCGGCGAGCCCGAGCGCCATCTCGGTCGCCGTCGCCCGCAGGTGCGGCCAGAGCCGGCCCGAGACGGCCTCGCCCCACAGGGTCTCGGCGACCGAGGAGGGCGGCGGCAGGACGAGGGCCGAGACCCCGCCCGCGCGGCACCACGCCTCCCAGGCGCAGAGCAGCACGACGAGGAGCAGGGCGGAGACGAGGCGCGGCCTCATGCGGCGCACCCCGCGGCGGGGGAGGGGGCGTCCAGGGCGGGGGCGTCCATGGCGGCGCGCAAAGATCGGCAGGCGGCGCCGAACGCGGCGGTATAGCGGATGCCCGGGGGACGGGGCCGCGGCAAGGGGACCGCCGCCTCGTGGACGAGGCGCCCGGCCGCCATCACGCCGACCCGGTCGCCGAGATACGCCGCCTCGGCGATGTCGTGGGTGACGAACAGGGCCGCGGTGCCGCGCGCCGCGCACAGGTGCAGGAGGTCGTCCTGCAATTCCTCGCGGGTGAGCGCGTCGAGCGCCGCGAAGGGCTCGTCGAGGAGCAGGAGGTCGGGCGCGCCGATCAGCGCGCGGGCCATCGCGACCCGGCTCTGCTGCCCGCCCGACAGGGTGGCGGGATGCCGGCCGGCGAGGGACCCGAGCCCCATCGTCGCCAGAAGGTCGCGTGCGGCCTTCCGGTCGGCCTCGCGGGGGCGGCGCTTGAGCGAGACCGGCAGCAGCACGTTGTCGAGGACGCTGAGCCAGTCGAGCAGGGTCGGGGCCTGGAACACGAAGCCGACCCGCGGCGCCGGCCCGCGCACGATCGTCCCGCCGACCCGCACCTGCCCCTCGTCCGGCACGATCAGCCCGGCGGCGATCTTGAGGAGCGTGGTCTTGCCGCAGCCGCTGCGGCCGAGCAGGCAATGCACCGCCCCGGGGGGAATCGCCCAGTCGACCCCGTCCACCGTGGCGGCGGTGTCGCCCGGGAAGCGGTAGCGCACGTCCGTAAGCGCGAGGGCGGCGTCACTCGGCATAGGGCGCGACATCGTCCGCCGCGGCCTCGGCGCTGGCCTCGATCTCCGTCACGGTCACGAGGTCGAGCAGGCTGAAGCGGCCGTCATGGTGCCAGCCGGCCTCCGGCGCGGTCATTCGGCCGAGCGCGGCGATGCGGGTGACCCCGGCCGCCGCGAGGTCCTCCGCGAGGGAGAACAGACGGGCGGGGGCGGCGGCGAGGCCCGCGCTCTGGAGATAGGCGCGGTGGGGCGCCACCAGGGCCGGCACCTCGGCGAGGTCGTCGACCGCCACCACCGCGACGGTGCGGTTGAGGCCGGACGGGCTCAAGGGCACGGGCGCGTCGAGATGGACGACGCTCCAGGAATCCTCCGGATCGCCGAGGAGCACGGTGCCGGCGTCGTCGAGCGCCCGCATCTCGTGGCCGCTGCGCCAGGCCGCGATGGCGGCGCCCTCGCCCGGATCGAGGTGTCTGCGCGGGTGGCGGGCGGCGAGCGCCGCGAGCGCGTGGGCGAGGTGGCGGGCGAACTCGTCCGGCGCCACCGGCCCGCCGCGCTCGACGAACAGCATCTGCGGCGCGTAGCAGCCCTGCTGCTCGTAGCGCACCACGTCCTGGGCGGCGGCCTGCGCGGCGGCGGCGGCCCGGCGGCTGTCGAGCGCCTCGCGGCCGATCATGGCAAAGCCGATGCGGTGGCCGTGCGGCAGGAACCGGGTGGAGACCGGCACCCTGGCGCGCAACGCCGACAGGGTGGCATCGCCGCCATACGCCATGACGCAGTCGGCGGCTTCGAGGAACGTCGTCTCGACGCCGCCCTCTCCGCCCTTCCACCAGGTCATCGCCAGGCACTCGCCGAGCTCGGGATCGGCCTCGGCGACCGCCTGCGCGAACCAGCCGGCGGTGAGCGGCTCGGCGGAGGCGAGCTTGCCGATGCTGCCGGCCTTGACCAGCAGCCCGGCGACGAGGCTCCATAGCGGCAGGGCCGGAACGTTGCCGGCCCAGACGTGCAGCAGCAGGTCGGGCCCGCGCGCCCGCACGAACCCGCCCTTCACCGCCGGCCGGAAGCCGTCGAGCACGCCCGGATCGGAAAAGTCCTCGGCGAGGAAGCGCAGGAGCTGCGGCCGCCGGAAGGTCTTGAGGTAGCGCGTCAGGCCGAGCCGCACGGTCTCGGGATCGTAGCCGGTGACGACCGGCAGCAGCGCCTCGGCCTTGCGGCGCGAGGGGTGCGTGCGGTCGAGGAGGCAGGCGCTCGCCCGGTCGATCGCCGCGACGATGCGGGCGGTCTCCATGCCCCGCAGGGTGTCGCGGGCGC
Source organism: Methylobacterium ajmalii (assembly GCF_016613415.1). Lineage (GTDB taxonomy): Bacteria > Pseudomonadota > Alphaproteobacteria > Rhizobiales > Beijerinckiaceae > Methylobacterium > Methylobacterium ajmalii. The sequence continues at coordinate 43,499 of NZ_JACWCT010000036.1, read as the reverse complement.
GGGCCCGGATATGGGCGCAGAGCGACCGGGCCTGGGCCTCGTCGAGCACCGGCAGGGCGACCGCGACCGTCTCGCCCCAGGCCCGGTGCACGACGACCTGCCGGCCGGCCAGCCCGGCGAACGGCCCCGGAAGGTAGCCGGCCTCCTCGACCGCGCTCATCCCCTGGTCGTTCATCCTTGCGCGGCGGCCAGGAACTCGGCCACCGCCACCGAGCAGCCGCGGGAGGCCGAGCCCTCGACTCGGCCGAGCAGCTGGAAGCCGCCCGGCACGATCACCCCGGCATCCTCGGTCAGGATCGCCGAGACCGAGTTGAAATGGGCGAGGTCGTGGTGGACCAGCACGCCGGTCTCGCCCTCGGGCAGGTCCCGGCCGGTCAGCGGATCGACGACGCGGCTGCGGATCCAGTGCGGGCCGGACTTCACCGGCGGGCAGGCCGCGTTGCCGTCGTCGTAGAACTGGGTGCTCAGCTCGGTCATGCCGTACATGTTGAGGCAGGCCTCGCGCGGCACTCCGAAGGTCTGCGAGAGTCCGTCGTAGAAGGCGTCGGGCTCGATCTCCCGCGACTGGCCCTTGAAGCCGCCGGTGTCGAACAGGAAGCTGCCGGATGGCAGGGCGATGCGGCGGCCCTGCGGCGCGAGGGCGTCCATCACCGGCACGAAGGCGTAGGTGGCGCCGAGCAGCGCATAGGGCTCGCCCGAGGTCTCCGCCTCCGCGAGCGCCGCCAGCAGCCCGTCGAGGTCGAGCCCGCCGGGGCCGACGAAGACCGCGCTGTCCGGCGTCCCGAAACGCTCACGCGCTAGCGCCAGGTAATGGGCGAGCGACGAGTTCGGGAGTGCCGCCTCGTCGGGAAACAGGAAGCCCATGCGGATCGTGTCGCGCCCGCGCATCACCCGGGCGGCGAAGCCCTCGAGCATCGAGCGGTCGTAGACCGCGAGCGTCGGGTGGTAGCTGCGGCCGCGCCCGCTGCCGGTGGTGCCGCTCGTCATGAACACCCGCTCGGCCTCGTCGGCCGGGCAGCAGCTCAGGGTGAGGTCCTTGAACGCCTTGATCGGGACCGCCGGGATGTCGCGCCAGCGCCGGACGGCGAGCGGCGTGCGCCCGCGCGCCTGGGCGAAGCGGCGATAGGGGGCGTTGTGCGCGTACTGGTGGGCGAAGAGCCGCAGCGCCATCGCCTCGAACTCCGCCTCGTCCGCCCCCGGCCGACCGATGAAGTCGATCAGGGCCTCGACGATCTCCGCTTGCGACATCACGGCCACCTCGCGCCCCATCGTGGGCGTCGGCCGTGCCGGGCGTGAGATCCTGCGCGAAAAGACGGCTGGCGGCGGCGCCCTCGTGGCGGCGCCATGGCGGCCGTGCCGGTCCCGCATCCCTCCGCCGGCATGACCCGGATCAGGTTCATAGGGTCACCGCGGCGCCCGGACGGGTCCGAGCCGGCGGAATCTCAGCCTCCTCGCGAGGCTCCCCTGGGAAGGTTGGACAGTGGGGGGTGGGGGGGCGGGTGTCAAGCGGCGGACCGACGGTAAGAGATTCGTACAAAATATGCGGCATACGATTTCGGCGTGGTAGGCACAAAATCGTATGGGACGATCATGCCATGGCAGAAGACGCGGATACATGCGAACTGTGGGCCAACAGAGTGTGGACGTCTATCGATCTGTCCAGAGCTCTTACAATGCCGTCCGGGCGTCGGATGCGCTGCCGTGAGTGTCATGGAGCCGTTCGCGCGCACAAGGTTGGAAGAGATGGGATGCGCGCCCATTTCGAGCACTTGATTGGGCATCCAGGATGCTCGATCGGGCACTATTTTCGCGATGGCACCCCGCAAACTCGGCACCCCAAGGCGTTGACCTGATCGAGTAGACGGATGCTATCCAATCGCCAGCCCCTCGGCGAGGCGCCGGAAGGCGTCGAGAGCCTTGGCCAGGGTCGCCTCCGGCGCGTCCGACGCCGCGACCCAGAGGGCGGCGTGGAGCGAGGCGCCGTTGAGGAGGCGCGCCGCCGCCTCCGGATCGACGGGCGGGATCGCGCCCTCGGCGACGAGCGCCCGGATGCGGCGCGTCGTCTCGGCCAGGCAGGCATTCTGGCTCGGCCAGGTCGAGGGATCGCCCAGTACCGCCGGCCCGTCGAGGAGCACGATGCGCTGGATCTCCGGCTCCACCGCCATCTCGATATAGGCGCGGTACTCGTCGAGGAGGCCCTGCCACGGGCTCTCCGCCCGCTCGCCGACGACGGCCAGGCGCGCCGCCATCTCGGCGTCGATCCGGTCGACGACCGCCTGGAGCAGGCCCTTCTTGTCGCCGAAATTGTGATAGAGCGCGCCGCGCGTCAGCCCGGCCGCGGCGGTCAGGTCGTCCATCGAGGACGCCGCGAAACCCTTCGTGGCGAAGGCCTGCCGGGCAGCCTGGATCAGCCTGGCCCGCGTCTCCTCCATCATCTGCGCGCGTCGTCCCGCCACCCAATCCGTCTCCATCGACATACGCCGCGTATGTAATTTGACATACGGCGCGTATCCATGCTCAATCGCATACGGCCCGTATACAAAATCGTGGTCCCGAGGAGCAGTCCATGGCGCAGACCCGTTCGACCCGCGACGCGATCGTCCCGCCCGGCCGGCAGGCGCTCTACGACAAGCACCGCTACTCGGCGGCGATCCGCTCCGGCGACTTGCTGTTCGTCTCCGGCCAGGTCGGCAGCCGCGAGGACGGCTCGCCCGAGCCGGATTTCGAGGCGCAGGTCGCCCGCGCCTTCGCGCGGCTCGACGCCGTGCTGGATGCGGCGGGCTGCACCTTCGACGACGTGGTCGACGTCACGACCTTCCACACCGACCCGGAGGCGCAGTTCGACGCGGTGATGCGGGTGCGCGACCGGGTGATCGGCGCGCCGCCCTACCCGAACTGGACCGCCGTCGGGGTGACGTGGCTCGCGGGCTTTGCCTTCGAGATCAAGGCGATCGCGCGGATTCCGGCGCGCGGCTGAGGCCCGGGAGGTCGGGGGCCTCGCGCATCGCCGTCCGGCCGCGCTCCAGGATGCGGACGGGGTCCCCGAAATGGGCGTCCATCTCCGCCTCGGTCTCGTCCGGATCGCCTTCGCCGATGAAGTGGGCGAGGCGCTCGTGCTCCTCGATGAGCGCGCGGTTCTGGCGATAGCCCGCCATCATGAGCCGCAGGCACAGGCAGGTCTCGGCCTGGAGGGTGTCGTAGCTGCGTGACAGGCGCTCGCTGCGCGCCTCCTCGACGATGCGCCGGTGGTAGTGCAGGTCGAGGTCGGCGATCTCGGCCCAGTCGCCGGTGCCGAGGAGAACGGCCATCCGGTCGGTCAGCTCCCTCAGCTCCCGCGCCAGGGCGGTGCGGCGGGGTTCGGTCATCACCCGCCGGATCGCCGCGATCTCGAGGGACTTGCGGGTGAAGTAGATGTCGACGACGTCGTCGTCGGCGAGGTCGAGAACGAAGACCCCGCGATGGGGCTCCGCGCGCAGCAGGCCCTCCTGGACCAGGCGCTGGATCGCCTCGCGCACGGGGCCGCGACTCACGCCGAACTGGCCCGCGAGCGCCATCTCGTTTAGCTGCCCGCCCGCCGGAAACTGCCCGTCGAGGATGGCCGCCCGGATCTCCGAGGTGAGCTGGCCGGCCAGCGTGCTCCGGACGACGCGGCGCAGGCCCTTCGTCCGATCGGGCGCTTGCGGGGCATTCGACACGATGATGGCTCTTCCGCTCCACGGGGCCCGGGACGGGCGCGATCCGGCTCGCGCCGTGGAGCGCCCCGGCCGGGGGCGATACAGCACGAAGCGGGGGCTCCGTCGAGCGTGCCGTGCGCCTGCGCCCGGTCTCCCGGTGGGAAACCCCGGCGAGGTGTCTCGCGCCGGGATGCGTGCTCCCGGACGGAACATCGGGTGACTCTACGCGACGCCGCCCGCGTCGCCGACCTCGCGTATGGCGCCGAGGGCCGGGTGCTCGCGCTCCCCCTCCGAGAGCCTGTTTGACGTGTGACGACGCAATCGCGAGGGGATTTTCTATCCTACCCTCCACCTCATCCTGAGGTGCGAACGCAGTGAGCCTCGAAGGAGGGATCCAGTGATCTCGGAGGCTTCTGGAGCCCTCCTTCGAGGTCAGTCGATCACTGATCGACTAACACCTCAGGATGAGGTTGCTTATTGGATTAGAGTATATCTATCGGTCGAACAGGCTCTGAAACCGTGCTGCGAGCGAGGGCGGGGATCGTCGTCCTGGATGGCGCGCTTTTGTTGCGACAGTCCTCGCGGCATTGAACGGACCCGTCGGACGGCCTCAGGGCCCGCAGCCGCAGCTCCCGCATCCCTCGGCCGGGCAGAGCGCGCCGCAGGACGGCACGCCCGGCAGGCGCTGGCGCAGGCAGCAGGTGCGCCGCCGCCGTCCCCCTGGCACCCCGCACAGGGCCTGGGCGAGAGGGTGGAGGCGCGGGCACGGCGTCCCGCACCAGCCGAGGCAGGTCGCGACCTCGGGGCAGGCCATCGTCTCGGGCTCGCCGAGCTCCCGCGCGACGTAGTCGAGGATCACCGCGGCGTTGCCCCAGATCACCCGGGGGGCGATGCCGCATTGCGCCCGGCACAGCTCGACGAAGGGCCGCAGGTGGTCCTCGACCAAGCCGGCGAGCCCGTCGGCACAGCACGGCGCCGGACCGGGCCGGACCAGGAAGCGGGCCGGGCGGCCGGCCGCGTCGAGCTCGAGGTTCGTCGTCGCGAAGGCGAGCGGCAGCGGCCGGCGCAGGCGCACCAGGGCGGTCAGCACCGGGGTCGCGAGCGGCGCGAGGTAGAACTGGCTCCAGTACGAGACCAGCGCCCGCCGGTCGGTCGTGCCGGGCGCGACCCCGAGCCCGGCCTCGAAGGCCGACAGCGTCGCGTCGAACACCGCGGGATCGTGGAGCGCGGTGAGCGGCGTCCCCCCGGTGCCGTCGGCCACGCCCCCGCGATAGGTCTCCAGGGAGGCGGGCACGTGCGGTGCGACCTCGCCGATCATCGGATCCGCTCCCGGTCGGCCCGCAGGGTGCGGGCGATGGTGACGGCGAGCCAGGCGAGGGCCGCGGCGTAGAGCGGCAGCGTGGCGGCGAAGTAGCCCGGCCAGCCGGCCCAGCCGGCGAGCGCCGGGGCGGCGACGCGCAGGGGCATCGCCGCGAAGAAGGCGGCGCCGAACAAGAGCGCGTAGTCGGTGGCCGGCCGCGGCCCCTCCGACCAGCGGTAGATCATGTTGAACACCGGCACGCCGAGGAAGCCGCCGAAGACGAAGTTGAGGATCGTGGCGGCCACCGCCAGCCCCTCGGAGCGCAGGAGGCAGGCCGCCGCCATCAGCCCGCCGGCGGCCAGCACCCCGGCGCCGCCGAGGACGACCAGCCGCACGGTGCCGAAGCGGGCCGCGAGGCCCCCGGCCATCAGCGCCATCACGAGGTTGACCGCCGGCAGGACGGTGCCGGTGAGGAGGCCGACCCGGGTGAGCGGCACCCCGAGATCGAGGAGCGCGAGGGTGTTCGGCCCCCCGATGAGGTAGGCCGCCGCGAAATAGGCGCCGAGCGCCGCGATCCGCCCGGCGAGTGCCCGCAGGCGCGCGAGCGACCCCGCGTGCCGCTCCCGGCTGCCCCCGGCACCCTGCAGCCGCGCTTCCGGGTAGGCGAGGATCGGCAGGAGGCAGAGCGCGTCGAGGAGCGCGCAGGCCAGCACCGCCGCCCGCCAGCCGAGGACGTCGTAGGAGCCGACCAGCACGCCGACCCCGAGGATGCCGCCCAGCGACGCGCCGCAGAGCTTGGCCGAGGCGACGAAGGCCCGCCGCTCCGCGGGCACCGTCTCGACGACGAGGGCCTCCAGGGCGATGTCCATGGTGGCGACGCAGGTGCAGGCCGCGACCGCGAGCGCCAGCAGCGCCCCGAGCGGCCAGTGCTCGCCGAGGCTCAAGGCCGCCAGCAGACCCACCGTGAGCCCTTGCGCCGCCACGATCCAGCCGAGGCGCCGGCCAAGGAACGGCAGCCGCACCCGATCGAGCAGGACCGCCCACAGGAAGGTCAGCCCGACCGGCAGGTTGATGATCTGCAGGAGCCCGACCCCCGCGAGGTCGAGCCCGCGCGCCCGCAGGATCAGCGGCGCCCCGCCCGACAGGAAGCCGAGCGTGGCCCCGAAGGTCACGTACAGGCAGAAGAACGGGGCGAGCGGGCGCAGGGCCGCGAGGGTGCCCCGGGCCTCGCGGACCGCGAGGGAGTGCGTCACCGGAGGACGGCCACGATGCGCGCGGTCCCGGTGCGGCCGTACTTTGGAATCACACTAATTCTTATTTGGTTGCAGTGACTTGCAGCTTACGGGCGTGCGTCCTGCGCCGCAAGGGCGGCCGAACCGGGCGCGGTGCCGCGGACCGGCCGGGGTGCGGCGCGCCGCATCGAAGGCGGGGCCGGCGCCGTTCGACCCCCGGACGGTCGGATCCCGGAGGGGGCTTTGGCCGAGGTCAGGGAGGCGCTCGTTCTGGGCGATCTTGAAGTCGGAGCGGCCGGCCACCGCCGTGATGAGCGGGGGCCCGACAAGGTGCGCGGTGTGCTCGTGGCCGCTCAGCGTGAGGGCGATGCCGCCCGTGCCGCCGACGATCGAGTTGGCGCTGGGGGCTACCGGCGCCCCGCACGGCGACCGCATAGGGTCATCGTTCGGGTTGCCGCTCGACGACGGGTATCCGCGGGCCGGAGGGCCTGAGAGGACGCGGTCCCCACCCCCGAGGGCGACGCAGGACCCGGGATCGACGGCACCCGAGCGGGAGACGGGGCGGACGGGATCGGGCCATCATCGACCCGGATGCGATCTGCCGGCATCCGCGCCCGGTCGGCGTGAGCCCGATCCCGGGTGATTCCGGTCCCCCAGGTCCGGGCCCTCCGCCGCATCGGCCGGCTCACGCCGCCTGGATGTTGTCCAGGAAGGTGTCGACCTCCTGCTTGACGGTGAGCGACTGAACGGCGAGCTCGGCGGCCGCCGCGAGCACCTGGGCGGCCGCGCTGCCGGTCTCGCCGGAGGAGGCCAGCACCCGGGCGACATTGGCCGACACGTCCTGGGTTCCGCGCGCCGCCTCGCCGGCATTGCGCGAGATCTCGGTCGTCGCTGCGGTCTGCTGGGTGACCGTCGTGGCGATCGTGCCCGAGATCTCGTTGATCGCGCCGATCGTCGTCCCGATCCGCCGGATCGCTTCCGCCGCCCGGGCGCTCGCGCCCTGGATCGCCGCGATCTGCCCGGAGATCTCCTCGGTCGCCCGAGCGGTCTGGCCGGCCAGCGTCTTCACCTCGGCGGCCACCACGGCGAAGCCGCGGCCCGCCTCCCCGGCCCGGGCGGCCTCGATCGTGGCGTTGAGCGCCAGCAGGTTGGTCTGGCCCGCGATCGACGCGATCGTCGTCACGGCCGCCCCGATCTGGTCCGCGGCCTCGCCCAGCGCCGCCATCGCTCCGCCGGTGGCCTCCGCCTCGTGGGCGGCATGGGCGGCGACCTCGTTGGAGCGCAGCACCTGCCGCTCGATCTCCCGGAGGGACGCGACCATCTCCTCGGCGGCGGCCGCGACCGTCTGGACGTTGACGGAGGTCTCCTCCGCCGCGGCGCTCGAGGCGAGGGCCTGCCCGTTGGTGCCGTCGGCGACCTGCGTCATCACCCGGGCCGTCGAGTCGAGCTCGGTCGCGGCGGAGGTCACGATCTCGAGCGACTGAGCGACCTTGCGCTGGAAGTCGCGCACCAGTCCGTCCACGCGATCGGCCCGGCGCTGACGCGCCGATTGCTCGGCGGCGTTCTGGCTCTCGAGCTCGCGGCGGGCCAGCGCGTTGGCCTTGAACACGTCGAGGGCCCGCGCCAGGGCGCCGATCTCGTCCCGGCGCTCGCGGCCCTCGACCGCGACGGCGAGATCTCCGGCGGCGATCGCCTGGACGGAGCGGTCGAGCGTCAGCAGCGGCCGGCTGATCGAACGGCCGAGCCACAGGGCCGCGGCCACGCCGAGGGCGAGGGCGAGCATCGAGACGAGCGCACCCACGGTCTGGCTCTGCGCCACCGCCTGCTGCGCGGACTGGATCTGGCCGTTGCGCGACGCGAGCATCCGGGTGCGCAGGCTCGCCGCTGCCGTGCTGGCCTCGCCGGCCGTCCGGATCCACGTCGCCACGTTCCGGTCGAAGGCCTGGGCGGCGGTCGCGGCGGCGTCGCTCGTCGTCAGCAGCCGCTCGACCGCGGCCGGGAGACCCGACGCCAGCTCCCGTGCCGTCGCCCCGACCGGCGGACCGGCCTTGAGCTCCGCCATGCCGCGCCGGACGCGCTCCTGCTCGGCGGCCAGGATATCGGCCTCACCGCTATTGGGCCGCTGAGCGTAGCGGCGGGCCGAGGCCGCGAGCGACTGCACGGCCTGCTGGAGCCGCAGGGCGACGTCGCTCGACGGATCGGCGGCGGCGGCCATCTGCGTCGTCAGGGTGTTGGTGAAGTTGGTCAGCCGGGCCGTCGCCGCGGTCAGGCCCCCCAGGCCGGCTTCCCGTTGGCGCGTGCTGGAGACGACCTCGTTGAAGTTCGCCTCGAGGGAGGCGATCTCGCGCTTCAGCGCCGCGGCGTCGTCGCCGATCAGCGCCTCGACGCGCTCGAAGCGCTCGCGCAGGGCCTTGTAGGCGCCGCGCGCCGCCACGAGCTCGGCGCCGCCGGGCGCGCGCAGGTAGCGGGTTGCCTGCAGCTCGACATCGGCGACGCCGTTGGCGAACTCGGACAGGGCATCCGATGCCCCGGCCGCCGCCGCGACCTCCGACACGGCACCGCCGAGGCGGTGCAGGCCGAAGCCGTTGAAGGTCGTGATCCCGCACAGGAGCAGAAGGACGAGGCCGAAGCCGAGGTTGATGCGGCTTCCGATGGGCCTGTCGGCCACGCGGGCGAGGAAGGAGGGCATGGCGGGCAATTCCGATGGTCGGAGAGGGTCTGATCGGGCATGGTCCGTCGTACCGGACGGCCACGGTTGGACGCGCAGCGGGGCGCGCCCCCGCCGGGAGAGCGCCGGGCCACCCGGACGGGGGTGGGCTCCGACGACCCCGAGCGCTGCTCTAGGTCTCTGGGCTTGCCGCGTTTTCCATCGACGAACCGGCATCCGGGCCGTCGGAAAACGCTCTAGCTGCGGACGGCGCGAATCGCCTCGAGCAACGGCTTGCCGTATTCCGTCTCGAACTGGGCGTCGGCACCCCGGATGGCCGTGGCGAAAGCGGCACGGTCGACGTCGGCGATCACCGTCATGCCGCGCTTGCCCAGCTCGGCGGTCAGGCGCGCCTCGTTGCGGTCGCCCGTCTCCCGGGCGGCCTGGGTCGCGGCGCGGGCCGCGGCGCGAACCATCGTCCGCTCGTCCTCCGAGAGCAGGTCGTAGGCCTGTCGCGACATGATCAGCATCGCGGCCGAGTAGATGTGGCCGGTCAGGCTGAGATACCGCTGCACCCGATCGAAATTGGCGCCCGCGATGTTGCCGAGGGGGTTCTCCTGTCCCTGGAACTCGCCCGCGCTGAGCGCGCCATAGAGATCCGGGAACGCCAGGGGCCGCGCATCGGCGCCGAGCGCCTTGAAGCCGGTGATCATCGCGACGGACTGCGGGACGCGGATCTTCAGGCCGGAGAGATCCTTCGGGGACCGGACGGGCACCGATGCGGTCGTCAGGTGACGCAGGCCGTTCTCGCTCCAGGCGAGGCCGACGAGGCCGCCGGCCTCGACTTCCATGAGGGCCTTCTGCCCGACCGGGCCGTCGAGGACCGCCCGCGCGTGGGCGACGTCGCGGAACAGGAAGGGGATGTCGAACACGCCGAGCTTCGGGGCGACAATCGCGAAGCCGACACTCGACACGATGGAGAGTTCCAGGGCGTTCTTCGCCACGTCCTGCGTCGTCTCCAGCTCGCCGCCGGAGACGCCCGCCGGATAGATCTCGACCCGCAGGCGGCCGCCGGACGAGGCCGCGACCCGCTCGGCGAAGACCGTGGCGCCCTGACCCGTCTGCGAGGCGAGGGCGTTGGTGATGACGAGCCGCATGACCTTGGCGCGCCCGGTGGCCCGAGCCGGCTTCGGCAGGCCGAGTGTCGACAGGGTTGCGCCGCAGCCGGCGAGGACATGCCTGCGGTTGATCACGTTCAATTTCCCCCAGCGTGGCTTCGGATCTTGGCCGCCGAACCGACACCACTTCACTATCGCAGGGTTAGTTAAAAACATCCGAAGATACAGATTCCGCCATTCGCCGACCTGCACCGGTCAGGGTTTCGCAGATGTCGGAGCTGTTCGGTGCGCCGCCATCGGTCGGGCACGGCCGCGAAACCGCTCGACAGCGCCTCATGTCGTCTGCTGCGGACATGTCGGGTGCCGACCCGATGGTTCGACACGCAGCCATGACTGATGACGCAACGCAATCCTGAATTGAATAAATGCTCGGTCGCGCGCTATTCATGCCATGCGCCGCACAAGTCGCGCCGTCCGGAGTCGTGCAGCGCCGCAAGAAGCCGCCCTCGATCGTCGCTCCGGTGACGAAGATTGCGTCGTCCGGGGCCGGGACGGCGACCGCCGCCGCGATCTCGTTCGGCCGTCCGGCGTGCCCACTGGGATGGCGTCGATGATGCGGCGCCGCTGCACCCCGCGCATCGATCTCCGTCGCGTCGACCGAAGCGCCGCGCCCGGCCAGCAGGCGAGCGATGGACGCGCCGATCCCCGGCGCGGACGTCGGGCTGGATCGGCCATCGGGCGACCTGCCGCGCGAGCGCGCCAGCCGACTCTCCAAGACGGGACTTGAGGACGGGACTTGCCCCGCGGCGTCACGGCGCCGGATCGGCCCGGAACTGCGACGCCCCGTCCTCGGGCTCCCGGCAGCGGCAGGCCGGGCGGCACTCCGCCGTTGCGGGCTCGGCTGCGCCGCCGACGAGAAGCCCGGCGAGCAGCGCCTCCAGCTCCGCCATCCGGTAGGGCTTCTGCATCACCGGGGCGGCCTGGTAGGCCGGGTCGACGCCCCGGCGGCCGTAGCCGGTGGCGAACAGGAACGGCACGCCGGTCTGGCGCAGCAGATCGGCGACCGGGTAGCTGCGGGCCTCGCCGAGATTGACGTCGAGCACCGCGAGGTCGAAGGGCTGGGTCCGGGCCTGGGCGAGGGCCTGCTCGAGGCGCATCGCCACCACCACCTCGCAGCCGAGGTCGAGCAGCATGTCCTCGGCCATCATGGCGACGAGGCTCTCGTCCTCCACCAGCAGGACCCGGCAGCCGGGCAGCCCGCTCATCGCGGCGCCCCGCCCGCCGGGTCGCGGCCCTGGACGAGGGCCTGGCCGTCCCAGCCCGGAGGCGTCAGCGGGATCCGCATGCAACAGATGACGCCGCCGGGCGCGTAGGCGATCTCGGCGCTGCCGCCGAATTCCAGCGGCACCTGGCGCTCGACCAGCCGCGAGCCGAAGCCCCGGCGGGCCGGCGGCGCGACCGCGGGGCCTCCGGCCTCGCGCCAGTCGAGATCGAGGCGCTGGCGCCCGTCCTCGCCGGCGGCGAGCGCCCAGCCCATGACGACGCGGCCCTCCGGGACCGACAGGGCCCCGTGCTGCAAGGCGTTGGCGGCCAGCTCGTGCAGCGCCATGCCGAGGCTCACCGCCACCTTCGGGTGCAGGCGGGCGTCGGGCCCGTCGAGCTGCAGCCGGTCGGCGGGCAGCGGGGCGAGCACCCGCTCGATCACGCCGCGCAGGCTGGCGCTCTCCCAGTTGTCCGCCACCAGCACGTCGTGGGCGGTGGAGAGGGCGGAGAGCCGCGCCTCGAACAGGTCGCGGGCCGCCCCCTCGGCGCGGCCGCGGAAGGTCTGCGCGGCGATCGACTGCACGGTGGCGAGCGTGTTCTTCACCCGGTGGTTCAGTTCGTCGATGAGCAGGCGCTGGCGCTCCGCCGCGGCCTTCTCCTCGCTGATGTCGCGCACCTCGATGATGGTGCCGATGACCTGCGCGGCGTCGTCCCGGATCGGGCTCGCAGTGAAGCCGACCGGATAGAAATGGCCGTCGCGGTGGACGAAGACCTCCTCGCCGCGCTCCTGGTTGTTCTCCGGGAAGGCACGGTCGATGGCGCATTCGTGCAGCGGGAAGGGGCGCCCGTCCGGGTAGGTGTGGTGCACGATGTCGTGCAGCGGGCAGTCCCGCGCCAGCACCTCGGTGAGGGTCCAGCCGGTCAGCTGCTCGGCCGCACGGTTCATGTAGATGCAGTGCTGCCGGTCATCCATCAGGAAGATCGACACCGAAGCGTTGTCGAGCACGGCGTTGAGACGCCGCTCGGTCTCGAACAGCTGGTCGCCCCGTCGCAGGGTCGGCAGCGCCGTCGCCGCCGCGGCCGGCGATCGAAGCGGCTGGCGCGCATCCGTCACAAGCCCACCTCTCGTCGCGCCGGCCGAGGACGCCGCGTATCGAATTGACAAGTAGGGCGGCCGCGGCCCGCGGCAATCCGGCAGCGCCCCCTCATCTGGCATCCCGCAGGCGCGCGCCGGCCTCGCCGTAGCCGAGGACCGCCGCCGCCCGGTTGGCGATGCCCCGGCTCAGGGTCACCCATTCGAGGTCGTTGATCGCCTTCACCAGCCGCTCGCGCTCGGGCGGCTCGACCTCGTCCGAGGCGGTCTCAGCCAGGGTCACGGCGGCGATCAGCACCCGGTCGCGTTCGTCCTCGATGCGCGGATCACGCTCGACATGGCCGCGCACGTCCTCGTCGAAGCGCTTGACCACCACCCAGGGCAGCGCCGCGGCGCTGCAGCCCTCCGGGTAGGCCCGCGCGATGGCGCGCGCGCCGGCGGCGGCCTCCCGGACGAGTGCGACGAGCTTGGCGGGCATGGCGGCTCCATGTCGGGTTGTGCGAGGCGCCAACCCGCGAGGGGGCGTCCCGGGTCCCTCCCGTCCACCGATTCGCCCTAACGCGCCAGCCGGTCCTCCGCGGCCTCCCGCGCCATCTCGTCGGCATCGGCCGGCAGCAGCGTGCGCTCCGCCGCCATGCGCACGGCCGCCGCCCGCACGGCCGCCGCGTAGGCGCCCGCCTCCGGGTAGCGCTCCTCGAGCGACGGCCGCGGGTCGTCGGGGGCTCGCGCGGCCTTCGTCGCCGCGAAGGGCAGCACGCCGCCCTTCTGGTTGCACAGGGTCGCGGCGGCGCTGCCGCGGGTCGGGTTCCAGGCGGTGTAGGTCGCCCGCGGCGCCTCGATCAGCGGCAGCCGGATGCCCGCCAGGGTGTTGCCGTCCGGGTCGACCTTCGGCAGCAGAAGCGGGTAGGTGGCGCGCACCACCGGCGGGTCGAGGGGGCCGGCCCCGGGCTCGACCCACTGGGCCGGATTGTAGAGGCCGGCATAGGGAAGGCCGGGGATCGGCGGGTAGAGATGGGCCGGGGCGCCGAGCGTGCCGTCGGCCCGCGAGGGGTAGCGGCTTTCCGGTGGCGCCACCCCGTCGGCGATCCAGGATTCGAGGGCGACGAGGAGCGCCCGCGACGCCGCCCCGGCATGGACCGGGCTCACCGGCAGGGCGCAGCCCGGATCGCTCGCGGTCTTGGCGTCGGGGGCGGCGAAGTGCGGCGCGCCGGTGACCATGTAGACCCGGACCTCCGGCGGCTGGGCGAGTTCGGCGCCGCGCGTGTCGGTGGTCACCAGCGCCCCGCGGGAGCCCCACAGCTCGTACTCGCTGTCGACATGCATCAGGCGCGGGCAGGTGCTGGTGATCCGGCAGCGCAGGAACAGGCCGTCGCGCTTGCCCGTCAGCGCGTCGGTCGTCGTCGCGTAGGCGAAGGGGAACTGGTCGGCCGGGTAGTAGCGGTCGAGATGCGGCCCGGGATTGCGGCCGGGCTGGGCGAAGCGGGCATTGGTGAAGCTGCGCCGGCTGCCGGCGATGTGCGGCATCATCCCGTCGAACACCATCCGGCCGTGCTCGTCCTCGTTCATGCCGAGGTAGAGCAGGTCGCGCAGCACCCGGCCCGATTGCGAGATGCCGAAGCCGACCGCCCGGTCGACGGTGCTGCGCCCGTCCGTTGCGAGCGGGTTCCGGTCGCTCGCGTCGTGGCGCAGGAAGGTCGCGACGTCGCGGATCGCCGCGAGGCCGAGGCCCGTCACCGCCGGGTCGCGGGCGGTGTAGATCAGCTCGTAGAGGGCGCTGGCGTCGAAGCCCTCGGGCCGGGTGATCGCGATGCGCGTCGGGCCGACGAACCGGAACGACAGGCCCGGGGGCGTCTCGCGCGGGTCCTCGGGCCGCGCCCGCACGGTGAGGCGCGCCTTCGACGGGTCGAGGTCGGCGGCCGGCCAGGTCAGCGGCGCCTCGACCGGGGAGGTCGTGTTCTCGAAGCTCCACTCCTCGCGGGACGGCCCGGTGACCCCGGCCAGCACCGGCAGGCGGATGCCCATGGGAGCGCCCGCCTTGCCGTTCCCCGGCGCGATATCGCCCTGCCAGCCGATCCAGGCCAGGGTGTAGCCCCGCGACAGCAGGAAGCCCCGGCCGGCATCCTCCGGCCGTTCCAGTCGGCCCGACGCCTCGGTCGAGGTGCCCTCGACCAGCGGGCCGATCAGCTTGCGGCCGCGATTGGGGATCTCGACGAGCAGCAGTCCGTTCGGCCGCTCGGGCCGCAGCAGCACCACATCGGCGGTTGCCTCGACCTTGCCGTCCGGGTTGCGGGGCGCGAGCGCGATGTCGGCGATGACCGCGTTGCGCGGGTCGGCGGGATCGAGCGCGATGGTCGCCCGCCCGGTGATCTTCCGGGCCTGGCCGCGCTCGCCGAAGGCGCGGCCCTGGAAGGCCGGCGCCTCGGTCGCGACGGTCTCGAACCGCGTCACCTCCGCGGCGGCCGGGCCGGCGGCGAGGCCGCCCCCGAGAAGCGCCACGGTCGCGGCGCGCTTGATCCCCGTCATCACGGTCTCCCCCTCGCGGCGCCTCGTCCCGGGCGTCTGCCCGGCGAGCGTAGCGGCGGGACGCGCCGCTGTGAACCGTGTCAGGTCTTGTTCCCGCGACGCGCTCAGGCGGTCCCCGCCAGCACGGCCTCGAGGTAGTGCCGCGCGAAGCCCGGCATCCGGGCGGGGTCGAGATCCGCTTCCGTGCGCACGGCGACGATGCCGGACAGTTCCGGCTCCGCCTCGGCGGCGAGGTGGGCGGCGATCCGCGCCCGCACCTGCGCCTCGTCCTCGACGAGCGACACCGGGCGCAGGAGCGCCATCAGGCCGCCGTCGCGCACGATCACCCAGCCGGGCTCGGGCCCCTCCGGGGCGACGAGGCCGGTCTCCTCCCGCAACTCGCGCAGCGCGCTCGCCGCGAGGTCGACCCGGCCGTCGGGGGCGATGTCGGTCGGGTCCGGGGTGCCGCAGGGGAAGTAGACCCGCCCGGCGGCGGCGGTGTGCGGGCCCATCTCGCCGAGCAGGAAGGCGCCGTCCCGGGTGCGCGGCACCGCCGCCGCGAAGACGTTGAGGACCTCCCCGTCCGGGAACCCCCAGTCCTTCAGGGCGAGGAGGGCGGCGAACTCGGCCTCGAACAACTCGAGGTCCAGAACCCCGTCGGCGAGCGTCCAGCGCCGCAGCAGCAGCACGGTGCCGTTGAACATCGCCGGGCGGGCCGCCCGGCGGCGCTCCCAATGCGCCGCGATGGCCGCCCGGTGGTCGCGGGCCCAGGGCCAGTCGTGCGCGACCATCCGGGCCGCGACCGCGCGGGCCGGCGTGAGGGTGACGCCGGTCACAGGTGCAGCACGCCCTCGGAGACCAGGACGGCGCCACCGCCGATCTCCGCCGCCCGCAGTGCGCCGTCCTCGATCGTGAGCTGGAGCAGGATCTCGCTCGGCCGGCCCATCTCGAACCCTTGCGCGATGCGGAGGTCGTGGGTGCCGCTCCCCAGGGGCTCGAACTGCATCAGGGCGCCGGCGAAGGCCGCCACCGCCCCGCCGGTCGCCGGGTCCTCGACGATGCCGGCGGCGGGGGCGAACATCCGGGCCCGGAAGTCGTGAGCGGGATCCCCGGTCTCGCCGGTATAGAGAAACACCTTGGCGCCGGGCCCGAGGGCCTCGGCCAGGGAGGCGGCGCTCGCCCGCGCCCGCGCGAGGGCGTCGAGGTTGCGCACCGGCACGAGGTGGAACGGCGTGCCGGCGCTGTAGCGGCTCGGCCGGTGGCGGGCGAATCCGATCTCGGCGGGCGACAGGCCGAGCGCCCCGGCGAGCGCCGTGGCGTCCGGCTCCTCGCCCCAGCTCTCCGGCAGGCGCGGCAGGCGAAAGCGCGCCCGGCCGCGCCCCTCGCCGGCCTCGACCACGCAGGGCACCACGCCGACCTCTTCCTCGAGCCCGAACGCCACCGCGTCCGCGACCTCCGCCCGCTCGTCGCTGAGCGCGAGCAGCACCGCCGTGCCGACGGTCGGGTGGCCGGCGAAGGCGAGCTCCTGGGTGGGCGTGAAGATCCGCAGCCGCGCCCGGTGCCGGCTCTCGGCGGGCGGCATCACGAACACCGTCTCCGACAGGTTGAACTCCCGGGCGATGGCCTGCATCGCGGCCTCGTCCAGCCCCTCGGCGTCGAGCACGACCGCCAGCGGATTGCCGGCGAGCGCGGTCTCGGTGAACACGTCCAGGGTGGCGTAGCGGCGTGCGGGCATTGGACCATCCATCCGTCTGGCGGCATGGCGCGAGGCAGCACGGATCGGGGGGAGGGCGCAAGGGGAAGGCGCAAGGTCTGACGGCCGGAGATGATGCGCCGCCCCCGGATGGTGTAGGCGTGCGGGACGATCCGCCGGAGCGCCCTGCCATGCCCCACGCCCTCACCCCCGAGACCGGCGCCCGCTTCGCCGCGCTCACCCTCGGCCACGTCACCCGGGAATACCCGAACAAGCCCGACCACACCCTGGCGGGTCCCGAGGACGCGCGCACGCCGGCCGCCCTGCACCCGGTGTTCCACGGCAGCTTCGACTGGCATTCCTGCGTCCACGGCTACTGGCTGCTCGCCCGGGTGCTGCGGCTCTTCCCCGAGGGACCGCAGGCCCCCGCGATCCGCGCCCTGTTCGACCGGCAGCTGACGCCCGAGAAGGTCGCGGGCGAGTGCGCCTACCTGGAGGCCCCGACCGCGCGGGGCTTCAAGCGGCCCTACGGCTGGGCCTGGGCGCTGAAGCTCGCCGACGAGCTGGCACGCCTGCCCGAGCCGCGCTGGGCGCGGGCGCTCGCCCCGATGGCGGAGATCTTCGCCCGGCGCTTCCGGGACTTCCTGCCGTTCTCGCCCTACCCGGTGCGGGTCGGCACGCATTTCAACACCGCCTTCGGGCTGCGCATGGCGGCGGATTACGCCGACGGGACCGGGGACACGGCGCTGACCGACCTCCTGCGTGCCACCGCCCTGCGCTGGTACGGCGAGGATGCCGACTGCCCGGCCTGGGGCGAGCCGAGCGGCGACGACTTCCTGTCCTCCGCGCTGATCGAGGCCGAGTGCCTGCGCCGCCTGCTGCCGGCCGACGCGTTCGCGCCCTGGTTCGACCGCTTCCTGCCGCGCCTCGCCGAGCGCCGGCCCGAGACCCTGTTTCGGCCGGCCACCGTCACCGACCGCAGCGACGGCAAGATCGCCCATCTCGACGGGCTCAACCTCAGCCGGGCCTGGTGCCTGCGGGCGCTCGCCGGTGCGCTGCCGGACGGCGACCCGCGGAGTCCGGTCCTGCGCGAGGCGGCCGAGGCGCACCTCGCCGCCGCCCTGCCGCACCTCGCCGACGACTACATGGGCGAGCACTGGCTCGCGAGCTTCGCGCTCCTGGCGCTGGAGGCGTGATCGCTCACACCGCCTCGACCGGGAAGGTGCGGCTCGGGGCCACGAACTCGTCCTGCGCCGCGACCGTCAGGATCTCCCGGGCGCCGGCCTCCTCGGTGCGCCGCAGGAGGCCGAAGATCGAGGCGGCGGCGGCCCCCAGCGCCTCGCCGGCCGAGCGGGTGCGGGCGTAGTGCACCAGGAACAGGGCTGCGGTGGCGTCGCCCGCGCCGTTGACGCTCAAGGACAGGCGCGGGGTGCGCAGGCGCCAGAACCGGCCGGCCTCGCCGGCCAGCATGTCGATGCTGTCTTCCGGCGTCTCCTCGGTGTGGAGCGAGGTGACCAGCACCACCTTCGGGCCGCTCGCCTGCACGGCGGCGACGGCCGCCTTCGCGTCGGCCAGCGTCCGGGTCTCGATCCCGCTCAAGTAATCGAGCTCGAACTGGTTGGGGGTGATGATGTCGGCCGCCGGCACGGCATGGTCGCGCATGAATTCCGGGATGCCGGGCCGCACGAACACGCCGCGGCCGACATCGCCGATCACCGGGTCGCAGCAATAGAGGGCCGCGGGGTTGGCCCCCCGCACCCGTTCGACCGCCCTGAGGATCGCGGTGCCGATATCGGCCGAGCCCATGTAGCCCGACAGCACCCCGTCGCAGGTCGGCAGCACCCCGCGCTCGGCGATGCCCTCGACCAGCTCCTCGATCGCCGGCCCGTCGAACACCCGGCCGCGCCAGGCGCCGTAGCCGGTGTGGTTGGAGAACTGCACCGTGTGCACGGCCCAGACCTCGACCCCGAGGCGCTGCATCGGGAAGACCGCCGAGGCGTTGCCGACATGGCCGTAGGCGACGTGGGACTGGATCGACAGGACGTTCATCGCGACGCGGGACCCTCGCAGGGGCGCCCTCGGCCGGGGCCGGGGCGCGAGGCCCGCACGATCCCCGGATCGGGCCCTCCTGGCAACCGCCCCGAGCGGGGGGATTTACCCGGCGCTCACCGTGCCGGGCCGAGAGGGCTCGGCAGGGCGGAACGTCCTCGTGGGCTCGCGACTTGTCCCGGCTGCCCGTTCCCTCAAGGTCAAGGTTCCGATGGACTTCGAGAGCTTGCGCACCACGGTGCTCGATTTCGTGCGCGACCACCAGGCCTGGGCGCCGGTGATCACCGGGATCATCGCCTTCTGCGAATCCCTGGCGGTGCTTTCGCTCCTGGTGCCGGCGACCGTGATCCTGATCGGCATCGGGGCACTGATCGGCTCGGGCGCGATCCCGTTCCTGCCGGTGATGGTGGGCGCGGCGATCGGGGCGATCCTGGGGGACTGGGTCTCCTACGAGGTCGGCCGCTACTACAAGGACGGCGCCAAGCGGATGTGGCCGCTCGGCCGCTACCCCGAGATGGTGCAGAAGGGCGAGGCGTTCTGCCAGCGCTGGGGCGCCTGGGCGATCGTCGTCGGCCGCTTCATCGGCCCGGCCCGGGCGGTGGTGCCGCTCATCGCCGGCGTGGCCCTGCTGCCGCGGCTGCCGTTCTGGCTCGCCAACGTCTCCTCGGCCTTCCTGTGGGCCTTCGTCTGGCTCGCCCCGGGCGCCGGGCTGATCGACTGGCTGCGGCGCGCCTGACGCAGGGAACGGCGGCACCGGAGGACGGATCCCGCTTGCAACGACCTTGCCGATCGTCCGGACAATGACGGGGCATGCGGATCGCGACATCGATTCTTAGGACGACATCGCCCAAACCACGTCCGAGGATGAGCGAGAGAGACGTCCCGGCGACCGGAAATGTCCGATCCGATGCCGCCCCGCCCGTTGCCGGGATCTCCGCTGCCGCGCCGGCCGGGGGATCCGGGCCTCGACGTGTCGGAGCCCGCGCCGCGTGACCTCGCCTCGGCTCCTCACGAAACAGATCGTCGAATCCCGCCCGGGAGCCACCGGTTTTACCTTACATGAAGATAACCCCGGTAGGGTATCTACCGGCGGGTCCGGAGCAGTACGATGACCGAGCGGAGCGGATGTGGGCAATGCCGGAGCGGTGAACCGCTTCCCTTCGCCTTCACGATGGCCTTTCACCCCATCGTCGACATCGAGAGGAACGAGGTCTGGGGCTACGAGGCGCTGGTGCGCGGCACCGAGGGCCAGGGCGCCGGTTACATCCTCGGCCAGGTCAACGACGACAACCGCTACCGCTTCGACCAGGCCTGCCGCACCAAGGCGATCGAGCTGGCCGGCGGGCTGTTTCCGGCCGGCGACGTGCGGCTGTCGATCAACTTCCTGCCGAACGCCGTCTACGAGCCGGCGGCCTGCATCCGGGCGACGCTCGAGGCGGCGCGGCGGATCGGGTTCTCGCACCGGCGGATCATGTTCGAGTTCACCGAGAACGAGCGCATGACCGACGTCGCCCACGTCCAGCGCATCGTCGCCGATTACCGCCAGCGCGGCTTCCTCACCGCGCTCGACGATTTCGGCGCCGGCTATGCGGGCCTCGGCCTGCTGGCCCGGTTCCAGCCCGACCTGATCAAGCTCGACATGGAGCTGATCCGCGGCATCGCCGATTCCCCGGCGCGCCGTGCGATCGTGTCGGGCGTGATCGGCATCGCCCGGACCCTCGGCGTCGCGGTGATCGCCGAGGGGATCGAGACGGAGGGCGAGCTTTCCGCCCTGCGGGAGGCCGGCATCACCCTGTTCCAGGGCTACCTGTTCGCCCGGCCCGCGGTGGCGGCCCTGCCGGAGCTGAGCCCGGCGGGGATGCAGCAGGCGGCGTGAGGCTCACGCCTCCAGGAGCGCGTCGATGTCGGCCGGCGTCAGCGCGCTCGTCGGGGTGCCGTCGTGGTCGAACAAAGCCTCGGCGAGCGCGCTCTTGCGGGCCTTGAGCGCCTCCATCTTCTCCTCAATGCTGCGCGCCGCGACGAGCCGGTGGACGAAGACCGGCTTGTCCTGGCCGATGCGGTGGGCGCGGTCGATCGCCTGGGCCTCCACCGCCGGGTTCCACCACGGGTCGTACAGGATCACCGTGTCGGCGCCTGTGAGGTTGAGGCCGGTGCCGCCGGCCTTGAGGCTGATCAGGAAGACCGGAACCTCGCCGGCCTCGAAGCGGGCGAGCA
This sequence comes from Methylobacterium ajmalii, assembly GCF_016613415.1. Taxonomy (GTDB): domain Bacteria; phylum Pseudomonadota; class Alphaproteobacteria; order Rhizobiales; family Beijerinckiaceae; genus Methylobacterium; species Methylobacterium ajmalii. The sequence goes on along the minus strand of NZ_JACWCT010000036.1, from coordinate 22,714 downwards.
CCGCCTCGCGCTTGCGGGTGCGCCCGGTCAGTTCGGCATGCGCGATGCCGGCCGCCGCCAGGCGCGGCTTGATCAGGTCGAGCATCGCGGTGAACTGCGAGAACACCAGCACCCGGCGCCCCTCGGCGACCAGCGCCTCGAGGAGCTCCTCCAGCCGTTCGAGCTTGGCCGAGGCGGCCTCGGCCGCGTGGTCGAGCTTCAGCAGGCGCGGGTCGCAGCAGGCCTGGCGCAGCTTGAGCAGGGCGTCGAGGACGACGATCCGGCTGCGCTCCCAGCCCTTGGCGGCGATCGCCTCGCGTACCCGGGCGTGCATCGCTAGGCGGATCGACTCGTAGAGGGCGCGCTGGGCCTCGCCCATCTCGACCTCCTCGGTGATCTCGGTCTTGGCCGGCAGGTCGCGGGCGACCTCCTCCTTGGTCCGGCGCAGCAGGAACGGCCGGATCCGCCGCGCCAGCAGCCGGCCGCGCTCGGCGTCGCCGTGCTTCTCGATCGGCGTGCGCCAGTCCCGCGCGAAGGTCCGGCGCTCGCCGAGGAGCCCCGGGCAGGCGAAGGAGAACAGCGACCAGAGCTCCGCCAGGTTGTTTTCCAGCGGCGTGCCCGAGAGGCAGAACCGGTGCCGGGCGGCGAGCGAGCGGATGATCTGGGTCGTCGCCGCGTCCGGGTTCTTGATCGTCTGGGCCTCGTCGAGGACCAGGAGGTGCCACTCCTGCGCGCCGAGCACCGCCTGGTCGCGGGCGACGAGGGGATAGGTGGTGAGCACGAGGTCGTGTTGGGCAATCGCGTCGAAATGCTCCCGGCGGCCGAGCCCGTGCAGGACCAGCACCGCGAGGCCGGGGTCGAAGCGCTCCGCCTCCCGGCGCCAGTTCGCCATCAGGCTCGTCGGCGCGACCACGAGGGCCGGCCGGTCGAGGCGCCCCTCGGCCTTCTCGCGGGCGATCAGCGCCAGCGCCTGCACGGTCTTGCCTAGCCCCATGTCGTCGGCGAGGATCCCGCCGAGGCCGGCCTCGCGCAGGAAGGCGAGCCAGGCCAGCCCCTCGGCCTGGTAGGGCCGCAGCTGCGCGCGGAAGCTCTCCGGCGGGGCGACCGGCGGGATGCCGCCCTCGGCGAGCAGCCGCCGGCCCATGGCGCGCAGGGCCTCGCCGCCGCGCCAGGCCACCATCGCGGCCTGGCTCGCCCGCTCCAGCGCCGCGAGCGTGGCGGCGTCGACGAGGCCGAGCCTCAGGCGCCCGCCCTCGCCGGAGCCGCCGAGGCTCAATTCGCGCAGGGCGAGCAGGATCGGCTTGAGCCGGGCCGCCGGCAGCGCCAGCACCCGCCCGTCGGGCAGCGGCACCATCACGGGCTCGGGCGAGGCCTCGTCGAGCGCCTCGATCGAGAAGTCGGGCCGGGCCAGCAGCGCGGCCACCGGCTCGGCGAGGGGGATGCGCTCGCCCTCGACCTCGATCCCCAGATCGAGTTCGAGCCAGTCGATCCCGGTGCTCTCGTGGATCGCGAACTCGACCGCCGCATCCGGGCGCAGCACCCGGCCGCGGAAGCTGCGATCGGCGCCGATCTCGAACCCCTCCGCCGCGAGGGCCGGCAGCGCCTCGGCCTGGATCGCGGTCCAGGCCTCCTCGCCGGCATCGGGCAGGAAGTCCCGGGCATGGGCCTGGTGCTGGGCGTGGCCGAGGGCCAGGGGCGTGCGGCGCTCCTGGAGCGGCGACAGGCCGTGGGCGAGGAGCCGCGCCACCGCCCGCTGCTCGGCCGGGGCGTCGCGCTCCACGACGTGGAGCCGCCCGCCGGCGAGCTTGCTCGGCCGCTGCCGCGGGTCGCCGAACGGCACCGCCACCGGACCGTAGCGGAACGAGAGCGCCGCGAGGCGCACCGGCACCGGCGGCCGGCCGTAGAAATACGGTGCCGGCGCCTCGATCTGGAACAGGCGCAGCACCGGCACCGGCGGCGTGTCGACGATCCGCTCCCGCGGCGGCTCCGGCAGGCGCAGGGCGAGGCCGGGCACCGCCGCGGCCAGCGCCGCGTTGAGCGCC
>NZ_JACWCT010000036.1:0-20644 GCF_016613415.1 Methylobacterium ajmalii | reverse complement strand
CTGCGCCGAGGCCGCCGGCACGGCCGGCGCCGCCAGGAGGGCGGCGGCGAGGTAGGGCGGCATCCCGACCTCGATCGGCCCGACGAGCCCGGCCTCCGGGTCGAGATAGGCCGGCGGCTGAGCGGCGAGCGCCAGGACCGTCGCGTCGTCCGTCGCTTCGCAGGTCTCTTGGTCTGTCCCTCGGCCCGTGCCGTCCCCGTCCGCGAGGCGCGGGTGGGGCGTCAGGGTCTCCTCGCCCTCGACCCAGTCGATCCGGCCGGGCCGGGGCGGGCCCGCCGCCAGGGCCGGTCCCAGCACGGTCCCGAACCGGGCCCGGCCGGTCGCCAGGACCCGCTCCAGGATCTCGGCGCCGGTGCGATCGAGCAGCGGATAGGCCGGCGGCGCCTCGCCCTCGGCCTCGCGCTCCCGCCCGGCGAGGGCCTTGAGGATGCGCAGGTCCGACGGGCGCAGGTAGGCACTCGGGGTCGCCGCGTGGACGACGCCGTAGGGTTCGACCGGGCGGGCCTTGGCCGATAGCGCCCCGCTCTTCAGGATCCGGGCCTGCATCGGCGCGACGCCGAGGCGGGAGGCCGTGCCGCCGCGGCCGGGCAGGGCCAGGAGGACGTAGATCAGGCGCCGGTCGATCTCGGGCGGAAACGTCTCGCTGCCGGTCCGGCGGGCGCGGTCGAGGCTCTGGATCCAGCGTTCCAGCTCCTCCGGCAGGGCCTCGGGGTCGGCGCAGTCCCGGAGCTGGAGCAGCCGGGCCGCCCGCGTCTCGGGGGTCGGCGGGGGCGGGGGGCGCAGGGCGGTGCCCCGGAACGCCCCGAGCAGCACCGCCGCGACGTGCCGGCAATTGGTGCGGTCCCGGCAGGTGCAGAGCCCGCGGATGACGGTATCGCGGCCCGTCCTCTCGACCTCGATCGAGACGTTGTACACCGTCTTTCCGCTGCGGCTCTCGACGTCGCCCTCGAGGTAGCCGTCCCCATCCGTCTCGACGTCGAGCACCTGGCCGTTCGCCAGGTCGCCCGCGCCGTCGTGGAAGGAGGCGTGCCCGCAGTTGCGCAGGATGTCGCGTTCGGTGAATGAGAGCGTCCTGCGCATCGAAACGGTGATCGCCTCCGGCCTGCCGACGGCAAAGGTAGGGAGGCGGGCCGGCGCTGGGAACCGGGGGGCGGCCGGGCAGGCGGAATCGCCCGTGGGCGGCCGGCATGCGGAACGGATGGCTCCGCTTGCCGTTCCGGCACTCGACACCGTTTGGCGTGCAGGAGGGAACGAGCGTCTCATGACCGGACAGGCCCGATGAGCGACGAGCACCCCGTGACCGGCGAACCCGCGGCCCTCGCGCCCGCGCGCGAGACCCTGTTTCAGCCCGGCCGCACCTGCTGGTGCGTGGCGCGGGCCGAGCGGGTCGCCGTGATGGTCGATTCCGCCGAGTATTTCGCCCGGCTGGAGGAGGCCCTGCGCCAGGCGCAATCCTCGATCCTGATCGTCGGCTGGGACTTCGACGGGCGCATCCGCCTGCGCCACGACGCGTCCCCGGAGGAATCGCCCCCGCTCGGGCCGCTCCTGCGCGACCTCGCGGCGCGGCGGCCGGACCTCCAGGTGCGGGTGCTGGTCTGGAGCGTCGCCACCCTGCACGGGCCGGGCGCGGCTCTGCCGCTCCTGTTCGGGGCCGAGTGGGAATCCCATCCGCGGGTCGAGCTGCGCCTCGACACCCATCACCCGCTCTACGCCGCCCACCACCAGAAGCTCGTCTGCATCGACGACCGCATCGCGTTTGCGGGCGGCATCGACCTGACGGTCGGGCGCTGGGACACCCCGGCCCACGAAGCCGGCGACCCCTTGCGCACGAACCCCGACGGGGAACTCTATCCGCCGGTCCACGACCTGCAGATGGCGGTGGACGGCGAGGCCGCGGCGCGGCTCGGCGAGATCGCCCGCGAGCGCTGGCGCGCCGCGACCGGCGAGGTGCTGGAGCCCGTGCGCGGCGCCGCGCCGGTCTGGCCGCCGGATCTGGCGCCGCTCTTCACCGACATGCCCGTCGCCGTCGCCCGCACCATGCCGCTCCAGGGCGACGAGCCCTCGGTCGAGGAGGCGGCGGCGCTCACCGCCGCGTCGCTCGCTGCCGCGCGGAAGACCCTCTACCTTGAGGCGCAGTACCTCACCGCCGACTTCGTCGCCGACGCGCTCGCCGCCCACCTCACGGCGGAGGAGGGGCCGGAGATCGTCGTGGTGATCACGCGCCGCTCGCACAACTTCACCGAGCGTGTCGCCATGGGCACGCCGCGCGACCGGGTGCTGCGCCGCCTGCGCGCGGTCGACCGCTTCGGGCGCCTGCTCGTCGCCTACCCGGTGGTGCCGGGTGCGCAGGGCGCCGACGAGACCGACGAGGCCGGGGATTGCGAGATCGAGGTCCACGCCAAGCTCGTCATCGTCGACGACGGGTTCCTGCGCATCGGCTCCTCGAACCTCAACAACCGCTCGGTCGCCCTCGACACCGAGTGCGACCTCGCGGTCGAGGCCCGGACCCCCGAGGAGCGCCGGGCGATTCTGTCCTTGCGCGACCGCTTGGCGGCCGAGCATTTGGGCGTCGCGCCCGAGGTGCTGGCGGAGGCCGCCGAGCGGGACGGCCTGATCGCGGCGATCCGGCGCCACATGGGCGGTCCCCGCAGCCTGCGGGTCTGCGAGGTGCCGGAGGAGGAGGGCCTGCTCGACCCCCTGGTCAGCTCCGAGCTGCTCGACCCTGAGCGGCCGTTCGGGACGGGGTAGCGGCGCCCGCCCTCCCCGCATCCCGCCACCGGAACACCGCCTCGGTCGCCGCGAAGGCGACGAGGCCGAGCGCCAGCGGGACGAGGAAGTAGATGCACCGGAACGCGATCAGCGGGCCGATGACGTCGGTCTTCGGCAGCAGGTGCACGACCACGCTCTCGATCACCCCGACGCCGCCGGGGACGTGGGTGATGAGCACCGCCGCGTTGGCGATGACGAAGACCGAGGCGACGGCGAGGTAGCCGACGTCGGAGACCGCCATGAGCACCTGGTGCAGGCAGGCCGAGACCAGGGCGAAGTTGACGGCCCCCAGGGCCACCTGCGCGGCGGCGAGCGGCAGCGGCGGCATCTCGATCGACCAGCGCCGGAAGGTGAGCGGCTTGCGCCACCAGGCGGCGAGGCCGAGATAGCCCGCGACGAAAGCCGCGCAGGCCAGCCCCGCCGCCAGGACGGCGCCGGTGCCGAGCCCCGTCACCTCCCGGGCGAGGCCCGGATGGACCAGCACCGCGACTGCGCCGAGCGCCATCAGGCCGACCGCCACGGTGACGCCGCAGAACAGGACCGCCTTGGCGACGTCCGCGGTGCCGAGCCCCCAGCGGGTGTAGAAGCGGTAGCGGATCGCCCCGCTGCTGAGGCCCGCGAACCCGATGCTGTGGCCGAGCGAGAGGCTGATGAAGGCGGCGAGCGCCACCCGCCGGTAGGGCAGGGGCGTGCCGGCGGCGCGCAAGGCCAGCCAGTCGATGCCGGTGAGGCAGAGATAGCTCGCGGCGGCAAAGCCTCCGGCCGCGAGGAGCCGGCTCGCCGGCACGGCCCGCACCGCATCGACGAGCTGGCCCGGGCTGTAGCCGGACAGCGTGCGGTAGAGCAGGTAGCCGCCGAGCACGACGCTGACGAGCGTGGCGAGGATGGTCCAGAACCGGCGCCGACCGGAGGTCTTGTCGCGCGTGTCGTGGTCGTGTGGGGTCGTCACGCGGGTTCCTCCCGGAGCGCGGTGTGGCGGGGCGCGACGGCGGGCGCGAGGTCGAGGTCGGCGACGAGGGGCAGGTGGTCGGAGGCGGTCCGGGCGAGCCGGCCCTGGACCCGGCGCACCTCCCGCACCGCGACGCCGCGGCTGACGAAGACGTGGTCGATGCGCAGGAGCGGCAGGCGGGCCGGGAAGGTCGGCCGGGCCCAGGCCCGGCGGACGCTGCCCTCCGCGTCGGGCAGGCGCTCCGAGAGGCGGCGGTGGACGGCCGAGCCCGGCAGGGCGTTGAAGTCGCCGAGCAGCACCACGGGATCGCGGCAGGCCGGATCGCCGAGGAAGCGCGGGCCGAGGAGCGCGTCGGTCTGCGCCGCCCGCTCGTGCCGGCCGAGGCCGAGATGGGTCGTGACGACCTGCACCTCGGCGTCGCCGACGGCGACGGCCGCCCAGAGCGCGCCGCGCGGCTCGCGGCCGGCCCGTTCCGGCAGCCCCTCCGCCCGCACCAGCCGGCAGGGGAGGGCGGTCAGGATCGCGTCGCCGTAGAGCTCCTCCATCACCCGCAGCGCCGGGTGGAAGTGCGAGCGCATCCCGAGCCGGGCGGCGATCGCCTCCGCCTGGTCGATCCCGCCGGAGCGGGCGCGCCCGACATCGAGCTCCTGGAGCGCCACCACGTCGGCCCGGCAGGCGGCGATCACCGCGGCGATGCGCGCCGGGTCGATGCGGCCGTCGCCGCCGAGGCAGCGGCGGACGTTGTAGGTGAGGACGCGGAGCAACCGGGCGGGGCCTTCCGTAGCGGGCATTCCCCTCAACGGCCGAGCCTGCACCCGGTTTCGCCGGTACGGCCACGCTTTACGCCGCGGGCGTGCTCAGGCGATGGTCGGCACGATCCCGCCCTCGACCCGCAGGCTCGCGCCGTTGGTGGCGGCGGCGAGCGGGCTCGCCAGGTAGGCGACGAGGCCGGCGATCTCGTCGGGCTCGATCATCCGGGCGAGCAGCGAGAGCGGGCGGTGGACCCGGAAGAATTCTTCTTCGAGCGCCGCCGCCGGGGCGTCCGGATCGGAGGCGACGCTCTTCAGGAAGTCGACGATGCCCTCCGAGCGGGTCGGGCCGGGTAGCACGGAATTCACCGTCACGCCGGTGCCCCGCGTGCGCTGCGCCAGGCCCCGCGCGATGGTGAGCTGGGCGGTCTTCGACACCGCGTAGTGCAGCATGTCGGGCGGCGGCACGAGGCCGGATTCGCTCGACACGAACACGATCCGTCCGGAGTTCCGCGCCAGCATGCCGGGGAAGTAGGCCTGGGCGAGCCGCGCCCCCGAGACCACGTTGACCTCGAACAGGCGGTGCCAGTCCGCGTCGGTGATCGCCTCGAAGGCCTTCGATTCGTAGATGCCGAGGTTGTTGACGAGGATGTCCACCTCCGGCACCGCCGCGATCAGCGCCGCCGCGCCCTCGGCGGTCGCCGGGTCGGCCTGCACCGTGCGGGGCGGCGTCGCGCCGGGCTCGGCCGCGATCGATCGCGCCGCCGCGTCGAGCTTGTCCCGGTTGCGTCCGGGCAGCACCACCGTGGCGCCCTCCGCCGCCAGGCGGCGGGCGATGGCGAGCCCGATGCCCGCGGTGGCACCGGTGACGAGGGCGGTCCGGCCGCCGATCCTGAGGTCCATGGCTGTGGTCTCCGTGCAAGAAGACCCCGAGATGACGATGCCGGCGATTGATGACCAGCGCGCGGGCCGGCACGATACTCGTGCATCGGACGCACCAATGGACCGGCCATGGACAACCGCCTGGGCGAGATGGAGGCCTTCGTCGAGGTGGCGCGGCGCGCCAGCTTCGCGGCCGCCGCCAAGGCGCTGCGGCGCACGCCCTCGGCGGTGAGCCGGGCGGTGGCGCGGCTGGAGGCGCGCCTCGGCGTCGCCCTGATCCGGCGCACCACCCGGTCGATGACCCTGACGCCGGAGGGCGAGCTCTACCTGCGCCGGGCCGCCGAGCTGATCGCCGAGTTCGCCGCGATCGAGGACGGGTTCGGCCGCGAGGCCGCGGTGCCGACCGGCCTCCTGCGGGTCAACGCCTCGGTGCCGTTCGGCACGAAGGTGATCCTGCCGGTGCTGCCGCGCTTCCTCGCCGAGCATCCCAGGATGCGGGTCGACCTCGCCCTCACCGACGACGTGGTCGATCTCGTCGAGGCCCGGGCCGACGTGGCGATCCGCATCGGCCCCTTGCGCGACACGAGCCTGCGGGCCAGGCGCCTCGGCCGCAGCCGCCTCGCGGTGGTGGCCTCGCCGGCCTATCTCGCGCGGGCCGGCACGCCCGCCCATCCGGACGCCCTCGCCGACCACAACTGCCTCGCCTTCAGCTTCCGCCGCTCCCTCGACACCTGGCCGTTCCTCGTCGACGGGGCGGTGTCGCAGCGGCCGGTGCGCGGCAACTTCCTGGGCAATTCCGGCGAGGTGGCGCGGCGGATGGCGCTCGGCGGGGCGGGGCTCGCCCGCCTCGCCCGCTTCCACGTCGAGGACGATCTCCTGGCCGGCCGCCTCGTGCCGGTGCTGGAAGCCTTCAGCCCCGGCGACGCCGAGGACATCCACGCGCTCTATGCCGGGCAGGAGCGGCTGTCCCGGCGCATCCGCTGCTTCGTCGATTTCCTCGCCGCGCACGCCGCCCTGCGGGACTGACCGGCGGCGACCGCCGCGGACGCGGGGTCAAGGAATCGGGACGCCCGATCATGGAACCGGTCGGGTTGGCGCGGCACAACGCTTGCTCCATCCGGGGGACCCCCCTGCTGCCGCCTTGCCGCCGCGGAGTCGCGTTCGATGATGTCGTCCTGGTTCTCTCGCCTCGCCGCCGCCCTGCGCGGCCTGCTGCCCGGCCGGCCGCAGCCCGATCCCGGCACCTGGATCCTGCTCGGCGACGGGCGCGGCGTCTCGTGGTCGGGCGACGCAAAGGCGCCCGCCCTCACCGGCCCCACTCCTCCGCCTGCGCGGTGATCCATGCGCGGAACGAGGCCACCTTCGGGGCGTCGGTCTCGGTCGGCGTGACGAGGAAGAAGCCGTAGGGGCTCGCCACCTCGTCGGGGAAGGGCCGCACCAGGCCGGTCGCGCCCTGCCCGATGCCGGCGACGAGGTCGCCCCCGAGCACCCGCGTGGCGAGGCCGACCCCGCCGCCGGCGGTGGCGCATTGCAGCACCATGAAGGTGTGGGTGAAGCGGGGGCCGCGCGAGGCGTCGATGCCGGGAACCCCGGCGGCGGCGAGCCATTGCGGCCAGCCCACCGCCTCGAGGTCGATCGGGTCGTCGTCGTGCAGCAGGGTGTGGCGCGCCAGGTCCTCGGGCGTGCGCAGCGGCGGCGAGCCGTCGCGAAGATGCGGACTGCAGACCGGAAACACCACGTCGTGCATCAGGAGGTCGGAGCGTAGGCCCGGATAGCGGCCGCGCCCGTGCCGGATCGCCAGGTCCGCGTCGTCGCGGGCGAAATCGACCAGGCGGTTGTTGGCGACCACCCGCACGTCGAGGTCGGGATGCCGCGCGCGGAAGCTGCCGATGCGCGGGATCAGCCACAGGCTGGCGAAGGAATGGGTGGTGCTCACCGTGAGCACGTGGTCCCGGCCCAGGCGCTGCAGCCGGGCGCTCGCCTCGGCGAGCTGGTCCAGGACCTCGCCGGCGGCGGCCGCGAAGCGCTGGCCGGCCGGCGTCAGGGCGACGCCGCGGCTCGGCAGGCGGCGGAACAGGGGAAGGCCGAACCAGCCCTCCAGGATCTTCACCTGCTGGGCCACCGCTCCGGCGCTGACCCCGAGCTCGTCCCCGGCCTCGTGGAAGGTCGCGTGGCGCGAGGCGGCCTCGAAGGCCCGCACGGCGTTGAGCGGCGGCAGGCGGCGGCGGGGTCCGAGATCGAGAGCCATGGTGCAGATCTCCCGCTGGCCCAGATTTCCTGAGGCGAAGGACGAGGCGATCTGGTTTGCGCGCGCGGTGCCCGAAAGGCAATCTCTCCCTCACGAACCCGATCGTCCGACCTGGAGAGAGCCATGACGAGCCTCGTCGCTGGCCGAGGAAACCTGCGCCTCGTTCCCACCCTCCGCCTCGCGCCGGCGCGCCGGCGCGACCCCGTCGCGCTCATCGAACGGCTCGAGCTCTGGGCCGACCGCCGCCGCGAGCGCCGCGCCCTGATGGCCTGCCCCGACGGGCTCCTCAAGGATGTCGGCCTGTCGCGGGCCGACGCGATGCGCGAGGCGGACAAGCCGTTCTGGCGCGATTGAGCGCCGGGCGGATTGCACCGCAAGGACCGGGATGCCGCTGAGGCATCCCGTGCGCCAAGGTGGGGCGTCCTCGCCCGGAGAATTCGATGCAGACCGTCGCCAACCGCCCGATGACCTCCGCCGAATGGGGCCTGCTCCTCGGCCTCTCGGTCCTGTGGGGAGGCTCGTTCTTCTTCGTCGGGGTCGCCCTGTCGGCGCTGCCGCCCCTCACCCTGGTGGTCCTGCGCGTCGGCCTCGCGGCCGTGATCCTCGCCGCGGTGCTGCGGCTGCGGGGCCTGCCGATGCCGCGGGGTGCCGCGACCTGGCGCGCCTTCCTGGGGGCGGCCTTCCTCAACAACGCGGTGCCGTTCTGCCTCATCGCCTGGGGCCAGACCCACATCGCCTCGGGCCTCGCGGCGATCCTCAACGCCACGACGCCGCTCTTCGGCGTGGTGGTGGCGCATCTCCTCACCACCGACGAGCGCCTGACGGCCCACCGCCTCGCCGGCGTGCTGGCGGGTCTCGCGGGCGTCGCCGTGATGATCGGGCCCTCGCTGCTCGCCGGCCTCGGCGCGGAGTTCTTGGCGCAGGGCGCGATCCTGCTCGCGGCCCTCTCCTACGCCTTTGCCGGAATCTACGGGCGGCGGTTCAAGCGCATGGGCATCCCGCCGCTCGCGGCCGCCGCCGGCCAGGTGACGGCCGCGACCGCCCTGCTGCTGCCCGTCGCCCTCGTGGTCGACCGGCCCTGGACCCTGGCGCTGCCCCCCGTCCCGGTAGTCGCGGCGGTCGTCGGCCTCGCCGCGCTCTCGACCGCCTTGGCCTACGTGATCTTCTTCCGCCTGCTGGCGAGCGCCGGGGCGACGAACCTGATGCTCGTCACCTTCCTGATCCCGGTCTCGGCGCTCATCCTCGGCGCCCTGGTGCTGGGCGAGCCGGTGGTGGGACGCCAGCTCCTCGGCATGGCGCTGATCGGCGCCGGTCTGGTGGCGATCGACGGGCGCTTGCTGCGCTGGCGGAAGGCGGAGGCCGTGCCCGGGAGGTCGTGACCTCGGCTCCGCCGGACGCGGTCCCGGCTACGCGCCGGATCAGGCGCCGGGGGCCCGCGGCCGCAGGGCGGCGTAGCTCGTCATCAGGTTGCGGTAGTCCGGGATGTGGTCGCCGAGCAGCGTCGCCAGTCCCTCGACGTCCCGGCGCCAGTCGCGGTGCAGCTCGCAGGCGACCGCGAACCAGTTCACCAGCTGCACGCCGGCCGCCGACATCCGGTTCCAGGCTCCGTCGCGCACCAGCGGGTTGAAGGTGCCGGAGGCGTCCGTGACGGCGAAGACCTCGTAGCCCTCCGCGATCGCCGACAGGGCCACGAAGGCGACGCAGACCTCGGTGACGACGCCCGCGATGACGAGCTGCTTGCGCCCCGTCGCCTTCACGGCGGCGACGAAATCGGGGTTGTCCCAGGCGTTGATCTGGCCCGGGCGGGCGATGAACGGCGCGTCCGGGAACTTCGCCTTCAGCTCCGGCATGATCGGGCCGTTCGGGCCGTCCTCGAAGCTGGTGGTGAGGATGGTCGGGAGCTCGAAGTAGGCGGCGAGGTCGGCCACCGCCAGCACGTTGTTCTTGAACCGGTCGGGATCGATGTCGCGCACCAGCGACATCAGGCCGGCCTGATGGTCGACCAGGAGGACGACGGCCTGGTCGAGGTCGAGGCGATTGTACGGCTTGCTCATCGAACGTCTCCATCGGGGCGCCCGGCGGCGCGGTGTCGATGGAGGCAGTGTGTCCCCGCTGTTTCTGTTTGAAAATAGAAACGATCGAAACCGATCGTTTCCAAGATGTCGATCATGGGCGGCAAGGGCATGGGCGGCAAGGGCATGGGCGGCAAGGGCATGGGCGGCAAGGGGCGGCCGCCGCGCCGATCGCGAGCCGCCTCACGCCATGACGGGCACGTGCACGTTGATGACGGTCCCCGGCCGGTCGGGGGCGAAGCGGCCGTCGTAGAGCTCGAAATCCGGGCTGTCGGCCACCGCGAGCCCCGAGGCCGGGATCAGCTCGCCCCAGATCGTCGCCATGGCGCCCTTCACCTGAGGGGGCAGGGCGGTGCCGTCGAGGGTGATGCGAAAGACCGCGTAGGTCGCCGCCAGGATGGTTTTCCGCACGAAGCCCGCGGGCAGGGGGCCGTCCGCCCGCACACCGACGCCGGCCATGTAGTCGAAGCTGCCCTCCTGCCGGTCGACGCTCCAGACGACGCCGTAGGTGGACCAGCTCGGCACCTGCCCGTCGACGAACGGCAGGGCTCGGATCAGGCGCGACCACAGGTCCGGGATGGTCGCGGCGGTCGCCGGATCGAAGCGCCGGGTCGGGCCGGCGACCGTGAAGGCATCGCGGGTGACGAGGCCGGGCAGGCGGGCGACGGCGCGGGAGCGCTCGGCGGGATGCGGCATCGGTGGATCTCCGTCGGGTGGGGCGAGGCCGCGGCGGAACCGGCCGGGGCTGGTGCCGAAGTGGCGCCCGAAGGCGCGGGTGAAGGCTTCCTGGGATTCGAAGCCGGATTCGAGGGCGAGGTCGACGAGCCGCAGGCCGGGCTCGGCGGCGAGGCGCCGGGCCGCCCGCACCAGGCGGCGCGCGCGGACATGCGCCATCGGCGCGAGACCCATCCGGGCGGTGAACAGGCGCGAGAAGTGGTAGGGCGAGAGCCCCGCCCGGTCGGCGAGGCGCGCGAGCGTCAGGCGCTCGTCGAGCCGGCCCTCGATCCAGGCGAGGGTGTCGGCGACGAGGTCGGGGGTGGGCGGTCGGTCCATGCCGATCACCATGCCGGAGCCGAGCCCCGTCCGTCCTGACCGGTCTTGCGGGCGGCGCCCCGGCGGGCGTTCCCCCGAGACCGACTGTCGAGATCGCCCACGCTGTCGTAGGATGCGGCCGGGACGGCCATCGTCGCGCGCGTCGCGGCGGCCCGCCCGGCGCGAATGCCCGCGCTCCGACGAAACAGCCTGGCCCCATCGATCCTGACGCACCGCGCGGCCAACGCGCGGGCTCATCTCCGGGAGGACGCCCCTTCATGCCCGATACCGAGACCCGGGACCCCGCCGCGCTGTTCGCGCGCCTTCCGGCCGCCCTCGCAGCCGCCCTGAAGGCCCCGGCCTACGCCACGCACCTCGCCGGCATCGACCCCGCCGCCGTCACCGACCGCGCCGCGCTCGCCCGCCTGCCGGTGCTGCGCAAGGGCGAGATGCCGGCGCGCCAGCGCGAGGCCCTGCCCTTCGGCGGCTTCGTGCCGGGGGCGGCCGGGGGATTTGCCCGCCTGTTCACCTCGCCGGGGCCGATCTTCGAGCCGCAGCGGTCGGGCGAGGATCCGTGGGGCGGTGCGCCCGCGCTCAGGGCCGCGGGTTTCCGGGCCGGCGAGGTCGTCCTCAACACCTTCGGCTACCACCTCACGCCGGGCGGCTTCATCTTCGACACCGCCGCCCGGGCGCTCGGCTGCGCGGTGATCCCGGCCGGGCCCGGCAACACCGAGCAGCAGCTCGACCTGATCGAGGCCTACCGGCCCGCCGGCTACGTCGGCACGCCGGACTTCCTCAAGGTGCTGCTCGATTCGGGCCAGACGGCCGGGCGGGACGTGTCGTCGCTCACCAAGGCGCTGGTCTCGGGCGCCGCCTTCCCGCCCTCGCTGCAGGCCGAGTTCCGGGAGCGCGGCATCGCCGCCGCCCAAGCCTACGCGACCGCCGATGTCGGCTTCATCGCCTACGAGACGCCGGGAGAGCCGGGTCTCCTCGTCGCCGACGGGCTGATCCTCGAGATCGTGCGCCCCGGCACCGGCGATCCGGTGCCGGAGGGCGAGGTCGGCGAGATCGTCGTCACGGTGCTCGACCTCGACCGGCCGCTGATCCGCTACGCGCTCGGCGACCTCACGGCGGCCCTGCCGGGCGGCGCCCGCATCCGCGGCTGGATGGGCCGGGCCGACCAGGCCGCCAAGGTGAAGGGCATGTTCGTGCGCCCCGAGCAGGTCGCCGAGATCGCCCGCCGCCACCCCGAGCTCGGCCGCCTGCGCCTGGTGGTGACCCGGGCCGGCGAGGCCGACGCCATGACGCTGCGGGCCGAGGCCGGGAGCACGGACACCGCCCTGGCGGAGGCGGTGTCCGAGACCCTGCGGGCGGTGACGAAGCTGCGCGGCACCGTCGAGGTCGTGGCCCCCGGCAGCCTGCCGAACGACGGCAAGGTCATCGCCGACGAGCGGCCGGTGGGCTGAGGGCAGGGGCGGCCGGGCTCGGGCGGCCGCCGGGCTTGGGGCCGCCGGGCTTGGGCGGCCGTCCACTCCCGCGTGGGGCGTCAGGCCGCCCGGACCTGGGCCAGGAAGCGATCGACCTCCGCCGAGATGGCCTCGGACTGGCGCGACAGATCGGAGGCCGAGGCGAGGACCCGGGAGGCGGCCGCTCCCGTCGCCTCGGCGGCGCCCGCCACCCCGGCGATGTTGCCGGTGACCTCGCCGGTGCCGTCCGCCGCCTGCGCGATGTTGCGGACGATCTCCTGGGTCGCCGCGCCCTGCTCCTCGACCGCCGCGGCGATCGAGGTCGCGACGCCGGAGATCTCCTCGATCCGCGCGGTGATCGTCCCGATCGCGCCGGCCGCCTGCCCGGTCGAGGCCTGGATCGCGGCGATCTGCGAGGTGATTTCTTCCGTCGCCTTCGCGGTCTGGCCGGCGAGCTCCTTCACTTCCGCGGCCACCACGGCAAAGCCGCGGCCGGCGGCCCCCGCGCGGGCGGCCTCGATGGTGGCGTTGAGCGCCAAGAGATTGGTCTGCGCGGCGATCGACGAGATCAGCCCGACGACGTCGCCGATGCGGGCGGTGGCCTCGGTCAGCGCCCGGACCTGATGGGCGGTCTGCCCGGCCTCCGCGACGGCGGATCGCGCCAGCCGGGCCGAGCTGTCGACCTGGCGGCCGATCTCCTGGACCGAGGCGCCGAGCTCCTCGGCCGCCACCGCCACGGTGCCGACATTCGACGAGGCCTGCTCGGCGGCGGTCGCCGCGGTGGTGGATTGCACGGCGGTCTCGCGGGCGGTCGCCGTCATGGTCTCGGCGGTGCCGCGCAGGTCCCGCACGGCGGTCGCCACGGTCCCGACCACGCCGGTGATCGCGTCCTCGAAGCCCCGGATCAGCGCGTCGAGCGCGGCGGCGCGGCGCATCCGCCGCAGCTCCTCGGCGTCGCTCTCGCCCCGCAGCCGCTCGCGCTCGATCGCGTTGTCGCGGAAGACCAGCACGGTGCGGGCCATCGCCCCGACCTCGTCGCGCCGCCCGGTCTCCGGCACCGCGAGGTCGGTGCGTCCCTCCGACAGCGCGGTCATCGCGGCGCGCAGGCGCTCCATCGGCCGCACGATCGAGCGGACGATCATCAGCGAGGCGCCGCCGAGGACGAGCACGATGACGAGGGCCGCGAGGGCGAGGCGCTCGGCCTGGGCGACGACCATCGCCCGCAGGTCGCTGACGTAGTCGCTGGTCCCGATGTAGAAATCGTAGGGCGCGTAGAGGCGGAAGAGCCCGATCTTCGGCACCGCCGCGGTCTCGCCCTCGGGAATCCAGGTGTAGCGGAAGGTCGCCGCGCCGTCGCGCTTGGCTCGCGGCATCACGTCTGCGACGTAGCGGAACCCCGTCGGGTCGGTCACGCCCATGAGGTTGCGACCGACCACCTTGGCGGCCGGATGCGCGATCACCGTGCCGGCGCTGTCGTTCACGAACAGGTAGTTGTCGCGCCCGTGCCGCATCGCGGCGATGTCGGCGAGCGCGGCCTCGCGGGCCGCCGCCTCGGTGATCTCGCCCTTGACCGCCTTCTGCCGGTAGCGCTCGACGAGGTTGGCGGCGGCCTCGGTGATGAGCGACAGGCGCTCGATGCGCTGCGCCAGCATCGCCTCGTACTGATGGTTGAGCGCGATCCCGCCCAAGGCGACCAGGCTCGTGGCGGCGAGCGCGATCAGCAGCGCGAACTTGCGGGGAAGGGTGAGCACGAACATGGGGCGGCCACTCCGGATCCGGACCCTGCCGGATGTCCGCCGGGAAATAGAGGTCGGGAAGTGAAGACCTGGTTTATATTGTTAGCTCTTGTGGCGACGTTCGGATGCTCGCCGAAATCTTGCCGCTGCGGCAGCCTATGCGGAGATGCGGCCGCTCGCGCGGTCCGGCGTCGCCGGCTGCACGGTCGATAGACGATGCGGCGGCCTACCCGACCCCGGCCCGCAGGGGCCCGCGTCGGCGCACCGGCACCGCGACGGGCTCCGCGACCTCGCCCTGCATCGCGCCATGGGCGAGCGCCTGCGTCTCGCCATGGGCGAGCGCCAGGACCATGCCGGTGAAGATCTGCTGCAGCCCGTCGGTCGAGAGGCGCCCGCCCGGCTTGTACCAGGTGCAGATGCCCGACAGCATGGCGAGGATGGCGAGCGTCGCCATGCGGGTATCGGCGAGGCGGAACTCGCCGGTGGCGCGGCCGTGGTCCAGGATGTCGCCGAGCTTGCGCTCGTAGTCGCGCCGCATCGCCACCACGGCGGCGAGGTTGTCGGGCTCGAGGCTGCGCAGCTCCGAGTAGCAGATGAACACCTCCTGCGGCCGCGCGACGTGGTAGGCGACGTGGAACTCGGTGAACCGGGTCAGTCGCGCTTCCGCGCTGCCCTCCGCCAGCAGCGCCGCATCGAGCGCGGCGTGCAGATCGAGCATGTGGCCGCGGATGAGGTCGAACAGGAATTCCTGCTTGTTGCGGAAGTAGTTGTAGAGCGAGCCCTGCTGGATGCCGACCTCGGCCGCGAGCTGGCGCAGGCTCATCGCGGCGTAGCCGTGGGTGGCGATGAGGCTGAGCCCCGCCCGCCGGATGGCCTCCTCGGTCCGCGGTCCCGACGAGCCTGCGATACGCGCCATGCTGCCCTTGATCCTGCCCTCGCGGGGCTGACCGCCCCTCGACTTTCGTCGCGCCAGTGTAGCACTTGACGCTCGGAAAAAAACAGTCGAACGTATTTTCAAGGCGAATGACCCGGACGCATACCGGGCATCCGCCACAGGCAGAGCGGCGCCGGACACGAGCGCGGCCGCCATCCCAGGGAGGGTCAGGCGTGGCGGAAACCCTTGCGGTTCGCCAGATCTCGTTGCGCTTCGGCGGCGTGAAGGCGCTGACGGATGTCAGCTTCGCGGTCGAGAAGGGCGAGCTCTTTTCGATCATCGGCCCCAACGGCGCCGGCAAGACCTCGATGATCAATTGCATCTCGGGCCGCTACAAGCCGTCCGAGGGCCAGATCCTGCTCGACGGCCGCGACATCACGAAGGCGACGCCGAACCAGCGCCCGAAGCTCGGCATCGGCCGGACCTTCCAGAACCTCGCGCTGTTCCACCACATGAGCGTGCTCGACAACATCCTGGTCGGGCGCCACCACCTGATGCGCAACAACTTCGTCACCGGCTCGCTCTACTGGCTGCCGGGGGTGCGGAGCGAGGAACTGGCGCATCGCCGCCGGGTGGAGGAGATCGTCGATTTCCTCGACCTCCAGGCCTACCGCAAGGCGCCGGCCGGCACCCTCTCCTACGGCTTGCGCAAGCGGGTGGAACTCGCCCGCGCCATGGCGCTCGAGCCCAAGCTGATCCTCCTCGACGAACCGATGGCCGGCATGAACCTCGAGGAGAAGGAGGACATGGCCCGCTACATCGTCGACCTCAACGAGGAGTTCGGCATGACCGTCGTGATGATCGAGCACGACATGGGCGTGGTCATGGACATCTCGCACCGCGTCATGGTGCTCGATTTCGGCCGCCGCATCGCGCTTGGCCGCCCCGAGGCGGTGCTCGCCGATCCGCACGTCCGCAAGGCCTATCTCGGCGAGGATGACGACGAGCCCGCAACCCTCGAACCCGCGAGGGCCGCGTCGTGACGACCGATTTCGCTGCGATCGCGCAAGCCGCCGACACCTTCCCGAAGCTGCTGCGCCGCAACGCCGCCGCGCATCCGGACGAGGTGGCGCTCCGCGAAAAGATCTTCGGGCTGTGGCGCCCGACGACGTGGGGCGAGTACCACGCCCGCACCCGCGCCTTCGCGCTCGGCCTGTCCGATCTCGGCATCGACGGCGGCGACGTCGTCGGGCTCATCGGCGACAACCGGCCCGACTGGGTGGCCGGCGAGATCGCCGCCCACGCTCTCGGCGCCCTGTCGCTCGGCCTCTACCGCGACGCGCTCGAGGACGAGGTCCAGTATCTGCTGGCCTTCGCCGAGGTGAAGGCGGTGATCGCCGAGGATGAGGAGCAGGTCGACAAGCTCCTGAACCTCGCCGATCAGGTGCCGAGCTTGCGCCATATCGTGTATTGCGACCCCCGCGGGATGCGCAAGTACGACGATCCCCGGCTGATCTCGGCCGACGCGCTCGCCGCCCGCGGCGAGGCGATGCACGCCGCCGATCCCGGCCTCTACGACCGCATGGTCGACGCCACCGATGCCGAGGCGGTGGCGATCCTCTGCACCACGTCGGGCACCACGGCGCGGCCGAAGCTCGCGATGCTGAGCGGCGGGCGGGTCCTGCGCCACTGCGCCCGCTACCTCGCCGCCGACCCGAAGGGGCCGCAGGACGACTACGTCTCGGTGCTGCCGCTGCCCTGGATCATGGAGCAGGTCTACGCGCTCGGCCAGGCGCTCCTCTCTCGCATGAAGGTCAACTTCGTCGAGGATGCCGACACGCTCATGCACGATTTCCGGGAGATCGCCCCGACCTTCGTGCTGTTCGCTCCCCGGGTCTGGGAGGCGGTCGCCGCCGACGTGCGTGCCCGGATGATGGACGCCTCTCCCTTCAAGCGCGCCCTCTACGAGCGCGGCATGAAGATGGGGCTCGCGGCCCTCGACCAGGGCACGCACTCCGCGGCCGCCGAGGCCCTGCTGTTCCGGGCGCTCCGCGACCGGCTCGGCTTCACGCGGCTCACGTCCGCCGCGACCGGCGGCGCGGCGCTCGGCCCCGACACGTTCCGGTTCTTTCGCGCCATGGGCGTGCCCTTGCGCCAGCTCTACGGCCAGACCGAGACGCTCGGCGCCTACACCCTGCACCGGGGGAAGACGGTCGATTTCGACACGGTCGGCGTGCCGTTCGACGACAGCATCGAGATCCGGGTGCTCGACCCCGACCGTAACGGCATCGGCGAGGTGCTGGCGCGCCACGCCAACATGTTCCACGGCTACTACAAGGCCGGTCCCGACACCCCGAGCGACGTGCGCGACGGCTGGATGCACACCGGGGACGCCGGTTACGTCGACAGGAAGGGCGAGCTCGTCGTCATCGACCGGATCAAGGACCTCGCCGTCAACATCCACGGCGAACGTTTCTCGCCGCAATACATCGAGAACAAGCTGAAGTTCTCGCCCTACGTGGCCGAGGCCGTGATCCTGGGCGCCGGGCGCGAGTACCTGGCGGCGCTGGTCTGCATCCGCTACGCGGTGGTGGCGAAGTGGGCCGAGAAGAACCGCATCGCCTTCACGACCTATTCCGACCTCGCCTCGAAGCCTGCGGTGATCGAGCTGATCCGCCGTGAGGTCGAGAAGGTCAATGCCGGGCTCACCGACGTGCAGCGCGTCGCCAAGTTCGTGCTCCTCTACAAGGAGCTCGACGCCGACGACGGCGAATTGACCCGCACCCGCAAGGTCCGCCGCGGCGTGATCAACGAGAAATACGCCGACCTGATCGACACGATCTATGCCGGCGCGCCGAGCTACCGGGTCGATACGGTGATCCGGTTCCAGGACGGCACGACCCAGCGCATCCGCACCACCCTGCCGGTGATCGACCTCACGGCGGCCCCCGCCATCCTCGCCGCCGCCGAATAGGGCTCGCTTGAGAAGGGGCTCGCGCCCATGAACACCCATCTCCTGCTCCAGCTCGTGGTCAACGGGCTGATCGTCGGCGCCCTCTACGGCGTGGTCGCGATGAGCTTCGTGCTGATCTACAAGGCGAGCCAGGTCGTGAACTTCGCGCAGGGCGAGTTCCTGCTGATCGGCGCCTGGGTGTGCTGGTGGCTGCTCACCACCTACCAGCTGCCGTTCCTCGTCGGCATGGGGATCACCTTCGCGTTCATGCTGGTCTTCGGCATCGCCATCCAGGTGGTGGTGCTGAGACCCCTGATCGGCGAGCCGATCATCTCGGTCATCATGGTGACGATCGGCCTGTCGATCTTCTTCCAGGCCCTGTGCAAGTGGCTGTTCGGCGTCTTCGCCCAGCCCTTCCCGCCGATCTTCCAGACCCAGTCGGTGTCGTTCCTCGGGCTCGAGATCCAGACCGTGTACCTGATGAGCCTCGGCATCTCCGTCGCCATGATGGCGGGCTTCGCCTGGTTCTTCCAGTATTCGAAGCACGGGCTCGCCATGCGGGCCACCGCCTTCAACCAGCAGGTGGCCCAATCCCTCGGCATCTCGGTGCGCAACGTCTTCGCGCTCGCCTGGGCGATCTCGGCGGTGGTGTCGTCGGTCGCCGGCATCGTGGTCGGCATCGTCAACGGCGTGTCGTCCGCCCTGTCGCTCTACGGCATCAAGGTGTTTCCGGCCGTCATCCTCGGCGGGCTCGACTCGGTCGTCGGCGCGGTCATCGGCGGCCTCGTCATCGGGGTGCTGGAGAACGTCGCGCAATACGTCGACGGCCAGTACCTGCACTGGGGCAACCTCTACGAGATCGTTCCTTTCTACGTCCTGGTGGTGATCCTGATGATCAAGCCCTACGGCCTGTTCGGCACCCGCGACATCGAGCGCGTCTGATGGCGACCCAGAGCCTGATCCCCGCCGGCGACTACCGCACCACGTACGCCGCCGACACCACCATCTTCCCCACCGCCGGCAGCCGCTACGCGGTCTGGGCGGGGCTGGCGCTGCTCTGCTGCGCCCCCCTGGTGCTGGACCGCTACTGGCTGAGCCTGCTGATCCAGATCGGCTACTTCGCGGTCGCGGCGTTGGGCCTCAACATCCTGGTCGGCTTCACCGGGCAGATCTCGATCGGGCACGCGGCCTTCTTCGGCTTCGGCGCCTTCGCCTCCGCCTGGCTGTCGAACAACTACGGGATTCCCGTCTTCTTCGCGATCCCGCTCGCCGGCGTGATGACGACCGCGGTCGGCCTGATCTTCGGCCTGCCGGCGGCCCGGCTCAAGGGCCTCTACCTCGCTATCGCGACGCTCGCGGCGCAGTACATCCTGCAGGACTTCTTCGCCCGGGCGAACTGGTTCACCGGGGGCGTCGCCGGTACGGCGGCGGACCCCTTCTCGATCCTCGGGTTCAGTTTCGACACCGACCACCGCTACTTCTACGTGGTGCTCGCCTACCTGGTGCTGACCTTCGTGCTCGCCACCAACCTGATGCGCTCCCGCGACGGCCGGGCGCTGGTGGCGGTGCGCGACCACTACCTCTCGGCGGAGATGATGGGGATCAACCTCACCCGCTAC
The DNA here is from genome assembly GCF_016613415.1 of Methylobacterium ajmalii. Classification (GTDB taxonomy): domain Bacteria; phylum Pseudomonadota; class Alphaproteobacteria; order Rhizobiales; family Beijerinckiaceae; genus Methylobacterium; species Methylobacterium ajmalii. The sequence continues at coordinate 1,295 of NZ_JACWCT010000036.1, read as the reverse complement.
CGCACCCTGTCCTTCGGCCTCTCGGCCTTCTTCGCCGGCATCGGCGGCGCGCTCTACGCCCATTACCTCCAATTTGTCTCGGTCGAGGGCTTCGGCATCCTGCTCTCGATCCAGTTCCTCGGCATGATCATCATCGGGGGCCTCGGCTCGATCATGGGCACGCTGATGGGCACCGCCTTCATGGTGCTGGTGCCCGAAGCGATGGGCTGGATCACCGATGCGGTCCGCGGCTCCGCCCTCGACCGCGCGCTCTCGCTCAAGGACAACCTGTCCTTCCTGCGCGAGATGGCGATCGGGCTGGTGATCGTACTCTTCCTGATGTTCGAGCCCAACGGGCTCGCCCATCGCTGGCGCCAGATCAAGGCGTACTGGAAGCTGTATCCGTTCTCGCACTAGAGCGCTTCACGATCGCGTTGCAATCGCGAAGGTCTCTAAGTCATTGTTTTGTCGCGTTTTCTTCGACGAGCCGGCATCACTTCGTCGGAAAATGCTCTAGACCTTGTCTTGACCTGGGGCGGCAGCGCCGTGAGCATCCCTCTTATCCCACCCGCGACCTCATCCTGAGGTGCCGCGTAGCGGCCTCGAAGGAGGGCTCCAGCAAGCTTCGAGACATCTGGAGCCCTCCTTCGAGGCTCGCTTCGCTCGCACCTCAGGATGAGGTCGCGGGTGGGATAGGACCGATCAATCCGGTCCACGAATTCTGAATTCACCGACGAGGCTGGCGAACCAGCCCACCTACCGGAGGAAACATCACCCATGCTTCGCCTGTCCCTCGCCTCGGCCGCAATCCTCGCCCTGGCCGTGCCCGCCCTCGCCGCCGAGATCCCGATCGGCCACCTCGCCGACCAGAGCGGCGCCACCTCCGACGTCGGCGTGCCCTACGCGCAAGGGGTGGCCGATGCCCTCGCCTACGTGAACCGCAAGGGCGGCATCAAGGGCGAGAAGATGAACGTCGAGTCGGTCGATTACGGCTACCAGGTGCCGCGCGCCGTCGCGCTCTACAAGAAGTGGACCGGCGGACGCGACAAGGTCGCGGCGATCCAGGGCTGGGGCACCGCCGACACCGAGGCCCTCTCCGCCTTCGTCACCAAGGACGAGATCCCCTACATCTCCGGCTCCTACGCCGCGCAGGTCAGCGACCCGACCGGCGCCAGCGGCAAGGCCAAGGCGGCGCCCTACAACTTCTTGGTTCTTCGTCATTCGGGGTTGATAGGGGCTCACAGTAGCCCCGCCTCCAAATCGGCCTCCAGGGTTGATAGCGGCATCCCGTAGTACCGCCAGGGGCCGTAGATCGG
>NZ_JACWCT010000035.1 GCF_016613415.1 Methylobacterium ajmalii | reverse complement strand
CCGCCGCCGAGGGCGGGAGCCGGCTGCCGGCGGCCGCCGCGGCCTTCGCCTCCGCCGACACCGAGGCGCCGATCCCCTTCCCGATCCCGGATGCGGCGATCGCCCCCCCGGCCCCGGTGCCGCCGGTGCCCGATCCGGGCCGCCCGGCGCTCGGCACCGAGGTCGACGGCCCGGCCCTGCGCAGCGCGGTCGAGGCCTACCGGCGCGGCCAGGTGAGCGAGGGCGACCGCCTGCGCGACGGGCTCAAGGACCCGGCCGCCCGCGCCCTCCTCGACTGGGTGGCGATCCGGGCCGGGGCCGGCATCGGCTTCGAGCGCACGGTCTCGTTCATCCGCGACAACCCGGACTGGCCGGTGGGCGGCCTGGTGCGCCGGCGCGCCGAGGAGGCCCTGCTCTCCCAGCGCAAGGGTCCGGCCTTGGTGCGGGCCTATTTCGCCGCCCGCAAGCCGCAGAGCGCGCCGGGCAAGTTCGCCCTGGCCCTCGCCTTCAAGGCCGACGGGCTGCCCGAGGACGCCGCGTCCCTCGCCCGCGACCTGTGGCGCGAGGATTCCTTCGGCCGCACCCTGGAGCTCAAGGTCCTCGACGCCTTCCCGGGCACGATCACCGAGATCGATCACCGCTACCGCATGGAGCGGGCGCTGATGAAGGAGGACTGGGAGACCGCCGGCCGCGCCGCCGCCTACGCCGGCAAGGCCTACGGCACCCTGGTGCGGGCGCGCCGCGCCGTCGAGGCCAAGGCCGCGAATGCGGGTGCGGCTCTCGACGCCGTGCCGCCGAGCCTGCGCCAGGATTCCTCCTACCTCTTCTCCCGCGCCCAGTACCTGCGCCGTCTCGACAAGCCGGCGGAGGCGGCCGCCGTGATGGCGCTGGCGCCCCGCAACCCCGAGGTTCTGGCCGATCCCGACGAGTGGTGGGTCGAGCGCCGCATCGTCGCCCGCAAGCTCCTGGACGCCGGTGACGCCAAGACCGCCTACGCGGTCGCCGCCGGACACAGCGCCCGCTCGGTCGAGAAGCGGATCGAGGCCGAGTTCCATGCCGGCTGGATCGCGCTGCGCTTCCTCGACGACGCGGCCCTCGGCGCCAAGCACTTCGCCAACGCCGCGGCGATCGCCGAGACCCCGATCTCGGTCGCCCGCGCCGCCTACTGGCAGGGCCGCGCCGCGGACGCGATGGGCCAGGCCGCCGAGGCCCGGGCCTTCTACGAGCGTGCGAGCGCCCAGCCGATCGCCTATTACGGCCAGCTCGCCCGGGCGAAGCTCGGCCAGGCCTCCCTCGCCCTGCGGCCGTGCCAGATCCTGGACGAGGCCGCCCGCACCGCCTTCGAGAACCGCAATGCCGTGCGGGCGCTGCGCCTGCTCGCCGCCGCCGGCCTCAAGGAGCTGATGCTCCCGCTCTACATGGACTTCGCCCAGCGCCTGACCGACCCGGCGGAACTCAACGCGCTCGGCGACGTGGCGATGGCGCTCAACGATCCCCGGGCGCTCGTGGCGATCGGCAAGACCGCGGTGCAGCGCGGCCTGCCGCTCGACCGCCATGCCTACCCGACCAACGGCATCCCGACCTACGAGGCGTCCGCGGCCGTGCCGCAGGTCGAGCGCGCGATGGTCTTCGCCATCGCCCGCCAGGAGAGCCAGTTCGATCCCCGCGCGCAATCGAGCGTCGGGGCGCGCGGCCTGATGCAGATGATGCCGGCGACCGCCCAACGCACCGCCCGCCGGGTCTCCGCCGCCTTCGACACCGACCGCCTGACCAGCGACCCGGCCTACAACGCCCGCCTCGGCCAGGCCCATCTCGGCGAGCTGATGGAGGATTGGCGCGGCTCCTACATCCTCGCCTTCGCGGCCTACAATGCGGGCGGCGGCAACGTGAAGAAGTGGATCGACGCCTACGGCGATCCGCGCAGCGCGGGCGTCGACCCGGTCGACTGGGTCGAGCGCATCCCGTTCACCGAGACCCGCAACTACGTCCAGCGGGTGACCGAGAACCTGCAGGTCTACCGCAACCGCCTGGCGGAGGCCGGCGACGGGCGCAGCGCGCTGCTGATCGCCGACGACCTGAAGCGCGGGGCGCGGTGAGGCGGGCCCGGGCCGCGGGCGACCCGCCTCAGGCTCCGGCGCCCGCCCCGAAGACCCGCCGGCAATAGGCGGCGAGCCGATCGGGCCGCCCGGCGGCGTCCCGGAAGGCGATGTGCCCGTCCGGCCGGACCAGGATCACCGCCGGCCGTCCCTCCAGGCCGTAGGCGCCGTGCGCCTTGCCGTCGAGGTCGGAGAGCACCGGCGCGTCCCCGGCCTCGAACGACGGGCCGGCGAGCACGAGGCGCGGCCGCACGACCGGCC
>NZ_JACWCT010000034.1:356-8842 GCF_016613415.1 Methylobacterium ajmalii | reverse complement strand
TCGTCTGGCCAGGACGCACGCCCTGATCACGCTCGGACTGGCGCACCCAGTTCCGCAGCGTCTCGCCCGAGCAGCCGATCTTGGCCGCGATCGACTGGATCGCTGCCCATTGCGAGCCGTGCTCGCCTTCGTGCTCGCGCACCATCCGCACGGCACGCTCGCGCACCTCAGGGGAAAACGGGGCTGTTCGCTTCGTCATGGCTCCATCCTCTCAGAAGGGGGAGCCTCCGGGAAACCCGGGGCGGTTCAGGCGAACGTGATCGCCTCGGGCACATGCGCTGCTTGCCTTCGGGCTGGATCGCCGGTCCAGGCTTTGGGCAGGTACAGGCGACGGTCGATGAAGGCATGGCCCTGATCCGAGACGTAAGCGGCAAACACCCCGGTCTGGCAGTTGGTGATCTTACCGGCCGAGCCTGTGTACTGCCGGCCCACACCGCATGAGGCTTTGCCCTGTTTGAGAAAACCGGTCTCGTCGATCACGAGAACCGCGTCGGGTGCGGCAAGCGTCTCGACGACGTAGTCACGCACGACATCGCGCAACGCCTCCGCATCCCAGTGCGTGCGACCGAGGATGGCCTGCTGGCGCCAGGGACCCGGGTCCCCGGCAGCCTCAGCCCGCATCCAGCCGGTTTTGCGCCGCTCACCCCCGAGCAGGCCGTCCAAGAAAGCGTTAACCGAGGCGGCGACACTCGGGGCGGCGAACAAGGGGCGGATGCGCTGTTTGGCCTGTCGTAGCGTCCTGGACCAGAGCTCCAGCGTGGATTGGAGCGAGGCTTAGGACATCGCGCTCTCCCATCCGAAACCTCTCAGATAGGAGCCTTTCCCTTCAACTGTAATGCTAAAAGCGTGGGACAAAACTGGTGTGAGTGGGTTGGGAGCGTATGGACGCTCTCGTTCCCGACGACCTGTGGGCAGTGATCGAGCCGCTTCTGCCGTTTGAGCCTGAGAAGCCGAAAGGCGGTCGACCGCGCACCTCGGATCGGGCGGCGCTGGCTGGCATCATCCTGGTTCTGCGCACGGGCATGCAGTGGAAGCTGTCAGCGGGCGTTGAATACTGGTTCTTCCGCACTTCGTGCGGCGCGGAACGACAGGTCAGATCGCTATGAGGGCGCGCTGGCGCAACAGCGCGAAGCCCGCGCGGCCGAACATCGTGCGCTTGAGCATCTTCTGCCTACCGATCTGCCCCTCCACCGGACTCGTCGACCAGGGCGTCGTGATCGTGCCGCGTAACGCGTCCCTGTCGCCCTCGAGGCCGACGGCGAACTTCGCCAGCGGCGTCGCAGCCGCCGCCGCGAACCAAGCCTCCAGGCTCTCGCCCGAGCGCCGTCGCACGAGGTCGGCAAAGCGCGTCGCGACGGCCACGCTCTTCGCCAGATCGGGTGCCTCTACCCGTAAGCGATCGAGGAAGCGGCGATCGTCCGCAACGAGCGTGCTCGGGTCCGCCTGCAGAAGCCACGCCGTCCGGTTGATCGACGGGGGCCGCCATGGCGGCGCGCTCGTCGAGCCGGGCGTGGCGTCCATCACGTCCGTGCTCGCGCGACGCCGCCGCATCGCCCAATCCCGCACCATACGCGGACGGATGTCGGCGCCCGCGTGGATCAGCCCGCGGGCGAGTTCGGCGGCGTTGCGGCAGCCGGCCTGCCAGCGCGCCTCGAGATGATCGCGGTAGGGGTCGAGGATCGTCGGCACGATGCGGCGTCGCTGCCAGGAGGGCGGTGCGTCCTGGCGCAGCCAGACCCGCACCGTCTTGCGATCGAGATCCAGAGCGCGAGCCATGCCGGCCACCGAGGCGCCGGCCTCGGACAGCCGCTTGAGCTCGGAGTGCCGAGCCCGACGCGGCGCGTGCGTCGCCTGCTTCCGAACCTCGATCGCCGTCGGCGGCCGCGCGGCTCCCGCCACAGCCCGCGCCGCCTCGACCTCGTAATCGACGCGCGCACGACCGACGGCGCGGATCACGCCATGATGATGGGCAACGATCGCATGCAGGGCGACGCTAAGGTTACGCAGCAGGTGAAAACGATCGAGCACGTGCTGGGCTTGCGGCGCGCCCGCGCGGGCGCCCTCGGCGAAGACGTCGGCGCGGTCGCGAGCGATGACCTCGATGCCCGGATGGGCGCGCAGCCACGCGGCGACGCTCCCGGCGTCCCGGTCGGGCAGGAGATCGAGGACGGTGTGACGTTCGAGGTCGACGACCATAGTGCCGTAGCTGCGCCCGCGCCGCCAAGCCCACTCGTCGATGCCGACGACGCGCGGCTCGGGTTGCGTCGGCAGTGGCGCCGCACGCACGAGGCGCACGAGGGTATCGCCACTCACCGGCATCGCGAGACGATGCGCCATACGGGCGGCGGGCGCACCACCGAGGGCGAGACCGAGATGGCGCTGGAGCACGCGCAGCCGCTCGGACCGGCGGGCGTGAGAGACGGCGACGTCACCAACGCTCTCGCTGAAGGTCCGCCGCGGACAGGCTGGGTTCGCACAGCGGAAGCGTTGCAGCCGGAGGCGCAGGCGGACGGACCGGCCCTGCTAGGGAAAATCGGCGAGGGTGCGCTCGCAATGACCGTGCTTGCGCCCTGCTGACGATCGACAGGTGGGACAGCGCGTCGGGCTCGGGCGGGGTACAACGCGCACGATGAGCGGGTCGGTCGCCGGCTCGATGCCGACGACGTTCAAGCCATCGGGCACGAGGGGCAGGATACGGCGGGGCATGGCGTCCTCCGGAAAGCCGATCTCCGGAGATGGGGCACGTCACGCCGGCCGGCACACTTCGCCACACGAAGTGCGGAAGAACCAGACTTCGGTGCCCGTTGATAGAAGCACCTGCCGCGTTTTGAGGTGGGCTGCAGCGGCAAAACGAGTTGGCGGCGGCTCGGCACGTGGCAGGCAGCCGGTGTTTGGGCCGCCCTGCACCGCGTGATGATGGAGCAGCTTCAGGACGCCGATGCGCTCAACTGGTCGCGCGCGGCCCTCGACAGTAGGAGCCTGCCGGCAAAACGTATGGCCCGCCCCGTCCGCAAGTGGCTCTGGATCCGCTGGTCTGAGCAGTCTGCATAAACGTATCCGGCCTTCGGGCGAGCCCTTGGCCAAGATGGAGATCCGCGCGTCCTGGGCCTCATAAAGGGGTCGGCGTCGAGCGCCATTTTTGCCGGGAGGCTTCCAGAACACCGATCTACTGTCAGGCCATCTTCCTCTCACCGCTCGCAGACATCGGAAGGCCGGCGCGCGCCGCGCCAGCCAAACTCGGATCAGGCGGCCACGGCCGTCGCCTCGTAGACGCGCCCGTGGCGCAGCAGCGCCCAGACGATGCGCGCCATCTTCGCCGCCAGCGCCACTACCGCCGTGTTGGCATGCGCCCGCGCCAGAAGCCCGCGCAGCCACTGCCCGAGCCGCGTATCACTTTGCCGGAGCGTCGGCATCGCCGCCCGGGCACCCTGGATGAGCGTTTTGCGCAGGTACTTGCTGCCGCGCTTGGTGATGCCGACCAGCCGGGGCTTCCCGCCGGTCGTCACCTGCCGCGGTACGAGGCCGAGCCAGGCGGCGAGGTCGCGTCCGCGGGCGAAGCTTGCCACGTCGCCGATGGCCGCAATCAGCGCGGTCGCATTGAGCGCGCCGATGCCTGGGATGGTGGTCAGCCGACGCGCGTTCTCGTCCGTGCGCGCCTGCTCGGCGAACTCAGCATCGAGCGCGGCGATACGCCGGTCGAGGCCCTGCCAACGCTCGCGCACCTCAGCCACGAGGGTGCGCATGCGCGGTGTGAGCGAGGAGCCCGCTCTTGTGTCGAGTAACGCAGCCAGACAGGCGGCCAGCTTGGCCCGCCCTTGCGCGACGACATGGCCGCGCTCCAGAAGGATGGCGCGGACTTGGTTCATCAGCGCCGTGCGCTCGCCCACGAGCTGGTCCCGGACCCGGTGCAGGGTTTGCACGTCGAGCTGCGCCTCGGACTTGAGCGCCACGAACCGCATCGTCGGGCGGGTGGCCGCCTCGGCGATGGCTTCGGCATCGCGGTCGTCGTTCTTCTGCGCCTTGACGTACGGGCGCACGTATTCCGGCGACATCAGCCGGACCGTGTGTCCCTGCTCTACGAGGGCGCGGCCCATGTGGTGCGCACCGCAGCACGCTTCCATGGCCACGACGCACCCCGGCAGCTTCGCGCCGAAGGCGATCACCGTCTCGCGCCGCATCTGGCGGCGCAGCACGACCCGCCCGCTCGCATCCAGCCCGACAAGGCTGCAGCTGTTCTTGCCCAGATCGATCCCCAGCACCGCGATCGTCATCGTTCCGCTCCATCCCTCATCTCGGCCGCGCTGCAAGCCTAGCAGTGCAGCCCGGTGAGGGGCGGGCCATCCATAAAGGGGGCTCCGCGACGGGCCCGAACCCGACGGACCGGGGCAAGCCGGGGACGAAGCGCCACCTCGTCGTGGACGCCAACGGCACGCCGCTCGGCCTGACGCTGACCGGGGCCAACTGCAACGACAGCCGTATGCTTGCGGCTACCCTCGACGCGGTGCCGGGCGTGCGCACGGGCCGCCGGGGCCGTCCGCGGCGCAGACCGGACAAGCTGCACGCCGACAAAGGCTACGATCATCGTCGCTGCCGGCACGAGTGCCGGGCACGCGGGATCGTGCCACGGATCGCTCGGCGTGGGGTGGAGAGCCGCGAGCGGCTCGGGCGCTATCGCTGGGTCGTTGTTTGATCGCGTTGCAGGCGTCAAGTTGGACGAGAGCGGTCGCCGCCGGATCGTGGTTGTTTCCGCGGTCGGCCCCTCTGACCGCCGCACCATGCGTCTCGAAGCGAGGCTCACCATGTCGAACGCGCGGTCCGGCTCGACACCGGCCGCAAGACCCGACCCCGGGATGGCCCTGCTCGCGTCCCGGCGGGGACGCCCTTGTCCGCCTCACGCTGGCGGAACTCGATGAACGGTACCCGTGCGTGCGTTCAGTACGTGCCTCACGCGGCAGCCGGCGGCCACGGCTGGAACGGTGTTCCCGCTCGCCACATCGCGTGCAACACGACCGCGAGTTTGCGCGCCACCGCGACGGCGGCGTGCTTGAAGCCCATGCGCTCGGCCAGTGCCCGTCCCCAAGTCTTCAGGGCCGAGTCCTGCCGCACGCGCACCAACAGGCTGGCCGCCGCCTCGAACAGGTAGCTTCGCATCAGCCGGTCGCCGCGACGCGAGATCCCGCCCGTCCGGTCGATCTCGCCGGACTGACGGCGGACCGGCGTCAGCCCGAGATAGGCCCCAACGGAGCGTGAGTGGCGGAAGTGCTCGGGCGCCTCGATGGCGGCCGCAAAGCTCGTGGCGACGATGACCCCAACGCCGGGGCAAGTCATCAGCAGGCGGCAGGTCGCATCGCCCCTGGCCAAGGTGATGAGCCGTCGATCCAGGACACCGATCTGGCCGCGCACGGCGCGCCATGCCGCCAAGAGCGGCTCGACGATGACGGCGACGGTCGGACGGGACGCGATGAGGTCTTGCACCCGGATCTCGAAGGCCCGCCCCGCTCCCTTGCCGGCCATCAAACCGAACGTCTTGAGCGTGCTGCGGATCTGATTGGACAGGTCAACCGCTACGCCCATGAGCTGGGCGCGGGCGCCGATGAGGTGGCGCACGGCATGGGCGGCGTAGCTTTTGACGCGGGCCTCGCGGTACCAACCCATGCGTACGAGTTGCGCCAGCGTCTCTGCATCGCGCGCGTCGGTCTTGTTCCGCTGCAGGGCCGTGGCGGCTCGCGCATGCCTCGCATCCAGGCAGACGATGGGCAGGCCGAGCGCCTTGCAGGTGTGGTAGATCCAAGGGGTCAGCGGCCCCGTCTCCAGGCCGACGCGCAGGAGATCGGGGGCGTGACTCCGCAAAGTCGTGGTGAGCACATCCGGATCGCTGGCGCGTTTGCCGCGCCAGACCGTGGCTCCGGTCTCGTCGATAACGTGGATGGCGGTCTCTTCGTTGGAGACATCGAGGGCGCCGTACTGGGGCATGGAGGCGCTCCGATGCAGGTAAGGACGCGGCCATCAGACCGCATCGCGTCACCCTCAGCAGCCTTCAATTCCGGCTCGGGTCGCGATCAGCGCATGTCGAGCGCGCCTTCGCCTGGATGGCCCGCTTCCGCCGGCGGGCCATCCGCTACGAACGGCGCGCCGACCTCCATCTCGCCTTTACCACCGTCACCTGCGCCCTCATCTGCCGCAAACAGGTCAAACGGTTTTGTCCCTGACTTTAATTGACCAAGAGCGCGAGACGGTTCAAACTATGAATTGCTAGGATTTTAGGCAGTGATCAGACATGTTGTGTCGATGGTTGCTGATTTTGTTGGCGTCGAGCGTCTCTGCCGAAGCGCACCCCAGCGCTTCGCAAGGTGACGTGGGCACACCGCAGACGCTCACCGAACCCGTGTACGTCAGGCCTATCTATGGCGCCTATCGCCGGTGCGGAGGCGCCTGCCTCAAGAGCGGGTTGCTGACGTGGTTCTGTGGGACAAAGACGATCTGCATTCTCAACTGCGCGACTGGCCCCCCCGCCAGGCGCTGCGCGTCACGTTGAGCCGCTTCGACGCTCTACTGAAAAGAAGTGCGTGACCCGCGGGAGCGAAATATCCTGAAATTAAAAAATGACAGCCTGGAGTAGCTTGCGCCACTAACCCCAACCAGAAAAGTCTCTTAAACTCCAAGGTCAACACGGCCATCCGGTCGGCTTCGATCCTGTTCGAAATCATGTCGGCTTCAGAACTGTGCACGCAGCCGTGTCCCGAAGATAAAGGCCGGCCCACGATCCCGATTGTATCCGGGGCTTACTACGATCTGACTGTCGAACGTCAGTCGTATAGAAGGCGCCAGCGGCAAGCTGTAGTAAGCTTCGACGATCCTCTCGGCCCCAGGGTGGGGCAATCGACCGTCCCCGACGAGGATGCCGAGTCCTCCGGCATCGAAGTAGGCTTGATGCGGGCGGGTGATACCGTTGATGACGCCGGCTAATCCCACGGTGTCCGATGGGCGTCCCCAACGCTCACCCGCGATCGACAATCCCGCTGCCAAGGTTCTATCGACGTCGGTGAACTCGTACGGCTCAACATTTCCGTCGGCCAAGCCGCATCGGACGAACATACCGACGTCGGGCAAGATCTGCTGTTCGAGGTTGAAGCTGAGCCCTGGGCGGCTGCGGTAGCGGCGGACGGTCGCCACATCCGCGGGCCCGCCCGTCACCATTGCCAGACGAACCGCGTCGTCGAAGCGACCCATGCGGCCGCGACTGAGAAAGCCGGTGACCTTGATCTTGCCGGGTCGTCCCCAAAGTTCATGCCTCCGTTCGATCTCGAGAACGGCTTGATTTTGATTGAAACCTGGGTCCAGATCCTTGCTGTTGGGGACAATAGAGAGGTCGAAAAAGCCCGCGCGGAACACCCAGGCGTCCTGGTACCACTCTGCTGCGGCGCCGACCGTATAGCCCCACGCATTCGCAGCGTAATCGAATGTGCCGGTGTCAATAAGGGCCCAGTTGAGGAAGTCGGTTCGTGGGTCGTGGGCGTACCTGTTGGTGTCGAAGACATCAGCGACGCTGAACTTCCCTAACGTCAGCACGATCCTGTCGGCCTGCCGCGACCCGCCGAGCTGGTTCAGATCTGGATCGACCCTCTCGGTTTCGCCTCCCAAGCCGATTATCTGGCGGATGAAAGCGCGGTGAAGCTTCACGTAGGGGGTGATGCTGCCGACCTTGTAAGCTTCCCCGTTTGGGAAACCAGCGACACCAAGCGTGGTACTGAGACCAAAACCCTGATCGACCTCCGGGTTTAACCAAATCTCTGCCCCGGGCCACAGCCGCATACCCGCGTAGAGCGTGAAATCGAAGGTCTCCTTAATCTGCCCTTTGGCGTTGAGGCTGTTCGGCCCACGGTAGGGCGAGCGAAACCGAGAATTGCCCTGTGTGACGAAGGTGGTCTGGGCGCGAATGGCCCAGTCTTCTTCGACGAAAGCATCTGACACCGGAGCGTCCGAAGAGGGCGAACGCGACGTATCCTTCATCTCCGATCCGGCAGAATTCCAAACCGCGTCGCCGGTCCGAAAGATCGGGATGCTGGGTCCGCTGCCCGTGGTCAGCTTGAAGTCGGAGCCGCTGTCGGAAGCGTCAGCGCCGCCCTTTGCGTTGAGATGGTCGCCGAACCAATCGACGAAGGTCGGCCTCGACGGCATCGAGCGACCGAGCGGGAGGTCAGCCGTTCGACCGAACTCAACCGACATCAGCAACAGGGTCAGCGCACCCATAGCGGCTGCAGGGAGGGCGCAACACCGGGTAGGCATCGTGAATGCGGGCCCGAATTGATTAGCTGTTGCTATACCGTAAGCGGTGTGCTCAGGCCACGAGGAATGCTCAATCCGCTGCAGCAACTGCAGTGTCCTGCTGGTGCCCGACCTCAAGCCGGATGCTCCGGCTTGCCATAAGGATTTCGCACAGGAAGCCTGCAATGGCGGCGATCGTGAAGGCCAGAGCCAGTCCAAAA
>NZ_JACWCT010000034.1:0-195 GCF_016613415.1 Methylobacterium ajmalii | reverse complement strand
CGAAGCGAACAGCCCCGTTGTCCCCTGAGGTGCGCGAGCGTGCCGTGCGGATGGTGCGCGAGCACGAAGGCGAGCACGGCTCGCACTGGGCAGCGATCCAGTCGATCGCGGCCAAGATCGGCTGCTCGGGCGAGACGCTGCGGAACTGGGTGCGCCAGTCCGAGCGTGATCAGGGCGTGCGTCCTGGCCAGACGA
>NZ_JACWCT010000003.1 GCF_016613415.1 Methylobacterium ajmalii | reverse complement strand
GGATCCGGTCGCGCCGCCGCGCCGGGCGCCCGACCCCGCGCCGGCCGTGGCCCCGGTGCCCGATGGTGCCCCGCGCGATGCCGCCCCGACCGATGCCATCCCGGTCGGCCACCGCCTCACCCCCGACGCGCCGCCCGTCGCCCTGCCGCTGCGGCTCCTGCCGCGCCACATCGCGATCATCGCCGGTTCCGGCTCCGGCAAGACCGTGCTGCTGCGCCGCCTCGTCGAGGAGGCGGCGCTCGCCGGCATCCCGGCGATCGTCGTCGATCCCAACAACGACCTGTCGCGTCTCGGCGATTCCTGGCCGGAGCGGCCCGACCGGTTCGGTCCCGAGGACGACCGCAAGGCCGCGCTCTACGCCGCGCGGGCCGAGGTGGTGGTGTGGACGCCGGGCGTGCATGCCGGCAACCCGCTCTTCCTCTCGGTGATGCCCGACCTCGCCGCGAGCGAGGACCGCGACGAGCGCGCCCAGGCGGTCGAGATGGCGGCCGAGACCCTCGGACCGCTCGCGGGCGCGGGAAAGACCCTCCAGCGCGGGGTACTGGCCGACGCGCTCCGGGGCTTCGCGGCCCGGGGCGGCGGCACGCTCGCGGCCTTCACCGACCTGCTGGCCGACCTGCCCGACGGCACCAGCCAGATCGGCAACGCCCCAAGGCTCGCCGCCGATATGGCGAACCAGCTGCTGGCGGCGGTGGCCACCAACCCGCTGCTGCGGGTCGAGGGGGCGGTGCTCGATCCCGCGCGGCTGTTCCATGGCCCCGATCCGGCCCGCACCCGGATCTCGGTCGTCAACCTGTCGGGCCTCGCCTCGGAGGCCGCCCGGGAGGATTTCGTCAACCGGCTGCAGATGGCGTTGTTCGGCTGGATCAAGGCCAACCCCTCGCCCCGGGGCCGGCTCTACGTGCTGGACGAGGCGCAGACCTTCCTGCCCTCGGGCCGGACGCCGCCGAGCCTCGGCAGCGGCATCAAGCTCGTGGCGCAGGGCCGCAAGTACGGGCTCGGGATGATCGTGGCGACGCAGGTGCCCAAGGGCATCCACAACCAGGTCGTGTCGAACTGCACCACTCAGTTCTTCGGCCGCCAGAGCGCGCCGGCCACCATCGCGGCAGCCCAGGAGATCATGGCGGCGAGCGGCGGGGCGGCCCCCGATATCGGCCGGCTCGGGGCGGGCGAGTTCTACTTCGCCACCGAGGGCTCGGGGAAGCCGGCGAAGCTGCGCACGCCGCTCTGCCTCAGCCACCACCCCGCCAACCCGCCGACGCCCGAGCAGGTGATCGACCGCGCCCGCCGGTCGGCCGCGTCGGCGTCGCGCCCGCCCCGGACGTGACGGCCGCATGCCGGCCGGGCGCGGCCGCCCTTGACATGAACCGGCGGCCTCGACCCTATGTCGTGGGGTTTCGCATCCCGGGCGGTAGTGATTGCGAGCTGGCCGACGCGTATGGATGCTGGCGACCTCACGTCGTGCTCCGACGTGTTCTTGCGCATGATCGAGGAATACGGGGTCGCGGGGCGCTGGCACTGGTCGCTCGCCGCGGACGAACAGCGCTGGTCGCCCGGTTTCTTCCGGCTCCTGGGACTGGATCCGGCATTCGCGGTCGCCCGCTACGACCTCTTCCTCGACCTTCTGCATCCGGACGACCGGGCGCGCCTGGCGAGCCCGGCCCGGATCCGCCGGGGCGAGGTCGTGCCGGAGGCGCTCGTCCGGCTGATCCGGCCGAGCGGAGATCTGCGCATCCTGTCGGTTGTGTCGGAGCTGCGCGTCTCGCCGGAGGGACGGCCGCTCTCCCTCGGCGGCGTCGCCCTCGACGTCACCGACCGCGAGCGGCTCCGGCAGCTGCAGGAGGCCGAGCAGCGCCGGCGCCGCGCGCTGTACCTCACCTCCTACACGACGACCTACACCCTCGGACACGACCTCGTGCACCGCTTCCCCGACGAGGTGGCGCAGGTGCACGGCCTGGCCCTGGAGGAGATCCAGGTCGATCCGTTCCTGATGGTCGTGCCGGAGGAGCGGACCGCGCTCCGCGACCGCGGCTGGGAGAGGCACGACCGCCACCTGCATTTCCAGGCGATCGCGCACGAGCGCCTCGCCAACGGCGAGGTGTGGCGGTTCCGCCTCATCGGAGTGCCCGCCTGGAACGCGGCCGGCGACGCCCTCGGCTGGATCGGCATGAAGTACCCGGTGCACGAATCCGGCGCGCCGGTGCACGGCGCCCTCGCCCCCGGGGATGCGGAGATGCGGCGCAGCCTCGAACAGGCGGTGCGCGGCCGTCACCTGCGGGCCGCCCGCGGCCTGCTCGACTGGTCGATGACGACCCTGGCCGAGGCCGCGGGCCTGTCGCTCTCGTCGGTGCGGCGCCTGGAGGACAACGCGGAGGGCGAGGGCTCGCGCTCCCGCCACAAGGCGGTGGCCGCCCTGCGCCGGGCCGGCATCCGGTTCATCGCGATGGACGACGGCGCCATCGCGGTGGCGAAGATCTGAGATTCTTTCTGGTCAATGACGGCTGTCGAATATCGATATCGACATTGAGACGTCCTACTGTCATACCTCTTATTGAGTAATTTTTCGATAAAAAATCGACTGATATCGAATAATTAGGAAATATGGTAGGATAATTTCACGAAAATAAATCGTCTCGTAGAAAAAAATTTACTCAAAGAGGCTTTGATGGATGCTGTGTCAGGAAGGTAGTTGCAAGGCCGTGCATTGTCAGCCAGCGCATAAATTGAGAAAATTTACAATCTAAACTGGAAATAAATTAATATTATCTCGCATGATCTACCGAGGGCGGGGGTTAGATATCCGAGCCAGTTGCCTCGGGAGGACACGCGACGGCATAGCAATCATTTTATTATCAATTGTTTATACGAAACATAAAAATAATATATTTTGATAAATATTTGAGCATATTAAATTAGATGTGAGGTATTTTTTTTGAAATCGACAAATATAATAGGAGAAATAAATCTACATTCAAAAATTTGTGCTGACTTTCGGAAAATGCCGCCGTCGCGGCGACCAATCGGGCGATCGTCCGGGATATTACCCTCATAAGTTGTAACGTGAATGCCGTAGAGAAATGATGTAGAAACGCAACGGCACCCGGAAACGTGCATCAACGGCACCTCCCAAGATGAGACATCGTTGCAAAGGCGGCTGGGACGGCCCAGGTGCGGCGGGTCGAGGAGGTGACCGGGCCTGCCTCCGCGGCGACTGGGCGAAGCCGATGTCGGTATCGCGCAGCGACTGCGCGGCAAGCGCCGAGCGAGCGGCCGGGAAGCGCGTGATTCAAGACAGTTGGATGCGAGACTGCTCCATGCATGCCGACGACCTGAAGGTCCGGTCGGACGCCTTCCTGAAGGCCATCGAGGATACCGGCCTGGTGGGGACGTGGCACTGGTCGTTCGCATCGGGCGAGCAGCGCTGGTCGCCGGGCTTCGTGCGGCTCCTCGGCCTGCCGGTGCATTCCGTCACGCCGAGCTACGCCCTCTTCGTCGACCTCGTGTGCCCGGCGGATCGGCGGCGGATCGCCAGTCCGGCCGACGCGCTGGCCGGCCATGTCCTGCCCTGCGCCCTCCTCCGGGTGATCCGGCCGAGCGGGGAGCTGCGCAATCTCTCGGTCCGTTCCGAGCTCAGGTTCGCACCGGACGGGCGCCCAACCGGCCTGAGCGGGATCGCCCTCGATGTTACCGATCGGGCGCGGCTGAGCCTGATGCTGCAACGGGAGCAGCTGCGGCGGCGAGCGCTCTACCAAGCCACCCACGCGATCACCTACACGGTGGAACCGAACAATACCTACGATTTCCCGCCCGAGATGGCGACGGCCCACGGATTGGACCTCGCCGCCATCAGGAGCGACCCGTTCCTGATGGTCGTGCCGTGGGAGCGGCCGGCATTCCGCGACGCGGCGATGGCGGTCCGCTCGCATGTGGCCCGGTTTCAGGAAACGGCCCGCGAGCGCCTCGCCGATGGCGAGGTCCGGCGCTTCCGGATCATCGGGGTCCCGCTCTGGGATCCGGCCGGGCGCTATCTCGGCCGGGCCGGAATGAAATACCCGATCCACGACTCGGGCGCGCCCTCGTCCGGCACCGCGCCTCCGCTCAACGGCGCGATCCGCCGCGGCCTGGAGGACGGGGTGGAGGCCTCCCACCTGCGGGCGGCCCGCGGCCTGCTCGACTGGTCGATGGCGCAGCTCGCCGGCGCCAGCGGCGTGTCGCTCTCGACGGTGAAGCGTCTCGAGGACGGGTCCGAGATCCGGGGTGCGCGCTCCCGCGTCAAGGCGATCGCCGCCCTGCGGGCCGCCGGGATCCGGTTCATGATGATGGATGGCGGCCAGATCGCGGTGACCAAGGCTTAAGCGGGGGCCGGCAGATGCCGGCTTCGGTCGTCGCGTATGTAAGGACAGTGCGATTGCAAGGCGAACGGGCCGGCCCCGCGAGGAGGCCGGCCCGGACGTCGGATCGACGCTCAGCGGGCGCGGTTGGCCGGGCTCGTCGCCGCGGCGTTGCCGCCGCTGTGGCTCGGCAGGTCGTCGGCGCGGGCGGCGGGGGCCATCGTGCCGGGCGCCGTCGGCGCGACGGTCCCGGTGGTCAGGTCGCGCTCGGGCATGCCCTTCTCGGCGTTGCTCTTCACGCTGGCCGGGTTGTTCAGGTTGTTCTCCGCCGAGCCGGGAGCACCGGTCTGGGCGAGTGCGGCGCCGGTGAGGGCGAGGGTCGTGGCGAGGGCGATGAGGGCGGTCCGCATGGGGATTGTCCTTCTCCGAGGTATCGTGAGGCGGCAACGCGCGGACCACCGGCCAAGGTCCCCCGTTTTCCACCGTTTCGTCGGCTTGCCTATCCCGGCGCTTGTTCCTATTTTGTTCTCATCACGGGACGATCGCCCCGGCACCGACCGGCAGAGGAGGACAGGATGCAGCCGAGCCACGAGCGCGACGAGGATACGGCGGAGACCGCCCGCATCGAGCAGGCGGCCTGGATCGCCGCGATGATCGAGGCCGAGCGCGAACGCGCGCTCGACGCCTGCCTCGCCCGCGAGGCCGGCTTCTGACACGGCGCCCTCGGCCTGCCCGCGGGCCTGCCCGGCCCGAGGGCAGATGCCGCCCTGATTTTCCGCAGATTTCGCTCTTGCCTCCAGGCTCAGGCACAGTATCGTTCGCCTACGAACGAGTTTGCATCCTGCTCGCGTGAAGTCGCGGCGGGATCCGCCGGAGGTTCGCCCCGATGTCGACCCGCGACGAGACGTTCCGTCCCCTGTCCCGCCGCACCCTGCTCGGCGGGCTCGCCGCGGCACCGCTCGGCCTCGCAGCCTCGCGGGCGGTCGCGCAGGGAGCCGCACAAGGGTCCGGGCCGATCCGCATCGGCGAATTGAACTCCTACGGCCGCATGGCGGCCTTCGCGGTGCCCTACCGCAACGCCATGCAGCTCGCGCAGGACGCCGTCAACAAGACCGGCGGCATCAAGGCGCTCGGCGGCCGGCCGATCGAGATCGTGTTTCGCGACGACGGCTCGACCCCGGGCGACGCGACCAGGGTCGCCGAGGAACTCCTGACCCGCGAGAACGTCGCTTTCCTGTGCGGCACCTTCCTGTCGAATGTCGGCCTCGCGGTGGCGGATTTCGCCAACCAGCGCAAGGCGCTGTTCCTCGCCACCGAGCCGCTCACCGACGCGCTCACCATGGGCAGCGGCAACCGCTACACCTTCCGGGTGCGGCCCAACACCTACATGCAGACCCGCATGCTGGTGGATGCCGTGAAGGACCGCGGCGTCAAGCGCTGGGCGATCGTGGCGCCGAACTACGAGTACGGCCAGTCCGCCGCCGCCAACTTCAAGAAGCTGATGGCCGCAGCGGTGCCGGGCTTCGAGGTGGTGGGCGAGCAGTTCCCGGCTCTCGGCAAGGTCGATGCCGGCGCCACCGTCGGCGCCCTGTCGCAGATGAAGGCCGACGGGCTGTTCAACGTGCTGTTCGGCGCCGACCTCACCGCCTTCGTGCGCGAGGGCAACACCCGCGGGCTGTTCGAGAAGCGCACGGTGGCGAGCCTGCTCACCGGCGAGCCGGAATACATGATCCCGCTCGGCGACGAGACGCCGGAGGGCTGGGTCACCACCGGCTACCCGTGGGAGACGATCGAGGGCAACGGCCACAAGGAGTTCGTCGCCGCCTACCGGGCCCGGTTCAACGACACGCCGCGGCTGGGCTCGCTCCTCGGCTACGTCGTCGTCGGCATGATCCGCGACATGCTGGAAAAGGCCGGGTCGACCGAGACCGAGGCGATGATCACGGCGCTCGAGGGCCTGACCTCCCAGACCATCGCCGGCCCGGTAACGATGCGGGCGCTCGACCACCAGTCGACCTTGGGCGCCTGGATCGGCGAGACGGCGCTCAACGGCCGCCAGGGCACCATGAAGAACGTGCGCTACACCGACGGGGCGAACTACATGTTCCCCGAGGCCGAGGTGAAGGCGGCCCGCAAGGCCTGATCCCCGAGAGCCCCATCCCCGGCGCCGGCGCGGAGGCCCCATGGACCCGTCCTTCCTCGTCCTCCAGGCCCTCTCCGGTCTCGCCAGCGCCTCGTCGCTGTTCGTGATCGCCTCCGGGCTGACGATCGTCTTCGGCGTGACCCGGATCGTGAACTTCGCCCACGGCTCGTTCTACATGCTGGGGGCCTACATCGCGGTCACGATCGTGCCGCGGCTCCTCGACCTGTCGTACTCGCCGGCCACCTTCTTCCTCGGGGTGCTGCTCTCGGCCCTCCTCGTCGGGCTGATCGGCGTCGCGGTCGAGGTGCTGCTGCTGCGCCGCATCTACCGGGTGCCGGAACTCTTCCAGCTGCTCGCCACCTTCGGCGTCGTGCTGATCGTCGAGGACTTGGTGCTCAAGGTCTGGGGCCCGGTCGACATCGCCGGCCCCCGCGCGCCCTCGCTGCGCCACGGCGTCGAGATCCTGGGGCAGCGCTTCCCGGCTTACGAGCTGGTGCTGATCGCGGTCGGGCCACTGGTGCTGGGTCTCCTCTGGCTCCTCATGCACCGCACCCGGTTCGGCGTGCTGATCCGGGCGGCGACCCAGGACCGCGAGATGGTCGGCGCGCTCGGCGTCAACCAGGCCCGGCTCTTCACCCTGACCCTTTTCCTCGGCGCCAGCCTCGCGGGGTTGGGCGGCGCGCTCCAGATCCCGCGCATCCCCGCCAACGCGCACATGGACCTCTCGGTCATCACCGATGCCTTCGTGGTCACGGTGATCGGCGGCATGGGCTCGGTGCCGGGCGCCTTCGTGGCCGCCCTGATCATCGGCCAGCTCCAGGCCTTCGGCATCCTGATCTTCCCGAAGGTGACCCTGGTCCTGGTCTTCGCCCTGATGGCGGTGGTGCTGGTGGTCAAGCCCTGGGGCCTGTTCGGCCGGCCCGAGGCCGCGTCCGGCCGGGTGATGCCGCCGGAGGGGATACCTGCCCTGCGCCGCTTCCGTCCGGCCGAGACCGCGCTCGCTTGCCTCGCCATCCTCGCGCTCTTGGCGGTGCCGCTCGTCGGCGACGCCTACAAGGTCAAGGTCGCGACCGAGATCCTGGTCTTCGCGCTCGCCGCCTTCTCGCTGCAATTCCTGGTCGGGGTCGGCGGCCTCGTCTCGTTCGGGCACGCCGCCTATTTCGGGCTCGGCGCCTACGCGGCCGGGCTGCTGGTCACCGGGCCGTTCAAGGCGCCGATGGAGCTGGCCCTCGTCGCCGCCCCTCTCGTCGCGGGCCTCGGCGCGGCCCTGTTCGGCTTCTTCATCGTCCGGCTGTCGGGCATCTACCTCGCCATGCTGACGCTGGCCTTCGGGCAGATCGTCTACGCGGTCTGCTTCCAGTGGGTCGAGGTGACGGGGGGCGACAACGGCGTCGTCGGGGTCTGGCCGTCCTCCTGGGCGGCGGGCCGCAACACCTACTTCTACCTCGTCGCCGCCCTGTCGCTCACCGCGATCGTCCTCTTGCGCCGGGTGATCTACGCCCCCTTCGGCTACACCTTGCGGGCGGCGCGCGATTCGGCCACCCGCGCCGAGGCGATCGGGCTCGACGTGCGCAACCATCGCTGGCTCGCCTTCACGCTGGCGGGCGCCGCGGCCGGGCTCGCGGGCGGGCTCTACGCCTTCATGAAGGGCTCGATCGACCCGACGCTCACCGGCATCCCGCTCTCGATCGACTTCCTGGTGATGGTTCTGGTCGGCGGCATCCAGACCGTCATGGGACCGCTCGTTGGCGCCGCCTTCTTCCACGCGCTGAAGGATGCGGTGATGCCGCTGACCGAGTTCTGGCGCCTGCTGCTCGGCCTCGCCATCATCGCCACCGTGCTGGCCTTCCCGCGCGGGCTCGCCGGGGCCGCCGAGGCGCTGCGGGGCCGCCGCGCGACGGCGCCCAAGACCGTAGAGGCCTCGGCATGACGCTTCTCGTCGTCGCGGGCCTGACCAAGCGCTTCGGCGGCGTCGCCGCCGCCAAGGACGTGTCGTTCACGCTCGACGCCGGCGAGATGCTGGCGATCATCGGGCCGAACGGCGCCGGCAAGTCGACCACCTTCAACATGGTGGGCGGGCAGCTCAGGCCCGATTCGGGCTCCATCACCCTTGAGGGCGCCTCGATCGCCGGCCTGCCGGCCCGCGCGATCTGGAAGGCCGGCGTCGGGCGCACCTTCCAGGTCGCCCAGACCTTCGTGTCGATGACGGTGGCCGAGAACGTCCAGATGGCGCTTCTCTCGCATCACGGCCGCTCGCGCGGCCTGTTCCGGGATGCCCGCGCCCTCTACCGCGACGAGGCGCTGGTGCTCCTCGCCGGGGTCGGGATGCGGGCCGACGCCGAGCGCCCGGTCTCGGAACTGGCCTACGGCGACGTGAAGCGGGTGGAACTGGCGGTGGCGCTGGCCTCGCGGCCGAAGCTCCTGCTGATGGACGAGCCCACCGCCGGCATGGCGCCGCGGGAGCGATCGAGCCTGATGGCGCTCACCGCCGAGGTGGCGAGGGCACGGAGCATCGGGGTCCTCTACACCGAGCACGACATGGAGGCGGTCTTCGCCCATGCCGACCGGGTGCTGGTCCTGGTGCGCGGCGAGATCATCGCCGCCGGCACGCCGGAGGAGATCCGGGCCAATCCGCGGGTCAAGCAGGTCTATCTCGGCGAGGCCGGCACCAAGGCGGCGATGCGCGCCCGCCGGAAGGCGGTGGCGTGATGGACAAGCCCCTCCTCGACGTCTCGGGTCTGACCGCAGCCTACGGCCGGGCCCAGGTGCTGTTCGGCGTGACGCTGCGGCTGCGTCCCGGCGAGGTCGTGGCCCTGATGGGCCGCAACGGCGCCGGCAAGTCGACGACGCTGAAGGCCATCATGGGGGTGCTGCCGCCGACCGGCGGCACGGTGTGGTTCGAGGGCCGGGCGGTGACGGGCTGGGAACCGTTTCGGGTCGCCCGCCTCGGCCTCGGCTACGTGCCGGAGGAGCGGCGCATCTTCACCGATCTCACGGTGATGGAGAACCTGGAGGTCGGCCGCAAGGTACCGGCCGACGGGCGCGCCGCCTGGACCCCCGAGAGACTCTTCTCGATCTTTCCCAACCTCGCCGAGATGCGCGGGCGCCGCGCCGCCGCGATGTCGGGCGGCGAGCAGCAGATGCTCACCATCGCCCGCACCCTGATGGGCAACCCGCACGCGGTGCTGCTCGACGAGCCGTCGGAGGGCCTGGCGCCGGTCATCGTCGAGCAGATGGCCGACGGGGTGCTCCGCATGAAACGCGAGGGCATCGCGGTCCTGCTCTCGGAGCAGAACCTGAGCTTTGCCGGCGCGGTCTCGGACCGGGCCTACGTGATCGAGAAGGGCGCGATCCACTTCGAGGGGACGATGGCGGCGCTCGAGGCGGACGAGGCGGTGCGGGAGGCGTACCTGACGGTGTGAGGGGCGTGTTCCCGAGTATGGCGCGGGTTTTCCCCTCCCCCTTGTGGGGAGGGGCCAGGGGTGGGGGTGGTGCCGAATGGACCTCAGCGGTGCCTTCTGCACCACCCCCACCTCCAGCTCCTCCCCACAGGGGGGGAGGAGAGGCGCTCTGACTTCGAAGCGTAGAGCGTCGAAACGGCGCCGGCTCCACGCCGGTCCCCCAACGAAACCGTTCGTAGGCGAATGATCGAGGTGTGACGTGAGACGCGTGGCAGGCATCGATGTCGGCGGCACCTTCACCGACCTTCTCCTGACGGAGGCGGACCAGTCCGGCGTGCGCGTGCGCCTCGCCAAGGTGCCGACGACGGTCCGCAACCAGGCCGAGGGCGTGCTGGCGGCCATCGCCGCCGCCGAGGTGGCGCCCGCGGACCTCGACCTCGTGATCCACGGCACCACCGCCACCACCAACGCGGTGCTGGAGCGCAAGACCGCCAAGGTCGGCCTCATCACCACCGAGGGCTTTCGCGACGTGCTCGAACTCGGGCGCCGCACCCGGCCCAAGCCCTACGGACTGTTCGGCACCTTCGAGCCGCTGATCCCGCGCGAGTGGCGCCGCGAGGTGCCCGAGCGCGTGATGGCCGACGGCGCGGTACGCACGCCCCTCGACGAGGCTGCTGTGGCGCAAGCCGTGCGCGATCTGCTGGCGGAGGGCTGCGAGGCCCTGGTGATCCACTTCCTGCACGCCTATGCCAACCCGGAGCACGAGCTGCGCGCCGGCGCCATCGCCCGCGAGCTCTGGCCGAATCCGTACGTCACCCTCGGCCACGCGCTCCTGTCGGAGTTCCGCGAATACGAGCGGGGTACCACCGCCTCGGTCAACGCCGCGGTGCAACCGATCCTCGACCGCTACATCCGGCGCCTCCAGGACGAGTTGCGGGCGCAAGGCTTCGCCCGCGACCTGCTGGTGATGAACGGCAACGGCGGCACCGTGCCGGCGGGACTGGTGGTCGAGGCCGCGGCCAAGACCGTGATGTCGGGCCCCGCCTCGGGCGTGATGGCGGCGGCCGCGACCCTCGCCCAGTCGGGGCTGAAGAACGCCATCACGTACGACATGGGAGGAACGTCGACCGACGTGGCGCTGATCGCCGGCGGCGTGCCGGAGGTCTCAGGTGAACTCACCATCGATTACGGCCTGCCGATCCACCTGCCGATGGTCGACGTGCACACGGTCGGAGCCGGCGGCGGCTCGATCGCCTCCGTGAACCGGGCCGGGATGCTCCAGGTCGGCCCCGAGAGCGCCGGTTCCGAGCCGGGCCCGATCGGCTACGGCCGCGGCGGCACCCGGCCGACCATCACCGATGCCAACCTGGTCCTCGGCCGCCTCGATCCGGCCCGGCTCACCGCCGTGCGGGCCGGCGTCTCGATCGACGCCATCCGAGACGCCTTCGCCCGCGACCTCGCAGGTCCCCTCGGCATGAGCGTCGAGGAGGCCGCCGAGGCGGTCATCCGCCTCGGCAACGTCCACATGACCGGCGCGATCCGCATGGTGTCGCTGTCGCGCGGCTACGACCCGCGCGACTTCGTGCTCTTCGCCTTCGGCGGCGCGGGGCCGCTCCACGCCGTGGCGCTCGCCCGCGAGCTCGGCATCCCGGAGGTGCTGGTGCCGGCGCGCCCCGGCCTCACCAACGCGCTCGGCTGCCTCGTCGCCGATCTGCGCCAGGACCGGGTGCGGACCCTCAACCGCCCCCTCGACGGGCTCGACATGGCGGATCTGCGCACCGTTCTGGAGGAGCAGGCGGCGGATGCGCTGGCGATGGTCGCCGAGGAGCAGTCGGAGATCGAGGAGACCACGGTCACCTACGGCGCCGACATGCAGTTCCGCGGCCAGACCCACCTGATCCGCGTCGCCCTGCCCTCCCCGAACATCGACCGCGCGGCGCTCCAGGAGCTGTTCGAGGCGGCGTATTTCCGTCGCTTCCAGGTCCGGCTGCCGGAGATCCGGGCGGTGGTGGTCAACCTCGTCACCTCGGTGATCGGACGGCGCAAGCCGTTCCCGCTCGCGGCGCTGATCGACGAGGCGGGACGCACCGATCTCGTCGGCGCCCGCCTCGGCACGCGCCCGGTCTATGCCGACGGCGCCTGGCACGAGGCGGCGATCTACACCCGCGAAGCCCTGCCGCTCGGGGCCGAGATCGCCGGGCCGGCGGTGATCCAGCAGATCGACGCCACGACCGTGATCGAGCCCGGCGCCACGGCGCAGGTCGACGCCATCGGCAACCTGAGGATTCGCGTATGACCCAGCTCGACGCCCTCACCCTGGCGGTGATCCAGGCCGGGTTGCAGCAGGTCTGCAACGAGATGGACATCGCCTTCTCGCGTTCGGCCTTCTCGCCGGTCATCGCCGAGGCCGACGACCGCTCGGACGGAATCTACGACCGCGACACCGGCGCGCTGATCTCGCAAGGGGAGTACGGCCTGCCGGTCTTCGTCGGCACGATGCAGTACTCGACAGGCGAATTGATCCGCCTGATCCGCGAGGGACGGGTCGGGGCGCCGGAGCCCGGCGACATCTACATCGTCAACGACCCGTATCTCGGCGGCACGCACCTGATGGACGTGCGGTTCGTCAAGCCGGTCTTCGTCGACGGCGCGCTGTTCTGCTGGCTCCAGAACACCGGTCACTGGCCCGATATCGGCGGCATGGTGCCGGGCGGATTCTCGGCGCATGCCACCGAGGTCGAGCAGGAGGGCCTGCGCCTGCCGCCGGTCAAGCTGTTCAAGCGCGGCACGATGGATCCGGAGATCTTCTCGATCATCTGCTCGAACATCCGCGTCGCCGACCAGCGCATCGGCGACATCAAGGCCCAGGCCGCGGCGCTGCTGATCGGCGAGAGCCGGCTCTCCGACCTCCTCGCCAAGTACGGGCCTGAAACCCTGGATGCGGCGATCAAGGAGATCCGCGCCCGCTCGGCCGAACGGATGCGGGCCGAGATCCGCCAGATCCCGGACGGGACCTACACCTCGGAGGCCTTCGTCGATTCCGACGGCGTGGTGAACGAGCCCCTGCGCATCGCGCTCGCGATGACCAAGGCCGGGGACGGCCTCACCTTCGATTTTTCCGGCTCGTCACCGCCCTGCCGCGGCCCGATGAACTCGGTGGTGGCGACGACCTATTCCTCTGTCTACCTCGCGGTGAAGCACGTCTTCCCGGACGTGCCGATCAATGCCGGCACCTTCGAGCCGCTGACGATCCACCGGCCGGAGGGCACCTTCCTCGATGCGCGCTATCCGCGGCCCGTCTCGGGCTGCGCCGCGGAAGTCAGCCAGCGCATCGCCGAGGCCGTGTTCCTAGCCCTCGTCCAGGCGATCCCCGAGCGTGTCACCGCGGCACCCGCCGGTACCTCGGGCAACTTCGCGCTCGGCGGCTTCGATCCGGCCAAGAACGCGCCCTACGTGATGTACCAGATCACCGGCGGCGGCTACGGCGGGAACATTGCCCATGACGGTCTCTCGAACGGCTGCTCGACCATCGGCATCTCGAAGACGGCGCCGGTCGAGGTGATGGAGCAGTATTATCCGGTCCTGTTCCGCCGCTTCGCCCTGCGCGAGGGGTCGGGGGGAGCCGGCGCCCATCGCGGCGGCTTCGGCGTCCATTACGAGGTAGAGCTTTTGCGCGGCGAGGCCCGGGCCTCCTTCGTGATGGATCACGGCCGGTTCGGCCCGCCGGGCGTGCTCGGTGGTGGCGACGGGGCGCCCAACGTGGTGCGCATCCACCGCGACGGGGAGACGATCACGCCGCTCCACCTGTCGAAGGACCAGAACATCGCGATCCGGGCCGGCGATCGGGTCGAGGTGATGACCCCGGGCGGCGGCGGCTACGGCGCGCCCGCCACCCGCGACCCCGCGCTCGTCGCCCGCGACCTGCGCCGGGGCTACTACCGGGACGACGAGGCGAGGGATCTGTGGGGGAGCCGATCATGAGCGCCGACAGCCTCTCCACCGAAGCGAGGTCCAAGAAATTCGGCGCGGCGGAGGCCGACGGCATCGTGCGCTGCGATGCCTGCCCGGTCCTGTGCCGGATCCGGCCCGGCCGCTCCGGTGCTTGCTCGCGCTACGCCAACGAGAACGGTCATCTGGTCCGCACCGATCCGGTCGTGCTGCTGCACGACGCGGCGGAAGCTGGCCAGAAGCTCGTCCCGTTCGGCGCGGCGGAGTGGGACGGGCGGGTGCTCGATCCCTCGCGCACCTTCGTCACCGGCATCGGCGCGGGCACCACCTACCCGGACTACAAGCCCGCCCCCTTCATCGTGGCGAGCGAGCACGAGGGCGTCGAGACCGTCACGGTCGTGACCGAGGGCATCTTCAGCTATTGCGGCGTGAAGGTGAAGATCGACACCGACCGCCATCTCGGCCCCGAGCGCGCCGCCATCCGCGTCGCCGGCGAGGAGGTCGGCCACGTCACCACCGCCGAGTACGGCTCGCAGATGCTCTCGGTCGGCGGGGTGCGCCATCTCACCGGCGGCTCGAAGAAGGAGGGCAGCGTCACCTGCGACACGCTGTTGCGCCTCTGCTCGGGCGACGCCGTCACGATGACGATCGAGGGCGGCCACGAGGTCGTGGTCCAGGCCGGCCGCGCGCCGATCGTCGACGGCGTGCCGGAGCAGCGCATGCGGGTCGGCTGCGGCTCGGCGACGGTCGGCATCTTCGCCCGGCAATGGCTCGGCCACGCCGACGAGGTGATCGTCGTCGACGATCACATCACCGGCGTGCTGACCGAGCACCAGGCCGGCAAGGTGCTGGGGATGCGCCCGGCCGGCATCCGGGTAAAGGGCCGGCGCTCGACGCCGGGGCGCTACTTCCAGGTCGCCAATCCCGGCATCGGCTGGGGCGGGACCGACATCGCCGACCCGCTCGCCATCATCCAGGCGATCGATCCCGCCACCGCCTGGCCGGGCCTGCGGCTCCTGATGACCTCGACCACCGGCGAGCACGCCCTCTGGGTCGTCCTCGACGACGATCTCAAGCCCGTCCCGGCCGAGATGCCGGCGCCGGTGCGCCAGGTGGTCGACCGGATCGGCGAGAATTGCGAGCCCTCGCTCTGCACGGTCCTGTTCATGGCCGGGGCCGGCGGGTCCTTGCGGGCCGGGGTCACCGAGAATCCGGTGCTGCTCACCCGCTCGGTCGCCGCCGGCGAGACGCGGGTGACGATGGGCGGCGCGCCGGTCACGGTCTGGCCCGGCGGCGGGATCACGGTGATGGCCGACGTGACGCGGCTGCCGAAGAACGCCTTCGGCTCGGTGCCGACCCCGGCGATCGTCGCGCCGATCGAGTTCACCCTGCCGCGCGATCTCTATACGAGGCTCGGGGGGCATGATGGGGACGTGGTGGCGATGACGGACATCCTGCGCGAGGTCGGACCCGCCGCCCGGATCGATCCGTGGAATCCCGATCATCCCTGGCCGGCCGGAGCGGTCGCATGACCGCCCCCCGACGGCGCGAGGCCCCCCCGGCGATCGACGCGGAGGCGATCCGCACCTACCGGGTCGAGGATCAGATCGGCTACCTGATCCGGCGGGCGCACCAGCGCGCCTCCGCGATCTTCGAGACCGTGATGCGCGATTTCGGCGTCACGCCGGTGCAGTACGCCGTGCTGTGCAAGCTCCACGATCTCGGGCCGACCTCGCAGAACCAGGTCGGGCGCCATGTCGGGGTCGATCCGGCGACGATGTTCGGCGTCGCCCGGCGGCTCGCCGCCCGCGGCTTCGTGCAGCCGAAGGCGGATGAATCCGACGCCCGCCTGGTGGTGCTGGCGCTCACCGACGAGGGGATCGGGGTGATCGAGGCGATGAAGAGCCGCGGCGGCGAGGTGACGGCCCGCACCCTCGATCCCCTCTCCCCCGACGAGGCCGCAGACCTCGTCCGCCTCCTCGCCCGGCTCGGCTGAAGGATGGACGGCCCGGCACACCAGCTCCTGGCGGATGGCCGGCTGCATCTGCAGCACGGCCCGATCGACTTGGTGCTGCGCGCCTTCGGGGCGGATTTTGCGGTGGCCGAGGCGCACCGCGCCGCCGTCGATCGCTTCGCGACGGTGCTGGGCGAGCTCGTCGGCGAGTTGCCGGAATTGCGCAAGTCCATGAGCGATCGGCCGCGGGTCGAGGGCGCGATCGCCCGCCGGATGGTCGCGGCCTGCCGGCCGCATAGAGGCTTCATTACCCCGATGGCCGCGGTGGCGGGCGCGGTCGCCGACGAGATCCTCGCGGCGATGTGCGAGGCCGCGCCCCTCGACAAGGCCTTCGTCAACGACGGCGGCGACATCGCGCTCCACCTCACCGAGGACGAGACCCTGGCGATCGGCGTCGCAGCGGATTTTTCCCGCGGCCCGGTGCCGGCGGTGAACGGGCGGGTGATCCTGCGCCATCGGGATGGCATCGGCGGCATCGCCACTTCGGGGCGGCAGGGCCGGTCCTTCTCCCTCGGGCTCGCCGATTCGGTGACGGTGCTCGCCCGCGACGCCGCCACGGCGGATGCCGCCGCGACGCTGATCGCCAACGCGGTCGACCTGCCCGGGCATCCGGGCGTGGAGCGCGCGCCGGCCAGCGACCTCGACCCCGATTCCGACCTCGGGCCCCGCCTCGTCACCGTGGCGGTGCCGGCCCTGTCCCCGGACGAGATCGCCGCCGCTCTCGATGCCGGCCGGGCCCGCGCCGCGGCGATGCGCGCCGCCGGCCTGATCCGTTCCGCCGCCCTGATGCTGCAGGGCCAGTCCGTGCTTCTCGAAGAACCGAGGGAGATCCGCCCATGATCGAGGTCCGCAAGATCGTCGTCACCGTCGAGGAGGTCCGCCACGACGGCGGCCCCGCCCTCGACACCCCGATCCTGAAAGGGTCCGTCGCCTGCCTAGTGCGGAACCCCTTCGCCGGCCGCTACGAGGCCGAGATCACCCCGATGATGGATGCGCTTAAGCCCCTCGGCGTCGAGTGCGCCCGCAAGCTCCTCGACGCGCTCGGCGGCGATCCCGCTCGCATCGAGGCCTACGGCAAGGGCTCGCTCGTCGGCGCGTCCGGCGAGCTCGAGCACGGCGCGCTCTGGCACGTCCCCGGCGGCTACGCGATGCGCGAGCTGCTCGGCCAGGCGCTCGCCATCGTGCCGTCGATGACCAAGGTCGGGCCGATGGGCGCGTCCCTCGACGTGCCCATCCACCACAAGGACGCGGCCTATGTCCGTTCCCACTTCGACGGCGTCACCGTGGCTTTGGCGGACGGGCCGCGCGCCGATGAGATCCTGTTCGCGCTCGCCATGACCACCGGCGGGCGCCCGCACGCTCGCGTCGGCGGACTCGCAAAGGAGGCCATCGCCAAATGGGACGGGCAGCGCTGAGGGACGGGCAGCGCTGACCCCCGGCGCCCTCCCCACCCCTGACAACATTTAACAAGCTTGCGCCCGCGCCGCAAAGGGCGGCATACAGGTTGTCAGGAACGGATGAGGAGGGCGCGGGCGCGATGGAATCGGCAGTGCAGGAGGCCGTCGGGGCCGAGCCGCAGGGCCAGGCGAGGGCGTCGGGCCTCGCCGAGGGGGTCTATCACGGCATCCTGTCCGAGATCGCCGGCGGCACCTACGGCGAGAACCAGAAGCTGCCGAGCGAGAACGAGCTGGCGGCCCGCTACAAGGTCTCGCGCCCGGTGGTCCGCGCCGCGCTCGAGCGGCTGCGGCAGGAGAACGTCATCGTCTCGCGCCAGGGCGCGGGCAGCTTCGTGCGCAGCCAGGGCCGGGCCCCGGCTCTGGGCTACGCCCCCGTCGAGAGCATCGCCGACATCCAGCGCTGCTACGAGTTCCGCCTCACCATCGAGCCGGAGGCGGCCCGCTACGCCGCCTTGCGCCGCAACGGTCCGGCGCTGGAGCGCATCCTCGCCGCCCTCGACCTGATGAACACCGCGACGCGCCAGCAGCAGCACCGCGACGACGCCGATTTCGCCTTTCACCTCGCCATCGCCGAGGCCTCGAACAACCACTATTACGGCGCCTCGCTCCAGGCGCTGCAATCCCACATCGCGGTCGGCATGAAGATCCACGGCCTCGCGCTGCTCGGCCCCAATTCCGGCCTGCAGGGCGTGCTCGACGAGCACCGCGCCATCTTCGCGGCAATCCGCGACGGCGATTCCGAGACCGCCCGCGACCGGATGCACCGCCACATCTGCTCCTCGCGCGACCGGCTGTTCGAGGGGCGGATGCTCGACCTGTCGCTGTAGGCGGAGCAGGCGCGGCCGGGCCGCCGAGGGCACTGCCGCGGCCGCCATCCTGTCGCCTGTCCGTGCTGCTGGCAGATCCGGATCCGGTTCCCGAACGGGTCGTGCACCTCCATCTGGTCGCCCCAGGGCAGGCGCTCGAGCCCGGGCCGGCCGTAGCCGTCGTTCTTCGCGATCAGTTCCGCGTGGAAATCCCGTAATCCCGTCATCCGGACGAACGCCGTCGAGCCGGGGCTGGCATCGCCGTGATGCTCGCTGAGATGGAGTTCCAGGCCGGCCCGCGCGACGGCCATGTACAGGGGCGGGCCGGGCTCGTGACGGTGCTCGAGCGTCACCGCGAAGCCCAGGAAATCGCGGTAGAACTCCCGGGCCTTCGCCACGTCGAAGATGCGCAGGATCGGACTCGTCCGATGGAAGGCGATGCGGTCCGGCCGGTCGTCGTCGAGGAGGCCCGCGGCGGGTTTCCAGTCGCGCAGGCCGAGAGAAGCCGCGACGAGTTCGAGGCTGTCGGCGTGCGAGAGGTCGATCCGGCGGCTCGCCAGGGCGGATCGCAGTCGCCTGGCCATCGTCTTCGCTTGGTCGCGGGTCGGTGGGTCGCCTGTCGGCATGGCCGTCTCCTGCGCCGGCGACGGGTCATCGGGGCTCGCATTGCCGATCCGTCGCCGGGCTGAGCGTCCCGAGAAGGACTGCCGGAGAGAATCCGAACGTGGTGCCTTCACCGTATCCCCGAGGGACGCGAACGGCTGGCGGCACCTGCCGCCGCCGAATCTGCCAGGGCCGCGCCGCCGTGGCAATCGGGAGCGCTCGCGACCCGCCGCGGGAGTCCCGCTTGACAACCCCACCCCGACTCCCGTACCGCATGACAAGTTTACAACAAATCGAGTGCCTGTCTGGGCGCCGAACGGGAGGGACGGGCATGCAGGAGGCTGGCGGCTTGGCGGATCGGCTCATCGCCCCGGCTGGACGCGCTCACGTCCTGCTTCCAGGTGACGCCCGATCGTCCTCGGCCGTCGATCGGTTCGGTCGCCACGTCGGCGCCGCCCGCCTTTTGGTGCGGCCCGGCTCGATCGGGGTGCTCGCCGATGTTGTCAGGTTGTCAGGGGCGGTCGGCCGCGCATGAGCCCGATGCCGATCCTGCGTCTCCTCGCCGACGACCTCACCGGCACCCTCGACACGGCGGCAGGCTTCACCGGGCTCGTCGGGCCGGTGGAGGTCGCATGGGTCGGCGCCGCCCTCCCCTCGAGCGGCAGCCTCGCCCTCGACACCGGCACTCGCGAGCGCGACGCGGCCGCGGCAGCCCGGATCGCCGCCGGAGCGGCCCCGATGCTGGCAGGCGCCGACCTCGCCTTCAAGAAGCTCGACAGCCTGCTGCGCGGGCCCTGGGCGGCGGAGCTCGCCGCCTGCCTCGGCGGATGGCGTCACGCGATCGTGGCCCCGGCCTTCCCCTACCAGGGCCGCCGTACCCTGGACGGCCGCCAGCTCGCCCGCCGGGGCGAGGGGTGGGAGGCGGTCTCGGGCGACATCGCCGAGGCCTTGCGGGCGGTCGGCGTGCCGGCCCGCCGCGCCGTGGTCGCGGACGGGCTCGTCGAGGGCGTCGCCGTCTACGACGCGGTGGACGACGACGACCTCGACCGGATCGCCGCGCTCGGGACAGGCGCGCCGGTCCTGTGGTGCGGCAGCGGCGGCCTCGCCGGGGCGCTCGCGCGCTCCGCGCCCGCCCCCACCGGCGGAGGCCTGCACGGCCCGGTCCTCGGCCTGTTCGGCTCGGACCGGCCGGAGACCGAGGGCCAGCTCGCGGCCTGCCCGGAGCACCGGCTGGTCCTGAGTGCGGACGGCGACCATGCCGGCGCCGTCGCCGACCGGCTCGGCGGGGAAGGCGTCGCCCTCGTCAGCCTCGCGCTCGCCCCGGGCACCGCCCGGGACGAGGCCGCCTCCCGCATCGCCGCCGCCTTCGGGCGCCTCGCCCGCGCCCTGCCGCCGCCCGGCACCCTGATCGTCGCCGGGGGCGAGACGCTGAAGGCGCTCTGCCTCGCGCTTCAAGCCGAGGCCCTGGTCGTCACCGGCCAGGTCGCCCCGGGCCTGCCGCGCTCGCGGATGCGCGGCGGCCTGTGGGACGGTACCGCCATCATCTCGAAATCCGGGGCGTTCGGCACGCCCGCCGTCTGGCGCGACCTGCTGCGCGAGAACGGCCTCATTCACGAAAGGACCGTCGCGTGACCCGTCACCTCGCCATCACCATGGGCGATCCCGCCGGGATCGGCCCCGAGATCATCGTCAAGGCCGCGCACAAGCTGCGCGACCGCCTGGCCTCGGGCGACCTGAAGCTCGTCGTCATCGGCAGCAACCCGGCGCTCAAGCGGGCGGAGACCGCGCTCGGCCTCGGCGTCGAGATCCCGGAGGTCTCCGGCGACGGCGAGTGGCCGGCGCTCTGCTGCCTCCAGGCCGACGCGGAAGGGGCGCCGATCGAGCCGGGCAAGCTCAGCGCCGATGGCGGCCGCTTCGCCTTCAAGGCGATCGAGCGGGCGGTGCATCTGGCGCTCGCCGGCACGATCGGCGGCATCGTGACGGCGCCGCTCAACAAGGAGGCGCTGAACCTCGCCGGCTACCATTATGCCGGCCATACCGAGATGCTGGCCGACCTCACGGGCGTGCGCGGCTCGGTGATGATGCTCGCCCACGGCAACATGCGGGTGAGCCACGTCACCACCCACGTTGCGCTCCAGGACGTGCCCAAGCGCCTGACGCCCGAGCGGCTGCGCCTCGTCATCGACCTCACCCATGCGGCGCTGAAGGGGATCGGGCTGGAGAAGCCCCGCATCGCCATCGCGGCGCTCAACCCCCATGCCGGCGAGGGCGGCCTGTTCGGCCGCGAGGACATCGATGTCAGCGCGCCGGTGATCGCCGGCAAGGTGGCCGACGGCCTCGACATCGTCGGCCCGGTCCCGGGCGACACGGTGTTCGTCAAGCTCCGGGCCGGCCAGTACGACGCGGTGGTCGCGATGTACCACGACCAGGGGCACATCCCGGTCAAACTCCTCGGCTTCGAGGTCGACCCTAAGACCGGCCGCTGGGTCGACCTGTCGGGCGTCAACATTACGCTCGGCCTGCCGATCATCCGCACCTCGGTCGATCACGGCACCGCCTTCGACATCGCCGGGCGCGGCATCGCCAACGAGCGCAGCCTGATCGAGGCCATCGAATACGCCGAGCGTCTCGCCGCCAACGGCGTGGTCACCCAGAGGAGCGCCGCGTGAACCCTCTCTCCACCCCCATCGAGATCGTCCGCCCGGACATCGCCTTCGGCTCCGGCACCGTCGCGGAGGTCGGCCGCCGCGCCCGCGCGATGGGCGCCCGCACCATCCTGGTCGTCGCCGACGCCTTCAACGCCACCCGGGTCGACCTCCTCGACCTGCCCGGCGAGGTGCGGGTGTTCGGCGAGGTGAAGCCCGAGCCCGACATCCCGAACCTGGAGCGGGCGCTGGCGCTCGCCGAGGAGATCAACCCGGACCTCGTCGTCGGCTTCGGCGGCGGGAGCGCCATGGATCTCGCCAAGCTCGTGGCGGTGCTGCCGGGCAGCGGCCAGACCCTGCACGAGGTCGTCGGCCCCGAGAAGGTGCGGGGCCGCCGCATCGGCCTGATCCAGGTGCCCACCACCGCCGGCACGGGCAGCGAGGGCGGCACCCGGGCGCTGGTCACCGATCCGGCCACCCAGAACAAGCTCGCGGTGCAGAGCCGCTTCATGCTGGCCGACGCCGCGGTCATCGATCCCGACCTCACCATGACGGTGCCGGCCGCGGTCACCGCCGCCACCGGCGTCGACGCCATGGCGCATTGCGTCGAGGCCTTCACCAGCAGGAAGGCCCACCCGCTGATCGACCTCTACGCGCTCGAGGGCATCCGCCTCGTCGGCCGCTTCCTGCCCCGCGCGGTGCGCGACGGGGGCGACCGCGAGGCCCGGGCCGGGCTGGCGCTCGCCTCGCTCTACGGCGGGTTCTGCCTCGGGCCGGTCAACACCACGGCGGGCCACGCCGTCGCGTACCCGCTCGGCACCCGCCACCACATCCCGCACGGGCTCGCCTGCGCGGTGATCTTCCCGCACACGCTGGCCTTCAACGCGCCGGCGGTGCCGGAAAAGACCCGCCAGGTGATGGCGGCCCTCGGCCTGCCGGAGAGCGACGACGAGGCGGCGGTGGTGGAGGCGACGACGCGCTGGTGCGCCGATCTCGGCATCGCCATGCGCCTGTCGGCCCACGGGGTGCCTGCCGGCGATCTGCACGCCATGGCGGCGGAGGCCTACGCCATCCGCCGGCTCCTCGACAACAACCCGCGCGAGATCAGCCAAGAGCAGATCCTCGCCCTCTACCACGCCGCCGGCTGAGGAGCGCCGATCCCATGACCGATCCCGTCTTCCCGCGCGGCGTCTTCTGCGCCGCCCTCACGCCCCTCGATTCCGATCTCAACCCGAATTATTCGGCCTTCGCCGCCCATTGCCGCTACCTGGTCGACGAGGGCTGCACCGGCGTCGCGCTGCTCGGCACCACCGGCGAGGCGAACTCGTTCTCGTCCGACGAGCGGATGCGCCTGCTCGAGGCCGCGCTCGCCGGCGGCGTCGCGCCCGATCAGCTGATGCCCGGCACCGGCGTCGCGGCGATCCCCGAGAGCGTGGCGCTCACCCGCCACGCGCTGTCGGTCGGCGTCGCCACGGTCGTGCTGCTGCCGCCGTTCTACTACAAGGGCGTCTCCGAGGACGGCCTGGTCGCGGCCTATTCGCGGATCATCGAGGGCGTCGGCGACGATCGTCTGCGGGTGGTGCTCTACCACATCCCGCAGATGTCCGGCGTGGCGATCCCGCACGGGGTCATCGCGGCCCTGCGCGAGCGCTTTCCCGGTATCGTCACCGGCATCAAGGATTCGTCCGGCGACCTCGCCCATATGACGGCGCTGATCGAGCGCTTCCCGGGCTTCTCGGTGCTGGCCGGGGCCGACCCGCTGATGCTGCCGCTCCTGAAGGTCGGCGGCGCCGGCGCGATCACCGCCACCACCAACCTCTGCGCCCGCGACCTGCGCTTCGTCTTCGACCACCACGCCGATCCGGCCAAGGCCGACGCGGTCGCGGCGGCGCAAGCCCGGGTGGTCGCCACCCGCGAGCGCGCCTCGCGCTTCGCCCAGATGGCCTCGCTCAAGGCGATGACGGCGGAGCGCACCGGCGATGCCGGCTGGCACCGCCTGCGCCCGCCGCTGATGCCACTTTCCGAGGCCGAGCGCGCCGCGCTGCTGGGGACGACCGGGGGGCTGGCCCGGGCCTCCTGAGATCGGCCCAGAAACGGCGCGCCAAGATGCCGGTCAGGTTTCTCACCTCCATTACGGCCCCTTTCCCGGATCTCCTTCCGTTGACGCTGATTTCGTCCGGGAAAGGGGTGATTCATCAAGTCGTTAATTACTAATACACTACCCGAGGAGACGCCCATGCATGAATTCACCGAGGGCGAGAGCCTGACCATCGCGGTCATGGTGGTCGCCTACATCCTGTTCACCGGCTGGCTGACCCTGAAGCTGCGCAGCCGCACCAACGCCCAGTTCATGACCGCGTCGCGCTCGATGCCGGCGCTCGTCGTCGGCGTGCTGCTGATGTCGGAATTCGTCGGCGCCAAGTCGACGGTCGGCACCGCGCAGGAGGCGTTCAACTCGGGCATCGCCGCCGCCTGGTCGGTGCTCGGCGCCTCGATCGGCTTCCTGCTGTTCGGGCTCCTGATCGTCCGCCGGATCTACGATTCGGGCGAGTACACCATCTCGGCCGCGATCGCGCAGAAATACGGCAAGTCGACCATGATGACCGTCTCTGTCATCATGATCTACGCGCTGCTGCTCGTGAACGTCGGCAACTACGTCAGCGGCGCGGCCGCGATCTCGACGGCGCTCCGGGTCAACATCCCGACCGCGATGTGCATCATCGCGGCGGTGAGCACGTTCTACTACGTGTTCGGCGGGCTGAAGGGCATCGCCTGGGTGACGATCCTGCACAGCGCCATCAAGGTTGCAGGGATAGGCATCATCCTGTGGGTCGCGCTCTCGGCCACCGGCGGCATCGCCCCGATGCAGGCGGCGCTTCCACCCGAATACTTCAGCTGGGACGGCAAGATCGGCGCCGCCACCATCTTCGCCTGGACCTTCGGCACGGTCGGGGCGATCTTCTCGACCCAGTTCATCGTCCAGGCGATCTCCTCCACGAAGAGCGCGTCCGCGGCCCGGGCCTCGGCCCTCTACGCGGCGGCGTTCTGCCTGCCGCTCGGCATCGTGCTGGCGCTGATCGGGCTGGCCGCGAAGACGCTCTATCCGAGCATGAACAGCCTCTACGCGCTGCCGATCTTCCTGAAGACCATGCACCCGCTGCTCGCGGGCGTCGTCACCACCTCGCTCGTCGCCTCGATCTTCGTCAGCGTCAGCACCGTGGCGCTCGCCATCGCGTCGCTGGTCGTGCGCGACTTCTACGTGCCGTACTGGAAGCCGGACGCGGCCCGGGAACTGCGCATGACCCGCGTGTTCTCGCTCGTCATCGCCGTGGTGCCGCTGGTCTTCGTGTTCTTCATCCCGGAGATCCTGAAGCTGTCGTTCTTCACCCGCGCGCTTCGCCTGTCGATCTCGATCGTCGCGATGGTCGGCTTCTACCTGCCCTGGTTCGGCTCGAACCGCGGCGCGACGCTCGGGCTCCTCGGCGCGGCGCTCGCCACCACGGTCTGGTACGCGCTCGGCAACCCCTACGGCGTCGACAACATGTACATCGCCGCGCTCGCACCACTCGTCGTGATGGGCATCGAGCGCGTCTTCCGCTGGGGCGACAAGGAGCAGGCCGAGCCCGAGCCCGCCCGCCCCGCCACCACCGCCTGACCCCGGAGAGACACCGATGCTCGACACCGTCCAGACGCCGATGGACCGCACCGGCGAGGTCCGGCCGGTCGCCGGCGATCCCGACCGCCGCGAGGCCTTCATCCCGAGCCCCTGCGTCCAGAACCACGCCGCCAACATCATGCCGTTGCGAAACGGCGACCTCGCCTGCGTCTGGTTCGGCGGCACGCAGGAGGGCATGGCCGACATCTCGGTCTACGGCGCGCGCCTGCCCGCCGGCAGCGACACCTGGAGCGCGGCGCAGAAGCTCTCCGACGATCCCGCCCGCTCGGAGCAGAACCCGATCCTGTTCAACGCGCCGACCGGCGACCTGTGGCTGATCTGGACCGCCCAGGTCTCGGGCAACCAGGACACCGCCCTGGTGCGCCGGCGGATCTCGCACGATCACGGCACGACCTGGGGCCCGATCGAGACCCTGTTCGCGCAGCGGCCGGGCTGCGGCACCTTCGTGCGCCAGCCGCCGGCGGTGCTGGGCAACGGCACCTGGCTCCTGCCGATCTTCCACTGCCCGAGCGTGCCGGGCGCCAAATGGGTCGGCGACGACGATACCAGCGCGGTGATGATCTCCTCGGACGAGGGCAAGACCTGGCGCGAGGTGGCGGTGCCCGACAGCACCGGCGCCGTGCACATGAACGTGCTCGCCCTCCACGACGGCACGCTGCTCGCGCTCTACCGCAGCCGCTGGGCCGATTCGATCTACGAGAGCCGCTCGACCGACAACGGCGAAACATGGTCGGCCCCGGTGCCGACGGAGCTGCCGAACAACAACTCGTCGATCCAGGCCACCGTGCTCGCCAACGGCCACGTCGCGCTGGTCTTCAACGCGACCAACGCCGAGGCCGCGACGGAGCGCCGGGCCTCGCTCTACGACGAGATCGAGGACGAGGAGCCCGCCACCGACGCCGCCCCGGCTCCGGTCGATCCGAACAAGCGCACGGCATTCTGGGGCACCCCGCGGGCCCCGCTGACCCTCGCGATCTCGCCCGACGGCGGTCGCACCTGGCCGCAGCGGCGCGACGTCGAGACCGGCGACGGCTACTGCATGACCAACAACTCCCGCGACCGCTCGAACCGGGAATTGTCGTATCCGTCCGTCACCCAGACGCCGGACGGGGCGATCCACATTGCGTTCACGTATCACCGCCAGGCGATCAAGCACGTGCGGGTGAGCGAGGCCTGGGTGGCGGCCGGTGAGTGAGGCGGTGCGCCACGCCCTCGTCACCGGGGCGAGCTCGGGGATCGGCGCGGCGATCGTCGCCCGCCTGCTCGACCAGGGCTGGCAGGTCACCGGCGTGAGCCGGAGCGCGGGCGGGCCCGCGCATCCGCGCTACCGCCCCCTCGCCCTCGACCTCTCGGACCTCGACGCCATCGCGCCGGCGATCGGCGAGATGCGGGTCGACGCCCTCGTCCACGCCGCCGGCCTGCTGCGGGTCGGCCGCCTCGGCGAGCTGCCCCCGGAGGACGGCGCCGCGATGTGGCGGCTCCACGTCGAGGCGGCGAGCCGTCTGGCCGATCTCCTCGTCCCGCGCATGGCGGCGGGGGGACGGGTCGTGCTCGTCGGCAGCCGCACCGCCGCGGGCGCGGCGGGGCGCGGTGCCTACGCGGCCTCAAAGGCGGCCCTCGTCGGGCTCGCCCGCTCCTGGGCCGCCGAGCAGATGCCCCGCGGGATCACCGTCAACGTCGTCGCCCCGGCGGCGACCGAGACGCCGATGCTGACCGACCCGTCGCGGGGCGCCGTCTCGCCGAAGCTGCCGCCGCTCGGCCGCTTCATCCGGCCGGACGAGGTCGCGGCCGCCGTCGCCTACTTCCTGTCGCCGGAGGCCGCCGCGACGACCGGCCAGCAGCTGGTGGTCTGCGGCGGCAGCTCGCTGTAGCGGGAGGCCGCTCACCGGACCTCGGCGCGGACCGGGGCGGCGGGGGCCGCCGCGGTCCGGCGGCGGCGCAGGCCGGAGGCGATCAGCACGTAGAAGAGCGGGGTCGCGAACACCGCCAGCACCGTGGCGGTGATCATCCCGCCGAGCACGCCGGTGCCGATCGCCCGCTGGCTGTTCATGCTGGCCCCCGTGGCGACCGCCAGCGGCACGACGCCGAGGATGAAGGCGAAGGAGGTCATCACGATCGGCCGGAAGCGCAAGCCGCAGGCCTCGAGCGCCGCCTCGCGCACCGGCCGGCCCTGCGCCACCAGGTCCTTGGCCACCTCGATGATCAGGATCGCGTTCTTGGCGGTGAGGCCGATCACCGTGATCAGCCCGACCTTGAAGTAGACGTCGTTCGGCATGTCCCGAGCCAGCATGGCGAAGACCGCCCCGGCCACGCCGGTCGGCACCACGAGCAGGACGGCGAGCGGGATCGACCAGCTCTCGTAGAGCGCCGCCAGGCACAGGAAGACGCAGAACAGCGCCAGCGCCAGGAGGTAGACGGCCTGCGAGCCCGACAGCTTCTCCTGCAGCGACTGCCCGGTCCAGGCGTAGTCGAAGCCGGGGGGCAGCTGGGCGGCCAGCCGCTCCATCTCGGCCATCGCGTCGCCGCTGGCGAAGCCCGGCGCGGCGCTGCCGGAGATCTTGATGCTCGGATAGCCGTTGAAGCCGACGACCTGCGACGGCCCCATCGTCCAGGAGACCCGGGCGAAGGAGCGCAGCGGCACCATCTGGCCGGCGGCGTTGCGCACGAAGAGGTCGAGCAGGTCCTCCGCCTTCATCCGGGCGGCGGCCTCGGCCTGCACGATCACCCGCTGCATCCGGGACTGGTTGGGGAAGTCGTTGACGTAGGCCGAGCCGAGGCTCGTCGAGAGCGCGTCGTTGATGTCCGCGAAGGTCACGCCGAGGGCGCTCGCCTTATGGCGGTCGAGAACGAGCTCGATCTGCGGCGCCGTCGGCAGGCCCTCGACGTAGATACCGGCCAGGATCGGGCTCCGGCTCGCCGCGGCCAGGAGCTGGTCGCGGGCGGCGGCGAGCGCCGCGTAGCCCTGCTGCGCCTTGTCCTGGAGGCGGAACGAGAAGCCGCTCGAATTGCCCAGCGCCTCGATCGCCGGGGGCGAGAGCGACATGGCGATGGCGTCGGGCAGGCCGCCCAGCACGGCGTTCGCCCGCGCGCTCACCGCCTCGGCGCCGTCGCCCGGGCCGCGCTCGGCCCAATCCTTGAGCGTGACGAAGGCGATGGCGGCGTTCTGGCCCTGGCCCGAGAAGCCGAAGCCGAGCAGCGTGGTGCGGCCCGCCACCGCCGGCTCGGCGGCGAAATGCGCCTCGATCCGCTCGACCACGTCGCGGGTGCGGGCGGTGGCCGATTCCGGCGGGGTCTGGGCGTCGACGATGACGTAGCCCTGGTCCTCGACCGGCAGGAAGCTCGACGGCATCCGGGCGTAGCCCCAGCCCAGGGCCGCTACCAGGGCGGCGTAGACGAGGAGCGCGCGCACGGGCCGGCGCAGCATCCCGGCGACCCCGGCCCGGTAGGCGAGCGTGCCGGCCCGGAGGCGGCGGTTGAACCAGCCGAAGAAGCCGGTGCCCGCATGGCCGTGGCCGGGGGCGACGGGCTTCAGCAGCGTGGCGCAGAGCGCCGGCGTCAGCGAGAGCGCCAGGAAGGCCGAGAACGCGATCGAGGTCGCCATGCTGACCGCGAATTGCCGGTAGATCACCCCGACCGACCCGGGAAAGAACGCGAGCGGCACGAACACCGCGACGAGCACCGAGGTGATGCCGACGATCGCCCCGGTGATCTGGCCCATCGCCTTGGCGGTGGCCTCTTTCGGGGGCAGGCCCTCCTCGGCCATGATCCGCTCGACGTTCTCCACCACCACGATCGCGTCGTCGACCAGGATGCCGATCGCGAGCACCATGCCGAACATCGTCAGCACGTTGATCGAGAAGCCGGCCACGAGCAGCGCGCCGCAGGTGCCGGCGAGCGCCACCGGCACCACGATCGTCGGGATGATCGTGTAGCGGATGTTCTGGAGGAACAGGAACATCACCGCGAAGACGAGCGCCATCGCCTCGGCGAGCGTCATCAGCACCTTCTTGATCGAGACCTCGACGAAGGGCGTGGTGTCGTAGGGCACGGTGACGCTGACGTTCGCCGGCAACGTCCGTTGCAGCTGGGCGATCTTCGCCTTGACGCCGGTGGCGGCGGCGAGCGCGTTGCCGCCGGGCGCGAGCTGGATGCCGATGCCGGCGGCCGGGCGGCCGTCCTGGCGGGTCTGCATCGCGTAGGACTGGGCGCCGAGGCTCACCTCGGCGACGTCGCGCAGGCGCACCAGCGAGCCGTCCGGGTTGGCCCGCAGCACGATCTCCTCGAACTCGGCGACGCCGGTGAGCTGGCCCTTCACCAGCACGCTCGCGGCGATGCGCTGGTCGTCCCGGGCCGGCTGGGCGCCGACGAGGCCGGAGGCGACCTGGGCGTTCTGCGCCCCCACCGCGGCCGTCACGTCGCCGGGCGTCAGGTTGAAGCCGACGAGCTTTCCCGGATCGATCCAGATCCGCAGGGCCTTCTCGGACGAGAACAGGGTGGCGCGCCCGACCCCCGGCACCCGGCGCAGCTCGCCCAGCAGGCGGCGCGCGGCGAGGTCGCCGAGATCGCTCTCGCTCAGGCCGCCGTCGCGGGAGGTCACCACGACGAATTGCAGGAAGCTGGTGCTCGCCTCCTCGACGATCACGCCCTGCTGGGTCACGGCGCGGGGCAGCCGCGCCTCGACCCGCTTGATCCGGTTCTGCACCGCGACGGTCGCCTTCGCCGGGTCCGAGCCCGGCGCGAAGGAGGCCATGATCTGGGCCTGGCCCGAGGTGTCGCTGGTCGATTCGAAGTACATCAGCCCCGGGATGCCGTTCAGCTCCTCCTCGATG
The DNA here is from genome assembly GCF_016613415.1 of Methylobacterium ajmalii. Classification (GTDB taxonomy): domain Bacteria; phylum Pseudomonadota; class Alphaproteobacteria; order Rhizobiales; family Beijerinckiaceae; genus Methylobacterium; species Methylobacterium ajmalii. Next base: position 26,353 of record NZ_JACWCT010000003.1, on the reverse strand, counting down.
ATCCGGGTGACGCCGTCGTAGAGCCGCTCGGGCGGGGCGCCCGGATAGGTCGCCGTCACCTGGATCGTGACCGGGGCGACGTCCGGGTATTGCGACACCGGCAGGAAGGCGATCGCGATCGCGCCCACCAGCATGATGAAGATCGAGATCGCCCAGGCGAAGATCGGGCGCGTGATGAAGAAGCGGGTCATGGCCGGTCCTCGTCCCGTGGGATCGTGTCGTCAGGGCTTCGCGGCGGTGCGCACGCCCGGCCAGGGCAGCGGGTTCACCGCCAGGCCGGGCTGGATCTTCTGGAAGCCCTCGACCACCACGGTCTCGGCCGGCCGCAGGCCGTCCTCGACGATCCAGCCGGAATCGGTGAGCGCGCCCACCCGCACCGGCCGCAGGGCGGCCGTCCGGTCGGGGCCGACGACGTAGACCTGTGGCACGCCGGCGCTCGAGCGCTGGATCGCCTGGGCCGGCACCACGACGGCGCCGGCCGCCATCCCCTGCGCCAGGCGGACACGGACATAGGTACCCGGCAGGAGCGCGACGGCCGGGTTCGGGAAGGTCGCCCGCAGGGAGACCTGCCCGGTGCCGGGATCAACGCTCACGTCGGTGAACAGCAGCCGCCCGGCATCGCCGTGGAGCGACCCGTCGGGCATCACCAGCCGCACCGCCGGGCCGTCCCGTCCGGCCGCACGCTCGGCGAGCAGGCCGGCCTCGGAGGCCGCGGCGTTGAAGTCGGCGAAGATCGGGTCGACCTGCTGGATCAGCGCCAGCTTCGTCGCCTCGCCCTGGCTGACGAGGGCGCCCTCAGTGACGAGGGCCCGGCCGATGCGGCCGTCGATCGGCGCGCGCACGGTGGCGAAGTCGAGATCGATCCGGGCGCGGGCGAGCAGGGCCCGGGCGCTCGCCACGTCGGCCTCGGCCTGGCGGAGGGTCGCGGTGGCGATGTCGGCCTGCGCGGTGCTGGCAGCCTGCCTCTCCACCAGCGTCTCGGTGCGCTCCGATTGCCGCAGCGCCTGGATCCGGGTCGCCTCGGCGCGGGCGAGGGCGGCGGCCTTCGCGTCGACCTCGGCGCGGTAGACCGAGGGGTCGATGCGAAACAGCACGTCGCCCTTGCGCACGAGGCTGCCCTCCGCGAAGGCCCGCTCCTGGATGATGCCGGCGACCTGGGCCCGGACCTCGGCGACGCGGGTCGGGACGAGGCGCCCCGGCAGATCGACGAGGCGCGGCACGGTCGCCGCCTCGGCCCGCGCCACCGCGACGTCCGGCGCCGGCGCCGCGGCCGCCGACCGATCCTCGGAGCCGGGCTTGCAGGCGGCCGTGCACAGGCAGACCAGGGCGGCGAGCGGCAGGTGCCGGGAGTTTCGGCGCGGGGACGGCATCTGACCTCCGGTCGGTTGCACGAAGCGAGGTCCGCGTTTAAATCCATACGTACGGATTGAAAAGGGGGTTCGGGATGGGGCGACCGCGCACGATCGACCGGGACAAGGTGCTGGAGGCCGCCGAGGCGATCGTGCTGCGCGACGGTGCGGCGGCCCTGACCTTCGAGGCGGTCGCCAAGGCCTCGGGCATCACCAAGGGCGGCCTGCAATACTGCTTCGGCACCAAGGACGACCTGATCGCGGCGATCGTCGAGCGCTGGATGACGGCGCTCGACGCCGAGCTCGCCCAGAGCCTGCCGTCGGGGGCCGACACGCTGGAGCAGACCCGCCACTACATCGCCGCGGCCGGCCGGATCGACGAGGTCGCCCAGACCCGGATGGTCGGCATGCTGGTGACGCTGCTGCAATCGCCCGAGCACCTGCGGCGCGTCCGCGACTGGTACGCCGGCTGGATCGCCAAGTTCGATCCCGCCTGCGACGCCGAGCGCCGCGCCCGCACCGCGTTCTTCGCCGCAGAGGGCGCGTTCTTCCTGCGCAGCCTCGGCCTCGTGGCGATGGACGGGGCGGCCTGGGACGCGGTGTTCGCCGACATCCTGACGCTGCGCTGAAGTCCCTTTCGTCCAGCGGAGCGCGAAAACGCCCGTTGCGGGCGAGCGCGCTTGCGCTGGATCAAGGCCCCCTCCCCGGGCGCGGCCATCATGGCGGCGATCCACGAGGAGGAACCGCGATGACGACGGCCGTGACCAGCGCGAGCGTGACCGGACACCCCGCCCTGAACCCGGTGAGGCGCGAGGCTTCCCCGCTCACCGCCCCCCGGGCCGCAGCGCTCGTCGAGGACATCTCGCGCTACCGCACCATCGACAGCCCGCTCGCCCTCGGCCTCGCCGTGGCGGCGTCGGTGGCGGTCACGGTCCTGATGCGGCTCGTTCTCTGACGGCGCTCACCCGGGCGGAATGCTCGTCCGGCCGGAAGATCCGTGACCGCCGCTTCCAGGGGGAGCGATCCCGGGAGGCTGAACCGCTCCCGCGTTTCCCAGACGCGTTTGTCTCTCGGGCAACCGAGGCCCGATCGCGAACACCGTGGCGATCGCGTGCGTCGGCCTCGGCGGAAGGAAGGTTGCCGATCGGTCCGAGCCGGCGGCAACGGGTTCGACCGGTCGACCCTCCGGGGTGGCGGAACCGGTGGGGGAAGCGACGATGCCCGTCACAGCCGCTTCTCGAAGAAGAAGTCCGGGTAGGGATCGTCGTTGAAGCGGTCGATCTCGACCCAGCCGGTGCGGCGGTAGAGCGCCAACGCTTCGGTGAGCGCGCTGTTGGAATCGAGCCGCAGGGTGGTGATCCCGAGGGTCCGCGCCGCGCTCTCGGCGGCCTCCATCAGCCGGCGGGCGAGGCCGAGGCCGCGGGCGGAGGGGCAGACCCAGAGCCGCTTGATCTCCGCCATCTCGCCGCCCTTGCCCTTGAGCCCGACGCAGCCGATCGGCAGCCCGTCCGAGACCGCGACCAGGAAGACGCCGCGCGGGCGCATCATGTCGGCGGCCTCCGGGTCGCGGGAGAGCGAGACGTCGAAGCCGGTCGAGAGGCGGCGTCCGAGCTCGGCGTAGTAGGCGGTCAGGCAATGCAGGGCCGCCTCCCCTCGCGGATCGGTCTCCTCGATCGCGATGCGGTCGCGGCCGAGCGCCGTCGCGACGAGGTCCATGGCACGCAGGAGCTCCTCGCCCTTTGGGAAGCGGGCGAGCAGCTCCGCCGCCCGGTCGTTCGACAGGGCCTCGTAGGCGGAAAACTCCCGCCGTCCGGCCTCGGTTAGGGCCGCGACCCGGCGCCGCGCATCGCCCGGGTGGGGCAGCGTGACGACCAGACCCTCCTCCTCCAGCCCGCGCAGGAACCGGCTCAGCAGGCCGGAATCCAGCCCGAGATAGTCCCGCAGGAGCCCGACCTCGCCGCGTCCGTGCCCGATGGCGTTCAGCACCCGGGCGGCGCCGAGCGGCCGGCCGCGACCAAGGAACGAGGTGTCGAGAGCCCCGACCTCGGCGGTCACGGCCCGGTTGAAGCGGCGGATACGGCTGGTGGGATCGATCGGCATTTCTCTGACGTAAGTCAGAGGTTTTTCGGCGTCAATGGATGTGCGGGTGTCCCATGAAAAAAGCCCCGGCCGCTTTGCGGGCCGGGGCTTCTCGTCGGGTCCGTCCGGGGGCGTCGGCGCCCCCGGGGATCGCGGCTCAGTTGTTCCGGTTGCCCATCAGCGAGAGCAGGAACTGGAACATGTTGATGAAGTCCAGGTACAGGGTCAGGGCACCGAACACCGACACCTTGGCGGCGGCCTCGCCGTCGAAGTTGCCGTAGAGGTACATCTCCTTGAGCTTCTGCGTGTCATACGCGGTCAGGCCGGCGAAAATCAGGACGCCGATGACCGAGATCGCGAACTGCAGCGCGCTCGAGGCCAGGAAGATGTTGACCAGGCTGGCGATCACCAGGCCGATCAGGCCCATCACCAGGAACGAACCGATGCCCGAGAGGCTGCGGGTCGTCGTGTAGCCGTAGAGGCTCAGGCCGCCGAAGGCCGCCGCGGTGATGAAGAAAACCTGGACGACGCTCGCCCCGGTGTAGCGGATCAGCAGCGTGGAGAGCGACGCACCCATCACCGCCGCGAAGGCGAAGAAGGTGGTGCGGGCCGTTGCCGCCGACATCCGCTCCATGCGGAACGAGAACAGGAAGATGAAGGCGAGCGGCGCGAGCGCGATCACCCACATCAGCGGGGTGGCGTAGAGCGTGCGGCCGAAGCTGGTCAGCGGGATCGAGCCGATCCGCGCCACCGCGTCCGCCGACGAGGTCGCCACCGCGAGCTTGTTGATGCCGACCGCCACCAGCCCGGAGATGCCCAGGCCGATGATCATGTTGTTGTAGACGCCGAGCATGAACGCGCGCAGGCCCTGATCGACCTGCACCTGGCCCTGGGCGTAGCCGGTCGGGCCGCCGTAGCCAGTCGCGTTGCCCTGCCGGAACGGGCTGTTCTCGAATGCCATGGGAGTTTCCTTCGGAAGCTCTCTAGCGTGGATGAATGCGGTGCGAGGCTCTCACGCGACCCTCGGACGCTGGTTGCGTCGTGCCGGCATCCAGTCCCTCGCGGGGCCGAACGCCTTGACCGGAATATGTGGCGCGCCCGCGGGGTGCACAAGGGCGTGAGCCGACCTTGACCGGGCGCGGCCCGCCAAAACGCAACGTCCATCCGCCGCAGGGCGGCGGATGGATTAAAAACCCTAAAGATTTCGTAGGTACTGGGCCGGCTTCTGCCCGAGGATGCGCCAGGTGCCGGCGAGCCCGAGCACGATGGCGGCGGCGACCGCGAGGCCGGCCGCCACGACCGCACCCGACAGGTCGAGGGCGAAGTCGAGCCGCATCACCCGGGTCAGGATCACCCAGCCGGCGAGCGTGCCGGCGGCGAGCCCGAACAGCGCGGTGGCGAGACCGAGCGCACCGTACTCCATCGCGTAGGCGGCGAGCAGCCGCCCCCGCGTGGCGCCCAGCGTCTTCAGCACCACCGCGTCGTAGAGCCGGGCCCGATGGCCTGCGGCGAGGGCGCCGGCGAGCACGAACAGGCTGGTGGCCACCGCCACCGCGCTGGCGCCGCGGATCGCGAAGACGAGCTTGCCGACGAGGTCGTTGACCGCATCGAGGGCGTCCTTCACCCGCACGCTGCTCACCGAGGGAAATTCCTTGGCGGCGTCGCGCAGGATCCGGGCCTCCAGGGCGGCGTCGGGCCCCTCCGGCAGGGTCAGCGTCGCGAGGTCGCTGTGCGGCGCCCCCCGGAAGGTACCGGGCGAGAACACCATCACGAAGTTGATGCCGAGGTTGCGCCACTCGACGTGGCGCAGGTTGGCGATCGGGACGGTGAGGCTGCGCCCGAGCACGTTGACCGTGACGGTGTCGCCGACCTTGAGGTTCAGGCTGCGGGCGAGCTGCTCGTCGAAGGAGACGAGGGGCTTGCCGGCCGCCTCGCCCTTCCACCACGTCCCGGAGGTGATCGCCGAGCCGTCCGGCAGGTCCTCCGCGTAGGTGATGCCGCGATCGCCGTCGAGCACCCAGGCGGCATCCTCGCCGGCCTTGATCCGGCCCGCCGGCACGCCGTTCAGCGCCGTGATCCGCCCGCGCATCATCGGCACCCGCTCGATCTTGGCCCGCGGCGCCGCACGGCCGAGGAACTGGTCGAAGGCTTCCGCCTTGCGGCCCGGGATGTCGAGGAAGAACAGGCTCGGCGCCTTGGCGGGCAGCGAGCGGGTCAGCGTCCGGGTGATGTTGGCGTCGATCAGGCTGAGCGCGACGAGGAGTGTGATGCCGAGGCCGAGGGAGAGCACGATCGAGGGGGTGAGCGCACCGGGCCGGTGGAGGTTGGCGAGCGCCAGACGCGGCGCGGCCCGGCGCGGGCGCGGCAGGCGGCGGGCGAGCGCCATCAGCCCGACGGCGACGAGGCGGAGCAGCCCGAAGGCGAGCCCGGCCGCCGCGATGAAGATCAGCGCCACCCACCGGTCGTAGGCGGTGGCGAGCGCCAGCGCGACGAGGCCGGCCAGCGCCAGCGCCAGGATCGCGAGGTAGCGCGGCCGCGGCCGGCGCCGGTCGGGATCGACGGTATCGCGAAACAACCCGGACACCGCGACGTCGTGGGCTCGCCCGAGCGGCCCGATCGCGAAGGCGAGCGCCGTCAGCACCCCGTAGAGGGCCGCGACCGCGAGTTCCCCCGGGACCAGCGTCGGGTTGAGCGGCAGCGGCAGCAGCGACCCGAAGGCGGCGTCGAGGGCGAAGGGCAGCACGGCGCCGACGACGAGGCCGCCCAGGATGCCGATTCCGGAAATCAGCATCACCTGCGTCAGGTAGATGCCGACCACCCGGCTTCCCGGAGCGCCGAGGCTCTTCAGGGTCGCGATCGAGGCGCGCTTGCGCTCGACGAAGGCCCGCACCGCGTTGGCGACGCCGACACCGCCGACGAGGAGCGCGGTGAGGCCGACCAGCGTCAGGAACTGGGTGAAGCGCTCGATGCTGCGGGCGAACCGCGGGTCGGCGTTGAGCCGCGAGCGGACCTCCCAGCCGGCCTCCGGCAGGGTTTGGCGCGCCTCGGCCATCAGCCGCTCGACCGCCGCGTCGTCGCCCTGCGGCAGCATCACCCGGTAGACGAAGCGGTTGAGGCTGCCGGGCTGGACGAGGCCCGAGGCCTTGAGCGCGTCGAGCGAGACCATCAGACGCGGCCCGAAGCCGATGCCGCCCGCGATCTTGTCGGGCTCGCTCGTCAGCACCGTGCGCAGCACGACCTCGGCCCCGCCGACGGTGAGGCGGTCGCCGAGCTTGAGGTCGAGGCGGGCGAGGAGCGCCGGATCGGCGGCGGCGCCGTAGGCGCCGTCCGCCTGAGAGAAGATCGCGGAGGCCGGCAGCGGCGGCTCGGTGCCGAGATCGCCCACCGCCGGATAATCGGGCCCGACCGCCTTCAGCTCGACCAGTGCCGCGCCCTTGTCCCCGGCCGAGGCCATCGCGCGGGTGAAGCCCACCACCGAGACGCGGCCCCGCGCATCGAGGAAGGCTTTTTCCTGCGGGCTCGCCTCCCGGTGGATCAGCCCGAAGGTCACGTCGCCGCCGAGGATCTTCCGGCCCTCGCGGGCGAGCCCGTCGGAAAGCGAGCGCGACAGCGAGGCGACGCCCGCGATGGTGGCGACCCCGATGGCGATGCAGGCGAGCAGCACCGTGAAGCCGCGCAGGCCCCCGCGCAGCTCGCGCAACGCCAGGCGCAGGGTCAGGGGCAGGCGCGACGAATGACCGGCCCCGGCAGGAGGGCCGGAAGGACGACCGCCGGGGAGCGTGGGAAGGCTGCCGTGCATGGGGGTCCCTACGCGCTCACCGCGGTGTCGATCAGGCCCGAGCGCAGCCGCACCGTGCGGTCGCACAGCCGGGCGAGGCCGGGATCGTGGGTGACCAGCACCAGGGTCGCGCCGCGGTCGCGCTTGAGGGAAAAGAGCAGGTCGACGATCTGCGCGCCGGTCGCCTCGTCGAGGTTGCCGGTGGGCTCGTCGGCGACCAGGATCGCGGGCTCCGGCGCGATCGCGCGGGCGATGGCGACGCGCTGCTGCTCGCCGCCGGAGAGCTGGGCCGGGTAATGGTGCAGCCGGTGCCCGAGACCGACCGCCTCCAGCTCCCGCGCTGCCCGGACATGGGCGTCGGGCGCGTCGGCGAGTTCGAGGGGCAGCGCGACGTTCTCGAGCGCCGTCATGGTCGGCACGAGGTGGAAGGACTGGAAGACGATGCCGATGCGCCGGCCGCGAAAGCGCGCCAGCGCGTCCTCGTCGAGTCCGGCGAGGTCCGTGCCCTCCACCACCACCCGCCCCGAATCCGGCCGCTCCAGCCCGGCCATGGTCATCAGCAAGGTCGACTTGCCCGAGCCCGACGGCCCGACGAGGCCGACCGCCTCGCCCGGGGCGACGTCGAGCGAGATCCCCTTGAGGATGTGGACCCGGGCGGCGCCGCGGCCGAGGCTGAGATCGACGCCGTGGAGCGCGATCGCCGGTCCGGTGGCCTTGTCGGTCATGCGCGAAGAGCCGATCTGTACGCGGCGACCGGATCGGTCGCGGCCGGAGGTGACGAGTGGGACGGACCAACGCAAGACAGGCGGCCCGCCGGCCCGATATGGGCCGTGCAACCCTGGTCCGCCATGATGGCCGCCGCGCGGCACTCGCATTTCTGATCGTGTCGCTGCTGATGACCCTGACCATGCCGCTCGGCGCCGCCGAGCGCCCGCTCGCCCTCGTCGCGCTCGGCGACAGCCTGACCGCGGGCTACGGCCTGCCGGCCGACGCCGCCTTCCCGGCACAGCTCGAAGCCGCCCTGAAGGCGCGCGGCCATGCCGTGACGATCGCCAATGCGGGCGTCTCGGGCGACACCGCGACCGGCGGGCTCGACCGGGCGGCGTGGTCGGTGCCGGACGGAACCGACGGGGTGATCCTGGAGCTCGGCGCCAACGACATGCTGCGCGGCACCGACCCGGCGGTGACCGAGAAGGCCCTCGACGCGATCGTCGCCGGGCTCAAGGCCCGGGGTATCCCGGTCCTGCTCGCCGGGATGCGGGCGGCGCCGAATCTCGGGCCCGATTACGGCAAGCGCTTCGACGCGATCTACCCGAGGCTCGCCGCGCGCTACGGCCTGCTCCTCTACCCGTTCTTCCTCGACGGCATCGCGGGCGACCGCAGCCTCAACTTGCCCGACGGCCTGCACCCGACCAAGGCCGGGGTGGCGCGGATCGTCTCCGGCATCCTGCCGAGCGTGGAAGAGTTTCTGACGCGCCTTCGCAAGGGAGCGTAGCCGCCATGCCGCGCCTGTTCACCGGAATCGAGGTCCCGCCCGAGACCGGCCTGATGCTCGGGGCCTTCCGGGGCGGCCTGCCCGGCGCCCGCTGGGTCGAGCCGTCGGACTACCACGTCACCCTGCGGTTCATCGGCGACGTCGACGGCGGCATGGCCGAGGAGATCGCCGCGGCCCTGGCCGAGGCCAGGCCCCGCCCTCCCCTGACGCTCGCCCTCGACGGGCTCGCGAGCTTCGGCGGCGAGCGGCCGCACGCGCTCTTCGCCCGGGTGGTGCCCGATCCCGATCTCTCGGAGCTGCAAGCCGAGCACGAGCGCATCCTGCGCCAGCTCGGCGCCGCACCGGACACCCGGCGCTTCACGCCGCACGTGACGCTGGCGCGGCTCAAGCGCGGCGCCGGCCCGGACGGGGTGGCGCAATACCTCACGATGCAGCCGGTGTTTCCGCGGCTGACCTTCACGGCCCGGCGGGTGGCGCTCTACTCGGCGCGGGATTCGGTCGGCGGCGGGCCCTACGTGGTCGAGGCGGCCTATCCGCTGGACGACGACGTGGACCAGCGAGACTTGGACCAACAAGACTTGGACCAACGAGACTTGGACCAGTAGGCCTGGATCGGGCCTCCCCCCAAACGGGTGATGGCGGCGCCACCCCGATCCCATAAAGTGGGCGAACTGCCTCGCTCATCGGCATGCGCCCACGCCATCGACCTCCAAGTCTCGAACTCGGCGTGGGCGCTTCCTTGACCGGACGACGCAAGCGGCATCCCTACAGCCGGCGCAACGCCACGCTCTCGATCCGATGGCTCGCGCCCTTGGCGAGGATCAGGCTGGCGCGCTGGCGCGTCGGCACGATGTTGTCGCGCAGGTTCAGGAGGTTGATGCGGTTCCACAGCCCGTCGGCGGTGTTGAGGGCCTCCTCCTCGCTGATCTCCGCGTATTTCCGGAAGTAGGACAGCGGATCGCGGAAGGCGGTGTGGCGCAGGCGCAGGAAGCGGTTGACGTACCAGCGGTGCAGGTCGTCCTCGTGCGCGTCGAGATAGACCGAGAAGTCGAAGAAGTCCGACACGAAGGGAATCGCGGTGCCGTCCCGCGGCAGGCGCGCCGGCTGGAGCACGTTCAGCCCCTCGACGATCAGGATGTCGGGCCGGTCGACGACCGTCGTTTCCCCCGGCACCACGTCGTAGACGAGGTGGGAGTAGAGTGGCGCCGCGACGTGGCGCTTGCCGGCCTTGATGTCGGCGAGGAAGCGCAGCAGCGTCGGGGTGTCGTAGCTCTCGGGAAAGCCTTTTCGCTCCATCAGGCCGAGGCGGTTCAGCTCGGCATTCGGAAACAGGAAACCGTCGGTGGTGACCAGGTCGACCTTCGGTGTGTTGGGCCAGCGGGCGAGCAGCGCCTTGAGTACCCGGGCCGTGGTCGACTTGCCGACCGCGACCGAGCCGGCGACCCCGATGATGTAGGGCACCTTTACCTCGCGCTCGGCGAGGAGGAAGCGCTGGGTCGCCTTGAACAGCCCCTGCGTCGCCGCGACGTAGAGCGAGAGCAGCCGCGACAGCGGCAGGTAGATGGCGATGACCTCTTCGAGCGAGATCGGGTCGTTGAGCGATTGCAGCCGCATCACATCCTCGGCCGTGAGGGTGAGCGGCGTGTCGGCGCGAAGATGTGCCCATTCCTCACGGGAGAAGACCCGGTAGGGCGAGAGGTGGTCGGTCGCCTCGTCGAGGCTCGCGGCGAGCTGCGCCGCGCCCAGCGTCGGGGCCGGGCCGGGCCCGAGCCGATCGTTGATGCCCGCCTCGCTCATGCGGGCCTCCTCGCGGCCTTCTCGGCGATGCCGCTCTGGGCGGTGCGCCGTTCCAGCTCGGCCATCACGGCCTCCAGTGGCACCTCGGCGGCGCGCAGCACCACCAGCAGGTGATAGAGCACGTCCGCCGCCTCCGCCGTCAGCCCGTCGCGGTCGCCCTGCACCGCGGCGATCGCGGCCTCCACCGCCTCCTCGCCGAGCTTCTTGGCAGGCCGCGCCGGCCCGCCGGCCACGAGCTTGGCGGTGTAGGACTCCTCCGGTGAGGCGGCGGCCCGCTCGCGGACGATGCGGTCGAGGTCGGCGAGGGAGAAGGCGGTCATCAGGCTGCCATTGGAGTTGTACGCGAACCCTGGGGCCGGCGGAGCCGGGTGGTCAAGCGCTGTTCGACGCTCCGCCCGATCTATCCCTCCGGTGTAAGGCAGCCTTGCACAGAGCGATGCGGCGCCGGCTTGCTAGCGATAGGGGCGCTTCGAGAGCGGGTCGAGTGTGGCGTACGGGATCTCGCAGAAGTAGCGGCCTCGGGCGTATCCATCGATCAACCCGAGATCGATTACGGCCCCCTCCCGTTCGAACACCCAGCGTTTTGCATCGGGCAGCGAGGAGGCTATCGCCTCGCGCAGACGGCTCGAATCATCCCCTGCCTCCAACCTCGCACTTTCGGGCCTCATCGCACCCACGCAGAAACGGGTCAGCTGTCCGAGGGCAGATACATCGAAGATCAACGTTACGACAAGTTCTGAGTCTGACGTCAGATCGAGATTCAGCGCATCTCTGGCACCACTACCGTGGGCTCCGCCATTGTATTCTCATCGTTCGACCCGGATCGATAGGAGGCGAGGCGATCCATAGCTGAGCGTCCAGTTCTCTGAATACCGAAGCCCCTTGGCCTCGACACCCTCCTGAAGGCCCGACGGCTCCCCGCGAAGCCCCTCGTCGGCTCGCGTGTTGACGAGACGTTCCACAGTGCTTTGCGGCGAGGTGAAGCGATAGACGCGGACTTCCTTCTCGAACCAGTTGGACCCGGAAGACCGGCGAGCGAAGAAAGGCGCCGGCTGGCGAGGCAAGCCGGGGCCTGCCTCGGGGCGCCCCGTGAGGATGCGCGCCCGTTCGAGGTTCCACTGCTCGGCACACCGGGCTCGGCTCTCGTTCGATTTGAGGAGGCCGCATTCGCCGTTTCGCTTCTTCAGCCAAATGCGCTGGTCGGTGAGCGCCGCATCCCAGGACCCCAGCTGCACGGCCTCGCCGAGGGGCGCCCGAAGGCCGGCGAACGCCGCTGCCATCGCGACGTCAGACGTAGTCGCCGCCGTAGAGCCGCATATCGCGCGTTCGAGCGGCGTGGAGGCCTTGGCGCAATCGAGAGCGTCGGCGCCGGACGCCGTCAGAAGGAGGGCGACGACCGTGCAGGCCGTGCGCCATGTCGAACCCCGCTGTCCCATGGCAGTCGTGTCTCGGCGGGGGAGACGGTCAGGGCGTCGGGTCGAGCCGCATGGCGAGGCCGGCCGCCGCCATATGGGCCTTGGCCTCCCCGACGGTGTGCTGGCCAAAATGGAAGATCGAGGCGGCGAGCACCGCGCTCGCGCCTCCGTCGCGCACGCCCGCCACGAGGTCGTCGAGGCCGCCGACGCCGCCCGACGCGATCACCGGCACGGTGACCGCATCGGTGATCGCCCGGGTGAGCCCGATGTCGTAGCCCGAGCGCATTCCGTCCCGGTCCATCGAGGTGACGAGCAGCTCGCCCGCGCCCTTCGCCGCCACGAGGCGGGCGAATTCGACCGCGTCGATCCCGGTGGGCTTGCGGCCGCCATGGGTGAAGATCTCCCAGCGCGGTGCCTCGCCCTCGCCCGAGACCCGCTTGGCGTCGATCGCCACGACGATGCACTGCGCGCCGAATTTTTCCGCCGCCCGCGCCACCAGGTCCGGGTCGTTCACCGCCGCGGTGTTGATCGACACCTTGTCGGCCCCGGCGAGCAGCAGCGTGCGGATATCCTCGACCTTGCGCACGCCGCCCCCGACGGTGAGCGGCATGAAGCAGGCCTCCGCCGTGCGGCTCACCGCGTCGAGGAGGATACCGCGGGCCTCGTGGCTCGCCGTAATGTCGAGGAAGCAGAGCTCGTCGGCCCCGGCCCGGTCGTAGGCCTTGGCGGCCTCGACGGGATCGCCGGCGTCGCGCAGCTCGAGGAACTGGACGCCCTTGACGACGCGGCCGTCCTTCACGTCGAGGCAGGGGATGATGCGGGTCTTGAGCACGGTTCTGAGGCTCTACTCGTAGAGGAAGGGGCGCGACATCGCCTCGTCCCGCGTGAAGGGACAGGCCGCCGGGAATGTCGTCGAGGCAAGACCGGTCTCGCGCAGGGCGTCGAGACGGGCCTGGCGGTAGGCACGCTCGAAGGCTGCGTCGAGCCGCGACTTCAACCTCGGATTGTCGCCGATGACCTCGATCACGTGATGACGATGCGTCGCGATCGAGATCGCGCAGCTGGCGCTGCATTGGCCGGGCTGGAATTGCCATTTCAGCATGTGAAGCTGGATCGGCGCGTGGACGCTGACGAGGCGTTTGAACTCCGAGCGGCCCACGCTCTCGATCTCCTCGGCCAGGTTCTCCCGGTCGAGGACCGAGAGGTTGCCGGCGCGGAGCGCCGCAGCCTGCTCCATCGCCCAGCCGTGGGTGTCGTCGGCATAGGCCGTCGTGGGTCGCAGGGGAGCCGAGCGTGCAGGCGCGGGCCTGGATTTGCGGGTCGCGGCCGTCATGCGGTCAGAGGCCTCCGGGAAGCGGCCATGATCCTACCACGCCACGAACCCCTCCGCTTCACCCCGCCCGCGCGCCCTTCGCCCGCGCGATGGCGGCGAGCGCCTCCTTCGGGTCGATGCGGCCGTCGTAGAGCGCCCGGCCCGTGATGGCGCCGGCGAGGCTCGCGCAATCGGGCTCGAGGATGCGGTGGACGTCCTCGATCGAGGCCAATCCCCCGGAGGCGATGACGGGGATCTTCACCGCCTGGGCGAGGCCGAGCGTCATCGGGATGTTGAGGCCCTTGAGGATGCCGTCGCGGGCGATGTCGGTGTAGATGATCGCGGCGACGCCGGCATCCTCGAAGCGCCGGCCGAGCTCTTCCGCCGTCACCGTCGAGGTCTTGGCCCAGCCCTCCACCGCGACGCGGCCGTCCTTGGCGTCGATGCCGACGGCGATCTGGCCCGGGAAGCGGCGGGCGGCCTCGCGCACGAAGGTCGGGTCCTTGACCGCGGCGGTGCCGATGATGACCCGGCTGACGCCCTTGGCGAGCCAGCCCTCGACGGTGCGCATCTCGCGGATGCCGCCGCCGAGCTGGACCGGAATCGTCACCGCCGCCAGGATCGCATCGACCGCCGAGGCGTTCATCGGCGCGCCCGCGAAGGCGCCGTCGAGATCCACCACGTGGAGCCAGGGGAAGCCCTGCTCCTGGAAGGTGGTCGCTTGCGCGGCCGGATCGTCGCTGAAGACGATGGCCTGGGCCATGTCGCCCTGCACGAGGCGGACGCAGCGCCCTTCCTTGAGATCGATGGCCGGAAACAGGATCACGCGTCGTCACCGCAAGGCTGGAGTTGGTCGGGGGGCCGGCGCCCGGTCAGGGGCGCCAGCGCAGGAAGTTGCCGATCAGGCGAAGGCCGAGGGTCTGGCTCTTCTCGGGGTGGAACTGGGTGCCGGCGATGGTGCCGCGCGCCACCATGGCGGTGACCGCCCCGCCGTAATCGGCGCTCGCCACCACGTCGTCGGGCTCGGCCGGGCTGAGCGCGTAGCTGTGCACGAAATAGGCGTGCAGGCCGTCCGGGCCGGTCGGGATGCCATCGAGGAGCGGATGGGGCCGGCGCTCCTGCAGCGTGTTCCAGCCCATATGCGGCACCTTGAGGCCGGGATCGGCCGGCGTGATCGGGGCGACGTCGCCCGGGATCCAGCCGAGGCCCGGCGTCACCTCGTATTCGAGGCCGCGGCTCGCCAGCAGCTGCATGCCGACGCAGATGCCGAGGAACGGCCGGCCGCGCCCGTGCACCGCCTCGGTCATCGCCTCGACCATGCCCGACACGGCGTCGAGCCCGCGCCGACAATCCGCGTAGGCGCCGACACCCGGCAGCACGACCCGGTCGGCCGCCGCCACGGTCGCGGGGTCGGAGGTGACGACGATGCGGGCCTCGGTGCCGGCCTCGCGGGCGGCGCGCTCGAAGGCCTTGGCGGCCGAGTGCAGGTTGCCCGAGCCGTAATCGATGATGGCGACGGTGTCGGCGCTCAACGGAGCTTCTCCCGGATCGCGCCGCCGGCCCGGGGCGGCGCCCATGATGGCGTGGTTGCGGGGCTCACCGTTGGCCCTGCGCTTCCGGAAACAGGCCGAGCGCCGGGCTCTCGGACCGGGCATGGGCCGGAGCGGCGGGCCGCGACGGGGCAGTGCCCACCCGCGCGCCCTCCTCCCGCAGCCAGCGGGCGACGAACTTGACCTCTGCCTCCTTGGCGTCCGACGCCGTCACCGCGTCGCGGATCGGGCGGCCGGTGCGGGCATAGGTCCAGCGCCGCAGGGACGAGGCCTCGAGCCCGACGAGCCAGGACAGGAGGAGCGCGATGGCGAAGCCCGCCGCCGTGCTCAACCCCAGCGCGAGCCCGGCGAACCAGACCACGATTTCGGCCGCCAGCACCATCAGGCCGGCGAGCCAGAGCCGGTGCCAGAAGAACCACAGCGCGGAGAACCAGAAGGCCGGCCAGACGAAGGCGTCGGGCACGAGCTTCGCGCGGTCCAGGGCCTCCGGCTCGGCGGGATCGACCTCGTCGGGCACGTGCAGGGTGTAGGTGGTCATCCGTTCCCCCCGGGATCCGTCGTTGCGGCCTTAGAGCGAGCCCTTCGTCGACGGCACGCGGCCGCCCTCGCGGGGATCGACCTCGACCGCGTGCCGCAAGGCACGTGCCAGGCCCTTGTAGCAGCTCTCGGCGATATGGTGCTGGTTGTCGCCGTACAACGTCTCGACGTGCAGCGTGATGCCGGCATTCATCGCGAAGGCCTGGAACCACTCGCGCACCAGCTCGGTGTCGAAGGCGCCGATCTTCTCGCGGGCGAAGGTGGTGCGGAAGACCAGGAACGGCCGGCCGGAGATGTCCACGGCGACCCGGGTCAGTGCCTCATCCATGGGCAGGTGCAGATCGGCGTAGCGCCGGATGCCGCGCTTGTCGCCGAGCGCCTGGGCGAAGGCCTGGCCGAGCGCGATGCCGCAATCCTCGGTGGTGTGGTGCTGGTCGACGTGGAGGTCGCCCGTCACCTTGATGTCGAGGTCGAACAGGGCGTGCCGGGCGAGCAACTCCAGCATGTGGTCGAGGAAGCCGACCCCGGTCGCGATGCTGGCCTTGCCGGTGCCGTCGAGGGTGAGGGCGACGCTGACGTCGGTCTCGGCGGTGCGCCGGTCGACGCGGCCGGCGCGGAGGGGAGTGTCGGTCATCGGGGAAGTGCTGTCGCCAACGGAAAACGGGCTGCCTTGTTAGAAGGCAGCCCGCGGAAACGCCAGGGGTGATCCGGGCTTTATACCCTCGCGCGCATCAGGGCGCCTCGGCAACCGGCGATCAGCCCGCCGCCAGCACCCGCGCGCAGACCGCGTCGAGCTTGGCCATGAGGGCCGGGTCGCGGTGGGTCGGCGCGGTCATGATCGCACCGTCCAGCGCCCGGTCGGAGCCCGCCGGACACGGCACCCGCTCGGCCGGAAGGTCGCGGGCGAGGCGGCTCACCAGGCGGGCGGCCTTCGCGGCGTTGGCGCGGGCCACCGCCACCACGGCGGCGACGTCGACCGCGCCGTGCTCCGGGTGCCAGCAATCGAAGTCGGTCACCATGGCGATCGTCGCGTAGGTGATCTCGGCCTCGCGGGCGAGCTTGGCCTCCGGCATGTTGGTCATGCCGATCACGTCGTAGCCCTGCGCCTTGTAGGTGAGCGACTCGGCGTAGGAGGAGAATTGCGGCCCCTCCATGCAGACGTAGGTGCCGCCCTTCCTGACCGCGATCTCCTCGGCCTCCGCCGCCTCCAGGATGCGGGCCTGGAGCGCCGGCCCGACCGGATGGGCCATCGAGACGTGGGCGACGCAGCCGTTGCCGAAGAACGACGAGGTCCGGCCGACCGTGCGGTCGACGAACTGGTCGACGAGCACGAACAGGCCCGGATAGAGCTCCTGCCGGAACGAGCCGCAGGCCGAGAGCGCGACGATGTCGGTGACGCCGACGCGCTTCATCGCGTCGATGTTGGCCCGGTAGTCGATGCCCGACGGCGAGAGCCGGTGGCCGCGTCCGTGGCGCGCCAGGAAGACCACCGTCGTGTCGCCGATGCGGCCGATCCGCAGGGCGTCCGAGGGCTCGCCCCAGGGCGAGGCGACCGCCTCCTCGCGTACGTCCTCCAGCCCGGGCAGGTCGTAGACGCCCGAGCCGCCGATCACTCCGAGCACGGCCTTCACCATCGGGGTTCTCCTTGTCGTTGCGGGGGTTGCTTGGTCGTTGCGAGGGGGCGTCAAAACGAAAGAGGCCCCTCGCGGGGCCTCTGGTATCGCTCTCGGGTGCCGGTCAGCTCGTCTTGTGCAGCTCGGGCTGCAGCCCGTGCGTCTCGCCGCCGACGTCCGACCAGATCTTCTTCTTCACGTAGTAGAGCAGGCTCGCCAGGACCAGCAGGAACAGGATCGCCCGCAGGCCCAGCGACTTGCGCGCCAGGAGATGGGGCTCGGCCGTCCACATCAGGAAGGCGGTGACGTCGCGCGAGTACTGATCGACCGTCTCCGGCGCGACCGGCTGGCCGTTGGCGCCCTTGGCGTAGGTCACCTGACCGTCGCTGAGGGGCTTGGGCATCGCGATGACGTGGCCCGGGTAGTACTCGTTGTAGTGGCCGCCCGGCGGCACGGTCACGTCCTTCGGCGGCTCGTCCTTGTAGCCGTTGAGGAGGGCGTGGATGTAGTCCGGGCCCTGCTCGGTGTAGCCGACGAAGGGCAGCCAATCGATGATGAACCACAGGCCGCCGCGGGCGAAGGTGCGGGCCTTGGCCATCAGCGACAGGTCCGGCGGCGCCTTGCCGCCGTTGGCGGCGGCCGCGGCCTGCTCGTTGGGGAACGGCGCCGGGATCTTGTCGGCCGGGCGGCCGGGCCGCTCGAACATGTCGCCGGAATCGTTCGGCCCGTCCTTGACCTTGTACTCGGCCGCCAGCGCCTTGACCTGGGCGGCGGAGAAGTCGGGTCCACCCTCCTGCTCGAGGTTGCGGAAGCGGATGTAGCTCAGGCTGTGGCAGTTCGAGCAGACCTCGCGGTAGACCTGGAAGCCCCGCTGCAGCTGCGCCTGGTCGAAGGTGCCGAACACCCCCGAGAAGGTCCACTTCTCGCGGTGCGGCACCGGCCCGTGGTCCTCCGCCGAGGCGGCGCCGGCCGACAGGATCGCGGCGAGAGCGGCCGCCACGAGAGCACGTGTTCTGATCATTCCCCTCGATGCCCCTTGCGGCGTCGTCATTCTGATGGGCGGTCGTGAGGCGGGAGCCCGCGGCCCCCGCCTCGCGGCGTCGCTTATCCCTTGGTCGAGGGAGCGGCGGCGGCGCCGGCGGGAAGGCCGGAGGAGCCGACCTGCTTGCCCGGGCCGGTGACGCTCTCGAGGATCGAGCCCGGCAGGGGCTTCGGCGTCTCGAACAGGCCGACCAGCGGCATCACGATCAGGAAGTGGGCGAAGTAGTAGACGGTGGCGATGCGCGAGGCGAGGACGTAGCCGCCCTCCGGGGGCTTCGAGCCGAGCCAGCCGAGCAGGAAGCAGCAGAAGATGAACAGCCAGAAGAACTGGCGGTAGATCGGCCGGTAGTTGGCCGAGCGGACCCGCGAGGTGTCGAGCCAGGGCGCGAGCGCCAGGATGATCACCGCGCCGAACATCAGCACCACGCCGCCGAGCTTGTCCGGCACCGCGCGCAGGATGGCGTAGAAGGGCAGGAAGTACCACTCGGGCACGATGTGCGCCGGCGTCACGGCGGGGTTCGCCGGGATGTAGTTGTCGGCATGGCCGAGGTAGTTCGGCTGCAGGAAGATCCAGTAGGCGAAGAAGGCGAAGAACACCACCACCGCGAACACGTCCTTGATGGTCGCGTAGGGAGTGAAGGGCACCGCATCCTTGCCGGTCTTGATCGGGATGCCGGTCGGGTTGTTCTGGCCGGTGACGTGCAGCGCCCAGACGTGCAGGACGACGACGCCGGCGATCATGAACGGCAGCAGGTAGTGCAGCGAGAAGAAGCGGTTGATGGTCGGGTTGCCGACCGAGTAGCCGCCCCAGAGCAGACTCTGGATGGTGTCGCCGACGATCGGGATCGCCGCCAGGATGTTGGTGATGACGGTGGCGCCCCAGAACGACATCTGGCCCCACGGCAGGGTGTAGCCGAGGAACGCGGTCGCCATCATCAGCAGGTAGATGATCACGCCCAGGATGTAGAGCACCTCGCGCGGGGCCTTGTACGACCCGTAGTAGAGGTTGCGGAACATGTGGACGTAGACCGCGATGAAGAACATCGAGGCGCCGTTGGCGTGCATGTAGCGCAGCAGCCAGCCGTAGTTCACGTCGCGCATGATGTGCTCGACGGAGTTGAACGCCTCGGTGGCCGAGGGCTGGTAGTGCATCGCCAGCCAGACGCCGGTGATGATCTGGGAGCCCAGCATCACGATCAGGATCGCGCCGAACGTCCAGAAGTAGTTCAGGTTACGGGGAACCGGGAACGCGATGAACGAGGAATGGACCAGGCCGACGATCGGCAGCCGGGCCTCGAACCACTTCGCGATGCGGCTCTTGGGGACGTAGGTTGTGGCGTGTGCGCTCATGGGGCAGCCCGCGTCTGGCGTTGCTTCACGATCGGCGAAAGATCAGGCGGTGGCGCCTTCGCCGATGCGGACCTTGGTGTCGCCCTGGAAGGCGTAGGGCGGGATCGGCAGGTTGATCGGCGCCGGGCCCCGGGTCACCCGGCCCACCGCGTCGAACTGCGAGCCGTGGCAGGGGCAGCCCCAGCCCTCGTGGCCGTTGGCGTTGGCGATCGGCACGCAGCCGAGATGGGTGCAGTTGCCGTAGGCGACGAGCCAGCGCTCGTGGCCGTCCTTGACGCGGCCCAGGAACGGCGCCGGGTCGATCATGCCGGCGGGGGCGACCGCCTTCATGTCGGCGACTTCCTTCTCCGTGAGGTGGCGCACGAAGATCAGCTTGCCGCGCCAGAACACGTTGACGATCTGGCCGTCGGCGATGGGGGTGAGGTCGACGTCGATCGGGGCGCCGGCGGCGATCGTCTCGGCGTCGGGCGCCATCGAGGCGACGAAGGGCCAGGCCAGGGCGGCGGCCCCGACCACGGCGCCCGCACCGGTGGCGAGGAACAGGAAGTCCCGGCGGGTCGACCCGTGGGGATGCGCGGCGTCCGAGGGGGCGGCGGTGGTGGCCAAGTTCCGGCTCTCCCGAGAGATCGTTGACGCAAGAATCGTTGACGGCGGCGGGCCCACCGCCGGCGCGGCGCGCGGCGTGAGGCCCGCAGGAAGGGTCGGCGGGGTTCGTCGAACCCCGGTCCTGCCGGACCGAAGCACCTCCCCGCTCATCGCGGCAATGCGACCGGGCGTCGCCGCGCGGGTAGCTCTCTGGCACGGCCAAGCC
Organism: Methylobacterium ajmalii; assembly: GCF_016613415.1. GTDB lineage: Bacteria > Pseudomonadota > Alphaproteobacteria > Rhizobiales > Beijerinckiaceae > Methylobacterium > Methylobacterium ajmalii. Next base: position 6,226 of record NZ_JACWCT010000003.1, on the reverse strand, counting down.
CCGGAATCCAGGGCGAAAAGGCGCGTCGAACCAGAGGAATTCCAGATTTTCCGCGAGTGTGTTGCAGGGCGTACCGCACTGCACCGGGGCGGCCCGGAGGCCGCCCCGGCCGGGCGCGAGATGGCCTACTCGGCGGCGGCGCCGACGCGGCCTTGCACCGCGGGTGCGCCGGTATGGCTCAGGCGCAGCACGGTGATCATGCCGACGATGCCCGCGCAGGCGATCAGCAGCAGGCCGCCGGTGAAGCTGCCGGTCCAGTCCTTGATGGCGCCGACGGCGTAGGGAGCGACGAAGCCCGACAGGTTGCCGATCGAGTTCACCACCGCGATGGCGCCGGCGGCCGCGGCCCCCGACAGGGTCTCGGTCGGCAGCGTCCAGGTGATCGGGAGCGCGCCGAAGATGCCGAGCGCGGCGCCCGAGAACAGCACCACCTTGACGATCGGGTCGCCGACCAGCGCCGCCCCGACGGTGCACAGCGAGGCGCAGGCGAGCGCCGCCGCGAGGTGGTAGCGGCGCTCACGCTTGGCGTCCGAGCGCTTGCCCCACCACAGCATGCCGACGGTGCCGACGGCGTACGGGATGATCATCACGAAGCCGGTCTGGGCGTTGGTGAGACCGAAGCCCTTGAAGATCTGCGGCAAGAAGAAGCCGAAGGCGTAGAGCAGCGCCACGGCGCCGAAATACACCACCGCGATGGCGAGCACCCGCGGGTTGAGGATCTCCTGGGTCAGCGGCACGTGGCCCTGGCGCGGGGTGCGGGCGGCCTCGGCGGCGAGCGTCTGCTCCAGCCAGGCGCGCTCGTCGGCGGCAAGCCACTTGGCGTCGGCCGGGCGGTCGGTGAGGTAGAGGTAGGTCATCACCGAGAGCACCACCGCCGGCAGCGCCTCGATCACGTAGAGCCACTGCCAGCCCTTGAAGCCGAGCGCGCCGTCGAGCTCGAGCAGCAGGCCGGAGATCGGCGAGCCGATGACGCTGGAGAGCGGGATCGCCACCATGAACAGCGAGACGATGCGGGCGCGGTAGGCCGCCGGGAACCACAGCGTCAGGTAGAAGATGATGCCCGGGAAGAAGCCGGCCTCGGCCGCGCCGAGCAGGAGGCGCATGATGTAGAAGCTGGCCTCGCCGCCGACGAAGGCCATGCCGCCGGAGATCAGGCCCCAGCTCAGCATGATGCGGGCGATCCAGCGGCGCGCGCCGAACTTCTCGAGCGCCAGGTTCGAGGGGACCTCGAAGATGAAGTAGGTGATGAAGAACAGCCCGGCCCCGAGGCCGTAGGCGGTGGCCGAGATGCCGAGGTCCCGGTTCATCGTCAGCGAGGCGAACCCGACGTTCACCCGATCGAGATAGGCGACGAAGTAGCAGACGATCAGGAACGGGATCAGGCGCCAGCTGATGCGCCTGATGGTGCGGGCTTCGATGTCGGACGTCACGGCTGTCTCCTCCCCGGCGCGTCGTTGGCGCGGCCGAATTGCAAGCGGCGGCCGGGTTGCGACGCCCGGCTCTGGCGCCGGGATGACCGGATTGTCGTCGGTTGGCAAGCAGCGACGATCTGCGGAGGCCCGCGCACTTGTGGGAGGGGCCGCTTCTGGTCTAGTGCTCGCCCTCCCCCGCCGGTGACGCCCCGCAGCGAGGCCGCCTGGCCGCGCGCTCGCCCCGGCGCCGTTCGAGATCTTTGAAGAAGTTCGCCATGGTCACGCCACGCCGAGACAGCGGCGCCGTCAGGCCCCAGCTCACCGGAGCCCGGGTGCTCGTCGTCGAGGCCCGCTACTACGAGGACATCGCCGACGAGCTGCTCGCCGGCGCGACGGCCGCGATCGAGGCCGCCGGTGCAGAGTCCGTGGTCGTCACGGTGCCGGGGGCGCTGGAGATCCCCCAGGCGGTGGCGATCCTGCTCGAGGCCGCCGCCCGCGCCCACAAGCCCTACGACGCCGTGGTGGCGCTCGGCTGCGTCATCCGCGGCGAGACCGGCCACTACGACATCGTCGCGGGCGAGAGCGCCCGGGCGCTGATGGACCTGTCGGTCGTGCTGCGCATGCCGCTCGGCAACGGCATCCTCACCGTCGAGACCGAAGCCCAGGCCCAGGCCCGCGCCCGCGTCGCCGAGATGAACAAGGGCGGCGGCGCGGCGGAAGCGGCGCTGGCCGTGCTGGCGCTTCGCCGCGCCGAGGAGGCGGGCCGCCAGGACCGCACCATCGGCTTCACGCCCCGCCGCAACCCGGAGACCGAGTGAGATGAAGCCCGCAGAACGCAGCGGCGCCCGCCTCGCGGTGGTCCAGGCCCTCTACGAGATGGAGATCTCCGGCAAGGGCGTCATCGACGCGCTGGCCGAGTTCGAGGCCTTCTGGATCGGCCAGGTGATCGACGAGGTCGAGCATCCGCCGGCCGAGACCGCCTTCTTCCGCGACCTCCTGCGCGGCACCGTCGACGAGCAACGGGCGATCGACCAGCGCCTCGACGCGGCGCTCGCCGCCGGTTGGCCCCTCCGCCGCCTCGAGGCGGTGGTGCGGGCGATCCTGCGCGCCGGGGCCTACGAGGTGATGTTCCGCCGCGACGTGCCGGTGAAGGTCGCGATCTCCGAATACGTCGACGTCGCCCACAGCTTCTACGAGGGCGAGGAGCCCGGTCTCGTCAACGCGGTGCTCGACAAGGTCGGCCGCGCGGTACGGCCGGAGGATTTCAACAAGGGCTCGCGCGCCGGCTGAGCAAGGGTTCGCGCACCAGCGGGGCCGCGGTGTCGGACCGTCGATAAAAATCTTCAGGTTCTTGCGTTAGGCCATTGCGGTCCGGCCGGGCTGGGCCCTAGCTGTCGGCTGAGGTTCAGGCGGGTCGTGCTCCCTTGCACTCCGTCCCTCGCCGCGAGACCCCTCCCCCGCGATGGCCCGCTCCGCCCTGCCCCGCCCCACGGAAGACGAACTGATCGCCCGCTACTTCGCGCCGCTCGCGGGCGAAGGCGGGCTGTCGCTGAGGGACGACGCGGCCCTGCTGGTGCCGAGCCCGGGCCACGACCTCGTGCTGACCACCGACGCGGTCGTCGCGGGCGTCCATTACTTTCCCGATGATCCCGCCTCCTCGATCGCCTGCAAGGCGCTGGGCGTGAACCTGTCGGACCTCGCCGCCAAGGGTGCCGAGCCGCGGGGCTTCCTCCTCACCCTGGCGCTCTGCGACGAGTGGGACGAGGCCTGGCTCGCCGATTTCTGCACCGGCCTGAGCGAGGCGGCAGCGCTCGCGAGCTGCCCGCTCCTCGGCGGCGACACCGTGCGGGCGGCGGGCCCCACGCTTCTGGGCATCACCGCGCTCGGCGAGGTCCCGTCCGGCACGATGGTGCGGCGAGGCACCGCGCAGGCCGGCGATCGGATCCTCGTCTCCGGCAGCATCGGCGACGCGGCGCTCGGCCTGAGGCTGCGGCAGAAGCCCGTGGCGCCGTGGGGCGAGGCGCTGACCTATCCGGTCCGGGCCGCCCTGGTCGACCGCTACCTGCATCCCCGCGCCCGCCTCGCCCTCGCGCCGCACCTGCGGGCGCATGCCCGGGCCGCCATGGACGTCTCGGACGGCCTCGTCGGCGACCTCGCCAAGATGATGCGGGCGGCGGACCTGAGCGCCGAGATCGAGATCGACCGCATCCCCCTGTCGGAGGCCGCGCGGGCCGCCCTCGCGGTCAAGCCGGATCTCCTCGACGTCGCGCTCACCGGCGGCGACGACTACGAGATCCTGTGCACGGCCGATCCCGCCGCGGTGCCGGCCCTGCGGGCGGCATCCGAGCGGGCCGGGGTGCCGCTCGCCGAGATCGGCACCGTGACCGAGGGCGGCGCCCCGCCGGTGTTCCGCGACGCGCAAGGCGGGATCCGCCACTTCCGCGCGGGCTCCTTCAGCCACTTCTGAGGCGATCGCTGCGGCGCGGCACGATCAGCCGGAGCTCACGCGAGACGATCCCTCGGCCGAGGCGCGACGCCGAAAGTCTCAAGCGGACGAAGCTTGGGAGCATTTGCGCTCGGGTGGGAAGTTTGGCACGACTGTGAACGCGGATCCGTGCTGTCGCGCGGCCCCCGCTCACAAGGGAGGGAGGCCCGCGTCGCGAAAACGGCCGCTCGCCATCTCGGCCGTCCGACGTCGCGGGATAAGCCCGACAATCAAGGACGGTAGAATGACCGCACTCCTGCTCATCATCCTGGGCGGCCTCTGCGCCGTCGCCTACGGCATCGTCACCATCAACGACGTCATGCGGCGCGATGCCGGCACGCAGCGCATGCAGGAGATCGCCGGCGCGATCGCCGAGGGCGCCCAGGCCTACCTGCGCCGCCAATACGCCACCATCGGGATCGTCGGGGTCGTCCTGTTCGGGCTCCTCGCCTGGTTCCTCGGCCTCAAGGTCGGCATCGGCTTCCTGATCGGCGCCGTCCTGTCGGGCATGGCCGGCTTCATCGGCATGAACGTGTCGGTACGCGCCAACGTCCGCACGGCGCAGGCCGCGGCGCAGTCGCTCGGCGCCGGATTGTCGGTCGCGTTCAAGTCGGGCGCCGTCACCGGCATGCTGGTCGCCGGCCTCGCGCTCCTCGGCGTCGCGCTCTACTACACCTACCTCACCCGCATCGCGGGCTTGAGCCCGGCGAGCCGCGAGGTCATCGACGCCCTCGTGGCGCTCGGCTTCGGCGCCTCGCTGATCTCGATCTTCGCGCGGCTGGGCGGCGGCATCTTCACCAAGGGCGCCGATGTCGGCGGTGACCTCGTCGGCAAGGTCGAGGCCGGCATCCCCGAGGACGATCCGCGCAACCCCGCCACCATCGCCGACAACGTCGGCGACAACGTCGGCGACTGCGCCGGCATGGCGGCCGACCTGTTCGAGACCTACGCGGTCACCCTCGTCGCCACCATGGTGCTGGCGGCGATCTTCTTCTCGGGCCAGACCGATGTCGGCGGCCGCAACGTGCTCGAGACCATGCTGCTCTACCCGATGGCGATCGGGGCGGCCTGCATCGTCACCTCGATCATCGGCACGTTCTTCGTGCGGCTCGGTTCCAACCAGTCGATCATGGGGGCGCTCTACAAGGGCCTGATCGGCGCCGGCGCACTCTCGATCGTGGCGATCGCCGGCCTCAACCTCGTGATGTTCGGCGGCTTCTCGACCCGCTTCACCACGGCGGGCGGCGAGAGCTTCACCTCGCTCAGCCTGTTCCTGTGCGCGGTGGCGGGCCTCGTCATCACGGCGCTGATCGTCGTCATCACCGAGTATTACACCGGCACCGGCTACCGGCCGGTCAAGTCGATCGCCCACGCCTCGGTCACCGGCCACGGCACCAACGTGATTCAGGGCCTGGCGATCTCGCTCGAATCGACCGCGCTCCCGGCGATCGTCATCGTCGCCGGCATCATCGTCACCTACGGGCTCGCCGGCCTGTTCGGCATCGCCATCGCGGTCACCGCCATGCTGGCGCTCGCCGGCGTCGTCGTCGCCCTCGACGCCTTCGGCCCGGTCACCGACAATGCCGGCGGCATCGCCGAGATGGCGGGACTGCCCAAGGAGGTGCGCAAGTCCACCGACGCGCTCGATGCCGTCGGCAACACCACCAAGGCGGTCACCAAGGGCTACGCCATCGGCTCGGCGGGTCTCGGCGCGCTGGTGTTGTTCGCCGCCTACACCTCGGACCTGAACTACTTCATCAAGAACGCATCGCCGACCCAGTACCGCTTCTTCCAGGGGGTCACGGTCGATTTCTCGCTCTCCAACCCCTACGTCGTCGTCGGGCTGCTGCTCGGCGGGCTCATCCCCTACCTGTTCGGCGGCATCGCCATGACGGCGGTGGGCCGGGCCGCGGCGGCGGTGGTCGAGGAGGTCCGTCGCCAGTTCCGCGAGAAGCCGGGCATCATGCAGGGGACCGAGCGGCCCGATTACGGCCGCGCCGTCGACATGCTGACCAAGGCGGCGATCAAGGAGATGGTGGTGCCGTCGCTGCTGCCGGTCCTGTCGCCGGTGGTGCTGTTCTTCGTGATCCAGGCCATCGCCGGCAAGGGCCAGGCCTTCGCGGCGGTGGGCGCGATGCTGCTCGGCGTCATCCTCACCGGCCTCTACGTCGCCGTCTCGATGACGTCGGGCGGCGGCGCCTGGGACAACGCCAAGAAGTTCGGTTCTTCGTCATTCGGGGTTGATAGGGGCTCACAGTAGCCCCGCCTCCAAATCGGCCTCCAGGGTTGATAGCGGCATCCCGTAGTACCGCCAGGGGCCGTAGATCGG
>NZ_JACWCT010000033.1 GCF_016613415.1 Methylobacterium ajmalii | reverse complement strand
CCGCGGGCCGGCTCGGGCGCCGGGTCGGATTGCCGCTCCGGGGCGGCCTGGGGCGGCAGCGGCGCGAAGGCGGCCGCGACCCGCTCGGGCTCGATGCCCCGTCCCGGCAGGTCCGGCTCGGGGAAGGGCGGGGGCAGCGGCGGCGGCTCGACGCCCGGCGGCAGGGTGAGGGGGGCCTCCGCGCCGTCGGAGCCGTCCGACCGGTCGGCCAGCTCCGCCGAGACCCGGTTGCCGCCGGCCCGCACGATGTTGCGCTCGACCACGACGTCGTTCGGCCCGCCGACCAGCAGAAGATGCTCGGTGTTGTCGCGCCGCAACAGGATCAGCTGGCGCTGGCGGTCGAGCTCGTAGATGTCGACGATGCCGAGCCGCGGCTGGCGGCTGCGGCCCCCGCTTCCGTTGCCCCCGAGGGTGAGGCGGCCCCGCGCGAACCTCTTCGCCCCGAAGGCGAACAGGCTGAGGAGCACGACCATGATCAGGAAGACGACCAGGTAGGAGAGCAAGGGCGAACCGTCCGTCCCGAGGATCGAGGAGAGCAAAGCGCAGTCTCTCAAGTGAGGCGGGCACGGGGCACGCCGACGATGTGGGGCCTTCTAGCACGACCCTGCTCGGCCTGCGCAGGGGACATTAAGATATCGTTAACAGCTTTGACGTTGGCGGGGCCGCGCCGGCCGGGACGCAGTGCCCCTGTCGGGCTTAACCGGATTTTAACCATGCGATAGGCAGATTGTGCCGGTCTAAACCGGAAGGCCCGCCCGTGTCGGTCACCGATCTCCCCATCGTCGCGATGTTGCGCAACCGGATGCAATGGCAGCAGACGCGCCAGAAGGTCCTGGCGGAGAACGTCGCCAATGCCGACACGCCGGGCTTCCGGGCCCGCGAGCTCAAGGCGCCGCGCTTCCAGCTCGACGGCTCCGTGGCCGCGGCGGGCCTGCCGGGCATCGGCCTGGAGCGGACCTCCGGCGTGCACCTCGCCGGCACCGGCCAGGCCGCCTCGTCCGAGGAGCGGACGGGCACGCGCTTCGAGATGATGCCGAGCGGCAACGCGGTGAGCCTCGAGGACGAGATGCTGAAGGCGGCCGACAACCAGGGCGACTACCAGCTCGCGAGCCTGCTCTACCGCAAGAGCCTGCAGACCCTGCGCACCGCGGTCGGCCGGTAGGTCCGTCCCGCTCCCCCGTAGCAACCGGCCGTCTCCCCGAGACTCTCGCCCGACCGACCCGAGGTGGCTTCCATGGATTTCAGCAAGGCTCTCGGCATCGCGGCCTCCGGGCTCAAGGTCCAGTCGGGCCGGATGCGGGTGATCTCGGAGAACATCGCCAACGCGGATTCGGCGCCGACGAGCCCGACCGCCGAGCCTTACCGGCGCAAGATCGCGACCTTCAACAACCACCTCGACCGCGAGCTCGACGCCTCGGTGGTCGATCTCGGCAAGATCCGCCGCGACCAGAGCCCGTTCCGCACCAAGCAGGACCCGGGCAACCCGGCCGCCGACGCCAACGGCGAGGTGCGGATGCCCAACGTCAACGTCCTCGTCGAGACCGTCGACATGCGCGAGGCCCAGCGCTCCTACGAAGCGAACCTCAACATGGTCTCGCTCACCAACCGGATGGTGTCCCGCACCATCGACATCCTGAAGGCCTGACCATGCCCACCAATGCCTTCGCGGCCGGCGCCTATGCCGCGATCCAGAACATGGGCCGAACCCCCGCCGCCGGCACCGCCGGCGTGGGCGAGGGCGGCTTCACCCAGCTCCTGTCCTCCGCCCTCGACGGGGTGTCGGAGGCCGGCAAGCGCGCCGACGGCCAGGCCATGGCGGTCGCCGCCGGCAAGGCGAACGTCGTCGACGTCGTGACCGCGGTCGCCGAGAGCGAGACCGCGATCCAGACCCTGGTGGCGGTGCGCGACCGGGTGATCTCGGCCTACGAGGACATCATGCGGATGCAGATTTAAGGATCCGTTGAGCCCGATGACCGGTCTCGCCATTCTCGACGTCGCCCGCGACGGCATCCTGACCTTCCTCAAGGTCGCCGGCCCGATGATGGCCGTCGCCCTGGTGGTCGGCCTCGCCGTGTCGCTGTTCCAGGCCCTGACGCAGATCCAGGAGCAGACGCTCATCTACGTGCCGAAGATCGTCGCGGTCTTCGCCACGATGCTGCTGATGCTGCCCTTCATGGGCGATGCGCTCGCCGCCTACATGACCCGCATCGCCGCCCGGATCGCGGCCGGGGGTTGAGCGGGCGCGGAATCCGGCCGAAGAAACCCGACATCCCGCTCGCGCGAATCGGTCCCGCGGGTCGCTCCGGACGCGAACCCACCGACGTGAACCTCCTCCTGCCCGGCCTCGCCTCGGCCTACCTCCTCACCTTCGCGCGGGTCGGCACGCTGGTGATGCTGATGCCGGGCATCGGCGAGGCGATGGTGAGCCCGCGCCTGCGCCTCGCCTTCGCGCTGCTGCTCTCGCTGGTGCTGTTTCCCGTCGCCCGCCCGCTCCTGCCCGGGGGCGCGGGGCCGGAGCCCGGCGGCGCCGGCACGGCGCTGATCGGGGTGCTGATCGGCGAGATCGCGGTCGGGCTTGTGCTGGGCCTCAGCGTGCGGGCGATCGTCGCCGCGCTCCAGACCGCCGGCACCATCATCGCCCAGCAGCTCGGCCTCGCCTTCGCGATGACCGTCGATCCCTCGGTCGGCAACCAGCAGGCGACGCTCGGCAGCTTCCTGAGCCTGCTCGGCCTCACGCTGGTGCTCGCCGCCGACCTGCACCACCTGGCGCTGGTGGCGATCCGCGATTCCTACGCCCTGATGCCGCCGCTCGGCATGCCGGCGACCGGCGACGCGGCGGCCTTCGCGGTGCAGGCGGTGGCCCGCAGCTTCACCCTGTCGGTGCAGATCGCGGCGCCGTTCATCGCCTTCGGCATCCTGTTCAACCTCGGCCTCGGCGTGCTCTCGCGCCTGATGCCGCAGATGCAGGTGTTCTTCGTCGCCACCCCGGCCTCGATCATGATCGGCATGCTGGTCTTCCTCGCCACGGTTGGGGTGATCATGGGGGTGTTCGTCGACGACCTCGGCCGCTTCCTGGCCGACCTCGGGAGGACCTGACGGGATGGCGGACGGGACCGACCAGGAAGACCGCACCGAGGACGCGACCCAGAAGCGCCTCGACGACGCGGTCAAGCGCGGCGACGTCGCCACCAGCCAGGAGGTCAACACCTTCCTGATGCTCGGCACCTTCACGCTGGTGCTCGTCCTGGCCGGGCCCTCCCTCGCCCGCGGCCTGCTGGTCGATCTGCGCGGCCTCCTGATCCACCTGCACGACGTGCCCTCCGACCCGGCCTCCTACATGGCCTTCGGCCGCCGCGCCCTCGTCGCCGCGGGCCTCGCCCTGGCGATTCCGGTCGGGGCCGTGCTGGCGGCCGGCGTGATCGGCGGCCTCGTCCAGCACCCCCTGGTCTGGACCACCGAGATGCTGGGGGCGAAGTGGTCCCGCGTCTCGCCGATGGCCGGCCTGTCGCGGATGTTCGGCCCGGAGGCGTGGTTCCAGTTCGCCAAGGGACTGGTGAAGATCCTGCTCGTCGGTATCGCCGCCAGCTTCGTGCTGTGGAGCGACCGCGACCGGCTCGAGGTCTTCGCCCGGCTCGAGCCGCCGGCGTTGCTCCAGGGCACCCTCTCGCTCTGCCTGCGGCTGATGGGCGCGGTGCTCGCCGCCTACGTGGTCGTCACCGTCGGCGACGCGCTCTACCAGCGCTACCGCTGGCGGGCGCGCCACCGGATGTCGAAGCAGGAACTGAAGGACGAGCACAAGGAGCAGGACGGCAACCCGGAGGTGAAGGGCCGGATGCGCCGGATCCGCGCCCAGCGGGTCCGGACCCGGATGATGGCGGCGGTGCCGAGCGCCAGCGTGATCGTCACCAACCCGACGCACTACGCCGTGGCCCTGCGCTACGAGGCGGGCATGGCCGCGCCGGTCTGCGTCGCCAAGGGCGTCGATGCCCTCGCCCTGCGCATCCGCGAGGTGGCGGGCGAGCACGGCGTGCCGGTGGTCGAGAACCCGCCGCTGGCGCGCGCGCTCCACGCCACCGTCGAGATCGACGCCGCGGTGCCCCCGGAGCACTATCGCGCGGTGGCGGAGGTGATCGGCTACGTGATGCGCCTGCGCCGGCGCCACTGATTCGTCCGGGCGGGCGCCCGGAACGAACCGGGTTCATTCCACGGAAACGCCGCGCCTGCTAGGGAACGGCCGAGAGACAGGTCCGCCCGCCCGCGGACCGCGCGAAGGATCGGGGCCCGGCCGCGGGTGCGGGCCCCCGGGGAGTGTCGAGGCGACATGCCGGAGTTGAGCCCATCCGCGGCTGAGACCGCCCTCGACCGCTCCGAGCGGCCCGGCCGGGTCAGCCTGCTCCTGCTGCTGGCCGGCCTCCTCGTCGGCGCGGCGGTGGGCCTGAGCTTCGTCGCCAACGAGCAGGCGCAGCCGATCATCCTCGGCCTCCTGGCGCTGCTCGCCATGGCGGGCGTGTTCTGCCTGTTCGCCTTCGCGATCGGGGCGATCCAGCTCACCGGCCAGGGCACCCGCAACGACGTGACGAAGGCGGTGGTCGACGCCGCGCCCGACGGCATGATCGCCGTGGAGGAGGGCGGCCGGCCGATCTACGCCAACGCCGCCTATCTCCAGCTCGCCGGCAGCGACACCTTCACCAACCTGCGGCCCGTCGAGCGGGTCTTCGTCGGCTCGCCCGAGGTCTCCGAGGCGGTCTACCGCCTGGCGCAGGCCGCGCGAGAGGGCCGCTCGCTGTCGGAGGAGATCCGCATGGCGCCGCCGCCGGGCGGCACGGCGGAGCGCGACTTCGCGTGGTTCCGCATCGGCGTGCGGCCGCTGCCGCTGCCGCGCCGGCCGGTCTCGCTGTGGAGCGTCGCCGACATCACCCACGAGCGCGAGCGCCAGGAGAACGTCTTCCAGGAGCTCCAGCACGCGATCGACTACCTCGACCACGCGCCGGCGGGCTTCATGGCGGTCGATCCCAAGGGCTCGGTCGTCTACATGAACGCGACGCTGGCGGCCTGGCTCGGCCACGACCTCGCCCAGGTCGGCTCGGGCGGCCTGCGCCTCTCCGAGATCCTGCCCGACGACCTCGGCCCGGTGCTGATCGGCGGCAGGGGCGAGCCCGGCGAGGTCCGCACCGACCGGTTCGACCTCGATCTGCGCCGGCGCAACGGCCACCCGCTCTCGGCCCGGCTCTACCACCGCGTCGCCTACGGCCAGGATGGCCGGCCGGGCGATTCGCGCACCCTCGTCCTCAACCGCTCGGCCGGCGAGGAGAGCAGCGACGATCCCGGCCAGGCGGCCGAGCTGCGCTTCGACCGCTTCTTCAACACCAGCCCGGTCGCGGTGGCGACGCTCGCCGCCGACGGGCGGCTGGTGCGCGCCAACGCCTCCTTCGCGCGCCTGTTCGGCACCCTGCCGCGCACCGGCGACGGCAGCGAGGCGGGTCCCCCGGTGCACGACTTCGTGGTCGAGCGGGACCGGTCGATCGTGGATGCCGCCGCCCGCGCGGCCGCGGAAGGCCGGGGCGACGTGCCGCCGGTCGAGATCGGCGTCTCGGCGCCGGTCAACCGCTCGGCCCGGATCTGGCTCAGCCCCGCCGGCACCGCCGGCGGCGCGGAGGGCGCGGTGATCCTCTACGCGCTCGACACCACGGCCCAGCACCAGCTGCAGCAGCAGGTGAACCAGGCCCAGAAGATGGAGATGGTCGGCCAGCTCGCCGGCGGCATCGCGCACGACTTCAACAACGTGCTGCAGGCGATCATCGGCTACTCGGACCTGCTGCTGGCGAGCCACCGCCCGGCCGATCCGGCCTTCCAGGACATCATGCAGATCAAGCAGAACGCCAACCGGGCCGCGAGCCTGGTGCGGCAGCTGCTGGCCTTCTCGCGTCGCCAGACCCTTCGGCCGGAGGTGATCCATCTCGGCGAAGCGCTCTCCGACCTGACCCTGCTCCTGAAGCGCCTGCTCGGCGAGCGGGTCGAGCTCGACCTCAAGCACGGCCGCGACCTGTGGCCGGTCAAGGCCGACGTCAACCAGTTCGAGCAGGTGATCGTGAACCTCGCGGTCAACGCCCGCGACGCGATGCCGGAGGGCGGACGCCTGCTGATCCGCACCGCCAACATGACCGCGGAAGCCGTCGGGGCGCTTCGCCTCAACGGCCTGCCGGGCGCCGACCACGTCCTCATCGAGGTCAGCGACACCGGCACCGGCATGACCCCGGAGGTGATGGAGAAGATCTTCGAGCCGTTCTTCACCACCAAGGAGGTCAACAAGGGCACGGGCCTCGGCCTCTCGACGGTGTTCGGCATCGTCAAGCAGTCCGGCGGCTACATCGACGTGCGCTCCACCATCGGCCAGGGGACGGTCTTCGCCATCTACCTGCCGCGCCACGTTCCCGCCCCGGAGGCGGACGTGCCCGAGGCGCCGGCGGAGCTGCCGGCCCCCGCCGCCGGCGGTGCCGCGGCTCCCGTCTCCGAAGCGCAGAAGCCGCCGGCCCGCGACCTCACCGGCCACGGCACGATCCTGCTGGTCGAGGACGAGGACCCGGTCCGCGCGGTCAACGCCCGGGCGCTCACCGCCCGCGGCTACACCGTGCTCGAGGCGGCCTCGGGCCTCGAGGCGCTGCAGATCATGGCGGAGCGCGACGTGCCGGTGGACCTCGTCGTGTCCGACGTGGTGATGCCGGAGATGGACGGCCCGACCCTGCTGCGCGAATTGCGCAAGGGCCACCCCTCGCTCAAGGTGATCTTCGTCTCGGGCTACGCCGAGGACGCCTTCCGCAAGAACCTGCCCGACGGCGAGGAATTCAATTTCCTGCCCAAGCCCTTCAGCCTGAAGCAGCTCGTCGAGACGGTGAAGACCACGATGGCGGGGTGAGGGCACGCGGATCGCCACCCGTGTGGCCGCCGCCCGCGAACCTTGCATCCATTCGGGTGCGCGGGGGGCGGCCATGAAGTCGTCGATGCCGACATCGTCCCGAGTGCCGCCATGGGGCGCCGTTCCCCATCGATCTTCGACACGCCGAAGGGCCGGCGGCTCATGGCGACATCCGCCCGGGTGGCGAAGGAGGTGTGGTGCGGGCGGGACGGTGTTCCGGATCTTCCGGAAATCGCTCGAATTCGCGCTGGGAAGATCCTGGACGGGATCGATGTCTTTGATGCCGCCCGATACGCTGGTCGCGTCGAGGGCGCGGCCCGCGTCCTCTGCGAGGCCGTCGCGTCCCGCAACGGCTCGGCGAGTGATGCGCATGTCCTCGCCTGCGCCCCGGCTTCTCGATGCCGACATGTGGAACCACGGCCGTGGCATCACCGGGACCGACCGGCCGTCCTCAAGTGAACGCCGGCCGGCTCCGCGTCCTCGGCGGTGCCGGGCGTCCCGACGATTCCGCAGCCAATCCCCCGCTCGCCCTTGCCGATTGAGAACAAAACGGGTACACAATCCCCAGCCGCGCGATTGAGACTTGTCGCCCCTCCTGCCATAAGGACCCGCCGAGATGGCTCAGCCCCAGATGCGACTGGTGGAAAACCCGACCATGGACAAAGACAAGTCGAAGGCGATCGACGCCGCCCTCGCCCAGATCGAGCGCGCCTTCGGCAAGGGCTCGATCATGCGGCTCGGCAAGGGCGACAAGGTGCAGGAGGTCGAGGTCGTCTCGACCGGCTCGCTCGGCCTCGACATCGCGCTCGGCGTCGGCGGCCTGCCGCGCGGCCGCGTGATCGAGATCTACGGACCGGAATCCTCCGGCAAGACCACGCTCGCCCTCCACACCATCGCCGAGGCCCAGAAGAAGGGCGGCGTCTGCGCCTTCGTGGATGCCGAGCACGCCCTCGACCCGGTCTATGCCCGCAAGCTCGGCGTCAACCTCGACGACCTCCTGATCTCGCAGCCCGATACCGGCGAGCAGGCCCTCGAGATCACCGACACCCTGGTGCGCTCCGGCGCCATCGACATCCTGGTGGTCGATTCGGTGGCCGCGCTGACCCCGCGGGCCGAGATCGAGGGCGAGATGGGCGACCAGCAGCCGGGCCTCCAGGCCCGCCTGATGAGCCAGGCCCTGCGCAAGCTCACCGGCTCGATCTCGCGCTCGAACTGCATGGTCATCTTCATCAACCAGATCCGGATGAAGATCGGCGTGATGTACGGCAGCCCCGAGACCACGACGGGCGGCAACGCCCTGAAGTTCTACGCCTCGGTGCGACTCGACATCCGCCGCATCTCGACCCTCAAGGACCGCGACCAGCCGATCGGCAACAGCGTCCGGGTCAAGGTGGTCAAGAACAAGGTGGCGCCGCCGTTCAAGCAGGTCGAGTTCGACATCATGTTCGGCGAGGGCGTGTCGAAGGTCGGCGAGCTGATCGACCTCGGCGTCAAGGCCGGCATCGTCGAGAAGTCGGGTGCCTGGTTCTCCTACGACAGCCAGCGCCTCGGCCAGGGCCGCGAGAACTCGAAGGGCTTCCTGCGCGACAACCCCGACATCGCCAACAAGATCGAGGCCTCGATCCGGCAGAATTCGGGCCTCGTCGCCGACAAGATCCTCGAGAATGCCACGCCGACCGCCGACGACCTCGACGAGGGGTCAGCCTGATCCGGCTGATCGGTTCCAGCGTGAGGTAGGGGGCCGCCGCGCGACGAGCGCGGCGGCTTCTTCCTTTTTGAAGGACTGTACCGGGACCGGAAAAACCCGGATTTCCCCTCCGCCTTGTGGGGAGGGGTGGGGGTGGTGCAGGAGGCACCGCTGAGCCGGACGCGGTACCATCCCCAACCCCTCAGCCCCTCCCCACAACTTGCAGCGATACCGGGCAGGCCCGGGATCGCCTGTTGAGGGAAGGCGCGCTCCCTCTAAGCGAGGCGCAGTCACACCGAGATGTGTGAACGCGATAGCCGCCCGCGGGGAGAGGGGGATACCCGCGCCTCGATCGGCCGCCGGAGGGCCCGCGCGCGTTACGGTGCCCCCGGACCGGCCCACCCGAACAGCCCCGCAAAGACGAAGCCGATGCCGACCATCGCCACGCCCCAGACGAGGGTGCGGATCCACGGGATGCCGAAGCCGTAGATCGGCAGGTAGAGGAGCCGGGCCCAGAAGTAGAGCTGCGCCCCCCACGCCGCCGCGCCGCCCTGACGGCCCGAGACGGCTGCTGCCAGCACAAGGGCGGCAAAGAGCGGGAAGGTCTCGAAGAAGTTGGCCGAGGCCCGCTTCAGCCGGGCGGCGGCCCCGGTGACCTCGCCCTCGCTCTCGCGGTTGCCCGCCGCCCAGGTCAGGCCGCCGCGCTGGGCGAGGCCCGAGGTCGAGGCGGCCATGATGTGCGCGAAGCCCAGGGCGGCCGAGAGCGCGAGGAGGCGGATTTCGTCGGTCATCGGGGCGGGTATCCAGAACGTCGGGAAGCGGCCGGCGGCCGCGCCTGCTTCCGACGCACATAGCGGCGGCGCTCCGCCTCGACATGGGGAAAGCGCGTGACTAAAGACACGCGGATGCATCCGCGGGCCGCCCGCCGGTGCGCGACATTTTCAAGCCCGCCCTTCGCCCGGCCCGCCTTCCGCAGAGACGATTCTTCCCATGAGTGGCGTCAACGAGATCCGGTCCACCTTCCTGGACTACTTCGCCAAGCACGGTCACGAGGTGGTACCGTCCTCGCCGCTGGTGCCGCGCAACGACCCGACGTTGATGTTCACCAACGCCGGCATGGTGCAGTTCAAGAACGTCTTCACCGGCGTCGAGAAGCGGCCCTACCAGCGCGCCGCCACCGCCCAGAAATGCGTGCGCGCCGGCGGCAAGCACAACGATCTCGACAATGTCGGGTACACGGCGCGCCATCACACCTTCTTCGAGATGCTGGGCAACTTCTCGTTCGGTGACTATTTCAAGCCGCTGGCGATCGAGTTGGCCTGGAACCTCGTCACCAAGGAATTCGGGCTCTCGCCCGAGAAGCTGCTCGTCACGGTCTATGCCGACGACGAGGACGCCGCCACCCTGTGGCGCAAGATCGCCGGCTTCTCCGACGACCGCATCATCCGCATCGGCACCTCCGACAATTTCTGGCAGATGGGCGATACCGGCCCGTGCGGGCCGTGCTCGGAGATCTTCATCGACCAGGGCCCGGAGCTGTGGGGCGGCCCGCCCGGCAGCCCGGAGGAGGACGGCGACCGCTTCCTCGAGTTCTGGAACCTGGTGTTCATGCAGTACGAGCAGATCGAGCCGGGCAACCGGGTCGGCCTGCCACGGCCCTCGATCGATACCGGCATGGGCCTCGAGCGCATGGCGGGGATCCTCCAGGGCGTGAAGAGCAACTACGACACCGACCTGTTCCGCAGCCTGATCGACGCCGTGGCGCATCAGGTCGGGCGCGCGCCCGAGGGCAAGCAGACGGCGTCCTACCGGGTGATCGCCGACCACCTGCGCGCCTCGTCGTTCCTCGTCGCCGACGGCGTGCTGCCGAGCAACGAGGGTCGCGGCTACGTGCTGCGCCGGATCATGCGGCGCGCCATGCGCCACGCCCAGCTGCTGGGCTCGCGCGACCCGATGATGTACCGCCTCGTGCCGACGCTGGTGCGCGAGATGGGCCAGGCCTACCCCGAGCTGGTGCGGGCCGAGAGCCTGATCGCCGAGACCCTGCGCCTCGAGGAGACGCGCTTCCGCCGTACCCTGGAGCGCGGCCTGTCGATCCTCGACGCCGAGACCCGCGACCTCTCGGAAGGCCAGAGCCTGTCGGGCGAGACCGCCTTCACCCTCTACGACACCTACGGCTTCCCCCTCGACCTGACCCAGGACGCGCTGAAGTCCCGCGGCATCGCGGTCGACACCGACGGCTTCACCGCCGCGATGCAGCGCCAGCGCGCCGCGGCGCGGGCCGCCTGGTCGGGCTCGGGCGAAGCCGCCACCGAGACCCTGTGGTACGGCTTGCGCGAGCGCACCGGCGCCACCGAGTTCCTCGGCTACGATACGGAAGGTGCCGAGGCGGTCGTCACCGCTTTGGTGCGCGGCGGGGCCGAGGTCGATGCGATCCGGGCCGGCGAGGAGGGTCTCCTCGTCGTCACCCAGACCCCGTTCTATGCGGAGTCCGGCGGTCAGGTCGGCGATACCGGCACGATCACCGGCCCGGGCCTCAAGGTCCGCGTCACCGCGACCGAGAAGAAGCTCGGTGACCTCTTCGTCCACCACGTCGCGGTGGAGGAGGGCTCACTCACCCTCGACCAGCCGGTCGAGCTGAAGGTCGATCACGGACGCCGCTCGGCGATCCGCTCCAACCACTCGGCCACCCACCTGCTGCACGAGGCCCTGCGCCAGGTGCTCGGCGACCATGTCGCCCAGAAGGGATCGCTCGTCGCCCCCGAGCGCCTGCGCTTCGACATCAGCCACCCCAAGCCGATCGAGGCCGAGGAGCTGGCCCGGGTCGAGGAGATCGCCAACCGGGTGCTGCTCCAGAACGAGCCGGTGGTGACGAAGCTGATGGCGGTCGACGACGCCATCGCGTCGGGCGCCCGTGCGCTGTTCGGCGAGAAGTACGGCGAGGAGGTCCGCGTGGTGTCGATGGGTCGCGACGCCGCCGACGACGGCCGGGCCAGGACGTTCTCGGTCGAGCTCTGCGGCGGGACTCATGTTGGGCGCACCGGCGACATCGGCGTGGTGACGATCCTGGGCGACAGCGCCGTCGGCGCCGGCGTGCGCCGGATCGAGGCGATGACGGGCGACGCCGCCCGTCGCCACCTGGCCGGCGAGAGCCGCCAGCTCGCCGCGATCGCCGCCCTGCTCAAGGCGCCTGTGGCCGAAGCGCCGGAGCGCCTGGCCGCCCTCCTCGACGAGCGCCGCCGGATGGAGCGAGAACTCTCCGAAGCCCGCCGCAAGCTCGCGATGGGCGGGGGCACGGGCGGTGCCACCGACGACGACGTGCGCGAGGTCGCCGGCACCAAGCTGATGGCACGCGTCGTGCAAGGCGTCGAGATGCGCGACCTCAAGAGCCTGGCCGACGAAGGCAAGAAGCGGCTCGGCTCCGGGATCGTGGCGATCGTCGGCGTGGCGCCGGACGGCAAGGCCGGTCTCGTCGTCGGTGTCACCGAGGACCTGACCGGCCGGTTCGACGCGGTCGCCCTGGTGCGGGCGGGCTCGGAGCGGCTCGGCGGCAAGGGCGGCGGCGGGCGTCGCGACATGGCCCAGGCCGGCGGCCCCGACGGGGCGGCGGCCGAGGCGGCCCTGGAGGCGATCACCGCGGCCGTGGGCGCCGCGTGAGACGATCGGGACGGCGCCCGACCGGGCTCCGTCCGACGCTTCCGTCGGCGTCCGACACCGAAGCGTCACGGGTGATGCTCTAGGGTCACAGACCGGGCGTGGCGGGCGAGGCGGGACAGGGCCGGCGGGCCGGAAGCGAAGACCTCTCTCTCGGGAGGGCGCCTCCGCTCCGTCAGTCGACGCGACGTCGCGCTCGTCCCAAAGAATTGTCTCTTCGTCCCTAAATTCCCGAGGCCCGACCGCGCGCGATCTCCTGTCGACGCGCCGCGGCTGTTCGGTTGGCTGTCGTGGCTCGTCTCCGTTCGGCGGGCCGGGCCCGCGGCCGATCTTGCCCATCTCGCATCAGCGAAGTAGAGGCTGCAGGATTGCGGCTCGGCCCGACTCGACCGACGTGGTTGTGCCACGTTTGCCGGTCATGAGCCGCCGGGCGAATCGGCCACGCGATATCGGAAGGTGGGCAGGAATGCAGGTCATCGATCAGGCGATCCCGGCGGTGAAGCTCGTGATCCCGAAGCGGCACGGCGACGCGCGCGGCTGGTTCTCGGAGACCTACCGGGCCGACATCCTGGCCGCCAACGGCGTCGAGGACCACTTCATCCAGGACAACCAGTCCTTCTCGGCGCAACAGGGCACCGTCCGCGGCCTGCACTTCCAGCGCCACCCCTTCGCCCAGGCCAAGCTGATCCGCGTGCTGTCCGGCGCGATCCTCGACGTCGCGGTCGACCTGCGCCGCGACCAGCCGACCTACGGTCGGCACGTCGCCGTGCGCCTCGACGCCGAGAACGGCCACCAGCTCTACATTCCGATCGGGTTCGGCCACGGCTTCTGCACCCTCGAGCCGGACACCATGGTGGCCTACAAGGTCGCCGGCGGCGTCTACAGCCCCGAGCACGACGGCAACCTGCTCTGGAACGATCCCGACCTCGGCATCGACTGGCCGGTGAGCGAGGCCGAGGCCCAGCTCTCCGCCAAGGACAAGGTCGCGCCCCGCTTCGCCGACCTGGCCCCCCTGTTCTGACGGCTCGCGCCGCTTCCACACCCTCTCGCTCTGGAGATCACCCACCCCATGCGCATCCTCGTCACGGGCGGCTGCGGCTTCATCGGCTCGGCCCTGGTCCTTCACCTCGTCCAGGAGCTCGGCCACGAGGTCCTGACCCTCGACGCGCTGACCTACGCGGCGAACCCGATCTCGCTGATGCCGCTCAAGGGCGACAACCGGCACCGCTTCGCCGAGGCCGATATCTGCGACCACGAGAAGGTGTCGGGGCTCTTCGCGGAGTTCCGCCCCGAGGCCGTGATGCACCTCGCCGCCGAGAGCCACGTCGACCGCTCGATCACCGGGCCGGGCGCCTTCATCCGCACCAACGTGGTCGGCACCCAGGTGATGCTGGAGGCCGCCCGCGCCTACTACAACACGCTTCAGGGGCCTGAGCGCGCCGCCTTCCGGTTCCTCCACGTCTCGACCGACGAGGTCTACGGCTCGCTGCCCCCGGGCGCCTTCTTCACCGAGGACAGCCGCTACGACCCGCGCTCGCCCTATTCGGCCTCGAAGGCGGCGTCGGACCACCTGGCGCGCGCCTGGCACGAGACCTACGGCCTGCCGGTGCTGGTGACCAACTGCTCGAACAACTACGGGCCGCGGCACTTCCCCGAGAAGCTGATCCCGCTGATGATTCTCAACGCCCTCGACGGCAAGGACCTGCCGGTCTACGGCGACGGCCAGAACGAGCGCGACTGGATCCACGTCGAGGACCATGCCCGCGGCCTCGTCGCGGTGCTGGAGAAGGGCCGGATCGGCGAGACCTACCTGCTCGGCGGCCGCTCGGTGCGCAACAACCTCGAGGTGGTCAAGACGCTCTGCGCGATCTTCGACCGCCTCCGTCCCGAGGCCGGCCCGCACGAGCGCCTGATCAAGTTCGTCACCGACCGCCCGGGCCACGACCGGCGCTACGCCATCGACCCGAGCAAGGCCGAGGCCGAGGTCGGCTACAAGCCGAGCCGCACTTTCGAGCAGGCGCTCGAGGACACCGTGCGCTGGTACCTCGACAACGAGTCGTGGTGGCGCCCGATCCGCGAGGGCCGCTATTCCGGCGAGCGCCTCGGCCTGAGCGCGGAGTAAGGCGATGACGCGGGAGATCTTGGTCCTCGGCGGCGGCGGGCAGGTCGGCACCGAACTCCAGCGGCAATCCTTCGGGGAGGGCGTGGTCGTCCACGCTCCCACCCGGGAGGCGCTGGACATCACCGACGAGGCGGCGGTCGCCCGCGCGGTCGCCGAGCGCCCCTACGCGGCGGTGATCAACACCGCCGCCTACACGGCGGTCGACAAGGCCGAGAGCGACGTGGCCGCCGCCTGGCGGCTCAACGCGCTGGCTCCCGCCTACCTCGCGGCGGAGACTGCCAAGGCCGGCATCCCGCTGATCCACGTCTCGACCGACTACGTCTTCGACGGCTCGGGCGCCGGCGCCTACCCGACCGACGCGCCGGTGCATCCGGTCAGCGTCTACGGCGCCAGCAAGGCCGCCGGCGAGATGGCGGTGCGCACCGGCAACCCGCGCCACGCGGTGGTGCGCACGGCCTGGGTGGTGAGCCCGCACCGGGCGAACTTCGTCAAGACGATGCTGCGGCTTTCGGCCGAGCGCGACAAGCTGACGGTGGTCGCCGACCAGCGCGGTTGCCCGACCTCGGCCGGCGACCTCGCGGCGGCGCTCGTCGCGATCGCGGTGCGCTTCGCCGAGGACGAGGCGGCGCCCGCCGGCACCTATCACTGCGTCAATGCCGGGGCGACGACCTGGTACGACTTCGCGGTCGCCATCATGGCGGGGGCGGCCGCCCGCGGCGCCCGCTCGGTGTCGGTCGAGCCGATCCCGAGCACCGCCTTCAAGACCCCGGTCACCCGGCCGGCCAATTCCGAGCTCTCGACCGAGACGCTGACCTCCGCCTTCGGCCTCGTGCCGCGGCCGTGGCAGGCGGCCCTCGACGACATCCTGGACCAGCTGATCGGTCCCGCTACGAAACAAGCCTGAGGAGATTTCTGTCATGAAGGGCATCGTGCTCGCCGGCGGGTCCGGCACGCGGCTGCATCCGGCGACGCTGGCGATCAACAAACAACTGCTGCCGGTCTACGACAAGCCGATGATCTACTACCCGGTGTCGGTGCTGATGCTGGCCGGCATCCGCGACATCCTGCTGATCTCGTCGCCGGAGCATATCGACAACTACAAGCGTCTGTTCGGCACCGGCGAGCAGTTCGGGATCAACATCTCGTACGCGCTGCAGCCGAAGCCGGACGGCCTGGCCCAGGCCTTCATCATCGGCCGCGAGTTCGTCGGTGACGACTCGGTCGCGCTGGTGCTCGGCGACAACCTGTTCTTCGGTGCCGGCATGCGCGAGCTGCTGGCCAAGGCCCGTGCCCGGAAGACCGGCGCCTCGGTCTTCGCCTACCATGTCGACCAGCCCGAGGCCTACGGCGTCGTCACCCTCGACAAGGACGGCCGCGCCACCAAGCTCGTCGAGAAGCCGAAGAACCCGGAATCGCCCTGGGCGGTGACCGGCCTCTACTTCTACGACAACCAGGTGCTCGACATCGCCGCCGCGGTGAAGCCCTCGCCCCGCGGCGAGCTCGAGATCACCGACGTCAACCAGGCCTATCTCGACCGCGGCCAGCTCCACGTCGAGTGCATGTCGCGCGGCTATGCCTGGCTCGACACCGGGACGCACGACAACCTGCTCGAGGCCGGCGAGTTCGTCCGCGTCATCCAGCACCGCCAGGGCATGCAGGTCGCCTGCCTGGAGGAGATCGCCTACACGCAGGGTTTCATCACCCGCGAGCAGGTGGTGGCCCGCGGCCAGCTCTTCGCCAAGACCAATTACGGCCAGAGCCTGCTGCGCCTCGCCCGCGAGCAGGAGCCGGGCCAAGCGCTGCTCTGACACCAGAGCATTTTCCGACGAAGTGAGAACCGGTTCGTCGCAGAAAATGCGACAAAACAAAGACTTAGAGAGCTTCCCGATGGCAGCGCGATCGTGAAGCGCTCTAGCCCCGCTCTGAAGCGAGCCGTGCTCTAACACGAGCGTCGCTCGAGGAGCCTGTCGTGAGCCCGCCTGCGGGCCGAGGGTCGCGCCGTCCCGCCGGGGAGGGTGCGGCCCTTCGCGTTTTTTCGGTCCGTCCCGCCCAAAAAGACCGAGTTTTCGCCGCGCCCTGACGCGTGCTAAGGCCGCAAGGCACGGTCAAGCCTTCCGGCGGGCGGACGACATTTCTTCAGGGACGGGCGACAGCATGAAGGACATCCTCGATCGGCTGGACCAGCGGCGCGCGCAGGCCCGGCTCGGCGGCGGCGAGAGCCGGGTGGCGGCGCAGCACAAGCGCGGCAAGCTCACGGCCCGCGAGCGCATCGAGCTCCTCCTCGATTCCGGGTCGTTCGAAGAGTTCGACATGTTCGTGCAGCACCGCTCGAACGACTTCGGCATGGAGAACCAGAAGATCCCGGGCGACGGCGTCGTCACCGGCTGGGGCACCATCAACGGCCGCGCGGTCTTCGTATTTTCCAAGGACTTCACCGTCTTCGGCGGCTCGCTCTCCGAGGCGCATGCCCAGAAGATCATCAAGGTCCAGGACATGGCGCTCAAGATGCGCGCCCCGATCATCGGCATCTTCGATGCCGGCGGCGCCCGCATCCAGGAGGGCGTGGCCGCACTCGGCGGCTACGGCGAGGTGTTCAAGCGCAACGTCACGGCGTCCGGCGTGATCCCGCAGATCTCGGTGATCATGGGGCCGTGCGCGGGCGGCGACGTCTACTCGCCGGCGATGACCGACTTCATCTTCATGGTGCGCGACACGAGCTACATGTTCGTAACCGGCCCGGACGTGGTGAAGACCGTCACCAACGAGGTGGTGACGGCGGAGGAGCTCGGCGGCGCCAAGGTCCACACCTCGAAATCCTCCATCGCCGACGGCTCCTACGAGAACGACGTCGAGGCGCTCCTGCAGATCCGGCGCTTGATGGACTTCCTGCCGGCCAACAACCAGGCCGGCGTGCCGGAGATCGAGAGCTTCGACGACCCCTCCCGCCTCGACCGCAGCCTCGACACCCTGATCCCCGACAACCCGAACAAGCCCTACGACATGGGCGAGCTGATCCGGCGGGTGGTCGACGAGGGCGACTTCTTCGAGATCCAGGCGGCGTATGCCCGCAACATCATCACGGGCTTTGCCCGGGTCGAGGGCCGCACCGTCGGCTTCGTGGCCAACCAGCCGATGGTGCTGGCCGGCGTGCTCGATTCGGACGCCTCGCGCAAGGCCGCCCGCTTCGTGCGCTTCTGCGACGCGTTCTCGATCCCGATCGTGACCTTCGTCGACGTGCCGGGCTTCCTGCCGGGCACCGCGCAGGAATACGGCGGCCTGATCAAGCACGGCGCGAAGCTCCTGTTCGCCTACAGCCAGGCGACGGTGCCGCTCGTCACCGTCATCACCCGCAAGGCCTTCGGCGGCGCCTACGACGTGATGGCCTCCAAGCACGTCGGCGGCGACGTGAACTACGCCTGGCCGACCGCCCAGATCGCCGTGATGGGCGCCAAGGGCGCGGTCGAGATCATCTTCCGCCAGGACCTCGGCGACCCGGAGAAGATCGCGGCCCGCACCTCCGAGTACGAGGAGCGCTTCATGTCGCCCTTCGTGGCCGCCGAGCGCGGCTACATCGACGAGGTGATCATGCCGCACTCGACCCGCCGCCGCATCGCCCGGGCCCTCGCCATGCTCCGTACCAAGGAGAGCGAGCAGCCCTGGAAGAAGCACGACAACATCCCGCTGTGAGGGGCGGGAAGGGAACGGGGAAATCCGTTCCCTTCGCCTGGTGCGGGACCAGTATACCCGCGCAGGGAGCCATCTTAACGGCTTTCCTACCCGCGACCTCAGGATGAGGCCGCGGGTGGGATGAGAAATGTCGGCGACGCTCCGATCTCAGGATCGGGCGGCGTCTTACCCCGCCTTCAGGAACTTCTCCACGCTCCCGGTCAGGCCGCTCGAATGGCCGGCGAGGCTCTGCGACACCGCCCGGACGTTCTCGGCGATCCGGCCTGTGGCGTTCGCGGCGTCCGACACCGCCAGGATGTTCGACGACACCTCCTGGGTCGAGGCGGCCTGCTCCTCGACGGCGCTGGCGATGGCGAGCGTCAGCCGCGACAGCTCCGCCACCGCGTTGCTGATCGTGGCGATCGCCGCCACCGCCTCGCCGGTCGCCCCCTGGATGTCGCCGATGCGCTGGGTGATCTCGCCGGTGGCCTTGGCGGTCTGCCCGGCGAGTTCCTTGACCTCTGCGGCAACGACCGCGAAGCCGCGCCCCGCCGCCCCGGCCCGGGCCGCCTCGATCGTGGCGTTCAGCGCCAGCAGGTTGGTCTGGTCGGCGATGGTGCTGATCATGCCGACGACCGAATCGACCTCGCGGGCCTTGGCCGAGAGGCTGCGCACCGTGGCGTCCGTCGCCTCGGCCTGGGCGGCGATCTGCTGGGCGCGCTCGGAAACGCGGCCGACCTGGCCCGAGATCTCCCGGATCGAGGCGGTCATCTCCTCCGAGCCCGCCGCGACCGTGGCGGCGCGCTCGCGTGCCTCATCGGCCGACTGGCCGAGGCCGTTGGCGGAACGCTGCATCTCCTCGACGGCCGAGCTCATGGCGTTCACGACCTGCGACACGTCCGAGGCCATGGTCGCCTGCGCGGTCACCACCGCCCAGGTCAGCATCGGCCCGATATAGGCGCCGTCCGGTCCCATGATCGCCGAGACCTGCAGGTCGAGCAGTTCGGGTCCGAGCTTGATTCGGGTTCGGTGCGGCAGGCGGCTCGCATCCGACAGCATCCGGCGCTGATGCGTCGGATCCTTGTGGAAGACGTCGATCGAGGTGCCGACCATCAGGTCCGTCGCGACCGGGAGGTACTGTGCCAGCGGGCCGAGGGTGCGCCGCGACGCGTCGTTCATGTAGTTGATGCGGAATTCGTTGTGCGGGTCGGCGGTCATCACCGCGACCGGCATCCCCTCGATCATCGTCAGGAGGCGGCTGATCTCGTTCTTCTTCTCGGTGATGTCGGCGGCGAGCTTCACCACCTTGACCGGCTTGCCCGCGGCGCCGAGGACCGGGTTGTAGGTCGCCTCGAGCCAGACGCGCTTGCCGTTCTTGCCGAACCGCAGGAATTCGTTGGCGAAGAACTGCCCGGCGCGCAAGGTCTCCCAGAACTTCGCGTACTCGGCCGACCCGATCGTCGCCTCGTCGAGGAACATCCGGTGGTGCCGACCGACGATCTCGTCCGCTCGGAATCCCATCAGTTCGAGGAACTTCGCGTTGGCCCGGGTCACGATGCCGTCCATATCGAATTCGATGACGGCCAGCGACTTGTCGAGCGCAGTCAGTGTCGCTTCGGACATGTTATCCGGCCGTTTGCGAAACATGGCGAAGGTCCCCGTTGACCAAATTTCGCTCAAAACCTGACCGCCAAGAGTGAATCCCTGCTTAAGATTATCAATCATGATTGATGGCGCGCGAATCGCGGCGATCGCCGGACATGTCAGCCGACAGTGTCGCCACCGGGGATTGTCGCCACATGCCAAGCACTTACGGCGAGGCGCCGACGACCGCCGAAGCCGTCCGGTTCCATTGTCCGGGCTGGTCTAACGGTAACGTCGAGTTCTTGATGCGCCTGCACGCCCTACGCGCAGGAACCCGGCCGGCCTCGGGACTTGGCCGGACCGGGGTCCCGGGCATGTTCGGGCGATGCAACGGGTACCGTTTCGCCGCGAACGACCGGTCCTGAAACGCTCCCCGGCCCGGCGCCGAACGCGGTGCCGGACCGGGGATTAGGCGGAGCGGCCCTGGGCCGCCCCCGCCGGGGCTCCCCGGATCAGGCCGCCGTCAGGCCCTGCTCGCGGATCCAGGCCTGGGTGCGGTCGAGGGCGGTGCCGAGGCGGTCGAACAGGGTGTCGATCTCGTCCGGGCGGATCACCAGGGGCGGGCAGACCGCGACGCGGTCGCCGGTGAGGAAGCGCACGATCAGCCCCTCCTCCTGGGCGAAGGCGACGCAGCGGGCGGCGACGCCCGCCTTCGGGTCGTACTGGCGCTTCGTCGCCTTGTCGGCGACGATCTCGAGGCCGCCGATCAGGCCCATTCCCTTGGCCTCGCCGACGAGCGGGTGCTCCTCGAGCGCCGAGAGGCGGCGCTGGAAGTGCGGCGCCTTCTCGGCCGCGCCCTCGATGATCTTGTCGCGCCGGTAGATCTCGATGGTCTTGAGCGCCACCGCGCTCGCCACCGGGTGGCCCGAATAGGTGGTGCCGTGGCCGAACGTGCCGATCTTGCGGCTCTGGTCCTGCATCGCCTGGTACAGCGTCTCGTCGACCGTGACGCCGCCGAGCGGCATGTAGGCCGAGGTCAGCGCCTTGGCGAAGGACAGGCTGTGGGGCTTCATGCCCAGGGCCTCGGAGCCGAACCAGGTGCCGAGGCGCCCGAAGCCGCAGATCACCTCGTCGGCGATGAACCGCACGTCGTAGCGGGCGAGCACCGGCTCGATGGCGGCAAAATAGCCCTTCGGCGGCACGATGGCGCCGCCCGCGCCCATCACCGGCTCGGCGATGAAGGCCGCGACCGTCTCGGGCCCCTCGCGCAGGATCATCTCCTCCAGTTCCGTGGCGAGCCGCGCCGAGTAGGCCTCCTCGGTCTCGCCGGCCTCCGCACCGCGGTAATGGTGCGGGCAGGCGGCGTGCAGGAAGCCCGGCAGCGGCAGGTCCCAGTCGGCATGGTTGGCGGTGAGGCCCGTCATCGAGGCCGACGCCACGGTGACGCCGTGATAGCCCTTGTGCCGGCCGATGATCTTCTTCTTCTGCGGCCGGCCGAGCGCGTTGTTGAGGTACCAGGTCAGCTTGACCTGGGTGTCGTTGGCCTCCGAGCCCGAGGAGGTGAAGAACACCTTCGAGACCGGGATCGGCGCCAGCTCCTTGAGGGTCTCGGCGAGCTCGATCGCCGGATCGTGGCTGCGGCCCGAGAACAGGTGGGTGAAGGGCAGCCGCGACATCTGCTCGCGGGCGGCCTCGACCAGTTCCTCGTTGGAATAGCCGAGCGCCGTGCACCACAGGCCCGCCATGCCCTCGAGGTAGGGCCGTCCGTCGGTATCATAGACCCAGACGCCGTGGCCGCGCTCCAGCACCAGCGGGCCGGTCTGCCGGAAGGCCGCCAGGTTCGTGTAGGGATGGATCAGGGTTTCGACGTCGCGGGTGGCGAGGTTCGAGAGCATCGTCTCTGTCGCTTTCCTTCATGCGGGGGCCTGGAGCAGCCCCCGACTGGCCGAGCAGAATTCGCTTGCGCCGTCACACTAGCGGCGCGATGCCGACGCACAACCCGGGCCGCCCTCGCGGCACCTCCGCACAATCCAGGTCAGACCGACGCGCATGCTCGACCCCGCCGAACTCGTCTCGACGCCCGCGCCCGGCCGCGCCTGCGGCGCCTGCACCCTGTGCTGCAAGGTCTACGACGTGCCGGCGGTCGAGAGCGTGGCCGGGGAATGGTGCCGCCACGCCAAGCCGGGCCGCGGCTGCGGCATCCACGAGACCCGGCCCGGCCATTGCCGCGCCTTCCACTGCCTGTGGATGACCGAGGGCTGGATCGGCCCGGAATGGAAGCCCGACAAGGCCAAGATGGTGCTCAGCATCGATCCGACGACGCGCTTCCTGCACGTCCAGGTCGATCCGAGCCAGCCGGCGGTGTGGCGGCGCGAGCCCTATTACGCCCAGCTCAAGCGCTGGGCGGTCGCCTCGCTGCCGCAGCGCCGGCACGTGCTCGTCTTCGTCAACCGCAGCGCCACCGTGGTGCTGCCGGACCGCGACGTGCCGCTCGGCGTCTTCCTGCCGGGGGACCGGCTCGTCGCCCGCGAGCGGATGACGCCGGACGGCGTCGTCCTCGACGTGGAGAAGCGGACCGTGACGTGACGGCGGGCGGGACGCCGCCGGAGAGCGGGGAGGGGGCCGGAGCGCCGCCGCGCGAGACCCTCGTCCTGCCGCTCGCCTCCGCCTCGCGCCGCCTCAACGGCACGGTGGCCTGGGATCTCGGCATCGCGATCCTGTCCGGCCGCCACCCGCCCGGCACCGTCCTGCCCGGGGAGATCGCCGCCGGGAGCCTCGCTGTCTCGCGCACCGCCTACCGGGAGGCGATCCGCACGCTGAGCGCCAAGGGGCTGGTGGAGAGCCGGCCCAAGACCGGCACGCGGGTGAGCGCGCGGGGCCGCTGAAACCTCCACGATCCCGACATCCTGGCCTGGGCCTTCGAGGCAGAGCCGGGCGAGGCCTTCATCCGCGACCTGTTCGAGCTGCGCCGGATCGTCGAGCCCGCGGCGGCGGAGCTGGCGGCCCTGCGGCGCTCCGAGCGCGACCTCGCCCCGATGGGCGCCGCCCTCGACGGGATGGCGCCCCACGGCCCCGCCGTCCCGGCCGGCCGCGCCGCCGACCAGGCCTTCCATCACGCCATCCTGGAGGCGACCGGCAACGCCCCGCTGATCGGCCTGTCGAGTTCGATCGCCGCCTCCGTCACCTGGACCACGATCCACAAGCAGCGCCGCCGCGCCCTGCCGCGCGACCCCCTGCCGGAGCACCGCGCCCTCCACGAGGCGATCGTCTCCGGGGATGCCGCCCTGGCGCGAGCCCGGATGACTGGGCTGATCCGGTTCGCCCTGGCGGACACGGCGCTGGCGATGGGGGCGCGACCCGAGCCGCACCGGCCCGCCGGCGGCCCCGGGACGAGGCCGCCGTCGAGGGCCCCGCTACTTCGCCGCCCCGGCCGAGAACCGGTAGGTGATGACGTTCCGGTATGTCGCCCCCGGATCCAGCCGGGCGGTGCCGAAGGCGGGCTGGTTGGGCGTGTCGGGAAACACCTGCGGCTCCAGCGCCAGCGCGTCCGACTGCCTGTAGGACAGGCCCGACTTGCCCACCGCCGTCGCATCGAGGAAGTTGCCGGCGTAGAACTGCACCCCGGGCTGGTTGCTCGCGACCTCCATCACCCGGCCCGAGGCCGGGTCCTCGACGTGGGCGACGAGGTGGGCGTCCGGGGTCGGGGCCGGCGTCACCACGAAGTTGTGGTCGTAGCCGCGCCCGCGCACGATCTGCGGGTCGCGCCCGTCGCGGATGCGCGCGCCGATCGGCGTGGCCTTGCGGAAGTCGAACGGCGTGCCGGCGACCGGAGCGATCTCGCCGGTCGGGATCAGGGTCTCGTCGACCGGGGTGTAGCGCTCGGCCGGGATCGTCAGGATGTGGTCGAGGATCGTCCGCCCCGAGCCCTCGCCTGCGAGGTTGAAGAAGCTGTGGTTGGTCAGGTTGACGATGGTCGGCTTGGTCGTGGTGGCCGTGTACTCGACCGTCAGGGTGCAGCCGGCGTCGAGCGCGTAGGTGACGTTCGCCGTCAGGGCACCGGGATAGCCCTCCTCGCCGTCGGCGCTGACGTAGTGCAGCGTGACCGACGGGGTGGCGCCCTCCCTGACCGCGGTGATCGTCCAGAGCCGCTTGTCGAAGCCCTCGCGGCCGCCATGCAGCGCGTTCGGGCCGTCGTTGCGGGCGAGCGTGTAGTCCCGGCCGTCGAGGGTGAAGCGGCCGGCCCGGATGCGGTTGGCGTAGCGCCCGACGCTGACCCCGAAATAGTTCGGCGCCTTGAGGTAGCCCGCCAGGTCCGTGTAGCCGAGGACCACGTCGGCGGCCCGGCCGGTCCGGTCCGGCACCTCGAGGGTGCGCAGGAGGGCGCCCCAGGTCAGGATCCGGGCGGTGAGGCCGCCATTGGCGAGCGTCACCTCCTCGACCGCGCGTCCGTCGGGCAGCGTCCCGAACGGCGACCGCTTGGCGTCACCGGCCTGGGCCGTCGCGAGGCCGGCCGGCAGGGCGCAGGCGCATGCCAGCGCCGTGATCGATCCACGCATCCGCGTTCCCTCCATGGCTGCCGCCTCTCGCGGGCGGCCGATCCGGCGCCTTTCCCGCGCCGGTCGCCATAGATTCATACAAATCGCGGTACGGTGGCAATGCCCTTGCGGGAGGTCAGGCAGCGACGCCGCGTTCCGCGTCGCGAAGCGCTCGAGCGTAACGCGTATCAGCCCCCGTCGGCCCGGGCGGCGTCGCGCCAGGCGAGCACCACCCGTTCCAGCTCCGCCACGTCGCCGGGGGGCAGGCCGCCGAGGGTGCGGGTCACGTAGGCGCGCTGGGCCGCGATGCCGGAGCGCGCGAGCGCCAGGCCGGCCTCGGTGAGGTGCAGGGCGTGGGAGCGCCGGTCGCCGGGGATCGGCCGGCGTTCGACGAGGCCGGCCTCGACCAGCCGGTCGATCAGCCCCGAGACGTTGCCCTTGGTGACGTAGAGTCGCTCGGCCAGCTCCTGCTGGGTCAGGCCCTCGCGCTCCGACAGGGTCGAGAGCGCGTCGAATTGCGGGATCGAGAGGCCGACCGCCTTCAGTTCCGCCGCCACCGCGGCCGAGACGCGCCGGTGCAGGCGAATGAAGCGGAACCAGACCCGCAGCGGGTCGGCCCCGGCGGGGTCGTCGGCCGGGACGGCGGCAGGGGCGCGGGCGGGGGAGAACGCGGTCATCGGGATAGTTTACATCGGAACCATCTCGGCGCCATCCACCGCGGCCGCCGATCCCCCGGATGCGCGCGGGCGCCGCTCTAGCCGCTTCCGCACCGCTGCCGTAAGCTCCTCATCCACGACCGCGGCCCGCGAGGCCCCGGCGATCGAGGGCGCGGCCGCGACCGCGCTCCATCACGGGAAGGAAGACACGCCATGCTCGGCCTGATGCAGGACTGGCCCCTGCTGATCCACCGCGTCATCGACTATGCCGCGCTCCAGCACAGCGCCCGCCCGGTGATCTCGCGCTCGGTCGAGGGGCCGATGCACCGGACCGACTACGCCACGATCCGGCAGCGGGCCTTGCGTCTCTCGAAGCGCCTCACGGCCGACGGCATCGGGCTCGGCGACCGGGTCGCGACGCTGGCCTGGAACACCTGGCGCCACCTCGAGGCCTGGTACGGCATCACCGGCGTCGGTGCGATCTACCACACGGTCAACCCGCGGCTGTTCGAGGAGCAGATCGCCTACATCGTCAACCACGCCGAGGACCGGATCCTCCTCCTCGACCTGACCTTCCTGCCCCTCGTCGAGCGTCTGGCCGACAAGCTGCCGACGATCGAGCGCTACGTCGTGCTCACCGACGGCGCCCACATGCCGCCGACATCCTTGCGCAATGCGGTCGCCTACGAGGACTGGCTCGCCGAGGCCGACGACGACTTCGCCTGGGCGACCTTCGACGAGAACACGGCCGCCGGCCTCTGCTACACGTCGGGCACCACCGGCCTGCCGAAGGGCGTGCTCTACTCGCACCGCTCGAACGTGCTGCTCGCCCTCACCGTCAACAACCCGGCCTACATCGCGCTCTCGCCCAACGACATGGCGATGCCGGTGGTGCCGCTGTTCCACGCCAACGCCTGGGGCTTCACCTTCGCGGCGCCGATGTCGGGGGCCGGCCTCGTCATGCCGGGCCCGAAGCTCGACGGCGCCTCGGTGCTCGACATCCTGGAGAGCACCGGCGTCACCGTGACGGCGGCGGTGCCGACTGTCTGGCTCGGCCTGCTCCAGCACCTCGACGCGACGGGCAGCCGCCTCACCCACCTCAAGCGCGTCGTGATCGGCGGCTCGGCCTGCCCGCGGGCGATGACCGAGCGTTTCGAGCGCGATTTCGGCGTCACCGTCGACCATGCCTGGGGCATGACCGAGATGAGCCCGATCGGCTCGTACTGCTCGCTCAAGCCCGAGGTGGCTCACCTTCAGGGCGAGGCCCGCCTCGACCTCAAGATGAAGCAGGGCTACGCCCCCTTCGGCGTCGAGTTCCGGCTCACCGACGACGACAATCGCGACCTGCCCTGGGACGGCACCACCTTCGGGCGCCTCAAGGTGGCGGGCTTCGCGGTGGCGAAGGCCTATTTCCGCTCCGACGAGCCGATCCTCGACGATCGCGGCTTCTTCGACACCGGCGACGTCGCCACCATCGACGAGCACGGCTACATGGCGATCACCGACCGCTCGAAGGACGTGATCAAGTCCGGCGGCGAGTGGATCTCCTCGATCGACCTGGAGAACCTGGCGGTCGGACATCCCGACGTGGCCGAGGCCGCGGTAATCGGCGTCCAGCACCCGAAATGGGACGAGCGTCCGCTCCTCATCGTGGTGCCCAAGGAGGGCCGGACCCCCGACAAGGCCGACATCCTAGCCTTCATGGCGCCGCGCATCGCCAAGTGGTGGATGCCCGACGACGTGGTGGTGGTGCACGCCATCCCCCACACCGCCACCGGCAAGATCCAGAAGACGGCGCTCCGCGACCAGTTCCGGGACTACCGGCTGCCCGGGGCGGCGTGAGGGCGGGGCGGGCGCCCGCGGCCCACGCGGCGTCGATGCGCGGGGTCTCGTGCCATCCCGCCCCTCCCGCGCAGGGAGGGCTGGCCGGCGCGTCGTCCGACACCGCCGCGACTCGGTGCGCGGGATCGGGTCGCGCAGGCCGGCGTCCGGCGTGAACCGGGCGAAGATCGGGGTGAGCGGGTGATCGCAGGACGAGACGCGCGTGCCGCAGGCGTCGGCGCCGGGGCGGACGGTGCTCCGGGCGACTCCGTGCCGATCGAGCCCTGCCAGCCGCCGGGCGAAGGAGATGTCGCAGGGCTGCATGCCCCGGCCGGTCGGTCGCGTGTCGACGACCGGACGCCGGCCGGACCCTCTCCGGCACGGCATGGCTTGCCTCCGGCCCGGCGGTTCTCCCGGGGAGCCCCGATCGCGGCACGGGAGGGTTTGGGCCGGTGCGGCTCTCGGCCGGCGGGCACGCCATGACCGACCCGGCCCGCATCCCGGTCATCGTCGGCATCGGCGAGATCACGGACCGGGCCGACGCGGCGGATCGCGGCCCGATCGGCCCCGAGCCCGCCGCCCTGATGGCCGAGGCCCTGCGCCGGGCAGACGGCGATGCCGGCGGCGGCTGGCTTCCGCGGATCGCCTCCCTCGACGTCGTCAACGCGGTGTCCTGGCCCTATGCCGACCTGCCGGCCCGCGTCGCCGCGCTCCTCGACCACCGCCCGGCGCACCTCGCCTACGGCCCGGTCGGCGGCGAGACGCCTGTGCGCTTCCTGCACGAGGCGGCGCGGCGGATCGCACGTGGCGAGGTCGCGGTGGCGGCCCTGTGCAGCGGCGAAGCCGAGCACAGCGCGGGCGCGGCGCGGCGCGCCGGCCTCGATCCCGCCCGGGATGCTACCCCACCCTGGACCGTGCCGGACCCCGCCTGGACCAACCCGCGGGCGCGCGACTACCTCCATCCCCAGGCCCTGCGCCACGGCCTGTCGCAACCGGTCGTCGTCTACCCCCTGTACGAGATCGCGCTCCAGGCCGCCTGGGGTCAGACCCCGCGCCGGGGCCGCGACGAATCGGCGGCTCTGTGGGCCGGCATGTCCCGGGTCGCCGCCGAGAACCCCCACGGCTGGCTGCGCCGGTCCTTCGCCCCCGACGAGATCGCCACGCCCACGCCCGCCAACCGGCCGATCGCCTGGCCCTACACCAAGCTGATGGTCGCCAACCCCGTGGTGAACCAGGCCGCGGCCCTGATCGTGACGAGTCTCGGCCTCGCCCGCGCCGCCGGTATCCCGGAGCACCGTCTGGTCCCGATCGGCCCCGGCGCGGCCGCGAGCGAGCCGCGGGACTGGCTGTCGCGCGACCGCTTCGACCACGCCCCGGCGCAGGACGCGGTGCTGGAGGCGACGCTCCGCCGGGCCGGGCTCGCGGCCTCTGATCTCACGGCGATCGAGCTCTACAGCTGCTTTCCGTGCGTGCCCAAGATGGCGCGCCGCCGTCTCGGCCTGCCCGCGGACGCAGTGTCGACGGTGGCGGGCGGGCTGACCTTCTTCGGCGCGCCGCTCAACGGCTACATGGCGCATGCCGCCTGCGCGATGGTCCGCCGCCTGCGCGACGCGCCCGGCCGCGCCGGACTGCTCTACGGCCAGGGCGAGTTCGTCACCAAGCACCACGCCCTGGTGCTGGGCGGCCGGTTCGACGGGCCCGACGACGCGCTGGTATCCGTCCAGGACGAGGCGGATCGCCGCCGCGGGCCGGTGCCGCCGGTGGTGGAAGAGGCCGCGGGCCGCGCCGTGATCGAGACCCATACGGTGCTGTTCGACCGCGAGGGCGCCCCCGAGCGGGGCGTCGTGGTGCTGCGTCAGGGCCAAACGCGCCTGCTCGCCCGGGTGCCGGCCGCCGACCGCGCCACCCTGGCGGCGCTGATCGATCTCGACCGCTCGCCCGTCGGCCTCGGCGGCCCCCTGCGCCGAGGGCGCGACGGACTCCTCGAATGGGAGGCCGCCTGATGCCGGATCCCTTCCTTCTCGACCGCATCGGCGATCACGTCGCGGTCGTGACCCTCAACCGCCCGCCGGCGCGCAACGCCGTCGATCCGGCACTCGCCATGCGCGAGAGCCCGGCGGTCGCGCGCCTCGCCCCCGATGCCGGAGAGGCCGCCTCGCGCCCCGCGAGCGCGTCCGCCCGCGCCCGGGGGCAGACCTCCGAGGATTGTCGCGAAGGGCCCCGCGCCGTCATCGAGACGCGCCCGCCGCGCTGGACCGGACGATAGGCAAGGGAGAGACCGCATGGGCATGCTGGAGGGAAAAGTCGCGCTCGTCACCGGGGCGGGGGGCGGCATCGGGCGGGAGATCGCGCTCGCCATGGCGCTCGCCGGTGCCCGGGTGGTGGTCAACGACGTCGGCGCGTCTTTGAGCGGCCTCGGCGAGACCTCGGCGACGCCCGGCGAGCAGACCCGCGCCATCATCGAGCAGCGCGGGGGCAGGGCGGTGGTCAGCACGGACAGCGTGGCCGATTGGGAGGCCGCGCAGCGCATGGTCGCGACCGCGCTCGACGCCTTCGGACGCCTCGACGTCGTGGTCAACAATGCCGGCATCCTGCGCGACCAGATCTTCCACAAGATGACCCCGGAGGAGTGGCTCTCGGTCATCAACGTCCACCTCAACGGCAGCTTCTTCGTCTCCCGCGCCGCCGCCGACGTCTTCCGGCGCCAGAGTGCCGGCGCCTACGTCCACATGACCTCGACCTCGGGCCTGATCGGCAATCTCGGCCAGGCGAACTATTCGGCCGCCAAGCTCGGCATCGCCGCCCTGTCGAAGTCGATCGCCCTCGACATGGGGCGGTTCGGCGTGCGCTCGAACTGCATCGCGCCCTTCGCCTGGAGCCGGATGACGAGCTCGATCCCGGCCGAGACCGACGCGCAGAAGGCCCGCGTCGCCAAGCTCCAGGCGATGGGGCCGGAGAAGAACGCGCCGCTCGCGGTCTTCCTCGCCTCGGACGCGGCCGCCCACGTCACCGGCCAGATCTTCGCCGCGCGCCACAACGAGGTGTTCGTCTTCAACCATCCCCGCCCGGTGCGCGGGGTGCATCGCTCCGAGGGCTGGACGCCCGAGACCCTCGCCGAGCACGGGATGCCGGCGCTGTCGGGCCACTTCGCCCCCCTCGATCGCAGCCCCGACGTGTTCTCCTGGGACCCGGTGTGACCATGACGATCAACGGACGCGCCCACATCGTCGGGGCCTACGAGCACCCGACCCGCAAGGCCCCGGACAAGTCCGTGGCCCAGCTCCACGCCGAAGCCGCCGCCGGCGCGCTCGCCGATGCCGGCCTCTCGAAGGACGACGTCGACGGCTATTTCTGCGCCGGGGACGCGCCGGGCCTCGGGCCGCTGGCGATGGCCGACTACCTGAACCTCACGCTGCGCCACCTCGACAGCACGGACATCGGCGGTGCCTCCTACATCGCCCACGTCGCGCATGCGGCGCAGGCCATCGCGACGGGGAAGTGCAGCGTCGCGCTGATCACGCTCGCCGGCCGGCCCCGCAGCGCCGGCCATTCCGGCACCGCGGCGCGCCCCGTCATCGCCGACGCGCCGGACAGCCCGTGGGAAACGCCGTTCGGCCCGACCACGGTCAACCTCTACGCGATGTGCGCCCAGCGGCACGGGCACGAATTCGGGACGACGCCCGAGCAGCTCGCCTGGATCAAGGTCGCGGCCTCGCATCACGCGCAGCACAATCCGCACGCGATGCTGCGCGACGTGGTGAGCGTCGAGGACGTGCTGGCCTCGCCGATGGTCGCCGATCCGCTGCACCGGCTCGATTGCTGCGTCGTCAGCGACGGCGGCGGGGCGCTGGTGGTGGCGCGGCCCGAGATCGCCCGCAGCCTGAAGCGCCCGCTGGTGCGGGTGATGGGGGCCGGGGAGGCGTACAAGGGCCAGCGCGGCGGCGAGGTCGACCTGACCTGGTCGGCGGCCCGCCTGTCGGGGCCGGCGGCCTTCGCGGAAGCCGGCGTGAGCCCCGCGGACATCAAGTACGCCTCGATCTACGACAGCTTCACCATCACGGTCCTGATGCAGATCGAGGATCTGGGCTTCTGCGCGAAGGGGCAGGGCGGTCGCTTCGTCGCCGACGGCAACCTGATCTCCGGCACGGGCCGGCTGCCGTTCAACACCGACGGCGGCGGCCTGTGCAACAACCACCCGGCCAACCGGGGCGGGATCACCAAGGTGATCGAGGCGGTGCGCCAGCTGCGGGGCGAAGCCCATCCGGCGGTGCAGGTGGGGAACTGCGAGCTGGCCGTCGCGACCGGGATCGGCGGCCTGCTCGGCAGCCGCCACGGTGCCGCGACCCTGGTGCTGGGACGGGAGTGAGACGATGACCGGGACTTCCTCGACCCGCATCCCCTTGCGAGACGGCGACTGGCCCGACGCGCCGCCGAGCCCCGAATCCGCGCCCTTCGTGGCGGCGGCGCGCGAGGGCCGGTTTCTGCTGCGCCGCTGCACCGCCTGCGGCAAGGCGCACTGGTACCCGCGCGCGCTCTGCCCGTTCTGCCTCGGCGAGACCGCCTGGGAGGAGGCCTCGGGGCAAGGCACTATCTACGGCTACACGCTGCTCGCCCGCGAGGACCCGCCCCGCACCATCGCCTACGTCACCCTGGCGGAGGGGCCGACGATGCTGACGAGCCTCGTCGATTGCGAGCCAGGCGCCCTGGCGGTCGGACGACCGGTGCAGCTCGTCTTCGTACGCTCGCGCGACGGCACGCCGGTGCCGTGCTTTCGGCCTGTCGCGATGGACGATCTGCGGGAGCCGGCCGCAGGGGAGTGACGGCGGAGACGAAGAAGCGCGTGGCCCGGGCCTCCCGGGTGACCGGGGAGGACGGCGGGCAGATCACGGCGATGCGGACGGCCTAAACGCGCGCCGCGAGCGGCGGCGTCCAGAAGCCAGCTCGACGATCGAAGCCCCCGCCGCGCCCACGCGGCGAAGGCCCCCGCCGCTTGCGCGCCGGCTTTCCTGCCGAACCGACGACCACGTCGGCGCCGGGATGCTCAGGGCCGCGCCAGGGCCCGGGCCAGGGCCTCGCGGTGCTCCTCGCTGGTATGGGCGATGGCCTGCGCCGTGGCCGAGAGCTGGAGGAGGGTCGCCAGGCTGGCCTGGCGCCCCTCGCGCAGCAGGCGCTTCGTCGCCCGGACCGCCTGGGGCGGGTCGACGCGATCCGCTCCGCCAGCCGCCGGCTCGCGCCATCAGCTCGGGCCCGGGCACGACCTGCGAGACGAGCCCGCAGGCGAGCGCCTCCTGCGCCGAGACGGCGTCGCCGGTCAGCGCCATCTCGCAGGCCTTCGACCAGCCCTCGATCCGCGGCAAGCAGCCAGGCACCGCCGTCGCCCGGGATGATGCCGATCTTCACGAAGCTCTCGGCGAAGCGCACCGTGTCGGCGCAGATGCGCAGGTCGCATATGCAGGCGAGGTCGCTGCCTGCCCCGATCGCCGGTCCGTTGACCGCAGCATCTCGCGCGTGCCGCGGCGGCGCGAGATGGACGGCGCCTGCAGGGTCGTGAGGGCCAGCACGCACGGGCCTGAAGCGTCGGCGGCCCCCCGTTGATCAGGTCACGGGGGATCGTTGGGACTGCCTGCTCGACGAGGGCACCGAAATCCTCGACCATTGCGGCCTGAAGCGCAGGATCGGCCCCGTCCTGCAGCAAGCCGGCGACCGAGCGGGAACTCCGCCGCAGGGCGACGCGCTGCCCCTCGAGCCGTCCCAGCGCAATGTCGCGCCGCTGCAGACAGCTGCAGCCGAGATCCCCGATGCCTTCGTCGCCCTGGGCCGGGAATGAGGCAGGCGTCCCGCTGCCGAGGCGACGCGCCAGCTATTACCCGGCTGTATGGCAGTTCCATAACCTACCTTATGCGATTCGCCCGCCTAAGAGCCTTGCAGGATCCTCTCGCACGCTTGGCAGGCGCCGCAACGCGGCTGATCCCTACCGCTTCGCCTTTTCGGGCTCCACCTCGGTTGCGTGAGCTGCCGTGCGGGTAGCCTCGCGGCGTCCGACGCGTCGGCGACCGGTCAGCTTATGCTGGAGACAAGCGGCGATATCGTCGTGCGGCTCGGTGGCACGTGGAGGTCCGCCAGAAGACGTGGGCCGCCTGCACCGCTACCGGCAAGGCCGCCCCTCGCCGCCGCCTCGTCCCCGGCATCTCCGATCGCGGGGTCCTCCTCACCCCGCCCCCGTCAACGCATCCGTCGACCCCCGTATCCAAGCATTTATCCCGGGCCCGCCATGACCTTCGCCCTCGACGATGCAGAGCCGGCTTCCCGGCCAGAGCCGGTGAAGCTGCCACGCGGTGACGGCCGGCCCGCTGACGTCGCGGCGTCCGTGGATCAAGACGCCCGGGATCGCCCGCAGGCGGTCCATTCGCGCCGAGATCGCGTCGGAGTCGCGCAGAAAGCCGTCATTCGCCCAATAATGGGTCACCAGCGTCGCGAATACCGCGTCCCGGTCAGGGTCGTCGGGTCGTCCGGTTGGTGGTGCATCGAGGGAGACGTGGGCCGCTTCCCAAGCCAGCCAATCGCGGGCGGCGCGTCGGCGGTCCACCGCGTCGTCGCCCGCGAGGCGCCGGGCATAGGCCTCGACGATCCGTTCGCTTCCGCGCCGGCCGGAGGCCTCCGCGAAGGCCTGCCAGGCTTCGGGAAAGATGCGCCCGACGCCCTCGGTGATCCACGCGACCTCGTCCCGGCTGGTGGTGGTGACGGCGGCCAGCACGAGCGAGCTCACCCGGTCCGGATGACGTTGCGCATAGGCGAGCGCCAGGGTGGTGCCCCACGAGATGCCCGAGACCAGCCAGCGTTCGATATCGAGATGCGCCCTCACCGCCTCGATATCGGCGATCAGCGCCGTCGTGGTATTGCCCGAGAGTCCGCCGAGGTCCGCAGTCACGAGCGGCCGGCTACGGCCGCAGCCCCGCTGGTCGATGCCGACGAGGCGATAGCGCTCTTGGTCGAAGTGACGGCGGTACCCGCCGCTTCCGAGCCCGCTCCCCGGCCCACCGTGCAGGAAGAGCGCCGGAATGCCGTCCGGCGCGCCCGAGGTCTCCCAGTAGATCCGGGCACCGCCGGCGACGGGAAGGAGACCATGATCGAGGAGATCGGACATTTGGCAGGGATTCCCGGCCTTTACCCCGGCTGGCACGTCTCGCAGAAGAACGTCGAGCGTCCCGACTGCACCAGCCGCCGCACCACCCCGCGGCATCCCTTCGCCGGGCAGGCCAGCCCCTCCCGGTCGTAGACCCGGAAGGCGTGCTGGAAGGCGCCCTGGCTGCCGTCGGTGTGGACGTAGTCGCGCAAGGTGGAGCCGCCCGCCGCCACCGCCTCGGTCAGCACGTCGCGGATCACGACCGCGAGGCGCTTGGCCTTGGCGGTCGGACGGCCGGCGGCATCCGCGAGCGACCCGGCGGGCGCCTCCGGGTGGAGCTTGGCCCGGTGCAAGGCCTCGCAGACGTAGATGTTGCCTAAGCCCGCGATCAGCCGCTGGTCGAGGAGCGCGGCCTTGAGCGGCGTGCGCTTGCCCCAAAAGAGCCGCGCGATCGTCTCGCCCGAGAGCTCGTTGCCGAGCGGCTCGATGCCCATGCCGGCGAAGTGGCGGCAGGTGGACAGCTCCGCGGACGGCACCAGGTCCATGAAGCCGAAGCGGCGGGCGTCGTTGTAGACGACCCGCGCCCCGTTCGAGAGGCGGAAATCGACGTGGTCGTGCTTCGACTGGCCTTGCGCGCCTTCCAGATAGAAATCGCCGGGCGAGACGGAGCGCCCGTCGGGCAGGTGCACGTCGAAGCGTCCGCTCATGCCGAGATGCATGATCAGCGCCTCGCCGGACGAGAGCTCGGCGACGAGGTACTTGGCGCGCCGCGACATGGCCGTGACCTCCTGCCCCTTCACCCGGGCGGCGAAACGCGGCGGGAAGGGAAAGCGCAGGTTGGGCCGGTTCAGCACCACGTCGGTGAAGCGGGCGCCGACCATCGCGGGCGCCAAACCGCGGCGCACGGTCTCGACTTCGGGCAGTTCGGGCATCTCTCGTCCGTGGCGAAGGGCAATGGTGCGACCTTGAGCGCGACGAAGCGCACCCGGCGAACATGCTTGCCCAGATGGTGCTTTCCCCCCGGCTTCGCTATGCAGGCCGCCACGACAGGGGACCTGAAGGCATGGCCGGCGACGAGACCAGCACCGATTTCGGCTTCGAGCGCGTCAGGCTCGCGGAGAAGCAGGACCGCGTCAACGAGGTCTTCCGCTCGGTGGCCAAGCGCTACGACCTGATGAACGACCTGATGTCGGGCGGCCTGCATCGGGCCTGGAAGAGCGCCTTCGTGTCGAGCGTGCGCCCCTCGCGCACCCGGCCGTTCCGGCTGCTCGATGTGGCCGGCGGCACCGGCGACATCGCGTTCCGCACGCTTCAAGCCGGCGGGCCCGACACCAAGGTGACGGTGCTCGACATCAACGAGGCGATGCTCGGCGTCGGCCGCGAGCGGGCCGGCCACCGTTACGGCTCGCGCATCGACTTCGTGGCCGGCAACGCCGAGTCGCTGCCCCTGCCCTCCGACACCTTCGACGCCTACACCATCGCCTTCGGCATCCGGAACGTGCCGCGGATCGAGAACGCCCTGGCCGAGGCCCATCGGGTGCTCAAGGTCGGCGGGCGTTTCCTGTGCCTCGAATTCTCCCACGTCGACGTGCCGGGCCTCGATAAGATCTACGAGGCCTACTCGTTCAAGGTCATCCCGCGCATCGGCGCGATGGTGGCCGGCGACAAGGAATCCTACCAGTACCTCGTCGAGTCGATCCGTCGCTTCCCGACCCCCGGCAGCTTCTCGCGCATGATCGAGCAGGCGGGCTTCGGCCACGTCACCCACCGGCCGCTCTCGGGCGGCATCTGCGCCATTCATTCCGGCTGGAAGCTCGCGTGAGGCACCCGTCGTGCTGAGCCTCGTCGCCCACCTCGCGCGGGGCGTCCATGTCGGCTGGGTGATGGCCCGCGAGGGCGGCCTCTCCTTCGTCGACGAAGCCGCCCTGCCGCCGCACCTGCGCGTCGTCCTGCGGCTCGGCCGCAAGCTCGAGCGCCCGGGCCTCGGCGCCGGCCGCCTGCCCGCGGCGCTGACCCGCCTCGGGCCCTCCTACGTCAAGTTCGGCCAGTTCCTGGCGACGCGCCCCGACATCGTCGGCATGGCGGCGGCCCGCGACCTGGAGCGCCTGCAGGACCGGGTACCGCCCTTCCCGCAGGAGGTCGCGGTCGGCATCCTCGAATCGACCCTCGGCAAGCCGGTCTCGGAGCTGTTCACCGCGTTCAGCGCGCCGATCGCCGCCGCCTCGATCGCCCAGGTCCACCGGGCGCACCTGCGCGAGCCCGACGGCACCGAGCGGGTGATCGCCGTCAAGATCATGCGGCCGGGCGTGCGCGAGCGCTTCGCCCGCGACATCCAGGCGATGCGGTTCATGGCCCGGATCGTCGAGGCCCTGCGCCCCGAGGCCGAGCGCCTGCGCCCGCGCGAGGTGGTGGAGACGCTCGCCCGCTCCGTCGCGATGGAGATGGACCTCAGGCTCGAGGCCGCGGCCCTCTCGGAACTCGCCGAGAACATCAAGGACGACCCCGAGTTCCGGGTGCCGCAGCCGGTCTGGGAGCTGACCGGGCGCGACGTGCTGGCGAGCGAGTGGATCGACGGCATCCGCCTCAACGACCGGGCGGCGATCGTCGAGGCCGGCCACGACGTGGCGGCCCTCGGCCGGACCGTGATCCAGTCCTTCCTGCGCCATGCGATCCGGGACGGCTTCTTCCACGCCGACATGCATCCCGGAAACCTGTTCGTCGATCCGGCCGGGCGGCTCGTCGCGGTCGATTTCGGCATCATGGGCCGGCTCGGGCTGAAGGAGCGCCGCTTCCTCGCCGAAATCCTGCTCGGTTTCATCCTGCGCGACTACCGCCGGGTGGCGGAGGTGCATTTCGAGGCCGGCTACGTCCCCTCGCACCACTCCGTCGACGATTTCGCGCAGGCGATCCGGGCGATCGGCGAGCCGATCCACCAGCGCCGGGCCGACGAGATCTCGATGGCGAAGGTCCTGACGCTGCTCTTCGACGTCACGGCGCTCTTCGACATGAGCACCCGCACCGAACTGGTGATGCTCCAGAAGACCATGGTGGTGGTCGAGGGCGTCGCCCGCTCGCTCGATCCGCGCCTCGACATGTGGACCACCGCCGAGCCGGTGGTGCGCGCCTGGCTCACTCGCAACCTCGGCCCGATCGGCCGCGCCGACCAGGCCCGCCGGGCGGTGCTGACCCTCGCCGACGTGGTGGCCGACGTGCCGGACCTCGCGCAACGCGCCAAGCGCGTGCTGGTGCGCCTCGACGAGGAGGGCCTGCGCGAGGTGACGCGCGTCGAGCGCCGCATCCGCGTCGAGACCAAGCGGATGGTGTGGTCGACGCTTGCCCTGTGGGTGATCGCCGGGTCGCTGCTGGCGATCGCCGTGAGGTGACCGGGCGCCGCGGGGCCGGCGCGAGCCCGTGCTACAGCGAGCGACGGGTGGAAACCGGAGCGGCGCAATGGACTGGTTCGAGCGGCTGACCGGCTTTCGCGAGACGGAGCATGCGCCGACGCAGCGACGGCTGCGCGTGGAGAACGGCTGCCTCGTGCGGGAGGGGAGCGGCGATCGCTTCGCGGTCGGTACGCTGACGCTGCCCTCGGTGGCGGAGCTGCGCGCGGCGGCTTCCGGCGTGAAGCGGGCGGGTCGGACGCGGCTGAGCCTCGTCGAGGGCGACGTGCGGGCCCTGCACCGCCTGCCCGGGAACCGGGGCGCGCTGTTCCAGGTCGCCTCGCAGTTCAACATGCTGGAGATGGTCGGCCCCGGCGTCACTCCGGAGGACGGTGTCGCCCGCTACGCCGGCGACCGCACCCAGGGCCCGGCCTGTGCCATGGCGGCGGGAGCGGCCACGATCTACCGCAACTACCTCGTGCCCGTGGAAGGCGGCCTCGGCCAGACCGCCGGGCGGCAGCTCGACGGCCTCGCCGATCTCGGCGACGCCCTCGCGCGAAGCCTCGGGACCGTGCGAACCGCGTTGTGGGCCATGCGCAACGGCTACGCGCTGCCGACGCGGGCAGGGCTCGCAGCCATCGCCGCGTATCTGGACGGGGCGGGCGAGGACGCCCGGGACGACCTGCGCGGCCGTCTGCGGCTCGGCCTTCACACGGATGTCGCGGTCAC
The DNA here is from genome assembly GCF_016613415.1 of Methylobacterium ajmalii. GTDB lineage: Bacteria > Pseudomonadota > Alphaproteobacteria > Rhizobiales > Beijerinckiaceae > Methylobacterium > Methylobacterium ajmalii. The sequence continues at coordinate 30,496 of NZ_JACWCT010000033.1, read as the reverse complement.
CGACGGACCGTCGCCCCATCCGCTCGTCAGCCAGGTCTTCTGCTCGGCGCTGCCGGTCGCCTATGCGGGCCTGCCGCAGGCGGACTGGGCGCCGTTCGCCCGCCTGGTGCTGGAAGCCGCCTACGAGGGGACGCTGCTCGCCGGGCTGCTGAACGCGGCCCGCGGCGCGTCCGGCCGCGTGCTGCTGACGCGCCTCGGCGGCGGCGCCTTCGGCAACGCCGACGACTGGATCGACGCCGCCCTGCTGCGGGCGCTCCGGCTCGCAGGCGACGGCGATCTCGACGTGGCGCTCGTCAGCTACGGTCCGCCCGCACCGGCCTTGCACGACCTCGTACGACGCTACGCCGAACCGGGCCGATGAGCCGGCGGGCAGAGGGTGGAGCCGACTGTGGAAGAATACCGGGCTCAGCCACATATCGAGCGTTTCATCTCATGATCGATGTAGAGATGATGATTATTTGATATTTTTACAGTTTCTAATTGATTTCAAAACATTGCATTTTCTGATTAGCAATTGAAATATAGACATAGAGTGAATTATTATTTTACGAATCACAGCACAACATACGTGTGATATCGAAACGTCGGGGGGAGATCTGGCGCTGCGCGTGCCGGCGCCAACCGGATTTACCGGGATCTCGCAGCCTTTCGTTGACTCTCTCGCCTCGACGGCAACCTGTGGGGTAAAATATCCGGTCCGGCCTCTTTCCAGGCGTCGCCTTCCACGCTTAAGCTTGCCGCGTTCCAAAGTCGTCCGCAAGTCTCGTCCGGGAAGGTTCTGTTCATGATGAAGCATTGTCTGGTCGTGGCCTGCCTCGCGGGCGCCTTCGCGCTGGCCGGGGCAGCACCGTCGCGGGCGCAGAGCGCCGGCTCCGTGCTCGGCGGCCTCGCCGGCGGTGTCATCGGCGGCATGATCGCCGGCTCGATCGCCGCGCAGGCGGCCCGCCAGCGTCCGGTGGTCGTCTACGCGCCGCGTCGGCGGACGCGCGTCGTGCGCTACGTCCGTCCCCGCCCCGCCTACCCGGCCGCCGGCCCGGCCCGGGTGCAGGCGGTGAACGCCTCGGGCGATCCCTTCGCCTCGCCCCGCAGCGGCGTGACCGTCGTCAACCAAGCCCGCTGACGCGCCCCCTCTCACGCCGGATCCCCGCCCCATGCTTCGTCCGATCGCCCTCGCCTTCCTCGCCGCGGCCGTGACCGCCTTCCCGGCGGCGGCCTCCCCGGCCCCGCCGCGGCTGACGGTCGACAAGAGCTTCGGCAAGGTGGCGGGGTGGTCGATCGGCTACAGCGAGAGCCTCGGCGGGTGCCTGGCCGCCGCGAGCTACGGCGACGGCACCACCCTGTGGTTCGGCATCGGCGGGACGCGGGGGACCTCCTACCTCGCCCTCACCAACCCGAAATGGCGCTCGCTCGAGGTCGGCGGCCAGTACGAGCTTCACATGCTCGCCGGCCGCGAGCGCTGGCACGGTACCTTCACGGGCTTCGAGCGCGACGAGGCCCGGGGCCTGTTCCAGGCGGGCCTCAAGGAGCGTTTCGTCGCCGACCTGTCGCGGTCCGGCAGCATCGCGGTGCGGTTCCAGGGCCGGCAGATCGCGACGCTCTCCCTCGTCGGCTCGACCGAGGCCTTCGACGCCGTGCTGAGCTGCCAGAAGGAGGCGGTGACCGCCACCGCCAAGGCAGGGCCCGACCCGAAGCCGGGTCCCGACGCGCCGCGCAAGGCCGGCATGGTCAGCACCGGCACCGGCTTCTACGTCTCGGAGCGCGGCCACCTTTTGACAAACCACCACGTCGTCGCCGGCTGCACCGACATCCAGGTCCGCCAGCCCGGCTCCGGCATCCTCAAGGCGCGGCTCGTGGCCGGTGACGCGGCCAACGACCTCGCGGTCCTCGCCACCGACGTGCCGCCCAAGACCGTGCCGCCGCTCTCGGTGCGCGCGCGCCTGGGCGAGAGCGTCTACGTCTACGGCTTTCCCCAGAGCAGCATCCTGGCCTCGACGGGCAACTTCACCATCGGCAACGTGACGGCGGTGGCGGGCTCGGGCGACGACACCCGCAAGATCCAGATCTCGGCGCCGGTCCACCAGGGCAACAGCGGCGGCCCGATCCTCGACCAGTACGGCAACGTCGTCGGGGTGGTGCAGTCGAAGCAGGTCGCCTTCGCCTCCGGCGACGTGCCGCAGAACGTGAACTTCGCCATCAAGTCGGCGATCGCCCTGAGCTTCCTCGAGGCGAACGGCGTCGAGGCGCCGATCACCGTGCGCACCGCCGACGCGCTCGACGGCGCGGCGCTGGCCGAGAAGGCACGGGACTTCACCGTGCAGGTCGTGTGCGAGTGAGCCGTCCGCGGGCGTCCCGCCTGGCTCACGGATAGCGGACCGGCGGCGGGTCCTCGGGCAGCGGGATGAACTCGGCGTCGTCCGGCACCGTGTCGAACCGGCCCTGGCGCCAATCCTCCTTGGCCTGGGCGATCCGCTCGGGCCGCGAGGAAACGAAGTTCCACCACAGGTGGCGGGGACCGTCCATCGGCTCGCCGCCCAGCACCATGAAGCGGGACTTTTCCGTCGCCCGCACGCTGATCCGGTCGCCGGGGCGGAAGACCAGGAGCTGGCCCGGGCCGAAGCCGTCGCCGGCGATCTCGATCGCCCCCGACACCGTGTAGATCGCCCGCTCGTCGTAGTCGGCATCGAGCGGCAGGACGGCCCCGGCCTCGAGCGCCACGTCGGCATAGACCATCGGGCTCGAGGTCCGGACCGGCGAACGCGCGCCGTAGGCCTCGCCGGCGATCAGCCGCACGGTCTTGCCCTCGGCGGAGACGACCGGCAGGGCGGCGGCGTCGTAATGCTCGAAGGCCGGGGCGGTCTCCTCGTCCCGTGCCGACAGGGCGACCCAGCTCTGGAGGCCGAACAGCCGCGAACCCGTCCGGCGCAGGGCGGTGCCGGTGCGCTCCGAATGGGTGATGCCGCGTCCCGCCGTCATCCAGTTCAGCTCGCCCGGGCGGATCGGCAGCTCGGTGCCGAGGCTGTCGCGGTGCATGATCTCGCCGTCGAACAGGTAGGTGACGGTCGACAGCCCGATATGCGGGTGGGGCCGCACGTCCATGCCCTGGCCGAGCAGGAACTCGGACGGGCCCATCTGGTCGAAGAACACGAACGGGCCGACCATCCGGCACTCGGTCGAGGGCAGCGCCCGCCGCACCGCGAACGAGCCGAGGTCGCGCGAGCGCGGCACGATCAGGGTCCGGATCGCGTCGCAGCTGAAGGCATCGCCCGGGACGGGGTCGTCGGCACCGTGCCAGCTCATCGCATCTGCTCCTTCCAGAGGGGGCCCGCGAGAGTTTATGTCGCCCTCCGGCAGGCCGTCCCGTGAGCCAGCATCCTGGCTCCACCGGATCGGCCTGAAAACAGAAACGATCGAAACGCATCGTTTCGATTTGCAGCCATGGGCCGGACAGGGGTTCCATCGGGCGCAAGCTTCGCGCAATCCAGCTCCGGCACGCTGCGCGCTCCGGTGAAGGGAAGGCGGGCCATGGGCGACGAAGCACTGACGGAGGAGCAGGCCGCCGAGCGCCTGGCCCATTACCTCCTGAAGGAGGCGTACCACGACCTCGCCGCGGTGCTGCTCAGCGCCAACGCCAAGGCGGCCGAGACCCTGTTCTACGCCGTCGAGAAGCGCACCGCCGACGCGCTGCGCGCCATCGTGGCGGATCGGACCGAAGGCACCGCCTCGACCCGCATCGCCCGCACCGTCGGCGGCGAGCTCAACGAGCTGTTCGCCGGCGCGCACGGCCGCACCGGGGCCCTGGCGCCGCAGCAGGTCGCGTAAGCTCGACACGGGGCGGGCCCCGGGATTACGCTGGGGCACCACGACGCCTCTCGCCCGACGGTCCGCCATGCGCAGGCTCCTCGTCACCGCGCTCCTCCTCCTGTGCACGGCGGCGCAGGTCCGCGGGCAAGTCCGCGGGCAAGGACCGGGGGAGAAGCCCCGGGAGGAGCCACCGCCGCTCTGGCTGCGCGAGCCTGCCCTGTCTTCGGACGCAAGCCGCATCGCGTTCCGGTATCGCGGTCGGATCTGGACCGTTCCGGCGGCGGGCGGCGAGGCCCGGGCCCTGACCGAGGCCGGCGCCCACGCGGAGACGCCGGTGTGGGCGCCCGATGGGCGGAGCCTCGCCTTCGCCTCCGATCGGTCCGGCGCCCTCAACCTCTACGGTGTTCCGGCGGCCGGCGGCGAGGCCCGGCGCCTGACCTGGTACTCCCTCGACGAGCGGCCGATGAGCGTGACGCCCGACGGGCGCTCGGTGCTGTTCGCCTCCGCGCGCCTCGGCGATGCCACCCGCACCTTCGCGCCCCCGCTCCGCTCCGAACTCGCGAACCAGGTCTACGCCGTGCCGCTCGCGGGCGGGCGCGAGACGCTCGTCCTGCCCAACGCTGCCCTCGACGCAACCTGGGATCCGGAGGGGCGGCGCCTCCTCTACACCAGCCCCAATATCGAGCAGCGCTTCCGCCAGCACCAGGTCTCGCAGGCGGTGCGCCAGGTCTGGCTCTACGATGCGGCCACCGGCCGCCACGAGCGGCTGACCGTCGGTACGCGCGAGAGCCGCGGCGCGGTCTGGCTGCCGGGCGGCGAGATCGCCTATCTGAGCGAGACGTCCGGCTCGCTCAACGTCTGGCGCCTGTCCCTGGCCGACCGGGTGCCGCGCCAAGTCACGCGCTTCGACGGCGCGCCGGTGCGCTTCCTCTCCGCCTCCCGCACCGGCGACCTCGCCTTCGCCCGCGACGGGCGGGTCTATCGCCTGCGGGCGGGGGGCGAGAGCCCCGAGCCCGTGCCGATCACGGCGCCGGAGGCGACATTCGCCGACGAGGTGGCGGCCCGCACCTCCGACTTCGCCGACCTGGCCCTGTCGCCGTCGGGTCACGAGGTCGCCCTGGTGGCGCAGGGCGAGATCTACGTCGCCGCCCGCGACGGCAAGTCGGTCAAGCGGATCACCCGCACGGCGGGCGAGGAGCGCAACCCCGCCTTCTCGCCCGACGGCCGGCGCCTCGCCTACGCGGCCGAGCGCGACGGGCGGTGGGGCCTCTACGAGGCGGTGCCGGCCGATCCCGACGAGCGGGGCTTTGCTCAGGCGACCCGCCTGATCGAGCGGGCGCTGCCGACCCCGCCGGGCGACGCCTTCCTGCCGACCTGGTCGCCGGACGGACGGCGGCTCGCCTACATCCACGACCGCGGCGCGGTCCACGTCCTCGATCCCGCGACCGGTGCCGACCGCGAGGTGGTGCCGCCGGGCCGGTTCTACCCCTATCGCGACGCGTCGTGGTGGCTGTCCTGGTCGCCGGACGGGCACTGGCTGGCGCTGCCGGTCCAGCTCGACCGGGGCTTCACCGACAACGTCGCGGTGGTGCCGGCGGACGGCTCGCGACCGGCCGAGCGGGTGGCGCCGGCGGGCGAGGGCCAGGGCGAGGCGCGCTGGAGCCCGGACGGCGGCATGCTGGTCTGGCGCAGCGAGCCGGAGGACCTCCACTCCGCCTCCGGCGCCACCGAGCCGGCCGACATCGACGCGGTCTTCGCCTCGCGCCGGGCCCGGGACGCCTACGAGGCGCGCCTGCGCGTGCCGGTCGAGCCCGAGGCGCCCCGCACGGTCGACCCGCCCCGGGGAACGGAGCCCGACACCACCGAGACCAGAAGCGCCGAGCCCTGGGGGCCGCCGCAGCGGGCCGCCGCGCGGCCGGCCGCCCCACCCCAGCCCTTCGACCCGAACGGCCTCGAGGACCGGCAGCACCGGCTGTCGCAGGGCCATGTCGACGTGGTTCTCGCCGCGATGCTGCGCGACGGGACGAGCCTGCTCGTCGTCGAGTGCACCGAGCGGCCGAAGGGCGAGGGTTACGCCCTGACCGGCACCATCCGCGACCTGCGCCGGGGTACCCGGCGCACGGTCTTCTCGGACCTGGCCTACAAGGCTTTCACGCCGGTGCGGCTGAGCCGCGACCAGAAGATTCTCGTGGTCCTCTCCGGGACCGGCTTCACCGAGATCGACCTCGCCAAGGGCACCCCGCACCACGTCCGGGTCGAGGCCGATGCGAGCCACGACCCGGCGGCGCGCCTCGCGGCGGGCTTCGATCAGTATTGGCGCCTGACGCGGGCGAAGTTCCTCGATCCCGGCATGCACGGGGTCGACTGGGATGCGGTGCGGACCCGCTACGCCCGCTTCCTGCCGGCGCTGGCCGACGCCCGCGACCTCGCCGAGCTCCTGTCCGAGATGGCGGGCGAACTCGATGCCTCGCATACCCGGGCCTTCGTCGCCCCGAGCGTGCCGACGGGCGAGCAGACCGCCTCCCTCGGCCTCTACTACGACGAGACCTTTGCCGGCCCCGGCATGCGCGTCGCCGCGATCCTGCCCGCCGGCCCGTTCGACGCCGGCGACACCCGGCTCGCCCCCGGCGACGTGATCACGGCGATCGACGGCGAGGCCGTGCCCGACGACGGCGGGCTGCGCCGCCTCCTGCGCGGAGCCAGGGACCGGCGGATCGAGGTGGCATTCGCCAAGCCGGACGGGACCGCGTTTCGCGAGCGCCGGGTGCCGGTGAGCCTGGAGCGGGAGCGCGACCTCGCCTTCGAGCGCTGGCGGCGCCGGCGCCGGGACGCGGTGGCGGCGCGCTCCTGCGGCCGCCTCGGCTACGTCCACGTCCGGGCGATGAACGCCGCTTCCTACCGCAGCACCTTCGCGGAGGTCTTCGGGCGCTTCGGCCGCGCCGAGGGGCTGGTGGTCGACGTGCGCTTCAACGGCGGCGGCAACCTGCACAATCAGTTGCTGACGATGCTCTCGGGCCGGCCCTATCTCACCTTCGCGCCCCGGACGGGCCCGGTCCAGAGCGACCCGCGCGACCGCTGGAGCCGCCCCTCCGCCGTGCTGATGAACGGCGCGAGCTACTCCGACGCCTCGATCTTCCCGCAGGGCTATCGCGACCTCGGCATCGGCCCGCTCGTCGGCGAGCCGGTGGCCGGCACCGGCACCTTCGTCTGGTGGGTACCCTCCCCGATCGTGCCGCGCCTCACCTACGGGCTGCCGCAGGTTCCGCTCCATCGCATCGACGGCACGCGGCTGGAAAACACCGACGTGCTGCCCGACCTCGCGGTCCCCTCCGACCCCGCCGCCTGGGCGGAGGGCCGCGACCCGCAGCTCGACGCGGCGGTGGACCGGCTGCTCGGCGGGACGGGCGGGGCCTGCCGGCCGTCGGGGGCGGCGCCGGGATGACCCAGGGCCAGAATCGGGCCGGTCTGGCGATATGAGTAGCTAACTTCGATCTCTTGCGGACAATACGAATCAGCTGAGCCAAGATGGTAGTGGAGATCAGGATGGCTTCGCCCGGCGAACTGGATCTCGTGAGGGGCTTGGAAGAACGTCTGCATGATCCCGCCATTCGTAGCTCGCCGGATAAGGTGGCCGCACTCCTGGCAGATGATCTTCTTGAATTTGGAAGATCTGGTGAGGCATACGGGAGAGATGAAATTGTTCGCAGACTGGCCACGGAGCAGGGCCGCGAGCGATCGGAGCGACCGCCTACGGATACGAGCTGAGGCCCCTCTCTACGGGCGTCGTGCTTTTAACCTATAGAACCGTTCGGAAGGAGGAAGGAGTGCCGGACCTGCACACGCTGCGCAGTTCAGTTTGGAAGCTGATCGACGGCAACTGGCAGATGGCATTCCATCAGGGAACGCCAACCGTTGCCAAAATCTAACGTCTGCCCACACCCCAAGCGGTCCTCCGCGCGGTCAGAGTGTTTGGGTTTCCACGCTACAGAAAACTCTGCGGATCGACGTCGATCCCGACCCTGAGATTCCCCCGCACCTTCGGCCCCCGGGCGAGCCAGTCGCGAAGATAACCCTGGAGGTCGATCTCGCGCTCGGTCTTGACCAGGAGGCGGAAGCGGTAGCGGCCGCGCACGAGCGCCAGCGGCGCCTCGGCGGGGCCGAGCACCATCACGCCGGGCGGCGGCTCGGCGACGCGGGCGAGCGCACGGCCATGGGCCTCGGCCGCCTCGCGGTCGGTGCAGGAAATGACCAGAGCCGCGAGCCGGCCGAAGGGCGGCAGGCCGGCGACCTCGCGGGCGGCGGTCTCCTCGGAATAGAAGCGCTCGGCGTCGCCCGAGATCAGCGCCGAGATCACCGGGTGCTCGGGCTGGTAGGTCTGGACCAGCGCCCGGCCCGGCTTCTCGCCGCGCCCGGCGCGGCCCGTCACCTGCTGCAGCAGCTGGAAAGTGCGCTCCGCGGCGCGGGGATCGCCGGAGGTGAGCCCGATATCGGCGTCGAGCACGCCCACCAGCGTCAGGTGAGGAAAGTTGTGTCCCTTCGCGACGAGCTGGGTGCCCACCACGATGTCGCAGCCGCCCTCCGCCACGGTCTGGAGCTCGGCCCGCAGTCGCTCGGCCCCGCCGGGAAAGTCGCTCGAGAGCACGATCACCCGCTTGTCCGGGAAGGTGGCGGCGACCTCCTCGGCGATGCGCTCGACGCCCGGACCGCAGGCCGTCAGGTTGTCGAAGGTGCCGCACTCGGTGCAGGCCTCGGGCCGGCGCTCGGCGTGCCCGCAATGATGGCAGACGAGCGCCCGGCGGAAGCGGTGCTCGACGAGCCAGGTCGAGCAGTTCGGGCATTGGTAGCGGTGGCCGCAGGCGCGGCAGAGCGTCAGCGGCGCGTAGCCGCGCCTGTTGAGGAAGAGCAGCGCCTGCTCGCCCCGGGCATTGGTCTCGGCGATGGCGGAGACGAGGCTCGGGGACAGGTAGTGTCCGCGCGGCACCTTCTCGCGCCGCATGTCGATGGCCTGGATCTCCGGCAGGCGCCGGCCGCCGAAGCGCTCGGGCATCACCACCCGGCGGTAGCGGCCGCGCTCGGCATTGACCCGGGTCTCGATCGCGGGCGTCGCCGAGGCCAGCACCACGGCGGCGTGTTCGAGCTTGCCGCGCACCACCGCCATGTCGCGGGCGTGGTAGCACACCCCGTCGTCCTGCTTGTAGGCGCCCTCGTGCTCCTCGTCGACCACGATGAGGCCGAGGGTGCGGAACGGCAGGAAGAGGGCCGAGCGGGCGCCGACCACCACCTGCACCTCGCCCGACGACACGCCCGCCCGGATCTTCTCGCGACGGCGCCCGCCGACACCGGAATGCCACGCGGCGGGACGCACGCCGAAGCGCTTGGCGAAGCGGTCGAGGAACTGGGCGGTGAGCGCGATCTCGGGCATTAGCACGAGCGACTGCACGCCCCGGCGCAGGGCTTCGGCCACGACCTCGAAATACACTTCCGTCTTGCCCGAGCCGGTCACGCCCTCGAGCAGCGTCACCCCGCCCTCGCCCGCCGCACCGCCATCCACCGGCGGCGCGGTGAGCGTCGCGATCAGCGCCCGGGCGGCCTCGGCCTGGGGCCCCGAGAGGGGATCGTGCGGATGGTCGGGGTTCGGCGGCTCGGCGACCCGGTCGGGGGCGAGCGCCACGGTCTCGAGCACCCCGTCGTCGATCAACCCGTCGACCACGCTGGCGCTGACGCCGGCTTCCAGGCTCAGCGCGCGCTTGCCGCGCACCGCGCCGTCGGCCGCCACCGCCACCACCTTGCCCCGGGCCGGGGTCATCCGGCTCGGCGGCATCCCGGTCGCCCGCACGCCGACCTTGGCGGTCTCGGTGCGGCCCTCCTCCGGCAGGCGCAGGGTCATGGCGAGCGCCAGGCCCTTCGGCGCCAGGGTGTAGCGGGCGATCCACTCGACGAGGCGGCGCAGCGCCGGGCTCAACCCCTCGACGCCGACCCGCCCGCTGACGCGGCGCAGGTTCGAGCCGGCCCCGTCGCGCAGGGACCAGACCACGCCCACGGTCTCCCGCGGGCCGAGCGGTACCTGCACCACGTCGCCCTCCTGGAGGGTGAGGTCGGGCGGCACGGCGTAGCTGTAGGCCTGGTCGAGGGCGAGCGGGATCAGGACGTCGGCGATCGGGGCGGTCATCGGGCTTCGAAGGTCGGGCGGGGCTGCCTCGTCATATAGGAACGGTCACGCCGGCTCGCCCCCAGAGGTTCCGGATCCTGCGGTGTCCTCGTCCTCCCCGATCCGCCGCCGCACGCCCCACTCGGCCAGCACGGCGTTGAGGTCGTCGAGGACGAAGTGGCGGGCGCTGTCTTGGTCGTAGCCCTCCTCAAGGAGGGAATCGTACTCGGTGAAGACGTGGCGTGCATACGACACCAGGCCGAGCCAGGCGGCGGTCTCGGGCGCGGCATTGCGCAGGCCGGTGCTGGCCAGCGCCCGGTCGACGATCGCCTCCGATTCGAAGTCCGGCACCCGGGGCGCCAGGCGGACGAGCGCCGCCGCCACCGCCTCGCGGCGCGTGGGCAGCGCGCGGGGCGCGGGATCGGGGCGGCGGGTCATCGGGGCCTCCGGCGCGGGCGGGAGGGTGACCCTGCCGGAGCGGGCCCGCCCTGTCACCCCCGGCGGCCACGCTGCGAACAGGGCACGCGGATGCGCCGATCGGCGCCGGTGTCGCGCGCCGCGGAAACCGCATAAGGTGCAACGCCCGTTCCTTGTCCCAGCCTCCCGCGACGCGGCGGGCGGCTCCGAGACCCCGCCATGCGCCTCCTGCTCGCCAGCACCCTTCTCGCCCTCGCCGCCGGCACCGCCGCGGCCCAGACCGAGGCCCCCGCCCCGGCCGGCGCGGCCCCCCTCGGCGTGACCGCGCCCGCGGCGAACCCGGCTCCCGCGAACGGCCGGCGCCAGCCCCGCCGGGGCGACGCCGCCCAGGCGGCGGTGAAGCCCGAGGGCGCGAAGCCCGACATGGCGGAAGCTTCCCGCAAGGCGCAGGCCGCGACCGCCGCCCGCGACAAGGCCTGGGACGCCCGGATGAAGCGCACCCTCGGGTCGATCTGCCACGGCTGCTGAAGAATCCGGCGATCACCCCGATGATCCGCTTCGAGGGCGCGGCCAAGACCTATCCCGGGCAGTCCCGGCCGGCGCTCGACGATGTCGACCTCACGGTCGAGGCCGGCACCACCTGCGTGCTGATCGGCCCGTCGGGCTGCGGCAAGTCGACCGCCCTGCAGATGGTCAACCGCCTGGTGACGCCGAGCGCCGGCCGGGTGCTGGTCGAAGGCCGGGACGTCGCCGGGCACGACCCGATCTCCTTACGCCGGCGCATCGGCTACGTGCTCCAGGGTGTCGGGCTGTTTCCCCACCGCACGGTCGCCCAGAACGTCGCGACGGTGCCGGGCCTCCTCGGCTGGGACCGCCGGCGGATCGCCGGGCGGGTCGACGCGATGCTCGACCTCGTCGGCCTCGATCCCGGCGAGGTCCGCGACCGGCGGCCCGACGCGCTCTCGGGCGGCCAGCGCCAGCGCGTCGGCGTCGCCCGGGCGCTCGCCGCCGACCCGCCGGTGCTGCTGATGGACGAGCCCTTCGGCGCCGTCGATCCCGTGGCCCGCGCCCGCCTACAGGACGAGGTCCGGGGCATCCTGGCCCGCCTGAAGAAGACCGTGCTGATGGTCACCCACGACCTCGACGAGGCGGTGCGGATGGGCGACACGGTGGCGCTGATGCGCGAGGGGCGCCTCGTCCAGGTCGCTCCCCCGGAAACACTCCTCGCCGCGCCCGCCGACGCCTTCGCGGAGCGCTTCATGGGCGCCGATCGGTGGCTGCGGCGCCTCTCCCTGATCCCGGCGACGACGGCCCGGCTGGCGGAACGGGTGCCGGACGGCGCCCCACGCCTGCCCGGCGGGGCAACTCTCAAGGATGCCCTCGGGCTGCTGCTCGCGGGCGAGGCGGAGCGCATCGGTCTCGCCGAGGACGGAAGCGTCACGCTCGCATCCCTGCGCATCGCCGCGGCCCGCCACGCCTCCTGAATGAGGGGGACGATGCGGCGTCGCGCGGGGTATAAAAGACTTGCGGCGCGAACGGCGACCGTGTGCGAGCCCGCTTGACTTGAGCAGGGGATTTTGTCCCACACGAGCCCTCCTTCGAGGTCAGTCGATTTTCAATCGACTAACAACTCAGGATGGGGTTGCGCGTGGAGGCAACATCATCCGCTGAACCATGGCGTGTGTCGAATAGGCTTTGACGCTGCGTAGGTCCTATGCTCAAGCGGTTCGCGAGCTCAGGACGTCCATCCATTCCCTGCGGAAGACGACGCTCCTCCGGCCCGATCGACACAGAGGAGATTTCGCAATCGTGAACGCGCTTCGGATTCGCAACTTCAGTCCCGAGGACATGCGGGCCGTCATCGGGATCATCCTCCCGATCCAGCGGGACGAGTTCGGGTTCGCGATCACCGAAGACGACCAGCCCGATCTGCACGATATCCCAGGCTTCTATCAGGTCGGGCGCGGGGCCTTCCTGGTCGCGGAGATCGACGGCCGGCTCGTTGGTACCCTCGGCCTGAAGGATATCGGTGCGCGGCAGGGCGCCCTTCGCAAGATGTTCGTGGAGTCCGATTTTCGCGGGCGCGAGCACGGCGTCGCCCAGGCCCTGCTGCATCGCTTGATCGATGACGCCAGGGTGCAAGGCCTGCGCGAGATCTATCTCGGCACGACCGAGAAGTTCCTGGCCGCGCACCGCTTCTACGACAAGAACGGCTTTCATGCCGTCGCGGCGGATACGCTGCCATCCGCCTTTCCCAGAATGGCCATCGACACCCGGTTTTATCGCCTGGCCCTCGCGTGAGGCACGCCCGCGCCGGGTGGCCCGACGGCCCACGCGGCCGCGCCGCCGCGCCGGGCCGGCTTCACCTCGGCTCCCCAATGGTGTAGCGCGACGGCTTCGCCCCGCCCCGAGCCCGCGCGTGATCGACACGCTGGCCGCCGCTCCCGGAGGCCTGAGAGATCGCATGACCACCCGTCTCGCCGATACCTTCGCCCGCTGCCGTGCGGAGAACCGCGCCGCCCTCGTCACCTACGTGATGGCGGGCGATCCCGACCCCGATACCTCGCTTCAGGTGCTGCGCGCCCTGCCGGAGGCCGGCGCCGACATCGTCGAGTTCGGCCTGCCGTTCACCGACCCGATGGCGGACGGCCCGGCGATCCAGGCGGCGGGCCTGCGCGCCCTGAAGATCGGCCAGACGCTCGCCGGCACCCTGGAGCTGGTGCGCCGCTTCCGGGCCGAGAATGCCGGTACGCCGGTGATCCTGATGGGCTACTACAACCCGATCTACATCTACGGCGTCGCCCGCTTTCTCGACGAGGCCAAGGCGGCCGGCATCGACGGGCTGATCGTCGTCGACCTGCCGCCGGAGGAGGACGACGAGCTCTGTCTTCCGACGCTCGAGGCCGGCCTCGCCTTCATCCGGCTCGCCACGCCGACCACCGACGAGGCGCGCCTGCCCGCCGTGCTCGCGAACACCTCGGGCTTCGTCTACTACGTCTCGATCACCGGCATCACCGGCACCGCGACCCCGGATTTCGGCGTGGTCGGCGGCGCGGTCGAGCGCATCCGCCGCCACACCGACCTGCCGGTGGTGGTCGGCTTCGGCGTCAAGACCGGCGAGCACGCCGCCTCGATCGCCCGCTATGCCGATGGCGTGGTGGTGGGCTCGGCGATCGTCGACACGCTCGCCCGCACCCTCGACGGTGAGGGCCGGGGTGGCGCGGCCGCGGTCGAGGCGGTGACGGCGCTGGTGCGCGAACTCGCGGCCGGGGTGCGCGCCGGTCGCGCCGGCTGAGCCGCGTCCCCATCTAGAACCGATACGATTCCGACGACCGAGGAGCGATCATGGTCGAGGCGATGAACTGGATCTCCGAGGTCGTGCGCCCGAAGATCAAGACGCTGTTCAAGCGCGAGACGCCGGAGAACCTCTGGGTGAAATGCCCGGAGACCGGCCAGATGGTCTTCCACAAGGAGGTGGAGGCCAACGGCTGGGTGATTCCCGGCTCGGAGCACCACCTGCGCATCACCGCCCAGCAGCGCCTGAAGCTGATGTTCGACCAGGGCACGTGGCTCGACGTGCCGCTGCCCGACGCGCCGGCCGATCCGCTGAAGTTCCGCGACGAGAAGCGCTACGCCGACCGGCTGAAGGACGCCCGGGCCAAGACCGGCATGACCGACGCCTTCAAGGTCGGGTACGGCCGCGTCGCCGGCCTGCCGATGACGCTGGCGGTGCAGGATTTCGGCTTCATGGGCGGCTCGCTCGGCATGGCGGCCGGCGAGGCCTTCGTGCGCGGCGCCGAGACGGCGCTCGAGAAGCGCACGCCCTACGTGCTGTTCGCGGCCTCGGGCGGGGCGCGGATGCAGGAGGGCATCCTGTCGCTGATGCAGATGCCCCGCACCACGGTGGCGGTGCGCCGGCTGAACAACGCCCGCCTGCCCTACGTCGTGGTGCTGACCAACCCGACCACCGGCGGCGTCACCGCCTCCTACGCCATGCTCGGCGATGTCCACCTCGCCGAGCCGGGTGCGCTCATCGGCTTTGCCGGCCCGCGGGTGATCGAGCAGACCATCCGCGAGAAGCTGCCCGACGGCTTCCAGCGCGCCGAGTACCTGAAGGAGCACGGCATGGTGGACCAGGTCGTCCACCGCCGCGAGATGAAGACGACCATCGCGGGCCTGTGCGGGCTCCTGATGCAGGTCCCGGTCGCGGCCCCGGCCGAGGCGGTGCCCGAGCCGAAGGCCGAGGCCAGGCCCGAGTCGAAGGCCGAGCCGAAGCCCGAATCCCGCGCCGTCCCGGCCTGATCCGGGCCCATCCCCGGATCGCGCTCCCGCTATATGCCGCGCGGGGGCCGATCTCGGCCTTGCCGTCCGCTCGCCCGGTCGTCGTATGATCCCCTCCCGCGCCCGCCGCACCGGCGGCGGGCCGGATGGAAGACCCCGCGGAACACCCCGATGGAATCCTCCGACGCCTTGATGGCGCGCTTCCTGGCCCTGCATCCGCGCACCATCGATTTGTCGCTCGGACGGATCGAGCGCCTGCTCGCGGCGCTGGGCCACCCGGAGCGGCGGCTGCCGCCGGTGATCCACGTCGCCGGCACCAACGGCAAGGGCTCGACCATCGCCACCATGCGGGCGATCCTGGAGGCCGGCGGCCTCTCGGCCCACGTCTACACCTCGCCCCACCTCGTGCGCTTCCACGAGCGCATCCGGCTCGGCGCCGTCGGCGGCGGCCGCTTCGTGCCCGAGGACCGGCTGGCCGAAGCCTTCGCCCGCTGCGAGGCGGTGAATGCCGGCGCCCCCATCACGGTGTTCGAGATCACCACCGCGGCGGCCCTGCTGCTGTTCTCCGAGGCGCCCGCCGACGTGCTGCTGCTCGAGGTCGGGCTCGGCGGCCGAGTCGACGCCACCAACGTCATCGACCGGCCGGCCTGCGCCGTGGTGACGCCGATCGGCCGCGACCATGCCGAGTATCTCGGCGACACCGTCGAGGCGGTGGCGGGCGAGAAGGCCGGCATCTTCAAGCGCGGCTGCCCGGCGGTGATCGCCCCGCAGGACTACGCCCAGGCCGACGCGGTGCTCTGCGCCCGGGCCGAGGCGGTCGGCGCCACGCCGATCCTCGTCGGCAACCAGGATTTCTCCGCCCACGAGGAGCGCGGCCGGCTGGTCTACCAGGACGAGGACGGGCTCCTCGACCTGCCGCGGCCGAAGCTCGCCGGGCGCCACCAGATCGTCAATGCCGGTACGGCGATCGCGGCCTTGCGCGCCGCGGGCTTCGGCGACATCGGCACCGAGGCGTTCGAGGCCGGGCTTTCCGCCGTCGAGTGGCCGGGCCGGCTCCAGCGCCTGCGCCAGGGCCGTCTCGCCGGCCTGCTGCCGCCGGGCTCGGAACTCTGGCTCGACGGCGGCCACAACGTCGATGGCGGGCGCATCCTCGCCGCCGCGATGGCCGACCTGCAGGAGCGGGGCGACGCGCCCCTGGTCCTCGTCTCGGCGCTGCTCGGCACCAAGGACGCGGAAGGGTTCCTGGCCAATTTCAGCGGGCTCGCCCGCTTCCTGGTGGCGGTGCCCCTCGCCAGCCAAATGGCGGCGCGGCCGCCCGAGGAGGTGGCGGAGATCGCCGGCCGGGCCGGCCTCACGGCCGCGACGGCCCCGAGCCTCGAGGCGGCGCTCGCCTCGCTCGGCGACCGGGCCTGGGAGCGCCCGCCCCGGGTGCTGATCTGCGGCTCGCTCTACCTCGCCGGGGCGGTGCTCGCCGCCAACGGCACGCCGCCGGTGTGATGCCGGACCTTCGTCCCTGCCCGCATCCGCGCCACCGCCGCCCGGTGGATCCCTTGGATCGTTTGCCGGCAGGCTTGACATTTCCCGCGGAAGCCCGGCCGTCGGCCGTGTCGTTGCCTCCCCGATGTGACCTAACTGCTACATCGCGCGCCACGGAAATGGTCTAGCTTGGTTTCGATAGGGGAACCTGCTGGGGACCATCATGAAGAAACTCCTGAGTGCTTTCGCTGCCTTCACCGCGCTGACCGCCGCCGCTTCGGCCGCGGACCTGCCGCGCCGCGTCGCCCCGCCGCCGGTCTTCACCCCGGTGCCGGTCTTCACCTGGACCGGCTTCTACGCCGGTTTCAACGCCGGTTACGGCTTCAACACCGCTGACACCCGCGCCCCCACCGTCGTCGGCGTGCCGGCCGGCGTCAACGCCGCCAGCAGCGTGTTCGTGACCGCCGCCGGCGCCCCGACCACCGGCGTGCTCGCCTTCGGCAACCGCAACAGCAACGACGGCTTCGTCGGCGGCGGCCAGATCGGCTACAACTACCAGTTCACCCCGGGCTCGGGCGTGGTCGTGGGCATCGAGGCCGACGCCCAGTACGTCGACTTCGGTCGCAGCCGCAACCAGTACGCCTTCGCCACCGTCGCCGGCGGCGCCATCAACCCGGGCACCCTGGTCTTCAACCCGAACGGCATCTCGGGCCTGGACTTCTTCGGCACCGTGCGCGGCCGCCTCGGCTACGCCTGGGACCGCACCCTCGTGTACGCCACCGGCGGTTTCGCCTACGGCTCGGGTGGCGGTCGCGACTTCGGCCTGCCGAACAGCTCGCGCGACACCTTCCAGACCGGCTGGGCCGTCGGCGGCGGCGTCGAGTACGCTCTGCCCACCGACTCGTTCCTGAACTTCTTCCGTTCGTCGGCCGTGACCCTCAAGGTCGAAGGCCTGTACGTGAACCTGGATCAGGGCAACCGCAACAACGGTGTGTTCGCCCAGACCGTCAACGGCACGCAGTACTCGGTGTTCTCGCCGGGCGTCGTGTCGGTCGGTCCGGCCAACCTCTACCGTCGCGAGACCGAGTTCGCGGTCGTCCGCGCCGGCCTGAACTACAAGTTCGGCTCGTACTAAGACCCGACTTTCCGTCCTCGGACGGAGCGGAGCCCGGCCTCACGGCCGGGCTCTTCGCGTTTGGGCACCGGCGGCGGATAACTCTGCCGGCGGATCGCGGGTGGGGAAGCCGGCAGGCAGGACGAGCGGCACAGGGCGCGGCAACACCGCAGCGGCCTGCCCGGCCTCGAGGCAGTCTCGGTCTCGTCCGACCGCGCCTTTCCGCGCCACGCTCACGACCATTTCGGCTTCGGCGTCGTGGCGACCGGCGCTCACCGCTCCTGGAGCGGCCTCGGCGCCGTCGAGGCGGTGGCTGGCGACATCATCACCGTCAACCCGGGCGAGATCCACGACGGCTTGCCGGTCCGCTCGGCCGTCCGGGCCTTGCGGATGGCCTATCTCGACCCGTCCCGCCTCGCCGACCTTCTCCCGGACGAGCGACGCAAGGGTGTCGAATTCGCCCGCCCGGCGCTCCGCGATCCAGCCCTCGCAAGGGGCGTCACCGGGCTCTTCGGACTGTTCGCGATGGACCGGCCCGATCCCCTCGCGGTCGAGCAGGAACTCGTCCGGGTCCTCGTACCGCTGTTTGCCCGCTTCGGCAGCCGCCCGGCTCCACGCCGCGGTCCGCCGCCGCCCGGGCGCTGCGACGGCTGGAGGAGGCGCCCGAAGAGACCCGTGCCCCTCGCCGAACTCGCCGGGCTGTCGGGGGTCAGCCGCTTCCAGTTCCTTTGCGGCTCTGCCCGGGCGGTGGGGACGACGCCGCACGCCTACCTGGGCCAGCAGCGCGTCCGCCTGGCGCGCCGCCTCCTCGCGGCCGGATCCGGGCCGGATCCGGGCCGGCGGCGGCCGCGGCGGAGGCGGGCTGCGCCGACCAGAGCCACATGACCCGCGCCTTCGTCCGCCAGTACGGGGTCACGCCGGCCCGCTGCCGCGCCACCCTCGCCTGAAGCCGCAATCGCGTTCAAGACCCCCGTCGCCGCTCCGGGCGAGGATCGTCCCCGACCGGGAGGATGCGGATGGGACGGGACCACGACTACGTTCACGGCTACGCGGCGACGGAACAGGCGCGCCTGTGCGACCGGGCGGCGACGCTGGAATCGCGGCTGCATCGCGGCGCCCGCTATCCCGCCGGCGGCACGGTGCTGGAGGCGGGCAGCGGCGTCGGCGCCCAGACGATCCCGCTCCTGCGGCAGAATCCCGACGCGGTGCTCACCTGCGTCGACATCGCCGCGGCCTCTCTCGCGGAGGCGCAGACGCGAATCCGGGCCGCCGGCCTGCCCGTGCCGACGCTGCGGCAGGCCGATCTCCGGGCCCTGCCCTTCCCGCGGGCGAGCTTCGATCATGCCTTCGTCTGCTTCGTGCTGGAGCACCTTCCCGATCCCCCGGCGGTCCTGGCCGAGTTGCGCCGCGTGGTGCGGCCGGGCGGGAGCCTGACGGTGATCGAGGGCGATCACGGATCGGTCCTGCTGCATCCGGAGGACACGGCGGCGCGGGCCGCCATTGCATGCCAGGTGGCGCTGCAACGCAGGGCGGGCTGCGATCCGGAGATCGAGGTCCGGCCGCGCCCAATCTACGCCGATGGCAGTCGGCCGGACCTTGCCGCGGGCTTCGTGCGTCGCACCTTCGCGGCGATGGTCGCGGGCATCCGCGAGGAGGCGATCCGGGCCGGCCTTCGATGCGGGCCTCGCCGCGCTCGACCGCGAGGCGGGGCCGGAGGGCAGCGTCGCCTATACCTTCTTCGAGGCCACGGCTCTCGTGCCGCCGAGCTGAGGTTGAGCCTCAGCGATAGTCGTTCGGGTCGAGGCCGTGGCGGGCGATCTTGTCGTAGAGGGTCTTTCGGGGTGTCCCGAGCGCCTCGGCCGCCACCCGGACATCGCCGCCGGCCATGATCAGCTCGTCGCGGATCAGGCCGCGCTCGTGGCGGTCCATCTGCTCGGCGAGCGTCGCCGCCTTCGCCGGCTCGGCCTGGGCCGGACCGGCCGGGGTGAGGCCGAGCGCGCAGCGCTCGGCGAAATGGCCGAGCTCGCGCACGTTGCCGGGCCAGTCGTGCCGGCTCAGGTGCTCGCGGATCGACGGGGTGACCGGCGGCGGCTCGCGGTTGAAGCGGGCGGCGGCCTTGCGCAGGAAGTGCTCGAACAGCAACGCCACGTCCTCGCGCCGCTCGCGCAACGGCGGGATCGCCACCGAGACGACGTTCAGGCGGTAGTAGAGGTCGTCCCGGAACGTCCCTTGCGCAGCCGCTTGACCGAGGTCGATCTTGGTCGCGGCCACCACCCGCATGTCGACGGGCTGGACCGCGTTGGTGCCGAGCGGCTCCACCACCCGCTCCTGCAGCACCCGCAGGAGCTTGACCTGGATGGTCAGCGCCATGCTCTCGATCTCGTCGAGGAACAGCGTGCCGCCGTCCGCATGCGCGATGCGCCCGACCCGCTTCTTGAGCGCACCCGTGAAGGCGCCGGCCTCGTGGCCGAACAATTCGCTCTCGACCACGGTGTCGGGGAGCGCGCCGCAATTCATCGCGACGAAGTTGCCCTTGGCGCGCCGGCTCCAGCGGTGGAGCGCGCTCGCCACCACCTCCTTGCCCGAGCCGGTCTCGCCCAGCACCATCACGTCGACGTCGGCCTCGGCCACCTCGCGCACGAACTGGCGCAGGCGGGTGATCGCCGGCGAGACGCCGAGGAAGGCCGGGTCCTCCGCCACCGCGGCATCGAGGCGGGAACGCAGGGAGCGGTTCTCGATCACCAGCTTGCGGCGCTCCAGCGCGCGCCGCACCGAGGCGACCAGCGTCTCGGCCGGGTAGGGCTTGGCCAGGAAGTCGTAGGCGCCGGCCCGCATCGCCCGCACCGCCATGGTGATGTCGCCGTGGCCGGTGATCAGGATCACCGGCAGCTCGGGATCGGCCTCCTGCAGGGCGGAGAACAGCCCGAGCCCGTCGAGGCCCGGCAGGCGCACGTCGGTGACGACGACCCCCGGCGGATCGGCGAGGACCGCCCGCAGGGCCGATTCGGCGTCGCCATGGGTTTCGACGGAAAAGCCCGCGAGGTCGAGGCTCTGGCCGTTGGCCCGGCGCACCTCCTCCTCGTCGTCGACGAAGACCACGCGGTCGGACGGCACGCTCATGCGGCGGTTCCCTCGGTTGCGGGTTTGCGGGGTCCGGGCGTCCCGGATCCGGCGGGCGGGGTGGGGGCCAGCGGCAGCTCGACCCGGAACAGCGCCCCGCCCTGCGGCGAGGCGCCGGCCGAGAGGCTGCCGCCGTAATCCTCGACGATGCCGCGCGAGATGGCGAGGCCGAGGCCGAGGCCGCCGGTCTTGGTGGTGAAGAAGGCGTCGAACACCTGGGCGCCTCCGTCGGGCAGGCCGCCGCCGTTGTCGCCCACCTCCAGCACCGCGCGCTCCCCCGCGACCCGCACCGTCACGGTGACGCGGGGATCGGCGACGCCCGCGACCGCGTCGAGGGCGTTCTGCACCAGGTTGACGACGACCTGCTCCACCCGCGGCCCCTCCCCCAGCACATAGGGCGAGGGTTCGGGCAGCGCGAGGTCGAGGGCGATGCCGGCGAGCCGCCCATCCACCACCTCGAGGCTCGACCGAACCACGCCGGCGAGCGCGACCGGATCGCGCCGGCCCGAGGCCTTGCGGGCGAAGCCCTTGAGCTGGCGGGTCAGGCCGGCGATGCGCTCGGTCAGGCGGCCCACCGCCGCGAGGTTCTCGCTCGCCTCCGGCAGACGCTCGCGCTGGATCAGGATGCCGGCATTGTCGGCGTAGGAGCGGATCGCCGCGAGCGGCTGGTTGATCTCGTGCGCCATGCTGGCGGCGAACTGGCCGAGCGCGGCGAGGCGGCCCGCATGGGCGAGCTCGCGCCCGAGGCGCTGGCGCTCGGCCTCCGCCCGCCGGCGCTCGGCGATCTCGCCCTTGAGCTTCTGGTTGGCCTCCGTCAGCGCCCGGGTCCGCTCGCGGACCCGCGCCTCCAGCTCGGTGCGCCGCGCCGCCGCCTCGGCGAGGCTCGCCCGCAGGCGCCGGCGGCGCCCGACGATCTCGGCGAGGCCGAGGCAGGCGAGGCCGACCATCAGGCCGGCGATGACCTGGGCCTGGATCCGCTCGCGGGCCACCGCCACGCCGATCCGCGTCAGGGTGTGGAGTCGCCAGGTGGTGCCCGGGATCGCGGCGTCGAGGGGCATGGCGAGGCGCGCCGGCTCGGCCCCGTGGCCGACCCGCACCAGGGTCCCGTTGGCCGCCGGGTGCAGCGGCAGCGCCTGGAGCGGCGCCTCGCCGAATTCCAGCCGCTCGCGGATCAGCCGGCGCTCGTCGTCGGGCACCGGCCGCAGGGCTCCGAAGCGCCAGGCCGGCTCGCTCGCCACCAGCACGATGCCGCGGGGATCGGTCACCATCACGGTCTCGCCGCCGGTCTCGGCCCCTTTTCGCCAGGCGGCCTCGATGGCGTCGAACTCGACCTTGACCACCACCACCCCGGTCTGCCCGCCGGGCCCGGCGACCCGGCGGCTGAGATAGAGGCCGGGCCGGCCGCTGACGGTGCCGAGGGCGAACTGGCGCCCGGCCCCCTCGGCGAGCGCCTGCTGGAAGTAGGGCCGGAAGGCGTACATCGCCCCGACGAAGCTGCCCGGCTCGCCGGCATTGCTCGCCGCGACCGCCCGCCCGTCCCGGCGGATGACGTAGACGACCGCCGCGCCCGACGCCCGGGCGATCTCGGCGAGGCGGTCGTCGACCCGGGCGACGAGGGCCGGGTCGGGCGAGGCGCCGACCACCGCGGCGATCTCCGGGTCGCTGGCGAGCGCGAGCGGCAGCGAACCCTGCTTCTGCATCTCGGTGCGGAAGGCGGCGACGTGGAGCGCGAGCGTCGCGGTGGCCGAGCGCCGCACGTCCGCGAGCGCCGCCCGCTCGGCGTGGCGGCCGGCCAGCACCGCGGCGGCCAGCACCGCGGCGAGCCCCAGGAGCCAGGGCAGCGCCGGCGAGCGCGGCAGGGCGCGCCAGCCGGTCACGGCCGCCCCGCGCGGCACGCCCGGACGGTTGCGGATTTCCGCACGGTTTCCATCCCGCCGTTGCGGCGCGCCGGACCGGTGCGGCGGGCGGTTTCCCCCTGTGTCATGAAAACTCTTTTATTCTGTTGGGTTTAACAAAAAATTTCGGCTTTTCGCCGGCTGGCACGCCGGTTGCCATTGTGTGTCCGTCCGCAGCCTTCCGGTGCGCGGCAGGCCTGTCGCCAGGCCGAAGTTCCCGCCGCAAGGCCAGAGACCCGCCGCAAGGCGCAACAGCAAGAGCATCCCGCGGTCCGCCGCCAACGCCCGTCCTTTCAACGAGCCATTATAGGGAGAACGTCCGATGGCTACGATCCCGTCCCCGCTGACCGCGCCGCACGCGCCGCCGGCCCCCAAGCCGCTCTACAAGACCCTGTACTTCCAGGTCCTGGTCGCCGTCGCGATCGGCATCGCGCTCGGGCACTTCTACCCGCAGCTCGGCGCCGACATGAAGCCGCTCGGTGACGCCTTCATCAAGCTCGTCAAGATGATCATCGCCCCGGTGATCTTCCTCACCGTGGTCTCCGGCATCGCCGGCATGACCAACCTCGAGAAGGTCGGCCGGGTCGGCGGCAAGGCGCTGATCTACTTCCTCACATTCTCGACGCTCGCGCTGATCGTCGGCCTGGTCATTGCCAACCTCGTCCAGCCGGGCGCGGGGATGCACATCGATCCGAAGTCGCTCGATCCCAAGCAGATCGCGATGTACGCCGACAAGGCGAAGACGCAGACGATCACCGACTTCCTGATGAACATCATCCCGTCGACGGCGGTGGGTGCGTTCTCGGGCGGCGAGATCCTGCAGGTTCTGTTCTTCTCGGTGCTGTTCGGCTTCGGCCTCGCCTTCCTGGGCGAGCGCGGCAAGCCGGTGCTCGACTTCATCAAGATCCTGTCCGAGGCGATCTTCGGCGTCGTCCACATCATCATGAAGGTCGCCCCGATCGGCGCCTTCGGCGCGATGGCCTTCACCATCGGCAAGTACGGCATCGCCTCGCTCGCCAACCTCGCCTACCTGGTCGGCGCCTTCTACCTGACCTCGGCGATCTTCGTCTTCGGCGTCCTCGGTCTCGTCGCCCGCTACAACGGCTTCTCGATCGTCAAGCTGATCCGCTACATCAAGGAGGAGCTGCTGCTCGTGCTGGGCACTTCGTCCTCCGAGTCGGCCCTGCCCTCGCTGCTCGAGAAGATGGAGCGTGCCGGCTGCTCGAAGCCCGTCGTCGGCCTGGTGGTCCCGACCGGCTACTCGTTCAACCTCGACGGCACCAACATCTACATGACCATGGCGGCCCTGTTCATCGCCCAGGCGACGGACACCCCCCTCTCCTACGGCGAGCAGGCCCTGCTGCTCCTCGTCGCGATGCTCTCCTCGAAGGGCGCGGCCGGCGTCACCGGCTCGGGCTTCATCACGCTGGCCGCGACGCTGGCGGTGGTTCCCTCCGTGCCGGTCGTCGGCATGGCGCTGATCCTCGGCATCGACCGCTTCATGTCGGAATGCCGCGCGCTCACCAACTTCATCGGCAACGCGGTGGCCTGCATCGTGGTCGCCCGCTGGGAGGGTGAGGTCGACATGGACCGCCTGAAGGCCGCCCTCGACGGCAACCCGATGCCGCTGGAGGTCCTCCCGCCCCTGCAGCCGACCCTGCAGCCGGCCGAGTAACGCACGATCCCGGGGTCTCACGACCCCGGATTCCGGATGGGGGCGGCCCTGCGCGCGGCGCGGGGCCGCCCCTTCGCGTTTCCGGGTATCGTCATGCCGAGAGCTTGTCCGACCGGAACGACGCGCGTCCTCCCACCCACGACCTCCTTCGAGGTCGGTCCATCGTTGATGGACCGGCACCTCAAGATTAGGTCCTGGGTGGGGAAAAGACACGTGTTCTTCTCGTTCGATGAGTTTCGAGATTCTCTCGGAGGGCGACGATGGCGGGCGGCGACTGGCGCGGGATGGACCGCGCGACCTTGAGCAAGGCCTACGACAATTCCGGCGCGGTGGCCGGCAGCAGTGCCTTCATGGCCTCCCTGCGCACGCGCAGCGCGGCCTTCCGCGCGGCGCGGTCCGGCGAGCTCGACATCCCGTACGGCGCGGGCGAGCGCCAGCGGTTCGACCTCTTCCGCTGCGGCCGGCCGGGAGCGCCGCTCCTCGCCTTCATCCACGGCGGCTACTGGCAGCGCAACGACAAGGCCGGCTTCGCGGCACTGGCCGAGGGGCCGCTCGCCCGCGGCCTCGATGTCGCGACAATCGGCTACACCCTCTGCCCGGAGGCGACGATGACGGCGCTCTGCGCCGAGATCCCGGCGGCGCTCTCCGCCCTGCGCGCCCATGCGGGCCCGCCGCGCCTCGTCGTCTCGGGCTGGTCGGCCGGCGGCCACCTCGCGGCGCTCGCCATGGCCTGCCCGGAGGTCGATGCGGGGCTGGCGGTCTCCGGCGTCTTCGACCTCGCGCCGATCCGGCGCACGACGCTCGACGACGGGCTCCGCCTCACCGCGGACGAGGTCGCGGCGCTCTCGCCGATCCGGCACCTGCCGCGTCGCGCCGGTCCGCTCACGGTGGCCTACGGCGCCGGCGAGCTGCCGGAGCTGTGCCGGCAGTCGCACGTCTACCAGGCGGCCTGGGCCGGGACCGGCCTCCCCGGCGACCTCCTGCCGCTTGCCGGCGACGACCACTTCACGGTGCTCGACCAGATGGCCCGGCCGGACGGGGCTCTGACCGAGGCGGCCTTGCGGCTGGCGACCGGGTGACCCTGCCCGGGCGGGGCTCGCCGCTCCGCCCTTCCCGCCCTAAAGCTAACGGCGCCGCGACGACCGCGCGGGCCCCGAGGGCGGCCCGGGCGAGGAACAGGAACCGGGCATGGGCCAGCACCACGACCACGCGCACGATCATGGCGACCACGATCACGGCCACGATCACGCAGGGCACCGCCACGGCCCCGGCCACGTCCACGCCCCGGCGAGCTTCGGCCGCGCCTTCGCGATCGGCATCGCGCTCAACACCGGGTTCGTGCTGATCGAGGGGGCCTACGGCTTCCTCACCGATTCGGTGGCGCTGCTCGCCGATGCCGGCCACAACCTGTCGGACGTGCTCGGCCTCATCGTCGCCTGGGCGGCGGCGACGCTCGGCCAGCGCCGGCCGACGGCGCGGTTCACCTACGGGCTGCGCTCGTCCTCGATCCTCGCCGCCCTGTTCAACGCGGTGTTCCTGCTGGTCGCGGTCGGCGCCATCGCCTGGGAGGCGGTGCAGCGCTTCCAGGAGCCCGCCCCGGTCCCGGGCCTCACCGTGACCATCGTCGCGCTGATCGGCATCGCGGTGAACGGCGTCACCGCCTGGCTGTTCGCCTCGGGCCGCAAGGGCGACCTCAACATCCGCGGCGCCTACCTGCACATGCTGGCCGACGCCGCGGTGTCGGCCGGCGTGGTGGTGGCGGGCCTCGTCATCCTGTGGACCGGCTGGACCTGGGTCGACCCGCTGACCAGCCTCGTCATCGTGGCGGTGATCGTCGCCGGGACCTGGGGCCTCCTGCGCGACAGCGTCGTGCTCTCGCTCGACGCCGTGCCCCCGGGCATCGACCCGGCGGACGTGCGCCGCTGCCTCGCCGAGCGGCCGGGCGTGACGGAAGTCCACGACCTCCACGTCTGGCCGATGAGCACCACCGAGACGGCGCTCACCGCCCATCTGGTGATGCCGGAGGGCCACCCCGGCAACGCCTTCCTCAACGACTGCGCCGCCACCCTGCGCGGCCGCTTCGGCATCGCCCACGTCACCCTCCAGGTGGAGCTGGCCGGGGGACCGGCCTGCGCGCTGGCGCCGGACCACGTGGTGTAGGCGGCGCACCGGCCCGGGACGGGGTTCAGACGGCAGGTGTGCGGGCGCGAAGAGCCGTCGCTATAAGGGCTAACAGGCCCGGGACGGCGGGCGACGACGGGAGAGTGCCGGATGCCCGAGATCGATATCGACCATCTGCGCGGCTGGATCGGGCGCGGCCGGGAGGTCGAGGACATCGTGACGCCGCGCCTCGTCGCCGAGTACCGGGCGACGCTCGCCCCCCACCTCGCTCCGGTGGCGTCGGGCGAGGCGCCGCTGGCGCTGCACTGGTGCCTCGCCCCCGAGACCCCGGCGGCCGACGCGCTCGGGCCCGACGGCCACGCGGCGAAGGGCGGGTTCCTGCCGCCGGTGCCGCTGCCGCGGCGGATGTGGGCCGGCGGCGAGATCGAGACCCTGGCGCCGCTGCGGGTCGGCGACCGGGTGGTGCGGCGCGAGACGGTCTCGGACGTGGCGGTGAAGCACGGGCGTACCGGTACGCTGTGCTTCGTCACCGTGCGGCACGAGTACGAGACCGCGCGCGGCCTCGCGATCCGCGACCGGCAGGACATCGTCTACCGCGAGGCGAGCCGTCCGGGCGACGCCGCGCCGACGGCGAAACCCGTTCCCGCCGAGGACGAGGCAGCCTGGTCGGTCGAGGCGAATTCCGTGCTGCTGTTTCGCTACTCCGCGATGACCTTCAACGGTCATCGCTTCCACTACGACCATCCCTACGCCACGCAGGTCGAGGGCTATCCCGGCCTCGTCGTGCACGGGCCGATGCAGGCGAGCCTGCTCCTCAACCTCGCGGCTTTGCGCCTCGGCCGGGTGCCGGCGCGGTTCCGCTACCGCGGCGTCGCGCCGATGATCGCCGGCTCGCGCTTCGCGGTGGCGGGGCGACGCGAGGGCCAGGGCGAGGCGTTCCAGGGCTGGACCGCCGTCGACGGCGCGGTGTGCATGGAGGCGGAAGCCGAGGGCTGAGGATGGAGGCGGAGGCTGGGAGTTAGGCGATCGGCGCATTGCGCCGCGGGGCCCGAACTGTCAGCCTCGCGACCAAACCAGAACGCGAAACAGACCGCGAAGACGAGGAAACGCCATGCCGACCCTGACCCGCCGCGCGCTCGCGGCCGGCACCGCCCTGCTGCTCCTGTCGGGCGCCGCCCTGGCCCAGGCGCCGATCGTGATCAAGTTCAGCCACGTCGTGGCGCCCGACACGCCGAAGGGCCGCGGCGCCGACAAGTTCAAGGAGCTGGCGGAAAAGTATACCGGCGGCAAGGTGAAGGTGGAGGTCTACCCGAACTCGCAGCTGTTCAAGGACAAGGAGGAGGTCGAGGCGCTGCAGCTCGGCGCGGTGCAGATGCTGGCGCCGTCGCTGGCGAAGTTCGGCCCGCTCGGCGCCAAGGAATTCGAGGTCTTCGACCTGCCCTACATCCTGCCCGACAAGGCGGCCCTGCGCCGTGTCACCGACGGGGCGCTCGGCAAGCGGCTGTTCGACAAGCTGCAGTCGAAGGGCATCACCGGGCTCGCCTATTGGGACAACGGCTTCAAGGTGATGAGCGCCAACAAGCCGTTGCGGATGCCGGCCGATTTCCGCGGCCTGAAGATGCGGATCCAGTCCTCGAAGGTGCTGGAGGCGCAGTTCCGCGCGCTCGGCGCGCTCCCGCAGGTGATGGCCTTCTCGGAGGTCTACCAGGGCATGCAGACCGGCGTCGTCGACGGCTCGGAGAACACCCCCTCGAACATGTTCACCCAGAAACACCACGAGGTGCAGAAGTTCATCACCCTGTCCGATCACGGCTATATCGGCTACGCGGTGATCACCAACAAGAAGTTCTGGGACGGCCTGCCGGCCGAGATCCGCACCGAGCTCGACAAGGCGATGACGGAGGCGACCGTCTACGCCAACCAGGTCGCCGACAAGGACAATGCCGATGCGCTTGAGGAGATGAAGAAGTCGGGCAAGACCACCTTCGTCACCCTCACCCCCGACGAGAAGGCGGCCTGGAAGGCGGCCCTGGAACCGGTCACCGCCGACATGGCCAAGCGCGTCGGCAAGGACGTGATCGACGAGTTCCAGAAGGAGGCGAAGGGCGGGACGCAGTAGCCGCCCGTCACGACACCACGCCTCATGGTTCCCGTCAGGCGGTCGTCGAGCGCGGTGCGGCAGCGGTGGACCCCGCTGGCGCCGGCTTCGACGCCGCGCTGCGGGTCGCGGGGCCACCGGATCTGGCGCTGGTCTCGCGCCGGGGCATGCCCGTCGCGGCCCCGGTCGTGGCTTCGCCCGCCGATCTCGCCTGCCATTGCCGGCCGTCCCACCCGGACGATCTCGATCCCGGGCACTGCCTCGGCGACGCCTACCGGGCGCTGCGGGGCGTCCGGCATTTCGACGGTCCCGGCGGCGCGCACGCGACAATCGTCCCGTCGGGTCGCGTGTGCGTCACCAATGCCGACGCGCCGATGGCAGCGATGAAGTCCGGCCGCTCGACGGCCTCGGCAGCGCCGAGCGGCCGGACTTCATCGCCGCCGAGCACCTCGCCGACAGGCGGCGCGCTGTCCTTCGTGACCCGCAGCGAATCAGGCGCGGCCTGCGAATGGCGCGGCCCGTAGACCCCGTGCCCGAGGTCAGCCCGGCTCGACCGCCGCCCGCGCCTCCGTCAGCCGGGCCGCGTAGCGGGCGATCAGGTCGACCTCGAGGTTGAGCCGGTCGCCGACACGGCGCTCGCCCCAGGTGGTGACCGCGAGGGTGTGGGGGATCAGCAGCACCGTGAAGGTGTCGCCCGCGACGCCGTTGACCGTGAGCGAGGTGCCGTCGAGGCAGACGGACCCCTTCTCGGCGATGAAGCGGGCGAGCGCCGCCGGGGCCCGCAGCACGAAGCGCTCGCTCGGCGCCCAACTGTCCCCCGCCCCGGACGCGTCGCCGGCCTGGCCGGTCACCGGCTCGCGGGCGACGATCTCGGCCAGCCCATCGACATGGCCGGTGACGAGGTGGCCGCCGAGCTCGTCGCCGATCTTGAGCGAGCGCTCCAGGTTCACCCGCATGCCCGGGGCCCACGTGCCGACGGTGGTGCGCGCCAGGGTCTCGGCGGCGGCGTCGACCTCGAAGGTGCAGCCGCCCTCGCGCGGCGTCACCGTGACGGCAGTGAGGCAGGGGCCCGCACAGGCGATCGAGGCGCCGATCAGGATGCCGGCTGGGTCGTAGGCGCAGTCGATGGCGATGCGCTTGAGTTTCGAATCGCCGG
The DNA here is from genome assembly GCF_016613415.1 of Methylobacterium ajmalii. Taxonomy (GTDB): domain Bacteria; phylum Pseudomonadota; class Alphaproteobacteria; order Rhizobiales; family Beijerinckiaceae; genus Methylobacterium; species Methylobacterium ajmalii. The sequence continues at coordinate 1,194 of NZ_JACWCT010000033.1, read as the reverse complement.
ACACCGCGGCCACGCGGCCGACATCCGAGACGAGGCCGGTGAACATCTAGGGGCTCCGTGCGTGGCAGGTGAAGAGATCGGTGCCGATCCGGTACTCCTCGGCGACCGGGAAGTCCGGCGAGGCGAGGCGCGCGGCGAGGTGCGGACCGACCGCCGGCAGGCCGGGCTGCCCGAGGGCGCGGTCGCCGGTGACGAGGAGGCACTCGTCGACGAGGTTCTCGCGCGCGAGCGCCTCGGCGAGCGTCGGCCCGCCCTCCGAGCAGATCCGGGTCAGCCCGAGGGCGCCCAGGATCCGCATCGCCTCCGGCAGGTCGATGCGGCCGTCCGGCGTCACCGGCACCCGCTCGACCTCCGCGCCCGCGGCGACGAGGGCGCCCTCCGCCAGGGCGGGGGCATCGGGACCGCACAGGATCAGGGTCGGGACGACCGCGCTGGTGCGCACCAGGCCGGCGCTCGGCGGCGTGCGCAGGGCGGGGTCGAGGACGATGCGCAGTGGCGAGCGGTCCGCCATCCCGGGCAGGCGCACGGTGAGCTGGGGATCGTCGGCGAGCACCGTACCGACGCCGACCATGATGGCGTCGCAATGGGCCCGCTGCAGGTGGATCTCCGCGGTAGCGCGGGGACCGCTGATCATCAGCCGCCCCTCCCCGCCCGCCGCGTAGCCGTCCGCCGTACGGGCGAGCTTGAGGAAGAGCGCCGGCCGGCCGCGGACGACCCGGCTGACGTGACCGCGCTGGTCGCGCGCCGCCTCGGCCCCGAGCAGCCCGACCGAAACCGCAATTCCCGCCTGTGCCAGCCGGGCGTGGCCGCGCCCGGCGACCCGCGAATCGGGATCGTCCATCGCGCTCACCACCCGGGCGATCCCCGCCTCGATGGTGGCGTCGGCGCAAGGCGAAGTGCGGCCGTGATGCGAGCACGGCTCGAGGGTGACGTAGAGGGTGGCGCCGCGGGCGGCCTCGCCGGCCGCCGCGATCGCGACGCGCTCGGCATGCGGGCGGCCGCCGGCCTGCGTCACGCCCTGGGCGAGGATCCGCTCGGCGCCCGGGGGACCGCCGACCAGCACGGCCCCGACCGACGGGTTCGGCCAAGCGCGGCCGAGATGGCGCCGGCCGAGGGCGAGGGCGAGGCGCATGTAGCGCCGGTCGGCCTCCTCGCGCGTCGGGTCCGGCGCGCTCACGGCGCGCGGCTCCGGGG
>NZ_JACWCT010000032.1:35878-50045 GCF_016613415.1 Methylobacterium ajmalii | reverse complement strand
CCGGCCAGGGGCAAGGCCGCCCCGGCCGGGTCCGGGCGGCGTGAGCCGCATGGGGCCCGCGTACCAGGGGGGCGCCGTCCTCGCGCTGCCCGCCGCGGACGGGCGCGCGCCCTACCAGGCCCGGGCCGCGCACGCCCTGCTGGTCGCCGCGCTCGTCTTCAACGCCGCCCTGTGCTTCCTCAACACCGCGGGCTTCCCGGTCTCCGGCGGCACGGTGATCGGCGCCGAGGTGGCGATCATCGCGCTCACCCTGGGCTTTGCCCTCGACGAGCGGGCCGGCCCCTGGCTGATCCTCGCCGGGCTCGTCTCCTACGGGCTGCTGCTCCTGGCTTTGCGCGGCTCGACCGACGTGAAGGGCGTGCGCGACTTCCTGATCCCGGTCGTGTTCTACAATCTCGGGAGGCGCAATCCCGACCTGCGCGACGCCGACCGGGCGGTGCTGACCTGCGGCGTGATCGTGGTGGCGATGGGCCTGTTCGAGTACGGCCTGTTCGACGTCTACCAGAAATACTTCAACATCGTGCGCTACTACGTGGCTCGCGGCAGCATGTCTCCGTCGGAGATCAACGAGCTGACCGGCTCGCTGTTCACCAGCGGCATCCGGCCGGATTCGCGCACCATCCTGCCCTTCCTCGGGCCGCACCGGGTCTCGTCGGTCTTCCTCGAGCCGGTCTCGGCCGGCAATTTCGGCGCCGTGCTGTTCGCCTGGGCGCTCTACCGCCGCACCATGCGGGGGCGGGCCTGGCTGTTCCTCTGCGCCGCCCTCACCATCATCCTGGCCGATGCGCGCTTCGGCGCCTATGTCTGCGTCGCCATCACGGGGGCGATGTGGGTGGGCTGGCGCCTGCCGCGCCTGCTCTGGTTCGCCCTGCCCTTCGCCGTCCTGCTCGCGCTCGCCGTCTACGGCTTCGAGAGCATGCAGGTGACCTGGCAGAACGACATGGCCGGCCGCCTGCTCTGGGCCGCGCTGCTGATCACCTCCCTGCCGCCCGAGGGCGTGTTCGGCATCCTGCCCGACAAGCTCTTCCTGTCGGATTCCGGTTACGCCTACGCGCTGACCCAGGTCGGGGTGCCCGGCGCGCTCGTGGCCTGGGGCCTGTTCGTGCTCATGCCGGCGCGCAACCGGGACGCCTGGCGCCTGCGCTGCGCCATGGCGATCTATACCTGCCTGCTCCTGGTGATCAGCGACTCGCCGTTCTCGATCAAGACGGCGGCCGTGGTCTGGTTCATGCTCGGCGCCGCCGACGGCGCGCCGGAGGAGGCCCCCGGCGCACCACGGTGAGCCCTGCCCTCACACGCTCTCGCCGCGCCGGCGCCGCTCGGCGTCGTCCCAGGCGGTGAGCGGCTGGTAGTCGGGCACGAAGCCGAGGCCCTTGCGGGCGTCCGACGACACCGCGACCTGCGAGGTCGTGACGTCGATGAGCGCCGGGGCGTTGGCGAGCGCCCGGGCGATCGCCGGGGCCAGGTCCTCCGGCCGCGTCACCCGCTCGCCGTGGGCGCCGAGCGCCCGGGCGAGCCCCGCATAGTCGGAATCGGCCAGAAGCGTGCCGACGACCCGGCCGCCGTAATTGAACTCCTGGTCGTAGCGCTCGATGTTCCAGGCGGCGTTGTTCGACACGATGATCACCGGCCTGGCGCCGTGGCGGACCGCGGTGTCGATCTCCATCGCGTTGATGCCGAACGCCCCGTCGCCGGTGACGCAGATCACCTGCCGCTCCGGATGGGCGAGCGAGGCCGCGGTGGCGTAGGGCACGCCGATGCCGAGGCAGCCGAAGGCGCCGGCATCGAGGTAGGTCCGCGCCTCGAGGCCGACCCGGGCGAAGCTCAGGAGGTCGCCGCCGTCGGCCACCGCGATGTAGTCGGGATCCGCGACCTCGCGGATCGCCGCGAAGATCGCCGCCGGATGGACCCGGCCGTCCCCCCCGGTCTGCGGGACCGTGGCGCCGGTCGAGCGCGCGATGTGGCGCGCCCGCAGGCCTTGCGCCCAGTCCGCATCGAGGGCGGGCGCCCGGTTGCCGGCGGCCTCGACGATCGCCGCCAGCGCCAGCGCGGGCGTCGCGAGCAATTCCGGCTCGCCGCGGCGGTTGTCGACGAGCTCCCCGGCCGTATCGGCGATGCGCACGAAGCGGGCGTCGGGAAACACCGCCGGCGAGCCGTAGCCGAGCTGGTAGTCGAGCTTGCGGCCGACCACTAGAACCACGTCGGCCTCGGTCATCGCCGCGGCCCGCATGGCGCCGACCGTCGCGGGATGGTCGGCCGGCACGAGGCCGCGGCTCTCCTGGGTGTCGAGGTAGACCGCGCCGAGCGCGTCGAGGAGGCGGACCAGCTCGGGCCCCGCCTGCTTGGCCCCGCGCCCGCTCACCACGAGCGGGCGACGCGCGCCCCACAGCGCGTCGACGGCCTGCGCCACGCCCGCGGGATCCGGCGGCAGGACGCGCGGCGCCTTCGGCCGCATCCAGTCGTCGAGGACGAGCTGCGGCGGTACGGGGGCGCGCAGCACGTCGGTGGGGATCTCGATGTAGACCGGGCCCGGCTCGGCCAGATCGCCCATGGCCCGGGCCACCGCCTCGTCGAGCTCGCGGATCACCTGGTCGGCGACCCGGGCGGTGCGCGACTGGCGGGTCACGGGGCGCAGGATGTCGACGTGCGGGATGTCCTGGAGCGGGCCGAGATTGGCCTGGGCCCGCGAGGTGCAGCCGCCGATCAGCAGCACCGGCACGCGGGCGAGCGAGGCGTTGGCGATGCCGGTGACGCAGTTGGTGACGCCGGGCCCGGCGGTCGCCATGCAGACCCCGAGCTCCCCGGTCAGCTCGGCGTGCGCATGGGCCATGTGGACCGCGGCGCCCTCGTCGCGCACGTCGACGATGCGGATGCCGAGGCGGGCGCAATGGTCCCAGATCGGCTGGATGTGGCCGCCCTGGAGCCCGAACACCCGGTCGACGCCCCGTGCCTTCAGGAACCGGGCGATCCAGGCGGCGCAGGATTGCGCGTCGGCGTTGAGGTCCTGGACGGTGGCCTGCTGGCTCATGGGTTTTCCTCCCGTTACGTCGTCGTTCGCGCCCTGGGCGCGTCGTGCTCACCCAGGAAGTCGGTCCGGGTGAGGTCGGCATCTTTGCAGATCCACGAAGTCCGGATCCGCTGCCGGCACCGAGATCGGGCGTCCTTCCCCTCTCCCCGCCCGCGGGGAGAGGGGACGCCCGCGCTTTGTTCTCGGAGCGGGCACGGACACGGCAGCGATCACCCCTCCCCCCGCACCAGCCGCTCCTTCAGCTTGCGGTGCAGGGTCTTGCCCGTCGCCGTGCGGGGCATCGCCGCGTCCTCCAGGAACGAGACCGTGCGCGGGCGCTTGAAGCCGGCGAGCCGATCCTTGCACCAGCCGAGGATCTCGGCCTCGGTGACCGAAGCGCCGTCGCGCGGCACGATCACCGCGTGGACGCGCTCGCCCCAGGTCTCGTCGGGAAGCCCCACCACCGCGACGTCGTGCACCGCCGGGTGGCCGCCGAGCAGGGCCTCGACCTCGGAGGGGTAGATGTTCTCGCCGCCCGAGATGATCATGTTGCTCTTGCGGTCGACGAGATGGATGAAGCCGTCCGCGTCGCGCCGGGCCATGTCGCCGACGGTGCAGTACTCGCCGCGGAACGCTTCCCGGGTCTTCTCCGGCAGCTTCCAGTAGCCGTCGAACAGGTAGGGGTTGGAGCAGAACAATTCGCCCGCCTCGCCGTCCGGTACCTCGCGGCCGGATTCGTCGAGGAGCCTGATCGGCGCCGAGCCGACGCATTCGCGCCCGACCGAGCCGAGCTTGGTGAACTGCTCGGGCGGGTGCAGCATCGTCGCCCAGCCGACCTCGGTGGCGCCGTAGAGCTCGTAGAGCCCGGAATTGGGAAAGAACTCCATCACCGCCCGCTTGGTGTCGGGCCGGGCCGGCGCCGAGGAGATCATCAGCCGGGTGATGCGGGTGAGGTCGTGGCGCGCCTTGGCCTCCCGGCTCAGGCCCAGCATCATCGCGTAATGGGTCGGCACCAGGGAGGTGAAGCTCGCACCCCCCTCGGCGAGCGCCCGCACGCAATGCTCGGGATCGAAGCTTTTTCGCGAGTAGACGCTGGTGACGCCGCCGCAATAGCTGAAGGCGCCGAAGAAGTAGAGCGAGTTGGCGTGGCACATGGGCATGACCAGGAGCGCCGAATCGCGCCGGTGGATGCCGAGCTCGATCTCGGTGATCAGCGACAGCATCGCGGCGCCGCGATGCGAGCGGATCGCCCCCTTCGGCTTGCCGGTGGTGCCCGAGGTGTACATCAGCATCCACGGATCGGCCGGATCGATGGCGATGCCGGGCTCGTCCTCGCGGGCCCGCGCGATCAGGTCCTCGTAAGCCGAGAAGCCGGCCGGGCAGGGCGTGGCCCCGAACCACACCACGCGGGAGTCCGACACCGGCAGGTCGGCGCGGATCTCCTCGATCGTGCCGGCGAGCTCGTCCTGCAGGATGAGGGCCGACACCTCGGCATCCTCCAGGATGTAGCGCACCTCCTGCCCGACCAGCCGGAAGTTGATCGGCACCGCGACGAGGCCGGCCTTCGCCATCGCGGCGTAGATCTCCAGCCACTCGACGCAATTGTAGGCCAGCACCGCCACCCGCTCGCCCTTGCCCAGGCCGAGGCCCAGGAGCGCGTTGGCGAGCCGGCAGGCGCGGGCGTTCCACTGCCGGAACGTCATCGCGCGTTCGAGGTCGCGCGCGCCGATCCGGTCGGGCTGCAGGCGCGCCTGGACGGCGAGCATCTGCCCTGGCGTGAGCACTTCCCTCATCGTGGTCGTCCTCGCTTGGTCTTTCTATGCTTGATGTCTTCGGCACTCTCGACGGATGTGCCACCCACCAGGTCATCCTGGGGCCGCGCAGCGGAACCCGGGATCCATAACCGCTGATGGTACAGGATGCGGCGTCGCGCGTTCCGCTTCTTTCTCCAGCGTCAGCGGCTATGGATCCCGGGTTCTCGCCTTCGGCGAGCCCCAGGATGACGCAGTGGAGTTTGAAGCGTTGGCGAGGATCATAAAAATCCTCAGCCGATATCACCCGCATAATTCTGCACCAGCGCCCAGGCCTCCGGCCCGAACTTTTCCCGCCACTGGCCGTAGAACTTCGTCGCCTTGAGCGCCGACTGGAAGGCGTTCGGGTCGGTTGTGTTGAACATGAGCCCCCGCCCCTCCAGCTCCTTCTGCACGTCGCGGTTGGCCTTCGCGATGTCGTCGCGCTCGCGCAGGGCCGCGGCGTTGAGGTGCTTCTCCATGATCGCCCGCACGTCGGCCGGCACGCCCTTCCAGACGCGGCCGCTCGCCATCATCCAGAACCCGTCCCAGGCGTGGTTGGTGAGCGAGCAGTATTTCTGCACCTCGTAGAACTTGGCGAAGTTGATCAGCGCCAGCGGATTCTCCTGGCCGTCGGCGATCCGGGTCTGGAGCGCCGAATACGCCTCGCTCAGCGGGATGCTCACCGGCGCGGCGCCGAGCGCGGAGAACATCGAGACCCAGAGCGGCACCACCGGCACGCGGATCTTGAAGTTCTTGAGGTCGTCGGGCGTGCGGATCGGCTTGGTGCTGGTGGTGATCTGGCGAAAGCCGTTGTCCCAGGTCGCCTCGAACGGCACCAGGTTCGCCTTCTCGATCGCGCGGCGGATGTAGCCGCCGACCTCGCCGTCCATCGCCGCCCAGACCGTGTCGTAGCGCGTGAAGGCGAAGCCGATGCCGGTGAGCGAGGTCGCCGGCACCAGGGTCGAGACCACGGTGCCCGGGAAGGTCGCGAGTTCGAGCGCCCCCGAGCGGATCTGGGACAGCATGTCCGAGTCGCTCCCGAGCTGGTTCGACGGAAACAGGCTGATCTCGACTGCGCCGTTGGTCTCGGCGGCGATCGCCGCGATCGCCTCCTTGATCCGGACGTTGACCGGATGCGGCACCGGCAGGTCGGTGCCGAGCTTGAAGGCGAGCGTCCGGCCCTGCGCCAGGGCAGGCCGCGGGAAACCGCCGGCCGCGAGGGCGACCGCTCCCAGCCCGGTGGCCAGCAGGCGGCGGCGGTGCAGGCCGGTCGGGCGCGGATCGGTCGGCCTCTTGTCGGTCATGGCGTCTCTCCCTCGGGAATCCCGATGCTCGCGATGGCGTCGCGGCATTATTGAATTCGGAATTCGAATTTGGAATTCGGTATTGCACGGGCGCCTGGTTTGCGCAACACGGTTCGCGGAGCGTACCCGCGTGAGGAATCCGGCCATGGCCGTCGAGACGGACGCCCGCAGCCTGACGCGCCACCGGCTGGTCGAGCAGGTCTACGGGGCGATCTTCAGCGAGATCACCGAGGGGCGGCTGGCGCCCAACACCCGGCTGATCCAGGACGAGCTGGCGGAGGCCTACGGGGTGTCGCGCCAGCCGGTGCAGCAGGCGCTGCTGCTCTTGCGCAACCACGGCATCGTGCGCGACGCGCCGCGTCGCGGCCTCGTGGTGGCGCCCCTCGAGGCGTCGTTCGTGCAGAACCTCTACGAGGTCCGCGGCGTGCTCGAAGGCCTGACGGCCCGGCTCGCCGCCGAGCGCAACCCGGCCCGCGCCGGTCGGGAGGGCGCGCCGCTGGTCGCCGCCGGGCAGGCGGCGGCGAAAGGCGGCTCGGTCGCCGATCTCATCGCCGCCGACATCGCCTTCCACCGCTTCCTCGGCGAGATCGCCGAGAACCCGATCATCGTCGAGACGGCGGCGCCGCACTTCAACCACCTGAAGCGGATCATGGGCGAGGTGCTGCGCGAGGACGAGGCGATGCCGGCCCGGATCTGGGACGAGCACGCGGCGATCCTCTCCGCCATCGCGGCCGGCGACGGCGAGGCCGCCGACCGGCTCTCGCGCCAGCACATCGCCCGGGCCGCCACGGTCTTCGTCGACCGCCTGAGGGCGCAGGAGGTGGCGAGCGTCGAGGAGGCCCGCAACCGGCGGGTGGCGCGGTAGGCCGTCGTCCGACGACGCGGCTTCCGGTTCGTCGTTCCATCCGGGACGGACTCGGCCGGCGGCCCGGTCGGGGACCGGGCGCCCGCGCCGTCAGAAAAGCTCGATCCCGTCGTCGTCCGCGCCGCTCGCGGCGGCCGGCTCCTGCCCGGCCGGCCGGCCGAGGATCCGCTGGCCGAGGCGCTCGCGGATCTCGTAGAGGGTCACGGCGGCGATCATCCGCTCGGCCCAGGCGGCGTCCGGGGCCTCGTCCGGATCGGCCGCGAGCGGGGTGCGCCCCTCCTGCTCGGCCAGGGCCGCTGACAGGGCGGCGAGGCAGCGGGCGATGTTGTCGAGGCGCTGCTTGGCGAGGTCCTGGAACTGCATCGCCACCAGCGCGGCCGAGACGTCGGCGGTGATCTCGCCGGTGGTGCGGGCGGTGCCGTCGAGGATCGCCGCGAAGCGGTCGCCCTGCTGCGCCAGGGTCTCCATCACGGTGCGGAACCGCGCGGTGGCGGCGCGGCTCTCGTCGGAGACGTCCACCGAGGCGATCTCCCGCATGGCGGCGTGGCTGCCGCGCAGGCCCCCGGCGATGGCGCCGATCTGCTCGCGCACCCCGCTCGAGACCGCGCTGATCGACTTGGCGAGGTCGCGCACCTCGTCGGCGACCACCGCGAAGGCGCGGCCGGCGTCACCCGCCCGCGCCGCCTCGATCTTGGCGTTGAGCGCGAGCAGGTTGGTCTGGCGGTTGATCTTGTCGATCTCGACCACGCTCGACTCGATCCGGCCGAGCGTGCCCAAGAGCCCGTCGAGGGTCGAGACCATCGCCTCGCCCCGCTCCGACAGGGCGGCGACCTTGGTGGAGAGCGACGAGAACGTCGCCTCGAACCCCGCCGAGACCTCGGACAGCGAGAGCTTGCGCTCGTCGATGGTGACGGAGCGGACGGCGTCGGCGAGCCCGGCGATGATGCCCTCCTGCTCGCGGCTCGCCGCGGCGATGCGCTGGAAGCGCCCGGACAGGTCCTGGACGTGGCTCTCGGTATGGGCCGTCACCCCGTCGATCTCGCCGACGAGGGCGTCGAGGGCGCGGCGCTGCACCGCCGAGAGGCCGAGCCAGTCCTGGAGGAAGGCCGCGTTCTCCGGCGACAGGATCGGCGGGCGCTCCGCGGCCCGGTGCCGGGGAAGCTGGGTCTGCATCGTCGGCATCATCCTATGACGGCGAGAGGGCGCGGGCCGCCGTCTCGCTTCGCGTCGTCCTCGTACCGTCGATGACTAGCCTCCTTGAGCTGAACGAAGGGTTATGTCGCGCGTGACAGCGGACGAAAAATCCCTCGCTTGCGGTGCGTTAGTTGCAGTAGCGGGCCCGTGCGGCGCACGATCGGGAAGTGTTGTCCGCGGACGTCGGTACATCGGCGACTGCCGGTGCCTTGCCGTCCTCCCCGGTCGACGCGGTCTACGTACATCGAATCTTTACGCCTGGAGCGCGTATCTCGCGGAAGAGGACACGTTCTCCCGTGTCGACGTTGCCGGGTTGTCGGAGCGTGGAATGTCCGATCGCTACACACTGACCTTGCCGGACGATTGCGACATCCGCACCGCGGCCGAGATCCAGGCGCGGCTCGGCGCCGCCCTGGCGGCCGGACCGGTCGATGTCGACGGCGAGGGCGTGGTGCGGGTCGACGTGACCTTCGTGCAGGTCATGCTCGCCGCGGTCGGCACCGCGCGCCGGTCGGGCGGGTCGCTGCGCGTCACCGGCCTCTCGGCGGCCGCGAGCGCCGCCTTCGATCGGGCGGGCGTGTCCCTGTCCGACCTCGCCCCTCCCCTGTCCGGACACTGAAGCGCTCGAGCAGCACCATGGCCACCATCCTGACGGTCGACGATTCCCCCAGCATCCGGCAGATGATCCGGGTCGCGCTGAGCCCGGCCGGGCACACCATCCTCGAGGCCGGCGACGGCGCCGAGGGCCTGAGGAAAGCCCAGGCCGAGCCGGTCGACCTCGTCATCACCGACCTGAACATGCCGGTCATGGACGGGCTCGAGCTGATCCGCCGGCTGCGCGGCGTTCCGGCGCTGTCGGGCCTGCCGATCGTCTTTCTGAGCACCGAGTCGAACGACGGCGTGAAGCAGCAGGCCAAGGCCGCCGGCGCGACCGGCTGGATCACCAAGCCGTTCAAGCCCGAGCAGCTGGTCTCGGTGGTGACGAAGCTCGTGCGGCGCTGAGCCGGCGCGGCGGTTCGCCTTCCGCGCCCTCCGGGGCCCCGGGTCCCCCCATTGCATCCACGCTGCCCATCCCGGGGCGCCCGAGCGGCGCGCCGGGATCACTGCGTGGCGGAACGCCCGTCGATCGCTCGCGCCGCAGCACCGGCGAAGACCGCACACAGGTCTCGTCCGCCGTCTCGCCGCCCGCGGCGCCAGGATGCGCGGAAGGACGCCGTCTCCCGCCCTCCCTGCCCCTGTCGAGCGCGTCGGGGGAATCGCGGTTAACGCTCCGTCTACATTGGGCATCGGGCTGAACGGTTCCATCCCGATTTCGCTAAACTTGCATCTGATTTACAGAAATTTATCGACGTCGGCGCCAAGTTGCGGTCATGAACCCTGCGACAGACGGCGCGCCGGGGTGGCGGTCCCGCTTCGTCGGCGGGGTGCGCGCCACCCCCGCGCCGCCCGCGTGATCCGGTGCCGCCATGACCCACATCGATCCCGCCGAGGTCTTCCTGACGGAGGCCACCGAGCTCCTCGACCGGCTGGAATCGACGCTCCTCGACCTCGGCGACCGGCCGCAGGACCGGGCGCTGATCGACACCGCGTTCCGCGCGCTCCACACCATCAAGGGCTCGGGGGCGATGTTCGGCTTCGCCCAGGTCGCGACCTTCACCCACGATTTCGAGACCGCGTTCGACCTCGTGCGCCAGGGCGAGGTCAGCGTGAGCCGCCCCCTGATCGACGTGTCGCTCTCGGCCAAGGACTACATCCGCCTCCTGATCGAGAACCCGGACGGCACCGACGCGGTGATCGGCGCGGCGATCCTCGACGAGCTGCAGCGCCTGGTCCGGCCCGGCGCCGGGGCGGACGCGCCGCAGGTGCCGGTCCCCGCCGAGGCGCCGTGTCCGGAGACGGCGGCCGACCGGCCGGACTGGCATCTCGGCCTCGCCTTCGACCCCGACATCCTGCGCAACGGCACCAACCCGCTGGCGCTCCTCGACGAGTTGCGCGATCTCGGCGCCCGGTCGGTCACCGCCCGCACCGACGCGGTGCCGGACCTCGCCGCCCTCGACCCCGCGCGGCTCCATCTCGGCTGGGACGTGGTGATGCCCGGCAGCGTCACCCGCGAGGCGATCGAGGACGTCTTCCTGTTCGTCTCGGACGAGATGACGCTCACCATGCTGCCGGTCGAGGCGACCGGATCGGTCGAGGCGACCGGATCGCTCGAGACGGCGGGTTCGGCCGCGTCGGCCCCGGCCCCCGTCCAGCCCGCGGCGGACGAGCCGATGCCCGCCGCCTCGCCTGCCGCCCCGTCCGAGGCCGAGGCCCGCACCCCGCCCGCCGCCGCCCGACGCACCGACGACCAGGCGGTGACCACCGTGCGGGTCCAGGCCGAGCGCCTCGACGCGCTGATGGACCGGGTCGGCGAGCTCGTCATCGCCCAGGCGCGGCTGAACCAGATCGCCGCCCTGCGCTCGGACCCCGCCGTGAAGGCGGTGGCGGAGGAGATCGAGCGCCTGGCCGCGGCGCTGCGCGACACCACGATGGGCATCCGCATGGTGCCGATCGGCTCGCTCTTCGGCCGCTTCCGCCGCCTCGTGCACGACCTCTCGCGCGACCTCGGCAAGCCGGTCGCCTTCGTCACCGAGGGCGAGGACACCGAGCTCGACAAGACCGTGATCGAGCGCCTGGCCGACCCCCTCGTCCACCTGATCCGCAACGCCATCGACCACGGCATCGAGGCGCCCGAGCGCCGCGCCGCCGGCGGCAAGGCCCCGACCGGGCGCATCCTGCTCAAGGCCGAGCATGCCGGCGCCCAGGTGCTGATCACCGTGCGCGACGACGGCGCCGGGCTCGACACCGCCCGCATCCGCGCCAAGGCCGAGGAGAACGGCCTCCTGTCCCCCGGCACCCCGCTGAGCGACCACGAGGTCCACCAGTTCCTGTTCGCGCCGGGCTTCTCCACCGCCCGGGAGGTTTCGGCCCTGTCGGGCCGCGGCGTCGGCATGGACGTGGTCAAGAAGACCATCGAGTCCCTGCGCGGCTCGATCGACCTCGCGACCCAGCAGGGCGCCGGCTCGGCCTTCACCCTGCGGCTGCCGCTGACCCTCGCGATCATCGAGGGCCTGCTGATCCGGGTCGGCGACGGGCACTACGTCATCCCGCTCTCGGCGGTGGAGGAATGCGTCGAGCTGCCCGAGGCCGACCGCGAGGCGCGGGGCCGCAGCCTGCTCAACATCCGCGGCGAGCTGGTGCCGTACCTGCGCCTGCGCGAGCTGTTCGGCTGCGACGTCCCGTCCGAGCCGCACCAGATGGTGATCATCACGGCGCTCGCCGGCGAGCGGGTCGGCTTCGTCGCCGACCAGATCGTCGGCAGCCACCAGACGGTGATCAAGTCGCTGTCGAAGCTGCACGCCGACGTCACGATGTTCTCCGGCGCCACCATCCTGGGCGACGGCAGCGCCGCCCTGATCCTCGATGTGCCCCAGCTCCTGGCCGCCGGCCAGGCCCGGGCCGGGATCGACCTGCACGGCTCCAACCTGACCGAGGCCGCCTGATGTCCCTCGCCGCCCGGGCCGAGAGCCCGCAAGCCCCCGCCGTCCCGGGCGCCGCCGCGCAGGAGGGCACCCGCGTGCAGGCGCTGATGGTCGGCATCGCCGACGAGATCTTCGCGATCGATGCGGGGCTCGTGCGCGAGATCATCGATCCCCTGCCCCCCACCCGGGTGGCGGGGGCCCGGCCTCACCTGCCGAGCGTGGTCAACGTGCGCGGCGCCATCATCCCGCTCGCCGACCTGCGGGTGCGGTTCGGCCTGCCGCCCCGGGCGGCGAGCCCCGACACCCGCATCGTCGTGGTCGAGCTCGCGATCGACGGCGACCCGGTCTGCGTCGGTCTCACCGCCGACAAGGTCCACGAGGTCACCGAGATCCAGTTCTCGGATGCCCGGCCGATGCCGCGGGTCGGCCTCGCGATCCGCCCCGACTTCGTGCGCACCCTGATCAAGTGGAACGACCAGTTCGTGATCGTGCCCGACCTCGAAGCCATCCTGGCCTGAAATCCCGGCCCTCGCGATTACGACGGAAAGTTCAGACGATGAAGCTCTCGGTGAAGGCCAAGCTCGCGGCGTCCTCAGGCCTGGTGCTGCTGCTCGCCGCGGCGGCCGGCGGCCTGAGCTACTGGCGCCTGAGCGAGCTTGCGGCGAGCCAGCAGGTGCTGGCGGCGCGCGGCCAGCGGGTCGGGACGATCTCCGACCTGCAGAACGCCCTCGGCGCCGCCGGCCGGACCGAGAAGAACATCGTGCTCGAGAGCGACCCGAAGCGGATCGCCGAGTTCGGCCAGCTCCTCGCCCATCAGAACGCCGAGCTCGCCCGCCTGCGCGCCGAGCTCGAGCGCGGTGCGACCGGCGACGAGCAGCGCCTCCTCGCGACGGCGGCCGACAAGCTCGCCGCGGCGGGCCGGACCCAGGCCGAGACGGCGAAGTGGGGTTCGCTCAACTCGAACTTCCGCGCCTCGCAGTTCTACCAGGCCGAGATCCTGCCGCAGGTCCGGCAGCTGACGGCAGCCTCCGACGCGCTCCGCGACCGGCTCGCCAAGGAAGGGGGCGAGGAGGCTCTGCGCGGCGCCCTCGCCTTCGAGCGCCTGCGTGCCGACTGGCTGCGCTACACCCGCTCCTTCGCCCTCATGCTGTCGACGGGCTCGCTCGCGGAGCTCGACGGCGCGGTCAAGGAGGCGGATGCCCTCGAGGCCGCGTTCCGGGCCGAGCTCGCCCGCACGAAGGCCGCCGCCCCCGGCCTCGGCGAGGGCGCCGTCGATCTCGCCTCCCGGTACGAGGCCGCCGCCCCGCTGATGAAGCGCGCGCTCGCGATCGCCGCGGAGGGCGGCAACCTGCGCGCCGCGACGCTCACCATGGGCGAGGGCCGCGAGCAGCTCGCCGCCGCCATGAAGGCCTATGACGAGGTCGCGGCGTTCATCAAGCAGGAGATGACGCAGGCGGCCGTGCAGGGCGCGGCGAATGCCGACAGCGCCAAGATGATGCTGATCGTGATCCTGCTCGGGTCGCTCGCGATCGGCATCGGCGCCTCGACCTGGATCGCGCTGGCGATCAGCCGCGGTCTCGCCGAGGCGGTCGGCCTCGCCGACGCGGTGGCGGAGGGCGACCTGTCCCGGACCCTGACGGTGCGCTCGCAGGACGAGATCGGCGCCCTCGTCGCCTCGCTCAACGCCATGACGGCGAACCTGAAGGCGAACGCGTCCGTGGCCGAGGCGATCGCCGCCGGCGACCTCACCGTCGAGGCCAAGCCCCTCTCCGACCGCGATGCCCTCGGCCTCGCCCTCAAGACCATGCTGGAGCGCCTGCGCAGCGTCGTGTCGGAGGCGCTCGGTGCCGCCGGCAACGTCTCGGCGGGCAGCCAGGAGCTGTCGGCCTCCGCCGAGCAGCTGTCCCAGGGCTCGACCGAGCAGGCTTCCTCCACCGAGGAGGCCTCCGCCTCGATGGAGGAGATGGCCGCCAACGTGCGCCAGAACGCCCAGAACGCCAGCCAGACCGAGACCATCGCCCGGCAATCCGCCCGCGATGCCGAGGCCAGCGGCGCGGCGGTGGGGCGTGCCGTCGAGGCGATGCAGACGATCGCCCAGAAGATCACCATCGTGCAGGAGATCGCCCGCCAGACCGACCTTCTGGCGCTCAACGCCGCCGTCGAGGCGGCACGGGCCGGCGAGCACGGCCGGGGCTTTGCGGTGGTGGCGAGCGAGGTGAGGAAGCTCGCCGAGCGCAGCCAGACGGCGGCGGCCGAGATCGGGACGCTGTCGGCCGACAGCGTGCGGGTAGCGCGGGACGCCGGCGAGATGCTGGGGCGTCTGGTGCCCGACATCAAGCGGACGGCGGGCCTGGTCGAGGAGATCACGGCGGCGTGCCGCGAGCAGGACGTGGGGTCGGCGCAGATCAACCAGGCGATCCAGCAGCTCGACAAGGTGACGCAGCAGAACGCGTCGGCGTCCGAGCAGGTGTCGGCGACGTCGG
>NZ_JACWCT010000032.1:34083-35791 GCF_016613415.1 Methylobacterium ajmalii | reverse complement strand
AGGCGGGGGCGCGGACGGACGCGGCGGTGGGCCAGCTGCGGCGCGCCGCCTCCCGGATGGCCGCGCCCGCGAAGGTCAAGGTCGCGGCCAAGGTCGCGGCCAAGGTCGCGGCGAAGAACCCGGTGAAGGCCGCCCGTCCGGCCGCGTCCGGGGGCTTCGCCTTCGACATGGGCGAGGACGAGGACGACGCCGCCTTCAAGCGCAGCGCCTGACCGAGACGGGGCGGCCCGCCCCACACCCGACACCAAGACCGACCGTCGCGCGACGGCGCCGACCCGCTGGAGATCTCACGTGCGAATGACGATCAAGGCCAAGCTGGCCGCGAGCTCGGGATTGCTGATCCTGCTCTCCCTCGGGGCCGGCGGCCTCGCCTACACCCAGCTCTCCGAGATGGGCCAGGCCGAGATCGCCCTCGTCGCCCAGGGCCGCCAGGCGATCCGCGCCGGCGAGCTGCAGGAGCAGATCCAGGCCCAGACCCGCTCGGAACGCAACATCCTGCTGCTGACGGCCGACAAGGACCGCGAATCCCACATCGAGAGCCTGCTCGCCCGCCGGGCCGAGGCGCAGCGGCTCTACAAGGAGGTGTTCGAGGGCGCCAGCGAGCGGGGCCGTGCCCTCCTCGTTCCCGCCGAGGCCGGCTACAAGCGCCTGAACCAGCTCCAGGACGAGATGATCCGGTTCGCCCGGCTCAACTCGGCCAACCAGGCCGCCGGCCTGTGGAAGGGCGACGGCCTCGCCGCGGTGGCGGCATTCAACGCCGCCCTCGACGCCGCCGGCGCCGGGATCGCCAAGGCCCCCCCGTCGCCCGAGCGCGAGCGGGCCGGCCTCGACCTCCAGAGCCTGCGGTATCGCACGGCGCGCCTCGCCCGCGTCAGCCTCGAGGTCGTCGGCGCCACCACCCTCGCGGAGATCGAGGCGGCGCGGCGTGCGGTCGCGACGGAGTCGGAGGCCGCCGGCGCGGCCTTGCGCGACGTCGTCGCCGCCCTGGTGCCGCTCGGGATCCCGTCGGCGGAGGTGCGGGCCAAGGCCGAGCAGATCACCGGCCTCGTCGGCCGCGTGGTCGAGATCGCCGCCGCGGCGGGCGACATCCGGGCGCGGGCGATCACCGTCGGCGACGGCCTGACGGTCGGCCGCGAGGTGATGGCGGGCTTCCGGCAATACGCCCAGTTCACCGGCACCCGCATGGACGAGGTCTCGGCTGCGGCGCTGAAGGGTGCCGAATCCGCCAAGACGCTGATGCTCGCCGTGGTCGCCGCCTCGGTGCTGGTCGGCCTCGCCTCCTCGCTCCTGATCGCCTTCAGCATCGGCCGCAGCCTGGCGCGGGCGAGCGACCTCGCCGATTCCCTCGCCGCCGGCGACCTGACCAGGGAGGTCGTGCCGCGCAGCGACGACGAGATCGGCGACCTCGTCCGGGCCCTGAACGGCACCGTCGCCCGGCTGCGCACCGTCGTGTCGGAGGCGCTGGCCGCCGCCGGCAACGTGTCGGCGGGCAGCCAGGAACTGTCGGCCTCCGCCGAGCAGCTGTCCCAGGGCTCGACCGAGCAGGCTTCCTCCACCGAGGAGGCCTCGGCCTCGATGGAGGAGATGGCCGCCAACGTGCGCCAGAACGCCGAGAACGCCAGCCAGACCGAGACCATCGCCCGGCAATCCGCCCGTGATGCCGAGGCCAGCGGCGCGGCGGTGGGGCGTGCCGTCGAGGCGATGCAGA
>NZ_JACWCT010000032.1:33848-34029 GCF_016613415.1 Methylobacterium ajmalii | reverse complement strand
CGATCGCCCAGAAGATCACCATCGTGCAGGAGATCGCCCGCCAGACCGACCTGCTGGCGCTGAACGCCGCCGTCGAGGCGGCGCGGGCCGGCGAGCACGGGCGGGGCTTTGCGGTGGTGGCGAGCGAGGTGAGGAAGCTCGCCGAGCGCAGCCAGACGGCGGCGGCCGAGATCGGGACCCT
>NZ_JACWCT010000032.1:32095-33683 GCF_016613415.1 Methylobacterium ajmalii | reverse complement strand
CGCGTCGGCGTCCGAGCAGGTGTCGGCGACGTCGGAGGAGCTGGCGGCGCAGGCCGAGCAGCTGCAGGCGACGATCGCGTATTTCCGCATCGGCGATGCCGAGGCGGGGGCGCGGACGGACGCGGCGGTGGGCCAGCTGCGGCGCGCCGCCTCCCGGATGGCCGCGCCCGCGAAGCCGAAGGCCAAGGTCGCGGCCAAGGTCGCGCCCATGACCGCGGCGAAGAGCCCCGTGAAGGCGAGCCGCCCGGCCCCGTCGCGTCCGGCCGCCGCGTCCGGAGGCTTTGCCTTCGACATGGGCGAGGACGAGGACGACGCCGCCTTCAAGCGCAGCGCCTGACCGAGACGGGGCGGCCCGCCCCAACACCCGACACGGTTCGAACACTCCCGGTGACACGACGATGCGCGTAACGATCAAGTTCAAGCTGGCGGCCGGCTTCGGTGCGGTCCTGGTCCTCGTCGGCGTCGCCGGGGGCGTCGGCTACCAGCGGCTCAGCGCCTCCAACGAGGCGACGGCCTTCATCGTCAGCCGGTCAGAACTGCAGAACCTGGTGCTCGACGCCAAGGCCCAGGCGATCCGCGGCGTCTCGAACGTGCGCGCCATGGTCGTGTCGACCGACGAGGCCCAGATGGCCGAGTTCGCCAAGCGGTCCGCCGACAACCGGGCCGACGCCGTCGCCGCGCTCGCCAAGGCCAAGGAGTACATCCAGACCGAGGAGGGCCGGCGCCTCCTGGCCGACCTCCTGACGAAGTACGAGCGCCAGCGCGAGCTGGCGGCGAAGGTCCAGGAGCTGACCCGCGCCAACGTGGTCGTGAAGGCCTGGGGCGAGATCAACGCGGCCGGACGTCCGGCGCTGAACGGCCTGCGCGGCGAGGCCGAGGGGCTGATGCAGCGCGCCGCCGCGCAGAATGCCGTCGAGTTGATGCAGGCGGTGTTCGCCTTCCAGAACCGGGCGGAGCGGGCCTGGGGCCAGCTGCAGGCCTCCACCGGCGCCACCACGCTGCCGATGCTGGAGGAGCGCCTGTCCGCCGCCCGCACCCTGCGCGACGAGACGGCGAAGGCCCTCGACGGGATCGTCCGGCTCGCCGCCGCGCAAGGCCTCCCGGGCGACGCCCTGCGGGCCCGGGCCGAGGCCTGGCTCGACTCGTTCCGCAAGACCTTCGCCCTCGTCGAGACCGGCAGCACCCTGCGGGCCACCGACCTGACCTCGGGCGAGTACGCCACCGCCAGCACGGCCGCCAACCGCGCCTTCGACGCCCTGGTCGAGTTCCAGAACCGCCGCATGTCCGAGGCGGTCCTGCGCGCGAAGTCCGACGCGGCCGAGGGTCAGACCATCCTCATCGGCACCGTGGCGACGGCCCTGCTCCTCGGCCTCGGCCTCGCGACCTGGCTCGCCCTGTCGATCTCCCGCGGCCTGACCCGGGCGGTGTCCCTCGCCGATGCGGTCGCCCTCGGCGACCTCGGCCAGCGGATCGAGGCGACCTCGCGCGACGAGATCGGCGACCTCGTCGGCGCCATGGCGCGCATGACCGCGAACCTGCGGGCGACCGCCGACCTCGCCGACGAGGTGGCGCGCGGCAACCTCGCGGT
>NZ_JACWCT010000032.1:31210-31975 GCF_016613415.1 Methylobacterium ajmalii | reverse complement strand
CGATGGGCCTGGCGCTCGGCCGGATGATCGCGAACCTGCGGGCCACCGCCGCAGTCGCCGAGTCGATCGCCGCCGGCGACCTCACCGTCGAGGCCAAGCCCGTCTCCGACAAGGACGCGATGGGGCTGGCCCTCGAGACCATGCTGTCGCGCCTGCGCAGCATCGTCGCCGAGGCGCTGTCGGCCGCCGGCAACGTCTCGGCGGGCAGCCAGGAGCTGTCGGCCTCCGCCGAGCAGCTGTCCCAGGGCTCGACCGAGCAGGCCTCGTCCACCGAGGAGGCCTCGGCCTCAATGGAGGAAATGGCCGCCAACGTGCGCCAGAACGCCGAGAACGCCAGCCAGACCGAGACCATCGCCCGGCAATCCGCCCGTGATGCCGAGGCCAGCGGCGCGGCGGTGGGGCGTGCCGTCGAGGCGATGCAGACGATCGCCCAGAAGATCACCATCGTGCAGGAGATCGCCCGCCAGACCGACCTTCTGGCGCTCAACGCCGCCGTCGAGGCGGCGCGGGCCGGCGAGCATGGCCGGGGCTTTGCGGTGGTGGCGAGCGAGGTGAGGAAGCTTGCCGAGCGCAGCCAGACGGCGGCGGCCGAGATCGGGACGCTGTCGGCCGACAGCGTGCGGGTGGCGCGGGACGCGGGCGAGATGTTGGGGCGTCTGGTGCCGGACATCAAGCGGACGGCGGGCCTGGTCGAGGAGATCACGGCGGCGTGCCGTGAGCAGGATGTGGGGTCGGCGCAGATCAACCAGGCGATCCAGCAGCTCG
>NZ_JACWCT010000032.1:0-31132 GCF_016613415.1 Methylobacterium ajmalii | reverse complement strand
ACAAGGTGACGCAGCAGAACGCGTCGGCGTCCGAGCAGGTGTCGGCGACGTCGGAGGAGCTGGCGGCGCAGGCCGAGCAGCTGCAGGCGACGATCGCGTATTTCCGCATCGGCGAAGGCAGTGCGGAGTTGGAGGCGGGGGTCGGTCAGCTGCGACGCACGGCGGCCCGGATGGCGGCTCCGGTCAAGGTGGCCGCGAAGGCCGCCCCGAAGGTCGCATCCAAGCCGGTGGCCAAGGCGCCCGCCGGCCGCCCGGCCCAGCCGCGCAGCGGCGGCTTCGCCTTCGACATGGGCGAGGACGAGGACGACGCCGCCTTCAAGCGCAGCGCCTGACCCCGAGGGGGCCGATGCCGGCCCCCTTTCCTTCCCATCACGGGGCCCGTCGACGGCTCCGTCCCCTTCCCGCCGGAGCGGCCCCGGATGTCCCACGCCACCGCGCAGTACCTCACCCTCGGGCTCGACCGCGAGACCTTCGGGATCCCGATCGCCCACGTGCAGGAGATCCTCGACCACCGGCCGGTCTCGACCCTGCCGCAGGCCCCGGCCTTCCTCCTCGGCATGATCGACGTGCGCGGCCGCAGCTATCCGGTGATCGACCTGCGCACCAAGCTCGGGCTCGCCCCCGTGGAGCCGACCGCGGCGACGCGGATCATCCTGCTCGACGTCGTCGTGAACGGCCGCCCGACCGGGATCGGCGTCGTCGCCGACCGGGTGTTCGAGGTCACCGCCCTCGATCCGGGCCGGATGGAGGAGGCGCCGGAGGTCGGCGGTCGCTGGCGCGCCGACTACATCGCCGGCATCGGCCGCAAGGGCGAGGCCTTCGTGGTTGTGTTCGATCTCGCGCGCCTGATGGCGGGCGACGCCCCGGCGCTCCGCGATGCAGCCTGAGATCGGCTCCGTACTGCAGGACGGCCATTACCGCTCGATCGCCGCGCTGATCGAGGAGCGGGTCGGCATCCAGCTTCCCGCGGTGAAGCGCACGATGGTCGAGGGCCGCCTGCGCAAGCGCGTGCGCGCCCTCGATCTCGACGGTCTCGACGCCTACGGGCGGCTGCTGTTCGAGGAGGGCTTCCTCTCCCAGGAGCTCACGCACCTGATCGACTGCGTGACGACCAACAAGACCGACTTCTTCCGCGAGCCGAGCCACTTCGACTTCCTGCGCGACGAGGCGGTGCCGCGGCTCGCCGCGCGCGGCCGCGGCCGGGCGCTGCGGCTGAAGGTGTGGAGCGCCGCGGCCTCGATCGGGGCCGAGGCCTACACCCTGGCGATGGTCCTCGACGACATGGTGCGGGCCGGCCACGAGATGACCTACGGCATCCTGGGGACCGACATCTCGACCCAGGTGCTCGCCGTCGCGGCGCGGGGGATCTACGCCACCGACATGCTGGCGCCGGTGCCGCCCGAGTTCCGCCGCCGCTACGTCATGGAGGCCCGCGACCCGGCCCGCCGCGAGGGCCGCATCGTCCCCGAGTTGCGCCGCCAGGTCCGGTTCCAGCATCTCAACCTGATGGACGACCGCTATCCGGTCGATTCGGGCGTGCACGTCATCTTCTGCCGCAACGTGCTGATCTACTTCGACAAGCCGACGCAGAAGAAGGTCGTCGAGCACCTGGCCAGGCACCTCGCCCCTGGGGGCTTCCTGGTGGTCGGCCATTCGGAATCGATGGCGGGGGTCGGCGCCGCCGGGCTCGTCCAGGAGACCTCCTCGATCTTCCGCCGTCCCGAAGGCAGCGGCCGGTGAGCGCCCGCGACCCGATCCGGGTCCTGATCGTCGACGATTCGGCCTCGGTGCGCCAGACGCTCGCCGGCATCCTGGACGAGGCGCCGGACATCGCGGTGCTCGCCACCGCCGCCGATCCGTTCGCGGCGGCGCGGCGCATCCGCGACGACCTGCCGGACGTGATCCTGCTCGACCTCGAGATGCCGCGGATGGACGGGCTCACCTTCCTGCGCAAGATCATGGCGCAGAAGCCGATCCCCGTGATCGTCTGCTCGGGGCTGGCCGAGCCGGGCTCGCAGCTCGTCGCCGAGGTGGTGGAGGCCGGCGCGGTCGCGGTCCTGCCGAAACCCCGGGTCGATACCCGCCAGGCGCTGATCGATTCCTCCCGGCGCGTCTGCGACGCCGTGCGGGCCGCCGCCCGGGCAAAGCCCCGGAGCGCGGGGCGGCCCCGCCCGGTCGAGGCCAAGCTCACCGCCGACGCGATGCTGCCCCCGGTGGCTGGCCGCCGTCCGGTGGTGGCGACCGAGCCGGTCGTCTGCATCGGCGTCTCGACCGGCGGTACGGAATCCCTGCGCAACGTGCTCGAGCCGCTGCCGCCGGACTGCCCCGGCATCCTGATCGTCCAGCACATGCCCGAGCACTTCACCGCCGCCTTCGCGCGCCGGCTCGACGGGCTCTGCGCCATCGCCGTCAAGGAGGCCGAGGACGGCGACGTGGTGCGGCCGGGCCTCGCGCTGATCGCGCCGGGCGCCCGCCACATGCTGCTACAGCGCTCGGGCGGCCGCTACCACGTCGCGATCAAGGATGGCCCGCCGGTCTCGCGCCACCGTCCCTCGGTCGACGTGCTGTTTCGCTCCGCCGCGCAGGCCGCGGGCGGCAACGCGCTCGGCATCATCATGACCGGCATGGGCGACGACGGCGCCGCCGGGCTTCTCGAGATGCGCCGGGCCGGCGCCCGGACGATCGCGCAGGACGAGGCGAGCTCGGTGGTGTTCGGGATGCCGAAAGAGGCGATCGAGCGCGGCGCGGCCGAGAAGGTCGTCGGCCTCGACCACGTCGCCGGCGAGATCCTGCGCTTCGGCCTCGTCGCGCGGGGCGGCGAGGCCGGGTGACGGCGGGCCGCGTCCGCCGCGGCCCGGCCTCGACCTAGAGCAATTTCCGACGAAGTGGAAACCGGTTCGTCGCAGAAAATGCGCCCAAACAAAGACTTGGAGAGCTTCGCGATTGCAGCGCGATCGTGAAGCTCTCTAGCCGCGCGGAAACACCCGCGCGGCGCCCACCGCCAGCGCCACCCGGTCGCCCGGGGCGTAGACGTCCGTCACCTTGACCTCGACCGGGGCCTCGGCGCCGTCGAGCTGTATCTCCGCCACGGTGCCCCGCCCGGTGCGGCGCCACTCGCGCACGGTGCCGGGCAGCGTGCCGGCGCCCTGCCCGACCGTGAGGTCCCAGGGCCGCAGGCAGAGATCGACCGGGCCGTGCGGCCAGCCGGCCTGCGCGGCGATCACCGGGTGCCCGGCGACGCGGACCTGGCCGTCGACGACCTCCGCCGGCAGGCGGGCGGTCTCGCCGACGAAGGACATCACGAAGCGCGAGGCCGGATGGTCCTGGACCTCGTGGGGCGCGCCGACCTGCTCGATGCGGCCCTTGTTGAGGATCGCGATCCGGTCGGCGAGTTCCAGCGCCTCGTCCTGGTCGTGGGTGACGAAGATCGTGGTCTGGCCGGTCTCGCGGTGGATCTCCCGCAGCCAGCGGCGCAGGTCCTTGCGCACCTGGGCGTCCAGCGCCCCGAACGGCTCGTCGAGGAGCAGCACCGAGGGCTCGACGGCGAGCGCGCGGGCGAGCGCGACCCGCTGGCGCTGGCCGCCCGACAGCTGGCCTGGGAAGCGCTTGGCGAGATCGGGGAGCTGGACGAGCTCGAGCAGGCGCTCGACCCGGCGGCGGATCTCGTCCTCTCGCGGGCGCTGCGCCCGGGGGCGCGAGCGCAGGCCGTAGGCGATGTTCTCGAACACCGTCAGGTGGCGGAACAGGGCGTAGTGCTGGAACACGAAGCCGACGCCGCGGCGCTGGACCGGGATGTCGGTGGTGTCCTGCGGGCCGAAGAACACCTTTCCGCCGTCCGGGATCTCGAGCCCGGCGATGACGCGCAAGAGCGTCGTCTTCCCCGAGCCCGAGGGACCGAGCAGCGCCAAGAGCTCGCCCGGCTCGATCGCCAGGCTGACGCCTTCGAGGGCGGCGGGCCCCGGGCCGCCGTAGCGCTTGACGATGCCGTCGACCCGGACCGCCGTGCCGGCCTGGCGCAGGCGCTCGGCGGATGCCGTCTCGACCGGGCGGCTCTGCACCTCGCGGCGCAGGGACAGGGTGGTGGGCGCGAAACCTGCGGTCATCTCAGTGGGCTCCGCGTCCGGCCAGCGCATCGGCGTGGCGCCATTCGAGGAAAGACTTGCCCGCCAGGGTGACGAGCGCGAGGAGCGCCAGCAGCGAGGCGATCCCGAACGCCGCCACGTAATTGTACTCGTTGTACAGGATCTCGACGTGCAGCGGCATGGTGTTGGTGAGCCCCCGGATGCGACCCGACACGACCGACACGGCCCCGAACTCGCCCATCGCCCGGGCGTTGCAGAGCAGCACGCCATAGAGCAGCGCCCAGCGCACGTTGGGCAGCGTCACGGTGCGGAAGACCCGCCACGGGCTGGCGCCGAGGGTCAACGCGGCTTCCTCGTCGGTGGTGCCCTGGTCCTGCATCAAGGGGATCAGCTCGCGGGCCACGAACGGGAAGGTGACGAACACCGTGGCGAGCACGATGCCCGGCACCGCGAAGATGATCTCGATCCCGTGGCGCTGCAGGAACGGGCCGAACAGCCCCTGCGCCCCGAAGATCAGGACGTAGATCAGGCCCGCCACCACCGGGGAGACCGAGAACGGCAGGTCGATGAGGGTGATCAGCAGGTTGCGGCCGCGGAAGTCGAACTTGGCGATGGCCCAGGAGGCGCACAGGCCGAACACCACGTTGAGCGGCACCGCGATCACCGCGACGAGGAGCGTCAGGCGGATCGCCGCCAGCGCGTCGGGCTCCGCGAAGGTGTCGAGATAGGCCCCCACCCCCTTGCTCAGCGCCTCGACGA
Source organism: Methylobacterium ajmalii (assembly GCF_016613415.1). Taxonomy (GTDB): domain Bacteria; phylum Pseudomonadota; class Alphaproteobacteria; order Rhizobiales; family Beijerinckiaceae; genus Methylobacterium; species Methylobacterium ajmalii. Next base: position 26,291 of record NZ_JACWCT010000032.1, on the reverse strand, counting down.
AGACGACGGCGAGCGGCAGCAGCAGGAAGAGGGCCAGGAACGCGACCGCCAGCAGCGTCAGCGCGATGCGGACCGGGCGCGGCTCGGTCAGCGCGGCGTGGGCCCCGCGGGCGGCGGGGCGGGCCGGCGGGCCGATGGAGGGAACGGTCGTCTCAGACATGCCCGAACCTGCGGCGGCTGAAATCCTGCAAGAGGTTGATGGCGAGAAGCGCCGTGAACGACATCAGCAGCATCACGGCGGCGATGGCGGTGGCGCCCGCGTAGTTGAATTCTTCCAGCTTGATCACGATCAGGAGCGGCGCGATCTCCGAAACGTAGGGCAGGTTGCCGGCGACGAAGATCACCGAGCCGTACTCGCCGACGGCCCGGGCGAAGGCCAGCGCGAAGCCCGTCAGCATCGCGGGGATCAGGGGCGGCAGGATCACCGTGACCAGCGCCCGGAACCGCGAGGCGCCGAGGATCGCAGCCGCCTCCTCGCTCGACTTGTCGATCTCGGCGACCAGCGGCTGCACCGTGCGGACGCAGAACGGCAGGCCGACGAAGACCAGCGCCACCAGGATGCCGAGCGGCGTGTAGGCGACCTTGATGCCGAGAGTCATCAGCGGCTCGCCGAGCCAGCCGTTCGGCGCATAGAGGCTGGCGAGCGCGATGCCGGCCACGGCGGTGGGCAGCGCGAAGGGCAGGTCGACGAGCGCGTCGATCAGGCGGCGGCCGGGAAACCGGTAGCGGGTCAGCACCCAGGCGATCAGGAGCCCGAACACCGCGTCGATCGCGGCGGCGGCGAGCGACAGGCCGAACGAGGTCTTGAGCGCCGCGAGGTTGCGGGCATCGGTGATCAAGGCCCACAGGCCGGCGGGGCCGACGCTGGCGGCGCGCAGCAGCAGCACCGCCAGCGGCAGGAGCACCAGCAGGGTCAGGTAGGTGAGCGTGATCCCGAAGGTCAGGCGGAAGCCCGGGATCGCAGTCGGGCGCCGGAAGCGGGGCCGGGCCGCGGCCCGGCCCGCGGGCAGGGCCGCGGCGCCGCTCATTGGCGGGACTTCAGGATGGCGTCGAACACGCCGCCGTCGTCGAAGTGGGTCTTCTGGGCCTTGGCCCAGCCGCCGAAGGTGTCGTCGATGGTGACGAGCTTCAGCTTGGGGAAGCGGGCGAGGTCGGCCTTGTCCGCCGCCGCCTCGTCGCGCGGGCGGTAGAAGTTCTTGGCGATGATCTTCTGCGCTTCCGGCGTGTAGAGGAACTGCAGGTAGGCCTCGGCCTGCTTGCGGGTGCCCTTCTGGTCGACGTTGGCGTCGATCAAGGCCACCGGCGGCTCCGCCAGGATCGAGATCGACGGCACGACGATGTCGAACTTGCCCTTGCCGAATTCCTCGTCGGCCAGGAACGCCTCGTTCTCCCAGGCGATCAGCACGTCGCCGAGGCCCCGCTGCACGAAGGTGGTGGTGGCGCCGCGCGCACCCGTGTCGAGCACCGGCACGTTCTTGAACAGGGCGGTGACGAAGTCCTTCGCCTTGGCGTCGTCGTTGCCGTTCTTGGCGAGCGCGTAGGCGTAGGCACCGAGGTAGTTCCAGCGCGCGCCGCCCGAGGTCTTCGGGTTCGGGGTGATGACCTGGATTCCCGGCTTCACCAGGTCGTCCCAGTCCTTGACGCCCTTCGGGTTGCCCTTGCGGACCAGGAACACGATGGTCGAGGTGTAGGGCGTCGAGTTGTTGGGCAGGCGCGTCTGCCAGTCGGCCGGCAGCTTCTTCGAGCGGGCCGCGATGGCGTCGATGTCGCTGGCGAGCGCCAGCGTCACCACGTCGGCCGGCAGCCCGTCGATGACCGAGCGGGCCTGGGCGCCGGAGCCGCCATGCGAGGCGCGCACCGTCACGGTCTCGCCGGTCTTAGCCTTCCACTCCTTGGCGAAGGCCGCGTCGATCGCCCGGTACAGCTCCCGGGTCGGGTCGTACGAGACGTTGAGCAGCGTCTGCGCCTTCACCGGGGCGGGCGCCCCGGCGAACGCCAGGAGCGAGGCCCCGGCGACGAGCGCGAGCGACGAGCCCCGGAACAGCCGCTTCAGGGAGCCGAGCAGGCCGCCGCCGGCGGGCGCCTCCCCGGTTTTCGGCTCGGTCTTGTTGGCGTCGGTCCTCGCGCCGCCCTGCGGAGCGGCCGGCAGCGCCTGGACGAGGCCGAGGGCCGCGGTGTCGGTGGTGGCCCGGTCGATCAGGATCAGGCTGCCGGTGTCGCGGTTCTGGCGATAGGCGTCGACCGCGACCTTGCGGTCGAGGCTGAGCGTCACGTCGCCGATGTCGTTGGCATTCAACGACTCGGCCGGCACGCCCTGCCCGGTCTCGGTGTCGATGCGCGCGCGCACGGCCTCGACCACGGCATTCGCCGTCACGGTGCCGACCTTGGCGAGGTAGGTGGCGCCCGGCGTCAGCTCGGCCTCGTTGGCCCAGAACAGCCGGACCTCGAGCCGGTCGCTGACGATCGGCGGCTGCGCGGCCGCCGTGATGACGCTGCCGCGCGAGGCATCGACCTCGTCGGCGAGCACCAGGGTCACCGACTGGCCGGCGATGGCCCGCTCCAGGTCGCCGTCGTAGGTGTAGATGCGGGCCACCGTGGACGGGGTGCCGGCGGGCGCCACCACCACCTTGTCGCCGACCGCGACCGCACCCGAGGCGATCAGGCCGGAGAAGCCGCGGAAGTCGGAATTCGGGCGGTTGACCCACTGCACCGCCATGCGGAAGGGAGCGGCCTCCTCCTCGACGTGCGCGGGCACCTCTTCGAGGTACTGGAGCAGCGGCGCGCCGGTGTACCAGGGGGCGGCGGTGCCCGGCAGCACGACGTTGTCGCCGTTCGCCGCCGAGAGCGGGATGCCGGTGACGTCGGTGAAGCGCAGGTCCTTGGCGAAGGCCTGGAACTCGGCGACGATCGCCTCGAACCGGTCTTGCGACCAGCCGATCAGGTCCATCTTGTTGACGGCGAGCACGACGCGGCGGATGCCGAGCATCGAGACCAGGAGCGCGTGGCGCTTCGTCTGCGGGCTCAGCCCCTTGCGGGCATCGACCAGCAGCACCGCGACCTCGGCGGTCGAGGCGCCGGTCGCCATGTTGCGGGTGTACTGGACGTGGCCGGGGGTGTCGGCGACGATGAAGGAGCGCCGCTCGGTCGAGAAGAACCGGTAGGCGACGTCGATGGTGATGCCCTGCTCGCGCTCGGCCTGGAGGCCGTCGACGAGGAGCGCGAGGTCGAGCTCACCGCCCCGCGTGCCGTGGCGGCGCGAATCGCGCTCCAGCGCGCTCACCTGATCGTCGAAGATCTGCTTGGTGTCGTGAAGGAGCCGCCCGATCAGGGTCGACTTGCCGTCGTCGACGGAGCCGCAGGTGATGAACCGCAGCACTTCCTTGCGCTGGTGGGCGGCGAGGAAGGCCTCGTAGCCGAAGGCGCGGGTGGATTGGTGCACGGTCATCAGAAGTAGCCTTCCTGCTTCTTGCGCTCCATGGCGCCGGCGCCGTCCTTGTCGATCACCCGGCCCTGCCGCTCGGAGGTGCGGGCGGCCAGCGTCTCGCCGATGATCTCCGGCAGGGTCGCGGCGTCGCTCTCCACCGCCCCGGTCAGCGGGTAGCAGCCGAGCGTGCGGAAGCGCACGAGCCGCATCTCCGGCGTCTCGCCGGGGTTCAGCGGCAGCCGCTCGTCGTCGACCATGATCAGCTGACCGTCGCGGCTCACCACCGGGCGCTCGGCCGCGTAGTAGAGCGGGACGATCGGGATGTTCTCCTGCTCGATGTAGAGCCAGATATCGAGCTCGGTCCAGTTCGACAGCGGGAAGACCCGCAACGACTCGCCGCGCTGCTTCTTCATGTTGTAGAGGTGCCAGGGCTCGGCGCGCTGGCGCTTGGGGTCCCAGCGGTGCTGCGCGGTGCGCAACGAGACGATGCGCTCCTTGGCCCGCGAGGCCTCCTCGTCGCGCCGCGCGCCGCCGAAGGCCGCGTCGAACTTGTGCTTGTCGAGGGCCTGGCGCAGGGCCTGGGTCTTCATCACGTCGGTATGGACCTCGGAGCCGTGGCTCACCGGCCCGATGCCGCGGGCGAGCCCGTCCGGGTTGGTGTGGACGATGAGATCCAGCCCGAGCTCCTCGGCGCGACGATCGCGGAACGCGATCATCTCGCGGAACTTCCAGGTCGTGTCGACGTGCAGCAGCGGGAACGGCAGGCGGCCGGGCGCGAAGGCCTTGAGCGCCAGGTGCAGCAGGACCGAGGAATCCTTGCCGATCGAGTACAGCATCACCGGGTTCTCGGTCTCGGCGACCGTCTCCCGCATGATGTGGATGCTCTCGGCCTCCAGGCGCTGGAGGTGGGTCAGGCGGTCGAGCCCGTCGGTGCGGACTTTGAGGGCGGCGCTCATGCGGCCAGCTCCGGGTTGGATGTTTTCGAAGACGTATCTGAAGACTGTGCCGGCTCGAAGGCGGCGGGCTCTCGACCGGGCTTGATCTCGCTGCCGGGCGCACCCGCGACGTGGAGGCCGCATTCCTGCTTGCCCGCCTGCTCCCACCACCAGCGGCCGGCGCGCTCGGGCTCGCCGACCTTCACCGCGCGGGTACAGGGCGCGCAGCCGATCGACGGGAAGCCGCGGTCGTGCAGCACGTTGTAGGGCACGTAGTTCTGCCGGATCAGCTCGGCCAGCGCCTCGCGGGTCCAGTCGGCGATCGGGTTCAGCTTGATCAGGCCGCGGACGGGGTCGGCTTCCGCCAGCGGCGTCTCGGCCCGGTTGGCCGACTGGCCGGCGCGCAGGCCGGTGAGCCAGCCGGCGGCGCCGGCGAGCGCGCGGCCCAGCGGCTCGACCTTGCGGAAGCCGCAGCAGGCCTGGCGCGCCGCGACCGAGTGGCGAAAGCCGTTGATGCCGGATTCCGCGACGAAGCTTTCCTCCGCCTCGCGCTCCGGCACGTAGGCGCGGATGCGGAAGCCGTAGGCGGCTTCCGTCTCGGCCCAGGTGTCGTAGGTCTCGGGGAAGAGCCGGCCGGTATCGATGGTGACGATCTCGGCGCGGGACTTCGCCATGCGCAAGCCGTGGGTCAGCGCCTGGTCCTCCAGGCCGAAGCTCGTGGTGAAGACCAGGCGGCCGCCCACCGTCGCGTCGATCAGCGCGAGGCGCTCCGACAAGGCGAGGGGACGCAGGCGCGCCGCCAGGTCGTCCGCCAGGGCGTTTTGCGCCGCGTGGTCGAGGGAGAGGGTCATGGAGAGCCCGGGATTGGCTGCTTGTGTGAGGGGGTAACTGTTCGCTATACCGAACACTGTCAAGGCATGGCTGGGATGCGGTCCCGGTGTTTTTCGGGGAATTTCGATCCCTCACCACCGCATCCGGCCGATATTGCAGCCTCGGCAACGATCCCGGCGGAAAATCCGTTCCCTTCCCTCGGGTCAGTCTTGAAAGATTCTTCTCCAAAACCGGAGCCGCGCAGTGGATGCCATCGATCTGAAGATCCTCGCCCTGCTCCAGAACGACGCGACGCTGTCGATCGCCCAGATCGGGGAGCGCGTCGGCCTGTCGCAGACCCCGTGCTGGAAGCGCATCCAGCGCCTCGAGGCGGACGGGGTGATCGACCGCCGGGTGGCGGTGCTCGACCCGGTCAAGCTCGGCCTGGGCCTCACGGTCTTCGTCTCGATCGAGACCAGCGACCACTCGCGCGAGTGGCTGGAGCGCTTCGCCGCCACCGTCGCGGGGATGCCCGAGGTGCTGGAATTCTACCGGATGGCCGGCGACGTGGATTACATGCTCCGCGTCGTGGTGGCGGACATGCAGGCCTACGACGCCTTCTACAAGCGCCTGATCGCCGGGCTGCCCCTGAAGAACGTCACCTCCCGGTTCGCCATGGAGAAGGTGAAGAGCACCACCGCCCTGCCGCTGCCGACGGCGCCGTTCGTACAGCCGGTCGCGGCGGGTGGAAAATAATATTCTCTTTCAGCGCCTGCGGACGATAACGACGATCTCCCGCGGACGCGTTCTTCAAAAAGAACATTTCGGTTGACTCCTGGGCGGCGCGGGCACATCTGTGCGGGCATGTCTCGCCCCGCGCTTCTTCCCCGCACGGCTCCCTTCGGCGACGCCGAGCGGGCCCATCTCGATGCCGCCCTCGGCTCCACCACCGCCCTGCAGCGGGCGTGGCTCGCCGGCTTCCTCGCCGGGCTCGACGCCGCAGGCGGCGCCGCCGCCGCCGAGGCGCCCGCCCCGGCCGCGCCGCCGCGGGCCGCCGAGCCGCTGACGATCCTGTTCGCCAGCGAGTCGGGCAACTCGGAGAAGCTCGCCGGCGACGTCTCCAAGCTCGCGCGCAAGTCCGGCTTCAAGCCGAAGGTCGTCGATTTCGCCGACCTCGACGTGGCGGCGCTTTCCAAGGAGAAGCGCGTCGTCGTCATCGCCGCCACCTGGGGCGAGGGCGAGCCGCCGGCCCGGGCCGTGCGGGCCTACGGCGAGATCATGGGCGAGGGCGCGCCGCGCCTCGACGGGGTCGAGTTCGGCGTGCTGGCGCTGGGCGACACCTCGTATGCCGAGTTCTGCGCCATCGGAAAGCGCCTCGACGAGCGCTTCGAGGCGCTGGGCGCCAAGCGCGTGCTGCCGCGGATCGATTGCGACCTCGACTTCGACAAGCCGGCCGCCGCCTGGATCAAGGACGCCCTCAAGGCGCTCGCGCCTGCCGAGCCCGCCGGCAACGTCGTGGCGGTCGACTTCGCCCGCGCGGCCGGCGCCGACGAGGAGGTCGAGGTCAGCCGCGAGCCGGTCACCGTCGAGGTGATCGAGCACGTCAACCTGAACTCGTCGCGCTCCGACAAGGAGACGATCCACCTCGCGCTCGCCTTCGAGGACGGCGCCCCGGCCTACGAGCCCGGCGACTCCCTCGAGCTCTATCCCGAGAACGACCCGACGCTGGTCGACCAGATCCTCAAGGCCGCGGGTCTTGAGGGCGATTCGGTGCTGCGCCAGGCGCTGCTCGCCGAGCGCGACATCACCACCCTGTCGGCCGCCACGGTCGAGCGCTTCGTCAAGGCCACCGGCCACGAGGAGGCGCGCCGCCTGATGGAATCGAACGAGGTCCGGGCCTGGATCGAGGGCCGGCACCTCATCGACCTGATCGAGACCTATCCGGCCAAGCTGTCGGCGCAACACCTCACCGACATCACCCGGCCGCTGCCGCCGCGGGCCTACTCGATCGCCTCCTCGCGGGCCGAGGTCGGCGACGAGGCCCACCTGACCATCGCGGCGGTGCGCTACACCACCCACGACCGGGCACGCACCGGCGTCGCCTCGGTCCACGTCGCGGACCGCATCCGCAACGGCGCCAAGCTCAAGGTGCGGGTGAAGCCCAACAAGCATTTCCGCCTGCCGAAGGATCCGGGCACCGACGTGATCATGGTCGGCCCCGGTACCGGCGTCGCGCCGTTCCGCGCCTTCGTGCAGGAGCGCCGCGCCACCGAGGCTCCGGGCCGCAACTGGCTGTTCTTCGGCGATCGCCACTTCACCCACGACTTCCTGTACCAGCTCGAATGGCAGGAAGCCCTGGAGGACGGGTCGCTCGCCCGCATCGACGTCGCCTTCTCGCGCGACCAGCCCGAGAAGGTCTACGTCCAGGACCGGATCTGGGAACAGCGGCGCGAGCTGGTGTCCTGGCTCGACGGCGGCGCCCATTTCTACGTCTGCGGCGACGCCAAGGCGATGGCCAAGGACGTGCGGGCGGCGCTGGTGCGTGCCTTCGCCGACGTAAAGGGCCTGGATGCCGCGGCCGCGGAAGCGGCGGTGGCCGGCCTGGAGCGCAGCCACCGCTACCAGCAGGACGTCTACTAGGATCCGCATCGCCGGGTGCGCATGTCCCCTCTCCCCGCGGGCGGGGAGAGGGCCGTGTCACCGTTCAGGTGACGCGGCGAGGCGGCAGCCGAGGATGAGGGGGAGGTGCCCGATGTGGCTCCTTCGGAAACACCCCCTCACCCTCGCCCTTCGGGCTTGCCGCGCCCTCCGAACGAGGGCGCGGCCCTCTCCCCGCCCGGCGGGGAGAGGTGAAGGGAGCCTGGCTCCGGCAACCAGTTCCGAGGTGTCACACCCTCACCCCTGCCCCTACTCACGTCCGAGAGGGGTTCCTGCGTCTCGTTCGCTGCTGTCAGGCGTCGGAGACGCTGGTAGATGATGCGCCATACCCGGCGACCGAACGGACACACCCCATGGCCGACCACAAGACCGCCGACCTCTCCCCCGCCGAGCGCGTCTACGAGACGCCGCCGACCGAGCGCCCGATCACCGAGGCGGAAGCGGCGCGCGCCGCCAAGCTCTCGGCCAACGAGCACATCAAGATCGCCAGCGGCTACCTTCGCGGCACCCTCGCCGAGGGGCTCTTGAAGAACGCCACCGGCGCGATCTCCGACGATGACGGGCAGCTCGTGAAGTTCCACGGGATGTACCTGCAGGACGACCGCGACCTGCGGGCCGAGCGCACCAAGAAGAAGCTCGACAAGGCCTACTCGTTCATGATCCGCCTGCGCATCGCCGGCGGCGTCGTGACCCCGAAGCAGTGGCTGATCCTCGACGAGATCGCCCGCACCTACGCCAACGGCACCCTGCGGGCGACGACGCGCCAGACCTTCCAGTATCACGGCGTCATCAAGTCGAACCTCAAGCGCACGATGGCGGCGATCGATGCGGCTTTGCTCGACACGATCGCGGCCTGCGGCGACGTCAACCGCAACGTGATGGCGGCGACGAACCCGGCCCAGAAGGGCGCCCACGAGGCGGCCTACAAGCTGGCTAAGGACATCTCCGACAGCCTCCTGCCGAAGACCAATGCCTGGCGCGAGATCTGGCTCGACGGCGAGCGCGTGGTCGGGGGCGAGGATGCGAGCGAGGTCGAGCCGGTCTACGGCAAGACCTACCTGCCGCGGAAGTTCAAGACCATCGTGGCGGTGCCGCCCTCCAACGAGGTCGACGTCTACGCCCACGACCTCGGCTTCATCGCGATCCTCGACAAGAAGGGCAAGGTGATGGGCTGGAACGTCACCGTCGGCGGCGGCATGGGCATGACCCACGGCGAGACCGACACCTTCCCGCGCACCGCCGACGTGATGCTCTTTTCCGAGCCGGAATACGCCCTCAAGGTCGCCGAGGCGGTGATGACCGTCCAGCGCGACTGGGGCAACCGCAACGTCCGCAAGAACGCCCGCCTGAAGTACACGATCGAGCGCTACGGCCTGAAGGCCTTCCGGGCCGAGGTCGAGAAGCGGGTCGGCCGCGCCTTCCAGGATCCGAAGCCGTTCACCTTCACGGGCAACGGCGACCGCTACGGCTGGGTCGCGGGCGACGACGGCAAGCACCACCTGACGCTCTACGTGCCGTCGGGCCGGATCAAGGACGTCGAGGGCGGGCCGCAATTCCTGGCCGGCCTGCGCCGCATCGCCGAGGTGCACCAGGGCGATTTCCGCCTTACCGGCAACCAGAACGTCATCATCGCCAACGTCCCGGCGGACAAGAAGGCTGAGATCGACGCGCTGGTGCAGGAATACGGCCTCACCACCGGTGCAGGGGCCTTGCGCCGCAACAGCCTCGCCTGCGTGGCGCTGCCGACCTGCGGCCTGGCTCTCGCCGAGAGCGAGCGCTACCTGCCGAGCCTGATCGACGAGCTGGAGGAGAGCCTGGCCTCGCATGGCCTGGCCGAGGACGATATCACCATCCGGATGACCGGCTGCCCGAACGGCTGCGCCCGGCCGTTCATCGCCGAGATCGGCCTCGTCGGCCGCGGCCCCGAGCGCTACAACCTCTATCTCGGCGCCGCCTTCGACGGCTCGCGGCTGAGCAAGCTCTACGCCGAGGACGTCACGGCCGCCGACATCCGCCCCAAGCTCGACCCGCTCTTTGCGGCCTACGCCAAGGACCGGACCCAGGGCGAGCGCTTCGGCGACTTCGTGATCCGGGCTGGCTACGTGGCGAAGACCGGCAACGGGCCAGACTTCCACGTCCAGACCGGCGCGCAGAAGGCGGTGGCCTGAGCGGGGCTGCGAAAGATCGAAAAAGGGTCGCCGAACTCATTCTCGGCCTCATCCTGAGGTGTCAGTCCATTGTAATGGACTGACCTCGAAGGAGGGCTCCAGATGTCTCGGCGATCCCTGGAGCCCTCCTTCGGGGTCAGCCGATCGTTGATCGGCTAACACCTCAGGATGAGGCTGCGGGTGGGATCGCGTGAGAGGTCTCCGGCTTTCCCTCTCGCGAACCGGATTCCCTCACCCCGCCGCGTCCAGTTCCTTGACGATCGCCGCGATCACCCGCGTGTCCGTCGGCTCGACCGGCGTGGCGAAGGCCGCCGCCAGGTGGCCGTCGCGGCCGACCAGGTACTTGTGGAAGTTCCAGCGCGGGGTCTCGGCCGGCTTCTCGGCGGCGGCCCAGCGGTAGAACGGGTGTGCCTGAGGCCCCGTCACGCTGGTCTTGCCCACCACCGGGAAGGTGACGCCGTGGTTCTTGCGCGCGGCCTCGGCGATCGCCATCCCGTCGAGGGGTTCCTGACGGCCGAAATCCGGCGAGGGCACCGCGATCACCGTCAGCCCGCGGGAGCCGAACCGGGTCCAGAGCTGCTGCAGCCCTGAGAATTGCGGGGCGTAGCCGCAGGCGGTCGCCGTGTTGACGACCAGGATCGGCTTGCCGGCAAGGCCGGCCAGCGCGAGGCTGCCGCCCTCGGGCTTGGCGAAGCCGAAGGCCGAGGCGGTGACGGCGCTCTGCTGCGATGCGGCGCGGGCCGGCAGCACCAGCGCGCTTCCGATCAGGACCAGGGCCTCGCGGCGGGCGAGCGGCATGGCGAAACATCTCCTCGATGACCTCGCCCGACTGTGTCGCGCTGTACCGGCCGGCGCAAGCGCCGACGTACGGCCACGCTTGCACAAGGTCGTGTGGTCGGATCGTCTCTCGATGAACTTCCGGCCGACTGTCACGTTGTCCGATCACATTGGTCGGGAGGTCAGACGTGGACCGGCACGAGATCCTGAATTACTTCGAGCATCGCCGCGATGGCGCCTGGGTCTGCACCCGGCCCGTGACCCTGACCACCGCCCGCGAGAGCGTGGCGATCCGGCTTGGCGCGCGGTTCGACTACGGCAAGAAGGTCGGCGGGATCGATCTCGCCGAGTACCTGGAACGGCTCGGCTCGCAGTTCGGGTCCTGACGCGCGGCCCCTGACAGCCGGAGCCGGGTGACGCAGATGCCACACTCGGCTCCGAGGTTGCCTGGGCCTTTTGACCCCGATGCGACCGGCACGATAGGCTTCGTGGATGATCCCTGCCCTGTCCGTCCCCTCGCCGGTCGAGGAATCGCCGCCCGATACCCGCTGCCGCATCCTGGCGACGGCCGAACGCTTCTTTCGTGAGATCGGCTACCAGAAGACCACGGTGGCCGACATCGCCAAGACCCTTCGGATGAGCCCAGCCAACGTCTATCGGTTCTTCGATTCGAAGAAGGCGATCAACGAGGCGGTGGTGGCGCGTCTCATCGGCGAGGTCGAGGCGCGCATCGCCGCCCTCGCCGATCGGCCCGGGCTCACCGCCGAGGCACGCATGCGCGAGGTCATCGTCTTCCTGCACCGCGACGCCGTCGGCCGCTTCACCGGCCATCCCCGGATGCACGAGATGGTCGAGGCGGCGATGTCCGAGAGCTGGGATGTCTGCCGCCACCACGTCGACCGGATCACCGCGGTGCTGGAGCGCGTCATCGCCGATGGCGCGGCGCGGGGCGAGTTCGCGGTCGAGGATCCTGCGGTGGCGGCGCGCTGCGTCCATGCGGCGATCGTGCGCTACTGCCACCCGGTGCTGGTGGTGCAGTGCCCTGACGATTTCGTCCCGGACCTCGACGCGATGATCGCGTTCCTGATCGGCGCGCTGAAGGCGGGGCGGGCGGCACCGGCGCACTGAGCCTCCGCAAGGCGGTTCGGCCGGCCCCGGTGGTGCGCGGGTCCGGCCCGCCGGCCGTTCGCTGCCTCTCCCGCACCCGCGGATGCGCCCGGCAGGATCTTCCGTATGGGGGTCGTGTGCCTTGCGACGGCACGATCATGAGGGGATTTTCTATCCTTCCCTTCACCTCATCCTGAGATGCCGGCGATCATCGATCGCGTGCGATCTCCGATCGCCAACGCCTCAGGATGAGGTTGCCGGTAGGATACAGTATGCCGATCGGTCGAACAGGCTCCGAAACGTCCCGGGACGGCTCCGACGATTTCCGGTTGATCGCTTCGCGATGCGGAAATCGTATCACGCCGCCCGGGCTTCGAAGTCGATCCGCGGGTCGATCCAGCTGTAGGTCAGGTCGGAGATCAGGTTCACCACCAGGCCCAGCAGCGAGAAAATGTAGAGGTTGGCGAACACCACCGGGTAGTCGCGGTTCACGATCGACTCGAACGAGAGCAGCCCGAGCCCGTCGAGGCTGAAGATGGTCTCGATCAGGAGCGAGCCGGCGAAGAACGCCGAGATGAACGCCCCGGGAAACCCCGCCACCACGATCAGCATCGCGTTGCGGAAGACGTGGCCGTAGAGCACCTGGCGCTCGGACAGGCCCTTCATCCGGGCGGTCAGCACGTATTGCTTGCGGATCTCGTCGAGGAACGAGTTCTTGGTCAGAAGCGTCGAGGTGGCGAAGGCCCCGATCGCCATGGCGACGATCGGCAGCGTGAGGTGCCAGAGGTAGTCCGTCACCTTCTGCCAGAGCGGGAATTGCGACCAGCCCTCGCTGGTGAGCCCGCGCAGCGGGAAGACCTGGAAGAACGATCCGCCGGCAAACAGCACGATCAGCAGGATCGCGAACAGGAAGCCGGGGATGGCGTAGCCGACGATGACGACGCCCGACGTCCAGACGTCGAAGGGCGAGCCATCCCGCACCGCCTTCCGGATGCCGAGCGGAATCGAGATTGCGTAGGAGATCAGCGTCATCCACAGGCCGAGGCTGATCGAGACCGGCAGCTTCTCGCGGATCAGCTGCAGCACCGAGACGTCGCGAAAGTAGCTCTTGCCGAAATCGAAGCGGGCGTAGTCCCACAGCATCTTCGCGAAGCGCTCGGGCGCCGGCTTGTCGAAGCCGAATTGCTGCTCCAGGCGCTTGATGAAGGCCGGGTCGAGGCCTTGCGCGCCGCGGTAGCGGGAATTGGATTCCCCTCCCCCGGCCTGGGAGGTGCCGCCGCGCCCGGCGAGGTCGCCGCCGCCGCCGGTGACCCGGGACATCGCGGTGTTCTGGCCCTGGAGCTGGGCCAGCACCCGTTCCACCGGCCCGCCGGGGGCGAACTGCACGATGACGAAGGAGATCAGCATGATCCCGAGGATCGTCGGGATCATCAGGAGGAGCCGGCGCAGGATGTAGGCGGCCATGAGGTCAGGTCCGTCCGATCTTTCGGGCCTTGTCGGCATCGTGCCACCACAGGGCGGGCACGCCGAGGCCGTAGCGGGGCAGGTCGCGCGGGCGGCCGTACAGGTCCCACAGCGCCAGGCGATGGGTGCCGGAGTACCACATCGGCACCCAGTAGCGGCCGGCCCGCAGCACCCGGTCGAGCGCCCGGCAGGCGGTAATGAGGTCCGCCCGCGAGGTCGCGTCGGCGATGCGGTCGAGCATCGCGTCGGCGGCCGGGTTCTCGATTCCGGCGAGGTTCTGCGACCCCGGCACCTTGGCGGCCCGGCTGCCGTAGACCTCGCGCAAGCCGGCGCCCGGCGTCGGCGAGCCGCCGAACCGCGTCGAGATCACGTCGAAGTCGAAATCCTTGAGCCGCGCCTGGTACTGCGCCGCGTCGACGAGGCGCGAGCTCGCCCGGATGCCGAGCAGGGCCAGGTTCTTGATGTAGGATTGCAGCAGCGGCTGGAAGACCGGCGAGGAATCCAGGAACTCGAAGGCGAGCGGCTGGCCGTCCGGCAGCTTCATCACCCCGCCCTCGCGGGTGCAGCCGGCCTGGCGCAGGAGCCCGTCGGCGCGGCGCAGGAGCGCCCGGTCCTGGCCCGACCCGTCCGAGCGCGGCGGCGACCACGGCTCGCCGAAGACCTCGTCGGGCACCTTTTCGCGGAACGGCTCGAGCAGTGCCAGTTCCTCGGGTGCCGGCATCCCCTCGGCCTTCAGGTCGGATTTTTCGAAGAACGAGGCGGTGCGCGTGTAGGCGCCGTACATCAGGTTCTGGTTCGACCATTCGAAGTCGAAGGCGAGCCCGATCGCCTCGCGGATGCGGGGATCGCGAAAGACCGGCCGGCGGGTGTTGAGGAACCACCCTTGAGTGGCCGACGGCGTGTGATCGGGCAACGTCTCGCGCTTGACCCGTCCCTCCTGGACGGCCGGAAAATCGTAGCCGGTGGCCCAGACCCGGGAGGTGAACTCCTCGCGCCAGGTGAAGGTGCCGGCCTTGAACGCCTCGAACGCCACGTCGCGATCGCGGAAATACTCGTAGCGGATCTCGGAAAAGTTGTTCTGGCCGACGGTCACCGGCAGGTCGGCGCCCCAGTAATCGGCGACGCGCTCGAAGGCGATGAAGCGGCCGACCTCGAAGCGCGAGACCCGGTAGGCGCCGGAGCCGAGCGGCGGCTCGAGCGTCGAGGCCTCGAAGTCGCGGCGCCGGTAATACGCCTCCGAGAAGATCGGCAGCTCGGCGACGAGGAGCGGCAGGTCGCGGCTGCGGCCTGGGGCGAAGCGCACCACCACGGCGTCGTCGCCGTCCGCGCTCGCCCCGGCGACGTCGCGCAGGACCGCGGCGATCTGCGGGTGGCCCTTCTCCTTGAGCGTCAGGATCGAGAAGGCGACGTCGCGGGCGGTGAGCCGCGCGCCGTCGTGGAAGCGCGCCTGCGGGCGCAACGCGAAGCGGTAGGCCAGCCCGTCCGCGCTCACCGACACGCTGCGGGCGACGAGGCCGTAGAGGGCGTCCGGCTCGTCGAGGGCCCGGACCATCAGGCTGTCGAAGGTCAGGTCCATGCCGGCGGCGCCGTCGCCCTTCAGCACGTAGATGTTGAGGGTGTTGAAGGTCTCGAAGGCCTGGTTGCCGGTGGTGGTCGAAAGCGTGGCCGAGAACGTCCCGCCCTTCGGCGCCATCGGGTCGACATAGGCGAAGCGCGGGAAGTCGACCGGGTATTTCAGGTCGCCGAAGCCGGACAGGCCGTGGCGCTCGGTCTCCTCCGCCAAGGCGGGGCCCGAGACGGGCACGCGGGCGGCGAGCAGGGCCGCCCCGCTTCCGGCGAGGAAGGTGCGCCGCCGCATCAGCGCGCCGCCCCGGTCTTGGCCGCGAGATCCTTGTCGTACCACCAGGTCGTCGGGAAGCCCGAGGCGCCGTATTTCGGCAGCACCGCCGGATGGGCGAACCGGTTCCAGCGCAGGGTCCGCGACACGTTCGAGGACCATTGCGGCACGACGTAATTGTGGGCGAGCAGCACCCGGTCCAGCGCCCGGGTCGCGGCCACCAGTTCCTCGCGGTCGCCGGCGTAGATCACCTTGTCGATGAGCGCGTCGACGCCCGGATCCTTGATGCCCGCGTAATTGCGCGAGCCCGGCCGGTCGGCGGCGGCCGAGCCCCAGAAGTCGCGCTGCTCGTTGCCGGGCGAGAGCGATTCGGCCCAGTTGCTCAGGGCCAGCGCGTCGAAGTCGAAGCCGCGCACCAGGTTCTGGTACTGGGCCGGATCGACGACCCGCAGGTTCACCTTGAGGCCGACGCGCTCGAGCGCCGCGCGGTAGGGCAGCACCACCCGCTCGGCCGAGTTGTCGTAGCCGAGGAACTCGACCGTGAAGGGCTGGCCGCTGGCCTTCTCGACCATCTGGTTGCCGCGGATCTCGTACCCGGCCTCCTGGAACAGGCGCACGGCCTCGCGCAGGTTCGCCCGCACGGCTTCCGCGCTGCCGTTGACCGGGTTCTTGTAGGGCGCGGTGAAGACCGAGGCCGGCACCTTGTCCTTGACGCTCTCCAGGATCGCCCGCTCGCGGCCCTCGGGCAGGCCGGACGAGGCCAGCTCGGTGCCGAAGAAGAACGAATCGACACGCTTGTAGAGCCCGTAGAACAAGGTGCGGTTCATCTCCTCGAAGTCGAAGGCGAGGTTGAAGGCCCGGCGCACCCGCTCGTCGGAAAACTTCTTGCGGCGCAGGTTGAGGGTGAAGGCCTGCATGATGCCCATGCCGGCCTGCGGAAACTCCTCCTTGAGGATCCGGCCCTCGCGCACGGCCGGGAAGCCGTCATAGGCGGTGGCCCAGTTGCGGGCGATGTTCTCGGTGCGCCAGTCGAACTGGTCGGCCTTGAACGCCTCGATCATCACCGTCGCATCGCGAAAATACTCGGCGCGCTGGGTGTCGAAGTTGTTGGCGCCGCGGTTCACCGGAAGGTCGCGGCCCCAGTAATCCGGAACCCGCTCGTAGGTGGCGGTGCGGCCGGCGTCGAACCGGGCGAGGCGGTAGGGGCCCGATCCGAGCGGGATCTCGAGCGTCGTCTCGGTCGGGTTGCGGGCCTTGCCGGTCGCGTCCTTGCCCTGCCACCAGTGCTTGGGCAGCACCGGCAGCTGGCCGACGATCTGGGGCAACTCGCGGTTGCCCTTCTCGGCGAAGGTGAAGGTGACCTCGCGCGGGCCGGTCGCCTCGGCCTTCGTCACGTTGTGGTAGTAGGCAGCGTATTGCGGGCTGTTCTCCTTCAGGACCTCGAAGGAGAAGACCACGTCGTCGGTGGTCACCGGCTTGCCGTCGTGCCAGCGCGCCTCCGGCCGCAGGCGGTAGACGACGCTGCCGAGGTCCTCGGCCGGGCGCACCCCGTCGGCGAGCAGGCCGTAATAGGTCGAGGCCTCGTCCTGCGCCTGGGCCAGCAGGGTGTCGTAGATCAGCGGGATCTGGCTCTCGAGGTCGCCCTTCACCCCGGCCACGATCATGTTGAAGTTGTCGAACGAGCCCTGGGAGCCGAACCGCACCAGCCCGCCCTTCGGCGCGTCGGGGTTGGCGTAGTCGAAATGCGTGAAGCCCGGCGGGTATTTCGGCTCGCCGAGGAGCGACAGGCCGTGGCGCCAGCCCCCGTCGGGAGGGGCCGTCCCGGCCGGGGCCGCACTGCCTGCCGGGGCGGTCCCCGGCGTCTGGGCCGGGGCCTGCGCCGGCAGGGCGGCGGCTCCCAGGAGGGCGAGGGCGGCGCGGCGGGTAAGGGGGCGTGCGATCACGCGGGGCGATCCTCCGGCTGGAAACGGGTCTCACCCCCGTTCTAGGTCGCGGGGTGCGGCTCCGCCAACCCGGGCGCGTCCGCGCAGGGGGGCCGGGACGAGAAAGGCCGGGCTCTCGCCCGGCCTTGCGTTCACGCGATGCTTCGTCCTGCGGTCGCCCATCCGCCCGTCAGGGCTTGGGGAAGTCGACCGGCTTGTCGGAGAGGGTCTTGAGGTAGGCCAGGATGTCGGCCCGCTCGGCACCCGAGGGCACGCCCGCGAAGGCCATGATGGTGCCCTGCACGTACTGCTTGGGGGCGTGCAGGAAGTGGTCCAGGTCCTCGTAGGTCCAGTTGCCGCCCTTGGCCTTCATGGCGGCGGAGTAGCCGAAGCCCTCATGGCTGCCCTTCGGCCGCTCGACGACGCCGTAGAGGTCGGGACCGACCTTGTTCGGACCGCCCTTCTCGAAGCTGTGGCAGGCCATGCACTTCTTGGCGGCGGCCTGGCCCTTGGTGGCGTCGGCGCTGGCGAGGCGCACGGGCAGCGGCTCCTCCTTGGCGGCGGCGGGCGCGGCGGCGCCGGCATTCTCCTCGGCGGCGGGCAGGGCGTAGCCGCGATCACCCGCCGGCTTCGGCTTGTAGATCAGCTCGGCCACGAAGCCCGTCCCCATCGCGAGGAGAAGGGCGCCGAGCACTGCGCCGGCGACCTTGTTAAGCTCGAAGGAATCCATTCTCGGCAGCTCCGATGCTCCGGTGAGCAGGGGCGATTCGAGGCGCGGCCCGGCGCCACGCCGCAGTGATAGTCCGCCGGTGCTTAGCCGTTCTGCGACACCGTTGACAATGGCTCTAAACATCGTCGGTTCGTCGCAGAGCGCCGGCGTGTGGACGGCGCCACGGTTGGCGTCCGCCGCGATCAGGAGCCCCGCCGAAGCCGGCCGTCATGACAAGCCCCGCCCGCACTGCTAAGAGCCGCGGCTCGCCGGGCAACCGACGCCCCGCAGGATGCGAAGCCCCCGCATGTCCGACCCGCTCGTCCTGATCCCCGCCCGTCTCGCCGCGACCCGCCTGCCCGAGAAGCCGCTGGCCGACATCGCCGGCGAGCCGATGATCGTGCATGTCTGGCGCCGCGCGATCGAGGCCGGCCTCGGGCCCGTGGTGGTCTGCACCGACACGCCCGCCATCGTGCAGGCGGTCGAGGCGGTGGGGGGACTGGCGGTGATGACCCGGCCCGACCACCCGTCGGGCTCCGACCGCCTCGCCGAGGCCCTGGAGGTGATCGACCCGGAGGGGCGCCACGACGTGGTGGTGAACGTGCAGGGCGACCTGCCGACCATCGACCCCAGGGCGATCGCCGCCTCCGTGGTGCCGCTGGCCGACCGAGGGGTGGACATCGCGACGCTGTGCGCCGTCATCACCCGGCCCGAGGAGCGGACCGAGCCGAGCGTCGTCAAGCTCGTCGGCTCCGAGATCGCGCCGGGGCGGCTGCGGGCGCTCTACTTCACCCGCGCCACCGCGCCCTACGGCGACGGCCCCCTCCTCCACCATATCGGGCTCTACGCCTATCGCCGCCGGGCGCTCGCCCGCTTCGTGGCGCTGCCGCCGAGCCCGCTCGAGCTGCGCGAGAAGCTCGAGCAGCTGCGGGCGCTCGAGGCCGGAATGCGGATCGACGCCGTGGTGGTGGACGACGTGCCGCTCGGCGTCGACACCCCCCACGACCTCGAGCGCGCCCGCGCCGTCCTGGCCGCACGGCGCCTGAACTGATCTCCGAAGAGCTTGCGCGATGAACCAGACGATCTCCTACCAGGGCGAGCCCGGCGCCAACTCGCACATCATCATCAACGAGGCCTATCCGGACTGGACGCCGCTGCCCTGCGCCACCTTCGAGGACGCGCTGACGGCGGTGCAGGACGGCTCGGCGGCGCTGGGCATGATCCCGATCGAGAACTCGATCGCGGGCCGCGTCGCCGACATCCACCACATGCTGCCGGCCTCGGGCCTCCACATCATCGGCGAGCAGTTCCTGCCGATCCGCTTCCAGCTCATGGCCCTGCCGGGCGTGGCGCTCGACGAGATCCGCACCGTGCACAGCCACGTCCACGCGCTCGGCCAGTGCCGCAAGATCATCCGGCGGCTCGGCCTCAAGGCGGTGGTCGCGCCCGACACCGCCGGCGCCGCCCGCCAGGTCGCCGAGGCCGGCGACCGCACCCGCGCCTCGCTGTCGCCCCGGCTCGCCGCCGAGATCTACGGCCTGTCGATCCTGGCCGAGAACGTCGAGGACGAGGAGCACAACACCACCCGCTTCGTGGTGCTCTCCCGCGAGCCGGTGGTGCCCCCGGCGGGCGCCGGTCCGACGGTGACGAGCTTCATGTTCCGGGTCCGCAACATCCCGGCGGCGCTCTACAAGGCGCTGGGCGGCTTCGCCACGAACGGCGTCAACATGACCAAGCTCGAGAGCTACATGGTCGAGGGCCAGTTCACCGCGACCCAGTTCTACGCCGAGGTCGACGGCCACCCGGAGGAACCGTCCCTGCGCCGGGCGCTCGACGAGCTCGCCTACTTCTCGAGCGCGATCCGGATCATCGGCACCTATCCGGCCCACCCGTTCCGCGAGAGCGCCCGGCCGCCGGCGGAGTGACGGGACCGGGACGCGGAGGCGACGCCCGGTCGCTGTCCGTGTCCCTCCGGGACCGCGAAGGGAGCCCGGGATCCGGGTGGCTGGCGCTCGGGGTCTTCGATCCTGCCGAAACGTCCCGTGAGAGCCGGTATCCGGGACACCCCGCGCCGCGGTCCCGGGATGCCCCCGTGACGCCGCCGCCGGGACGACCGGTTCCCGCGTACCCGCGTCAGGGCGCCTGCCGGGCGATCGCCACGGGATCGACCGAGACCTCCTGCTTCAGGGTCCTCAGGGCGAAGACCGAGCGCGACTGGCGGATGCCGCGGATGCGGTAGAGCTTTTCGCGCAGGAACCGCTCGTAATGCGCGGTGCCGCTGACCGCGACCTTGATCATGTAATCGTACTCGCCGGTCACCAGGTGCACCTCCAGCACCTCGGGGATGCGCAGGATCTCGGTGCCGAAGGCCTCCAGCACCGCGTCGTCGTGCTTGTCGAGGGTCACCTCGATGAAGACCACGTCCGGGATGCCGAGCGCCCGGTGGTCGAGCAGGGCGACGTAATCGCGGATCAGCCCGGCCTCCTCCAGGCGCCGCAGCCGAGTCCAGCAGGGAGATTGCGACAGCCCGACCCGCTCGGCGAGGCCTGCGATCGTCAGCCGCCCGTCCGCCCGCAGGGCGCCCAGGATCCTGCGGTCGATCTCGTCGAGCCGGTGCGGCTCGGCGCCCTTCCGCTGCGCTTGCGCCCGCACGGAACGCTTGTTCGGCGTTTCGCCCTTCAATGCCATGCTGCGTTCTCCGATCGCCCGCTTTAGCCGCGAAAATCGGCGAGGACCATCCGGCCGGACCGGTCTACAGTCGGGGAAATCAAGCGTCGCGGGAGGGCGCAGATGGCTCTTGAACAAGGGCATGCGGTGGAGGTCCGGGCGCGGATCCTCCACGTCTTCGACGGCGTCACGCGCCTGCTCGGCGAAGTCGAACGCGCCGGCGACAGACTGAGACACCTCGCGCTCGACGCCACCTCCTCCGCCGTCACCCTCTCGATCCTGGTCCCCGACGGGACGGACCCGTCCGTCCTCGCCGCTCGCCTGTCGCCCCATCCAATGGTGGTCGAGGCGCAGGTCGGCGCGCCGTCCTGACCCTCCATCCCGCATCGTCCGCGACACCCTCCCCGTAAGGGCCTCCCCATGCCGCCAGACGCCCCGAGCCCCCACGCTCCCAATCCCCACGCACCCTTGAGCCTCCACGTCCCCGAGCCGGCCGTCCGCCCGGGCGGCAACCCGAGCTTCTCCGATCTCGACATCCCGGAGGCCGGTGCGGTGCGCCGGCCCGAGGTGGACGTGGCGGCGGCCGACATCCGCGACCTCGCCTACACGCTGATCCGGGTGCTCGATTCCGAGGGCAAGGCGGTCGGTCCCTGGGCCGGCTCGCTCACCGACGAGGAGCTGCTCGCCGGCCTTCGCGACATGATGAAGCTGCGCGCCTTCGATGCCCGCATGCTGATGGCACAGCGCCAGGGCAAGACCTCGTTCTACATGCAGCATCTCGGCGAGGAGGCGGTGAGCACCGCCTTCCGGCGGGCGCTCGAACCGGGCGACATGAACTTCCCGACCTACCGGCAGGCGGGCCTGCTGATCGCTGGCGGCTACCCGCTCGTCGACATGATGTGCCAGATCTACTCGAACGAGAACGATCCGCTGCACGGCCGGCAGCTTCCGGTGATGTATTCGTCGAAGGAGCACGGATTCTTCTCGATCTCCGGCAACCTCGCGACGCAATACGTCCAGGCGGTCGGCTGGGCGATGGCCTCGGCGATCAAGAACGACACCAGGATCGCCGCCGCCTGGATCGGCGACGGCTCGACCGCGGAGTCGGATTTCCACGCCGCGCTGGTCTTCGCCTCGACCTACCGGGCGCCGGTGGTGCTCAACGTCGTCAACAACCAGTGGGCGATCTCGACCTTCCAGGGCTTTGCGCGGGGCGGCTCCTCGACCTTCGCGGCGCGCGGCCACGGCTTCGGGATCCCGTCCCTGCGCGTGGACGGCAACGACTACCTCGCCGTCCACGCGGTGGCGAAATGGGCGACCGAGCGGGCGCGACGCAACCTCGGGCCGACCATCGTCGAGTACGTCACCTACCGGGCCGGCGCGCATTCGACTTCCGACGACCCCTCCGCCTACCGGCCGAAGACCGAGTTCGACGCCTGGCCCCTCGGCGATCCGGTCAAGCGCCTGAAGGATCACCTCATCGCCCGCGGGGCCTGGTCGGAGGAGCGCCACCGCCAGGGCGAGGCCGAGATCCTCGACGAGGTCGTGGCCGCCCAGCGCGAGGCCGAGACCCACGGCACGCTGCATGCCGGCGGCAAGCCCTCCCCGCGCGACATGTTCGAAGGAGTGTTTTCCGAGATGCCCCCCCACCTGCGCCGCCAGCGCCAGCAGGCGGGGTACTGACATGCCGCGCCGCACGATGATCGAGGCCATCCGCGACGCGATGGCCGTATCGATGGAGCGCGACGACGACGTGGTCGTGTTCGGGGAGGACGTCGGCTATTTCGGCGGCGTCTTCCGCTGCACCCAAGGCTTGCAGGCCCGCTTCGGCAAGAGCCGCTGCTTCGACGCGCCGATCAGCGAGCTCGGCATCGTCGGCGCCGCCGTCGGCATGGCGGCCTATGGCTTGAAGCCCTGCATCGAGATCCAGTTCGCCGACTACATGTACCCGGCCTACGACCAGATCGTGTCCGAGGCCGCGCGCCTGCGCTACCGCTCGGGCGGCCAGTTCACCGCCCCGATGGTGGTGCGGATGCCCACCGGCGGGGGCATCTTCGGCGGCCAGACCCACAGCCAGAGCCCCGAGGCCCTGTTCACCCATGTCGCCGGCCTCAAGACCGTGGTGCCGTCGAACCCCTACGACGCCAAGGGCCTCCTGATCGCCGCGATCGAGGATCCCGACCCGGTGATCTTCCTGGAGCCCAAGCGCCTCTATAACGGCCCCTTCGACGGCCACCACGACCGGCCGGTGACCCCGTGGGCCCGCCACGACCTCGGCGAGGTGCCGGACGGGCACTACACCGTGCCGCTCGGCAAGGCGGCGATCCGGCGCGAGGGCGCGGCCGTCACGGTGCTGGCCTACGGCACCATCGTGCACGTCGCGGAAGCCGCGGCGGCCGAGACGGGAATCGACGCCGAGGTCATCGACCTGCGCACGCTGCTCCCCCTCGACATGGAGACGATCGAGGCCTCGGTGCGCAAGACCGGGCGCTGCGTCATCGCCCACGAGGCGACCCTGACCTCGGGCTTCGGCGCCGAGCTGGCGGCGCTCGTGCAGGAATCCTGCTTCTACCACCTGGAGGCGCCGATCGTCCGGGTGGCGGGCTGGGACACGCCCTACCCGCACGCCCAGGAATGGGCCTACTTCCCGGGTCCCGAGCGCGTCGGCCGGGCCCTTCGCGCCGCGCTGGAGGGCTGAGCCATGGGCTTTCGCATCGTCAAGCTCCCCGACATCGGCGAGGGCGTGGCCGAGGCCGAGGTCTCGGCCTGGCACGTCAAGGTCGGCGACGTGGTCCGCGAGGACCAGCCCCTCGCCGACGTGATGACCGACAAGGCCACCGTCGAGATCCCCTCGCCGGTGAGCGGCACCGTGGCGGCGCTCGGCGCCGAGGCCGGCCAGATGCTGGCGGTCGGCGCCGAACTGGTGCGGCTGGAGATCGAGGGCGGGGATGCCGCGCCCGCCTCAGCCCCGGACTCCGGCGTCGCGGTGGCGCCCGAGGTCGCGAAGGCGCAGGACGCGGCGGCCGGCAAACCCGCCTCTGCCCTGGTCCCGGCCGCGGATGGCCTGGAGCCGGCGCAGCCCGCGCCCGCCCCGCAATCCGCCGCGGCACCCAAGCCCGCCGCGGCACCCAAGCCCGCCGAGCCGACAAAGCCCGCTCCGGCAAAGCCGTCGGCCCCTGCCCCGCGCCCCGCGGCGACTGCTCCCTCCTCTGGCCCGCCACGCCCGGCGGGCGAGAAGCCCGTCGCGTCGCCGGCCGTGCGCCGGCGGGCGCTGGAGGCCGGCATCGACCTGCGCCAGGTCCGTGGTACCGGCCCGGCCGGCCGGATCGGCCACGACGATCTCGACGCCTACCTCGACGCGCCGCCCGAGGAGGCCGCGCCCGCGCCTGCCGGCCGCGTCGCCCGCACCGGCGTGGAGGAGATCAAGGTCATCGGCCTGCGTCGGCGCATCGCCCAGCGCATGGCCGATGCCAAGCGCCGGGTCGCCCACTTCTCCTACGTCGAGGAGGTCGACGTGACGGCGGTCGAGGAGCTGCGCGCCGCCCTCAACCAGCGCTACGGCGGAAGCCGGCCGAAGCTGACCCTGATCCCGTTCCTGGTCCAGGCCCTGGTGCGCGCCCTGCCGGACTTCCCGCAGATGAACGCGCATTACGACGACGAGGCGGAGGTGATCCACCGCCATGCCGGCATCCATGTCGGCATCGCCACCCAGACCCCGTCCGGACTGATGGTGCCGGTGCTCCGCCACGCCGAGACCCGCGACGTGTGGAACGCGGCGGCCGAGGTGCGCCGCCTGGCGGACGCCGCCCGCAACGGCCTGGCCGCCCGCGACGAACTCTCGGGCTCGACCATCACGATCACGTCGCTGGGAGCACTCGGCGGCATCGTGACGACCCCGGTGATCAACCGGCCGGAAGTGGCGATCATCGGCGTCAACAAGCAGGTGATGCGCCCGGTCTGGCGCGACGGCGCCTTCGTGCCGCGCCTGACGATGAACCTCTCGGCGTCCTTCGACCACCGGGTGGTCGACGGCTACGACGCCGCCCTGTTCGTGCAGGCGCTGAAAGGCCTGCTCGAGACGCCCGCGACGTTGTTCATGGAGGCCTGACCCGTGGGCGAGATCACCACCAAGCTCCTGGTGCTCGGCGGCGGCCCGGGCGGCTACGTCGCGGCGATCCGCGCCGGCCAGCACGGCATCGACACCGTGCTGGTCGAGGAGAACCGGCTGGGCGGCACCTGCCTCAACGTCGGCTGCATCCCCTCGAAGGCGATGATCCACGCCGCCGAGGCCTATCACGCCGCCGTGCTGCAGGCCGGCGACGCCTCGCCCTTCGGTCTCTCGGCCGGCCCCCCGAGCCTCGATTTTTCCCGCACGGTGGCCTGGAAGGACGGCATCGTCGGGCGGCTCAACACCGGGGTCGCGTCGCTCCTGAAGCGCGGCGGGGTCAAGATCCTGCGCGGGCGCGGGCAGATGGTCGACGGCAAGACCTGCCTCGTCGAGACCGATACCGGACCCGAGCGGGTACGGGCCGAGCACGTGATCCTGGCCACCGGCTCGGTTCCGGCGGCGCTCCCCCACCTGCCCTTCGGCGGGCGGGTGATCTCCTCGACCGAGGCGCTGTCGCTGCCGAAGGTCCCCGCCACCCTGGCGGTGGTGGGGGCGGGCTATATCGGGCTCGAGCTCGGTACCGCCTTCGCCAAGCTCGGCGCCAAGGTCACGGTGGTCGAGATGGCCGAGCGGATCCTGCCGGCCTACGACGCCGAGCTGACCCGGCCGGTGGCGCGACGCCTCGGCGCGCTCGGGATCGAGGTGCTGCTCGGCGCCAAGGCGACCGGGCTCTCGGGCGACGCGCTCGACGTCGAGGTCGGCGGTGAACCCCGAAAGATCCCCGCCGAGGTGATCCTGGTCGCGGTCGGCCGCAAGGCGCGGACGCACGACCTCGGGTTAGAGCGGCTCGACCTCGACATGAGCGGGCCGTTCATCCGCATCGACGAGCGCTGCGCCACCTCGATGCGCAACGTCTGGGCGGTCGGCGACGTCACCGGCGAGCCGATGCTGGCCCACCGCGCCATGGCGCAGGGCGAGATGGTGGCCGACCTCGTGGCGGGGCGCCGCCGTGCCTTCCACAAGGTGGCGATCCCGGCGGTCTGCTTCACCGACCCGGAGGTGGTCTCGGCCGGCCTGTCGCCGGACGAGGCCCGCGCCGCCGGCCACGAGATCCGCACCGGCCTCTTCCCCTTCGCCGCCAACGGCCGCGCCATGACCCTGGGCGCCGAGGACGGCTTCGTGCGGGTGACCGCGCGGGCGGACAACCACCTCATCCTCGGTATCCAGGCGGTGGGGGCCGGGGTCTCGGAGCTGGCGGCGGGGTTCGGCCTGGCGCTCGAGATGGGCGCGCGGCTGGAGGACGTCGCCGGCACGATCCACGCCCACCCGACCCTCGGCGAGGCCTTCCACGAGGCGAACCTCAGGGCGCTCGGCGAGGCGCTGCACATCTGAAGGCAGGCCCCGCCGGACGGAACCGTCCGGCGACGGCCGCTCGGCGTGCGAGACATGGGCGCAGGAGACATGGGGGCGCGAGGTGGCCCCCGGTGCCAGCCGCCGGTCAGCGACGACCCGGCGTGGCGTCCGCGCGCTTCATGGCGAGAGCGTCGGTGCAGCGGAGGAACGCGTAGTAAGTCTTGCTCGGCACCCTGTTCCTGATCCGTAAGCGCTCGGTGACGGATCCACTGGTCAGGCGGCCTGCTCGGCCTCACTGGTTGGCATCCAGTTCCAAGGCAGCAGATCGGCGAGGCGCCTGGCCGGGTGATCG
>NZ_JACWCT010000031.1 GCF_016613415.1 Methylobacterium ajmalii | reverse complement strand
GGCTTCGGCTACCGCCAGGCCGGCTTCGGCGGCGGCTGGCGCGGCGGTTATGGCGGCTGGCGCGGCGGATACGGCGGCTGGCGCGGGGGCTACGGCTACCGCCGCGGCTTCGGCTGGGGCGCGGCGGGCCTCGGGCTCGGCGTCGGGCTCGGCCTCGCAGCGGCCACCGCCCCGTATTACGGCGGCTACGGCTATGGTTACGGCGGCGGCTACGCCCCGGTCGGCTATTATGGCGGCTACGATTACGGCTATGGCGGCGGCTGCTACGAGGTGCCCCGGGTGCGCTGGACGCCCTACGGCTACCGCCGCGTCCTCGTGACCCGCTGCTACTGAGCGGGATCACTCGAACCGGAAAGGCCGCCCGCCGGGGCGGCCTTTTTCGTGCGGCCGGTCGCCATGGCTCAGTTGCGCCGTCCCGCCGCCTCCTCGCGGCGCATCGGCATCGCGTCGATGGTGGCGACCAGGGTCTCGGCCGGGATCGGCTCCGCGGCGACGAGCTTCTGCCCGCCGTCCTTGCCGACCAGCACCGCCCGGAACCCGGTGGCCGGCAGGCCGAGGCGCCGGCGCAGGGCGGCGGCCTCCCTTCCGTCCCCGATCGCCCGCACCACCACGAGGTCGCGCTCGCGCATCGCGGAGGCCTCGGCGATGCGCGCCTGCGCGGCCGCCCGGGGATCCCCGTCCTCGGCGGCGATCACCAGCACCCGGGACTTCCAGCGGTAGCGGTCGAGGTCGGAGGCCCCGGCCGGCACCGTCGCGGCGGCCAGGACAACGGGGATGAGGACAAGGGGAGCGAGGAGCAGGACGGGGCGCGGGATTGCGGGCATGGGCCGGGCCTTTCTCGAAGGGGTGCCGGGCGACGGGCCCGGCTCGTTCAGGAGAACCCAACGACGATCCGCCCCCGCCGGTGCCCGGACCGGACGCGATCGGTCCGCGCCGCAGCCCCGGCTCGGCCTATTGCAGCTTCGCCCGGTAGGTCTCGCCGGCCTTGGCCTTCAGCTCGGCGCCCGCCTCGCGCCCGATCGCCAGCGCGTCGGCGACCGCACCGGTGCGATGGGTCGCCCAGTGGGCGCTGCCGTCGGGTAGGAACAGGATCCCGTCGAGGGTGAGGGCGTCGCCGTCGATCTGGGCCAGCGCCGCGATCGGGGTGCGGCAGGAGCCGTCGAGCTCCGCGAGCAGGGCCCGTTCGGCACCGACCGCGATGGTTGTGCGGGCGCAGGCGACCGCCTGGAGCCGCTCGATCACCGCGGTGTCGCCGGCCCGGCACTCGATGCCGAGCGCGCCCTGCGCCACCGCCGGCAGCATCGCGCTCACCGGCAGGATCTCCTGGGCCCGGTCGGCGAGGCCGAGGCGTTCCAGGCCCGCGATGGCCAGCAGGGTGGCCTCGCAGGCGCCCTCCTCGAGCCGCTTCATCCGGGTGTTGGCATTGCCGCGCAGGGGCACGATCCGGAGGTCCGGCCGGTGCACCAGCACCTGGGCGCCGCGGCGCAGCGACGAGGTGCCGACCCGGCTGCCCGGCGCGAGGTCGGCGAGGCGCGCCGCGTGCGGCGACAGGAAGGCGTCGCGCGGGTCGTCCCGCTCCAGGATGCAGGCGATGACGAGCCCGTCCGGCAGCCAGGTCTCGACGTCCTTCATCGAGTGGACGGCGATGTCGACCTCGTCGGCGAGCAGCGCCTGCTCCAGCTCCTTGGTGAACAGGCCCTTGCCGCCGATCTCGGAGAGCGGCCGGTCGAGCACCTTGTCGGCCACCGTGGTGACGACGACGAGCTCCATCGCGCCGAGCTCGGCGAGGTCGGGATGGGCGGCCGCGATGCGGTCGCGCACCATCCCGGTCTGGGCGAGCGCCATCGGGCTGCCGCGGGTGCCGATGCGCAGGGGACGTCGAGCCATGGGTCGGGCCATCTCGGGTGCCGTGGGTACGAGAAGCGTCACATCCGCGAGTAGCGAGTCGGGGCCGCCGTGTCACGGCCCCCACAGGCTGCCGGCTTCCTCAGAAGCCCTGGACCGCCAGCACCGTGTGCTCGACCTGCGGCGGGGCGGCGAAATGCTCGGAGACCAGGGCGCGCCAAGCCTGGAAGTCGGCCGATTCGCGGAAGTCGACGGTGTGGTTCTCCAGGGTCTCCCACCGGACCATCAGCCGGTAGCGGGTCGGCACCTCGACCGAGCGTTGCAGCTCCATGCCGCGGCAGCCCTTGGCGCGGCGGAACAGCTCCGCCGCCCGGCCGACGCCGGCCTCGAAGGCGCTCTCGTGCCCGGCCTTCACCTCGATCTGCGCGATCTCCAGAACCATCCCGTCCCCCTTGCCGCGGTGCCAAGGCCGCATGCGGCGGCCATGCGCGAAAACGCCGGTGCCGACAGCCATGCGCGAAGCCGCCGGCCTTGTCCAACCCGCCGGCGCGAGAGCGGTGGATGGCCCCCGGCGGGCGGTTGCCAACCCGGAACAGGACGCGCACAAACCGTGGATGACCTGTGCACGGTGGCAACCAGCCCCGACCGGCGCCGTTTCCCTGCCGGAGCGTGACAGCGGAGTTCGGTCCTGATGGCGACGCTGAAGGAATTCGAGGAAGCCCTGCGCGAGAACGGCATGCAGATGGCGCTGGCGATTCTCGAGCGCCTGCGCGAGCGCGACCGCGCCAACCGCGTGGTGAAGCCGGGGCGCCGGATCGTCGGCAAGAAGATGACGCCGGAGCTGGCCCGCGAGATCCTCGAGCTGCACGGCTCGACGGAGATGACCCAGCAGGAGATCGCCTTCAAGCTCGGCGTCAACCAGGGCCGGGTGAACGAGGTGATCAAGCGCGGCAAGTGGCTCTCGGGCGACCAGGCCGCCCCCGAGGCGGTGGCCCGCGACAAGGGCAAGGCGCGCATCCAGGGCACCGAGCCGAAGCGAGCGCGCCGGCCCGCGGCCAAGAGCGGCGCGGCCAGGAGCGCCAAGGGAGCGGGCAAGGGCGGAGACAAGGGCACCGGCAAGCCCTCCAAGCGCCCGGCGACGGCCCAGCTCGCCTTCGGGGACCTCTGACCCCGAAAGAGGATCCCCGGCCCGGCAGGCCAGGCATGAGCGCAGCCCATTGGGCAGCGGTCTCGCGATGCTCTACCACTTCCGGTGCCGAAGCCGCCCCGATCGAGGGCGGCCGGCGGACCCGGCAGGCCGGGAGGAGAGCACGCCGATGTACGATGCCGCGAACCTGAAGAAGCTGCCCGCCCTCAAGAGCCTCGCCCCCGAGGCGATGGGCGCCTTCGAGGCCCTCGACAAGGCGGCGCTGGCCGACGGCGCGATCCCGCGCAAGTACAAGGAACTGATGGCGCTGGCGGTGGCGCTGACCACCCAGTGCCCGTACTGCCTCGAAGTGCACCGCGAGGCCGCCAAGAAGGCCGGGGCCACCGAGCAGGAGATCGCCGAGACGGTGTTCGTCGCCGTCGCCCTGCGGGCCGGCGCGGCGCTGACCCACGGCACCCACCTGCTGCCCTGACGCACGTTGTCCCGGACGACGGAGCGGTTCCGTGCGCCGGGAGTGCGGACACGGCGAAGCGCCCCGGCCGGGCGGCCGGGGCGCTCCTCCTGTCGGCGGGCGGGACGGCTTACGCCGCCTGCTGGACGCTGCCCTCGATCGACTGCGGGCGGGAGCCCGAGGCGATCTGGATCTGGCGCGGCTTCTTGGCCTCCGGGATCTCGCGGACGAGGTCGACGTGGAGCAGGCCGTTCTCCAGCACCGCACCCGTCACCTGGACGTGGTCGGCGAGCTGGAAACGCCGCTCGAAGCCGCGGGCCGCGATGCCCTGGTGCAGGAACTCGGCCTGCTTGGCCTCGCCCTTGCGCTCGCCCTTCACGGTGAGCGCGTTCTCGCGGGTCTCGATCGACAGGTCCTGGTCGGTGAAGCCGGCCACCGCGAGGGTGATCCGGTAGGCGTTCTCGGCCGTGCGCTCGATGTTGTAGGGCGGATAGGTCGGGGCCGCATCCGAGGTCACGAACTGGTCGAGGGCCGAAAACAGGCGGTCGAAGCCGACGGTCGAGCGGTACAGGGGAGCGAGATCGAACTGACGCATGACATATTCTCCGTCTGAAGCAATATGTAGTCTTGAAGGACCGCCGCGAGGGCCGGTCCCGGTCTTGCGCGCCGCCGTATCGGCCGGCGCCCCTCGCATATTGGGGTGGCCTCTAGACTGGTCAAGGCCGGCGCCGACTGGGTTTCGCGAATTTTTTCGGGAGGCCCGGACGGGCGCAGGTTCTGCCCCACTTATTAGGGGATGCCGTGCCAGGATGCGGCGGATGACAGCTTCAGAGGCCCTCTCGTGACAGTGCCGCTGCTCGCCACGCCCGACAACCCGATCCCGCCGGGCGCCACGCTCCTGTCGGTGCGGACCGCCGACGGCCTGTCCCTGCGGGTCGCCACCTGGGCGCCGACGGCGCGGGTGGTGCACGGCACGGTCTGCCTGGTGCAGGGCCGGGCCGAGTTCATCGAGAAGTACTTCGAGACCGTGGCGGAGCTGCGCGGGCGCGGCTTCCACGTCGTCGCCTTCGACTGGCGAGGGCAGGGCGGCTCCGACCGCACCGTCGAGGACCCGCACAAGGGCCACGTCGACGATTTCGCCGAGTACCGGCTCGACCTCGCGGCGGTGGAGGTGCAGGTGCTCGAGGGGCGGATGCCGCGCCCGTTCTTCGGCCTCGCCCACTCGATGGGCGGCGCGATCTGCCTGTCCGCCGCCCGGGAGGGCTGGCTGCCCTTCGACCGGCTGGTGGCCCTCGCCCCGATGGTGGCGATCTGCATGATCCGGTGGCCCAAGGCGGCGATGCGCCTCGCCGCCGCCTTGCGGCTCCTCGGCCTCGGCCGTCGCTACGTGCCGGGCGGCTCGGCAGTGTCGATCGCCACCAAGCCGTTTCCGAACAACCGGCTCACCGCCGATCCCGTCCGCTACGCCCGCAACGCCGCCGCGGCGCTGGCGGTCGGGGCCGGCGCCATCGGCGATCCCACGGTCGGCTGGCTCGCCGCCGCCTTCCGGGCGATGCGCCGCTTCGAGGATCCGCGCTACGCCCTCGGCATCCGCCTGCCGGTCCTGGTGGTGGCCGCCGGCGCCGATCCGGTCTGCAGCACCCCGGCGGCGGAGCGCTTCGCGGCCCGGCTCGCCGCCGGCCGCACCATCACCCTGCGCGGCGCCCGCCACGAGATCCTGATGGAGCGCGACGCGATCCGGGCCCAGTTCTGGGCCGCCTTCGACGCGTTCGTGCCGGGCACGGCGGCCCCGCTGCCGGACACGGCGCCGGAGACCCAGGGCGAGCCGAGGGCCGCCGTGGCCTGACAGCGGCCCGGGAACCCGCTGTCCATGCGCGACGGGCCGATCTAGGATCGCTCCCACCGGCCGACGGAGACCGCGCAGGCGCCTCGGGGAGTTGCAGGATGAGCGCTTTACTGTTCGGCCGCATCTTCGAGCGGACGCGGGCGGGGGTGTCGCGCCTGTTCGACGAGGCGGCCGGCGGACGCATCGCCCTCGCTCCGGTGGACGACCTCGTCTACCCGGTCATGCGCGTGCTCCAGGATGGCGGCGTCCAGGCCTGGCTCGCCCTGGTCCACGGCCATCCGAGCCAGGACGCCGTCCAGCATGCGATGCACGTCGCCGGTCTCGCGGCCAATTTCGGCCACCATCTCGGGCTGCCGGCCTGCGATTGCGTCGCCCTGGTCCGGGCCGGGCTGCTGCACGACATCGGCAAGGCCCGCATCCCGGCCGCGATCCTGGCCAAGCCCGGCGCGCTCACCGAGGACGAGATGGCCCTGGTCCGCCGGCACGCCGCGATCGGCTACGACATCCTGCGCGATTCCGGGATGCGCGATCCGGTCGTGCTGCAGGCGGCGCGCCACCACCACGAGATGCTCGACGGGTCCGGCTACCCCGACCGCCTGGCCAAGGAGGCGGTCAAGGACCTCGTCCGGCTGATGACGGTCTGCGACATCTACGCGGCGCTGACAGAGCACCGGCCCTACCGCCCGGCGATGCCCCACGCCGACGCGCTCGGAATCCTGCGGGGCATGGCGCCCGACCGGCTGGACCCGGATTTCGTCGACGCGTTCGAGGCATCGCTCGCGCCGCCGCAGGCGATGCGCGGAGGCGCGTTCCCCGCCGCCCCGGCGACCATGCGGAGCGATCCGCGCGACGGCGGCTGGTGAGCCGCCGGCGCGCCTCCCGCTCGCGCCGCCGACCGTCAGGAATTGAGGAGCGCCAGGGCCGCCGCGTGCAGCCGCTTGTCGCCGGCCGCCACGATCCGCCCGCCCTTGGCGGCGGAGGTGCCCTCCCAGGTGGTGACGACGCCTCCGGCACCCTCGATCACCGGGATCATCGCCACGATGTCGTAGGGCTTCAGCCCGGCCTCGACCACGAGGTCGATATGGCCCGCCGCCAGCATCGCGTAGGCGTAGCAGTCGGCGCCGTAGCGGGCGAGGCGGACGGCGCCCTCGACCCGGTCGTAGGCCTCCCGGTCGCCGGGGCCGAACAGGCGCGGGTCGGTGGTGTGCAGGACCGCCTCCGACAGCTCGCCCTTGCGCCGGGTGAGCAGGCGGCGGGTGCCGTGCGGGCCCTGGCAATGCGCGGCCTCGCCGTCGCCGTAGAAGCGCTCGCCGGTGAAGGGCTGGTTCATCAGGCCGTAGCACGGCACGCCGCCCCGGGTGAGCCCGATCAGGGTGCCCCAGGTCGGCAGGCCGGCGATGAAGGCGCGGGTGCCGTCGATCGGATCGAGCACCCAGACGTAGTCCGCATCGGCGCGCTCGGCGCCGAATTCCTCGCCCAGGATGCCGTGGTCGGGGAAGCTGGCGGCGATCAGCCGGCGCATCACCGCCTCGCCGGCCCGGTCGGCCTCGGTGACCGGGTCGAACGCGGCATGGCCCGCGGCCTTGTCCTCGGTGGCGAAGGCGGCGCGGAAGAAGGGCAGGATGGCCTGGCCCGACTGGGTGGCGAGCTCGTCCACGAACCGCGCGAAATCCACCACGCTCATGCTTGTCCCCGCTTCCCGCTCGCCCGGCCCGGAGGGCCGGCATGCCCCGGATCGAAAGGGTGCCGGGGCCCCGGCGTCAAGCCCTCAGGCCTCGGCCGGCACCGGCTCCCGGCCGGGAGCCGGCAGGGCGGCCCCGGGGGGCGCGGCATGGGGCGGCGCGTGGGCCGCTTCGCCGGGGGCGGCGGAGCGCGGCGCATCCCGCACCGCCTCCAGGCAGGCCTCGACGCCCTCGCGCAGGGATACGGCGTAGTGGTCGGCCCCGAGCGCCGCGCGGGCGCCCGGATCGGTCAGCACCGCGTCGTCCGCCGGCCACAGGCCGACGAGCACCTGCGCCTCCGGGGCGCGGCGGCGCAGCCGCTGGACGAGGTAGCGCAGATGGGCCGGCGTGCCGCTGATCTCCAGGTAGGAGATGCAGACCATCTGGGCGCCCTCGGCGTCGAGGGTGCCGATCCGCGAGCGCGTGACGTCCTCGAAGGGCACCACCCGGGTGCCGAAGCCGTGCTTGCCCAGGAGCTGGGCCAGCATCATCGAGGCGGCCTCGTCGAGGGGGCCGCGGCCGGCGATGCAGAGCACCGCGCCCTCGCGCGCCCACGCCTCCGGCAGGGCGTCGGGGGCCGGTGCGTCCGGCACCGCGGGGGCGGCCTCGCACGGCACTTCCTCGTCGCGGCTTCCCGACAGGAGGCGCCCGGCAAGCGTCGGCTTCGTTTCCGGCGCGGCGTCGTCGCGGTCCGACAGGTCCTCGATCAGCTGGGCGATGCCGACGCGGATGCGGTCGAGCTGGCTCTCGGTCAGCACGCCGCGGCGGGCGTCGGTGGCGGCGAGCTGGAGGCCCTTCAGCGCCACCTCGTCGTAGTAGGAGGAGAGCGAGCATTGGGCGAGGATCGCCTCGGCCAGCTCCTGCGCCTCGTCGGGGTCGTCGGCCAGCATGCGCTGGTAGAAGTTCTCGACCGGGGTCAGGGCCGGGCGGTCGCCGAACAGCACGTCGAGGAATTCGAGCTTGTCGACGTGGCGGCCGAGCACGACGAGGCAGACGGTGAGCGGCGTCGAGAGCAGGAGCCCGACCGGTCCCCACAGCCAGGTCCAGAACAGGGCCGAGACCAGCACCGCGAAGGGCGACAGCCCGGTCGAGTGGCCGTAGAGCAGCGGCTCGATGAACTGGCCGACCAAGGGCTCGAGCACGATGAACAGGGCGGCGGTGGCCAGCACCATGTTCCAGCCCGGATCGACCGCGGCGGCGAGCGCCAGCGGCAGCAGGGCCGACAGGAAGGCGCCGATATAGGGCACGAAGCGCATCAGCGCCGAGAAGATGCCCCACAGGATCGGGTTCGGCACGCCGATCAGCCACAGCCCGACGCCGATGACGAGGCCGAACCCGGCGTTCAGGGCGAGCTGGACCAGGAAGAACCGGCTCAGGCGCAGCGCCGCGTCGTCCATCGCCACGGTGGTGCGGTGCAGGTCGCTCGATCCCACGAGGCGGATCATCCGGTCGCGCAGGTCCTCGCGCTGGACCAGGATGAAGAGCAGCACCACGAAGACGATGCCCAGCGTGGCGAGCGGCGAGAGCACCGGCGCCAGCACCTTCTCGGCCAGTTCCACCGGGCCGGGCTCGCGGTCGCGCATCTCGACCAGCACCGGCTTGTCGGGGTTCTGCACCGCGGGCGGCGCGGCGCGCTTGGTCTCGGGTTTCTCCTCCGGCTTCTGCTCCGGCGCGCCGGCCTGCTGGATCTGGTGGTTGATGCTGCGCAGATACCCGGCGACGTCGCCGAGCGGGCCGGCCTTCAGGTTCTCGGCCTTCTGGGCGATGGTGCGCTGGTAGCGCGGCAGCCCGGTCGAGAGGTCGGCGAGCTGCATGCCGATGAGCCCGCCTAAGCCCGCCACCACGGCGAGCAGCAGCAGCACCGCGACGCCGACGGAGGGCAGCCGGCCGAGGCGCAGCTTGCGCAGCAGCGCCACCAGCGGCCCGATCACGAAGCTGAGCAGAACCGCGATGGCGATCGGGATCAGGATCTCGCGGCCGAAATACAGGGCCGCCACGATCACCGCCGCGATGACGAGCGGCGCCGCCAGGCCGTCCCCGGGGGTCTCGGCGGCCTGGACCCGGGCCGGCTTCACCGGAAAGATCTGCGTGCGACCGTCTCGCCGATCCGCCATGCGACGCGCCTCCAACCCCACGCGGCGCCCACGCTCCGCCACGCTTCCACCAGGGGGGAACGGGGCGGGGGGCGAAACGATCCCCCGCTGACCCTGGGCCAATCTGTCGAAAACGTGATCGGGCTACTCGATCCGCACCATCACGCTGTCGCTCGCGCCCGTCGCGTCGAGCACCGAGATCCGCACGAAGCCGGCGCCGTCGGGCTGCCACTCGGCCTGGCGGCGGTCGGATTCGGTCACCGGCAGGCCGCCGACGAGCCAGGTGAGCGGCGGGGTGCCGCCGAGCGCCTTGAGGGCGAGGCCGGCGGGCGGGCCTTCCGCGGCGCCGAGGTCGATCCGCGCCCCGTCCGGCGGGTAGGCGATGCGCAGGCGGTCGACGGGACCGGCCTCGCGGGAGAGATGGCGCAGCGGCGGCGGCAGGGCGGAGGTCGCCGCCACCAGGGCGTCGCGCGGGCGCGGCACCGGCTCGGGCTCGCCCCCGATCCGCGCCACGGCGTCGAACAGCAGGGGGGCGGCCGCGACCCGCCCGACGAGGCCCGGCACCCCGGCCCCGTCCGGCCGCCCGATCCAGACCGCCACGGTGACCCGGCGGTCGAATCCCACCGCCCAGGCGTCGCGGTAGCCGTAGGAGGTGCCGGTCTTGTAGGCGAGGCGGTTGGGCAGGGCGCTCTCGGGCGGGGGCGTGCCCCGCAGGGTGTCGGCGACGTACCAGGCCGCCACCGGCTCGGCGATGCGCGGGAGCACCGCCTCGGGCGGCGCCGGCCCGTCGAGGCGCCGGATCAGCACCGGCACCTCGCCGCCGCGGGCGAGCCCGGCATAGAGCCGCGCGAGGTCGGTGAGCGTGATGCCCAGTCCCCCGAGCGCCACCGGCAGGCCGGGGGCGGCGTCCCGCGGAAGGGCGATGGCGGCACCGGCGCCGCGCAGGCGGGCGATGAACCGGGCGGGGCCCACCGCCTCCATCAGCGCCACCGCCGGCACGTTGAGGGAGAGCTGCAGCGCGCGCCGCGCCGTCACCGTGCCCTGGAAGGTGAGGTCGAAGTTCTCCGGTGCGTAGGACGCGCCGAACCGGGACGGTCGGTCCTCGATCAGGGTCTCCGGATGGGCGAGGCCCGCCTCGAACGCCATGGCGTAGACGAAGGGTTTCAGCGCCGAGCCCGGCGAGCGCACGGCTCCGGTCATGTCGATGGCGCCGGCGCGGGCCGGATCGAGGTAGCCGGCGCTGCCGACCTGGGCCCGCACCTCGCCGGTGGCGTTGTCGACGACGAGGAGCGCCGCCGACAGGCCGGGCCCGAGCGCCGCCGCCCGCTCGGCCGCCAGCGGCTCGAGCCGGGCCTGCAGCCGGGCATCGAGGGTCAGGCGATGCACCGCCCGGCCAGGCTCCTGCGCCAGGGCGGCCTCGGCGGCGTGGGGGGCCAGCATCGGGAAGGGTTTTCGCCCGCGCGGTACCGGCTCGGCCCGGGCCGCCTCGGCCTCGGCCGCCGGGATGACGCCGCGGGCCGCCGCGAGCGCCA
>NZ_JACWCT010000030.1 GCF_016613415.1 Methylobacterium ajmalii | reverse complement strand
CGCCGGGGCAGGCGGCCACCGCCCGGCGCGGGTCGGCGGGATCGACGATCAGGCCGGCGGACGCCGCCTCGTCGCGCAAGCGCACCGCGCTCGCGTCGTCGCGGGCCGTCAGGGCGACGCCCCGGCCCGGCGTGAGGGCGAGGCGGCCGTCCCCGTAGCGCTCGCTCCACCCTGCGAGGCGGTCGAGAAGGGCGGCATCGCAGCGGCCGAAGGGCAGTTCGGCGAGGAGCGTGCGGCCGTGCAGGCCGGCGGGATGCACGATGCCGGCCGGCGGCGCATCGCCCCGTTCGAGGCCGTCGAGGAGGGTGCCGCGTGCCGCGTCGGGAAGCGCGCGCATCCGGCGGGCCCCCGAGGCGGCGAGGCCGTGCAGGAGCGTGCGCAGGGCGGCGAGCGCGGCGGGGGCCGGCATCGGCGCGAGCCAGAGTGGGGCGGCCGGGGTTGCGATGGCGAGCTGGAGCGCCGGAAGAAGCGTGTCTTCGGCGCTGTCCGACATCGCTCGCCGCCATGTGCGCGTCTCCTCTCCCCGCCCGCTGGGAGAGGAGAAAACTCGCGCCTGAGACGGCGACATCGAGGTGAGGGGGCACCTTTCGTCGAATGCCACCCGCACCCAGACATCCGCCTCGACCGGCCCGAGCCCGCCCGCCGCATCCTCCACCGCCACCAGGGTCTTTGCCGGCAGCCCCGCGATCTCCCGTCCGATCGCCTCCACGGCCGCGACCACGGCGAGGGCATCCGCCCCCGCAAGCGGCGCGTCGAGGGTCAGGCGCTGCGGTCCGCCGTCCTGGCGCGCGTCGCCGAGGCCTGCCGCTGCGAGAATCCCGACCACGCCTCCGTGGCTCTCCGCCGTCACGCCGCGGATCTGCAGGTTGCCCCGGGCCGTCACGTCGAGGAGGCCGTTCCCGCCCTCGCGGGCCGCACGGGCCGCCGCGCGAACCTGCACGGCCGAGAGCCGGCCGGAGACCGGGTGGAGGCGCACGAGGAGCCCGTCGCCGGTCGGCATCGGCCGGGCGAGGCCGGGGCACCAGCCGCGGCGGGGCGCCGGGTCCACGCTCATTCCGCGGCCTCGCGAGGCTCGAGGGCGGAAAGCGAGTTGCGCCGGCTCTGCCACAGGCCGCGGTCGCGCAGCTCGGCGAAGCGGGACCGGAGCGCCTCGGCGACGCCGGGATTCGCCGCCTCGATCGCTGCCAGCACCTCGGGGTCGCCGAGATAGGCGTCGTAGAGCCGGTCGATCTCGGCATCCGCCACCGCGTCCGTGGCCGCCGCCATGACGAAGACGGCGTCGAGCCCCTGGGCCAGTTCCTGCGCCCCGCGCCAGCCGTGGCGGAGCTGCGCGGCGATCCAGCGCGGATGGGTCAGCCGCCCGCGCACCAGGCGGGCGACGTCCTCGCGGGCGGTGCGGGCCTTCGGCGCCTCGGGCCGGCTGGTGTCGAGGCTGTAGAGCGCGGGCGCCGCCCCGAGCGAGGCCGCCGCGGCCGAGAAGCCGCCCATCGCGTCGGCGCCGGCATCGCCGTCGAGAAGGTCGCGCTCGGCGACGTCGAAGGCGTGCAGGTAGGCGTCCGCCGCCGCGACCCGGGCGGCGAAATCGGCATCCTCCGCTCCCGTCGCCTCCGCGGTGGCGTCGAGGTAGGCGCGGGCGAGGTCGCCGCGTCCGGACCACTCGCCGTCGAGGGCGAGCGACGCGGTGCCGGCGCCGTAGCGGCCGGGCGCGGCGCCGAAGACCCGTGCGGGCGCCTCGCCCCGGCGGCGGGCGGCCGCCAGCGGGTTGTCGGCATCCTCCTCCTCGCGCGACGCGACCGCCCGGGCGGCCCGGTCGAGGAGCGCCAGGGTGTCGGGAAAGGTGTCGCGGAAGGCGCCGGACACCCGCACCGTCACATCGATCCGCGGCCGGTCGAGAAGGGCGAGCGGCAGCACCTCGAATCCGGTCACCCGGGTCGAGGCGTGGTCCCAGGTCGGGCGTACGCCCATCAGCGCGAGCGCCTGCGCCACGTCCTCGCCGCCGGTGCGCAGAGTCGGAGAGGCCCACAGGTCCATGACGAGGCGGGCCGGGTACTCGCCCTCGTCCTGCAGGTAGCGCCGCACCACCTCGGCCGCGGCCTTGTCGCCGAGCATCGTGGCGGCCCTGGTCGGGAGGGCACGGGGATCGAGGGTCGCGAGGTTGCGCCCGGTGGGCAGCACGTCGGCCCGGCCGCGGGCCGGCGAGCCGGCGGGCCCCGGGGCTACGAAGCGGCCATCGAGGGCGGCGAGCAGCCCCGCCCGCTCCGCCGGCCCGCATTCGGCATGGGGTTCCGGTGCGGTCCCAAAGACGTGCAGCCCGTCGCGCATCGTCACCTCGGCGAGGTCGCACAGATGCGCGTCGAGGGCGGCCAGCGCGTCGGGCATCGGGGTGTCGCGGTCGATGCCGGCCGCTGCCAGCAGCCCCGCATCCCCGGCCCGCTCGAGGATGCCGCGGGCGATCAGGGCGGCGCGGCGCGGATCGAGCACGGTGGCGGCGGAGTATTCCTCCACCAGCTCGCGCAAGGTCGCGGCCTCCGGGTCGAGTCCGGCAGCGGCCGTCTCCGGCGGCAGGTGGCCGATCGTGACGGCGCCGATCCGGCGCTTGGCCGGCGCCGCCTCGCCCGGATCGTCGACGATGAACGGATAGACCACCGGCAGCGCCCCGACCGCGAGAGCCGGCCAGCAGGCGGGCGAGAGCGCCACCGCCTTGCCGGGCAGCCACTCGGTGGTGCCGTGGGTGCCGAGATGGATCAGGGCATCCGCCTCGCCGCGCAGCGCGAGATGGAACGCCAGGTAGGCGTGGCAGGGCACCGCGTCGGGGTCGTGGTAGCCGGCCTTGCGGTCGCCCTTGTGGCCGCGGTCGGGCTGGAGCGCCACCAGCACCC
Source organism: Methylobacterium ajmalii (assembly GCF_016613415.1). Lineage (GTDB taxonomy): Bacteria > Pseudomonadota > Alphaproteobacteria > Rhizobiales > Beijerinckiaceae > Methylobacterium > Methylobacterium ajmalii. The sequence continues at coordinate 8,188 of NZ_JACWCT010000030.1, read as the reverse complement.
GGCCGGCCCGCACCGCCCGGAACCGGAAGGCGCCCTCCCGGACGCTCGCGTCGTCCGCAGGCATCCCCCATTCCGCGGCGAGCGCCGCGCGCGCCTCCGCCGGCAGCCGGGCGCGCCAGGCCTCGTAGGCGGCAAGCGGCACCGCGAGGTCCGGCGCATCCTCGGTGAGCCGGCGCATCAGGGCGTCGGCCTCGGGGATGTCCGTGACGGCGTAGCCCTCGCGGCGGAGCAGGTCGAGGATCGCCGTCGTGCTCGCGGGCGTGTCGAGCCCGACCGCGAATCCGGCCCTGCCACCCCGGGCCGGGTAATCGGACAGGACGAGGGCGAGGCGGCGCTCTCCCCGCGGGATGCCGGCGAGGCGGGCCCAGGCGGCGGCCCGGTCGGCCGTGGCGACAATGCCGGCGAAATCCGGCACCGCCCGGCGCTCGCGGAACCCCTCGACCTCCGGCGCCTCCTGCTTGTGGGAGATCGGGAAACCGGAGAGGCGCCCGTCGAATTCCGGCAGGGCGACCTGCATGGCGAGGTCGGCGGCGTTGAGCCCCCGGGCGGAGGCCGCCCAGGCGTCCCGGCCCGAGCCGACCGTGAAGGCCTGGACCACCGGGCAATCGGCGGCATCGAGGACGAAGCCGGCATCGTCCCGGGCCGAGAACGCGGTGGCGGCGACGATCACGGCGGGCCGGTGCCGGGCCACCGCCTCGCGCACGACCGCCACCGCCTCCGGGTCCTTCAGGCTCGCGACGGCGACGATGGCGGGGCTGAGCCCCCGCTCCCACAGGGCGGCGGCGAGTGCGGCAGCCGGCGCGGTATCGCCGCCGAGAATCGCCGAGCGATAGACCAGCACCAGGGCGCGGGGCAGGGGCGAGGCGGGGCCGAGCGCGTCGAGGGGGCCGCAGCCCGGGCACCAGGCGAATCCCCGCGGCAGGGCCCGGGGCGGCGTGGCGACGACCGGCCGGCCGAGCTCGGCGGCGATCCGGGTCAGGAGCCCGCGCAGGTTCTCGATCCCGCCGGCCCGGACGTAGCCGTCGAGGGCGTCGCGCAGCTCCGGCGCGACGGTCGAGATGGCGGCCAGCCGCGGATCGGGCCGGTCGCAGCCCGGCAGCACGACGAAGGGGATACCATGGGCCCGGCAGGTCTCGGCCAGCCGCTCGAGGCCGTAGCGCCAGTAATCCATCCCGCCGAGGCAGCGCACCAGCACGAAGCGCGCCCGGGCGATCACCGCGTCGGCGTAGAGGTCGACGGAGAGCGGGTGGCGCAGCTGCGCCATCTTGGCGAGCCGCAGGCTCGGCCAGTCGCCGGACAACGACGCGTAGGCGCCGGCGAGCCCGGCGAGGTCGGAATCGGTGAAGGACAGGGCGATGATGTCGCCGGGCGCCTGGCCCAGATCGATCGCCGCCTCGCCCTCGTCGAGGGAGACCGTATCGACGCGCAGCAGGTGCATCCTAGTCCCCGGTCCCAGAGACAAGGCGTGGCCGCGCCGGGAAGGCGATGCCGTCATAGACGTCCGCCAGCGCCAGGGTCATGCCGAACTCGGGCAGATCGATCGTCCCGTCGAGCCCCGTCACGAGGCGACGCTGCCAGACCCCGTCCGCATCCCGGTGCCACAGGGCGATCTCGGGCGCGTTCGGCTCGACCAGCAGGATCGCCGCGAGGCTCGGCAGCGTTTTGTACTCTTCCAGCTTGTCGAAGGCGTCGAAGTCGCGCGTGGAAGGCGACAGCACCTCGACGACGAGCCGCGGCTCGGCCGCGCTCAGCCCGTCCGGATCACGGGGCCCGCAATCGACGCCGAGATCGGGCCGGCGAATCTGGCCGGGCAGGGTCTCGACGCTGCCGTCGCCGGTGAAGGGTCGGCACGGCGTGCCGCGCAGGCGCGTGCGGAACTCCGCCACGAGGTTGACGACGATGTCGTCGTGAACGTTGCGGGCGCCCGCCATCAGGCGCACCGGCGCCCCCCCGACCAGCTCGTAGCGCTCGGGCTGCTGTTCCTGCCAGGAGAAGAACTCCTGCACGCTCCAAGGCCGCGGCGCCGGCTCCGACATGGGATGGCCCTCCGGGGCTGGGGGTTTCGACAGTCGAGGTTCGGCCTCATCCCGACGCCATGGCGTCAAGCATCCTGCTTCGAAAGTAAAGCGCGGGTCCCTCCTCTCACCGCGGGCGGGGAGAGGAGGGACCCGCACTTCTTCCCGACACGGACGGCCTGTCGCAGGCCGCGAGACCCGGTACGCCGGAACTGGCGTACCGATCCCTCAGCCCTTCAGCGCCGCCGTCACCGCCGCCTTGTCGAAGCCGGTGAGCCCGATCACCACCAGCGTGCCGTCGCGGTGCTCGGCCGGGCGCCAGGGGCGGTCATAATGGTGGGCGATGCGGCGGCCGACGCCCTGGACGACGAGGCGCATCGGCTTGTCGGCGACGGCGCAGAAGCCCTTGATGCGCAGCACGCCCGCGACCTCGGCGGCCTTGGCGACCCGGGCGGCGAGGTCCTCGGGCGAGCCGGCGGCAGCCACGGGGATCGCCACGCTCTCGAAGTCGTCGTGGTCGTGGTCCTCTTCCGTTTCGTGATGCGAGGGGCGGGCGGCGAGGTCGTCCTCGGCCGCGGCGTTGAGGCCCAGCAGCACGCGGGGATCGAGAGCGCCGTGGGCGGTCTCGACGAGCTTGACGGCGCGCGGCAGGTGCGCCTCGACCTCGGCGCGGACGCGCGCCCGCTCGCTCTCGTCGAGGAGGTCGGACTTGTTCATCACCACGAGGTCGGCGCAGAGGAGCTGGTCCTCGAACACCTCCTCGAGCGGGTTCTCGTGGTCGACGCTGGCATCGGCCGCGCGCTGCTCGGCCAGTGCCTCCGGATCGTCCGCGAAGGCGCCGGACGCCACCGCCGGGCCGTCCACCACCGCCACCACGCCGTCCACCGTGACCCGTGAGCGGATCGCCGGCCAGTTGAAGGCCTGGACGAGGGGCTTGGGCAGGGCGAGGCCCGAGGTCTCGATCAGGATGTGCTCGGGCGGCTCGGGCCGGTCGAGGAGCTTGTTGAGCGCCGGCACGAAATCGTCCGCGACGGTGCAGCAGATGCAGCCGTTCGGCAGCTCCACCACGGCATCGGCGTCGCAGCCCGGGATGCCGCATTCGGCGAGCAGGGACCCGTCGAAGCCGACATCGCCGAACTCGTTGACGATGATGGCGAGCCGCCGGCCGTCGTTGTGCTCGATCGCGTGGCGCACGAGTGTCGTCTTGCCGGCGCCGAGGAAGCCCGTGACGATGGTGCAGGGGATCTTGTTGAGGATGGTCATGCGTTCACCGGCGCGGGAGGGATGCGGGCGACGACACCCTTGCGGAACTCCTGCGGACGCTCGCGCCAGGGCACGATGCCGTCCGGCGTCCCGGCATAGAGGCCGATGCCGTCGAGGATGACCTCGGCGGAGGCCGCCGGGTCGAGGTCGCCGTAGACGTAGGTCCAGCGGCCGGGGCTCGCGACCGCGACCGTGCAGGACCGCTTGCAGACCGAGAGGCACTCCACCGGCTCGATCGTCACCGGCGCGCCCGGCCGGGCGGCCAGCGCGGCGGCCAGCGCCTCGTGCAGGCGGGCCCCGGCGCGGGGGCCGTCGGCCGGATCGGCCGCGTCGCGGCAGGTGGTGCAGACATAGAGGACGCAGATATCGGGGGAGATGGGATCGCTCACGCCGCCACCCCGCCGCGGACGGAATCTCTCGTCCGTCCCGCCACCGCCCCCCAGGCCCAGCCGAAGGCGAGGCCGAGCACCGCCCAGAAGGTGAAGCCGATGGCGAGCGACCGGGCGGCGAACTGCGCCGCGAAGACCGGCGGCATGGCGGAGATTTCTTCCGGCCCGTGCGGCGCGCCCCAGACATGCGGCGCGACGAGGAGGGCGAGGCCGACCGCGATCGCCGCCGGGCCGCGGCGGACCGCGATCAGGTAGAGGCCGATACCCGTGGCGAGGGCGGTCGCCACCCACCAAAGCTGGCGCGATTCGAGGCCCGCCGCGGCGATGCCGGGCAGTTCCGGCGGCAGCCCGATCGCGGGAGCGAGGCCGGCGGCCAGGAAGCCGCCAATGCCGAACTTGAGCGCTTCGCCCGGCGTCACGGTGCGGCCGGTCGCGACCAGGACGGCGCCGAGCAGCAAGGCGTAGCCGACGCCGCTCACCAGGGTGGCGAGCGCCGTGAAGGCGAGGCGCGGCAGGCCGGGGGCGGGCTGCCATTGCGGCTCGCCGCCATGGTCGTGGCCGGCATGGTCGTGTCCGGCATGGGCCAGCACGATCAGCGGGTTGGACAAGGCCCTGCCGGCGAAGGCCGGCCCGGCGATCTTGGCCGTCTCGTACTTCTCCGCCGCCAAGATCAGCGGCGAGGTGAGGGCGAATTGCAGCACGGACGCCACGCAGGCGGCCAGGAAGCCGGCGACCAGGGCCGCGGCGAGCAGTCGTTTCATCATCGAGGGATCACCTGCACGACCAACGGGAAACGGGCCCGCACCCCGTGAAGGGCGCAGGCCGCGCAGCCGCGTTCGGTCAAGCCCTGGTCAGTGGCAGGGGAAGTTGGCGGAGTGGCGCCAGTCGTGCGCGGCGTTGTGCAGGGCGACCACGGGCGCGAAGCCCGAGACGAACAGCAGGCCGACGCCGAGGGTGGCGGCCAGGAGCACGGCGCTCAGGCGCTCGCCGACCAGGGCGGGGGAGAGGGTACGGGTGATCGCGACCATGACGAAGCTCCTGCCGCCCCACCGGCGGCGTCGAGAGGAAAGGATGACGGCAGGTCTCCTGGCTCGCGGGCTCTCAACACCGACCCACCGCCTTCCCGGATCGCTCCAGTGGCCGATGGCGGGCCGTAATCGTCCGCTCACAGTTGCGGGGGCAGCCGCGGCAGGCCGAGACGATCCCGGTTTCCGCGTTCCCTTTTCACCTCGTGATCGAGGCACCGTCTCCTCGACCCTAGCCGCTCGTCTGCGGGCTTGCAATCGCCGCGCCGTGCCCCGACACCCCCCATTCGATGGATTTCCACCCGACCCCCGCGCCCGAGGAGAGTTCCGTGCCGGACGAGACCCGCGCCGTGCCGCGCCTGACCCTGGTGCTGGGTGGCGCCCGCTCGGGCAAGAGCGCCCATGCCGAGGGGCTGGTCTCGGCGCAGGCCGGCCCTTGGCTCTACGTCGCGACGGCGCAAGGGTGGGATGACGAGATGCGCGAGCGCATCGCCCTCCACCGCGCCCGCCGGCCGCCGCCCTGGGAGACCGTGGATGCGCCCCGCGACCTCGCCGGGGCGATCCGCCGGGCGCCGCCGGGCCGGCCGGTGCTGGTCGACTGCCTGACGCTGTGGCTCACCAACGCGATGCTGGACGAGGAGGCCGACCTCGCCGCCGAGGTCGCGGACCTGCTCGCGGCCTGCGCCGCGGCGCCCGGACCCCTGGTGCTGGTCTCGAACGAGGTCGGCTTCGGCATCGTGCCCGAGAACGCGCTCGCCCGCCGGTTCCGCGACGAGGCCGGCCGCCTGCACCAGCGCTTGGCCGCGCTCGCCGACCGGGTGGTGCTGGTGGTGGCGGGCCTGCCCATGACGATCAAGGGAGAGACGCAATGAGCGACGACGAGGCGGCGCGCCACCGCGCCAAGATGGAGAAGCGCAAGGCGGTCCAGGACGCCGAGGTGGCCGAGAAGACGATCGAGAAGGGGTTGCTCATCGTCCATACCGGCCCCGGCAAGGGCAAGTCGACCGCGGCCTTCGGGCTGATGCTGCGGGCGCTCGGCCGCGGCTGGCGGGTCGGGGTGGTGCAGTACATCAAGGGCGCCTGGGAGACCGGCGAGCGCTTCGCCCTCGACCGCTTCGCCGACCAGGTCGAGTGGCACACGATGGGGGAGGGCTTCACCTGGGAGACGCAGGACCGCGACCGCGACGTCGCGGCCGCCCGCGCCGCCTGGGCGAGGACCGAGGCGCTGATGGCCGATCCGGCGATCCGGCTCCTCGTCCTCGACGAGCTCAACATCGCGCTGCGCTACGACTACCTGCCGCTCGCCGAGGTGGTGGAGGCCCTGAGCCGGCGCCGGCCCGACCTGCACGTCGTGGTCACCGGCCGCAACGCCAAGCCGGAGCTGATCGCCGCCGCCGACCTCGTGACCGAGATGGCGGTCGTCAAGCATCACTTCGCCGCCGGGGTGAAGGCGCAGGAGGGGATCGAGTTCTAACTGAATGGGGCCGATTGACGGTGCCGGCCGGCTGCGGCTACAGGCTCGGCCATGACCAGCGCCCTCCCGACCGGACTCTATCCCGCGCCGCATCCTTAAGCGGCGGAGTGCTCGTTATCTCTCAACCGCTGCGACGTGTCGGCGGTTGAGGCTTTTTTTCGAAAGTTCCAGGCCCGCCGACCTCGCCCACCGCCGAGGTCTCTCCCGTGCCGTTTCCCCTCGACACCCCCGTTTCGGTCGGCCTGATCGGCTTCGGCGCGTTCGGCCGCCTCGTCGCCGCGCATCTGGCGCCGCACGCCGACTTGCGCGTCCACGACCCGTTCGTGCCCTCGGGCGCGATCGCGGAATCCGGCGCCGCGCCCGCCACGCTCGCCGAGGCCGCCGCCTGCCCGGTGGTGATCCTGGCCACTCCCGTCTCGACTCTCGCCGCGGTGGTGGAGGGCGTGACCCCGCACCTGCGGCCGGGCGCTCTCGTCCTCGATGTCGGCTCGGTGAAGGTGCGCCCGGCCGAGATCATGCGGGCGGGGCTGCCGATCGACGTCGACATCGTCGCCACCCACCCGCTCTTCGGGCCGCAGAGCGCGCGCGACGGCCTGCGCGGGCTCAAGATCGCGGTCTGCCCGGTGCGGGGCGAGCAGGCGCGCCGGGTCGGCGCGTTCCTGCGCCGCGCCCTCGGCCTCACGGTGATCCTGACCACGCCGGAGGCGCATGACCGCGAGGCGGCGGCGGTGCAGGGCCTGACCCATCTCATCGCCAAGGTGCTGGTGGCGATGGAGCCGCTGCCGACCCGGATGACGACCCGCAGCTTCGACCTGGTGATGCAGGCGGTCGGGATGGTCCGGCACGACGCCCCGGAGGTCTACCACGCGATCGAGCGCGAGAACCCGTTCTCGGCCGAGGTGCGGCGGCGGTTCTTCGACCTGGCGGCGGGAATGAATGCGGAACTCGGCGAGGGAGACTCCCGCCGCGAGGCGTGAGCCGCCGACGCGAAAAAGCGGGACGCTCGCGCGCCCCGCTCCCGTCTCGCTCGCTCGACGTTCAGTTGCTCGCGAGGTGCGGCATCGGGTCGACCGGGGTCGCGCCCTTGCGGATCTCGAAGTGCAGCTGCGGCGAGGTCACGTTGCCGGACGCGCCGGACTTCGCGATGGTCTGGCCGCGCTTCACCTTCTCGCCCGGCCGCACGTCGATCTCGCCGTTATGGGCGTAGGCCGAGACGTAGCCGTTGGAGTGGCGCACCAGGACGAGCTTGCCGTAGCCCTTCACGTCGCTGCCGGCATAGGCCACGGTGCCCTCCTCGGCGGCCTTGACCGGGGTGCCTTCCGGCACCGCGATGTTGATGCCCTCATTGCCGCTCGAGCCGTAGCCGTTGATCACCCGGCCGCGGGCCGGCCAGCGGAAGGTCGATTGCGGCTCGGGCGCCGCCGGGGCGACCGCGGGCGCCGGCGCGGGCTCGGGCGCCTTCTCCGGCAGGGCCGCGACCTTCACGGGCTTGGCCGGCTCCGGCTTCGGCTCCGGCTTCACCTCGGCGACCTTCTTCGGCTCGGGCTTCTTCACCTCGGCCTTGGCCTCCACCGGCTTCGGCTCGGGCTTCTTGGCCTCGACCTTCGCCTCGACCTGCTTGGCCTCGACCTTCTTGGGCTCGGGCTTGTGCAGCTCGGCGACCTTCTTGACCTCGGGCTTCGCCTTCTCGGCGACCTTCTCGGGCTTGTGCTCGGCCTTCGGCTCCGGCTTCCGGGCCTCGACCTTGACGGCCTTCGGCTTGGCGGCGGTCCTGTCGTCCTCGTCGTCGTCCTGCTGGCGCGCGGCGACCTTGGCGGCGGCCTTCGCCTGCGCCTTGACGGCGACCCGCTCTTCTTCCTCGCGCGGCTCGGGCTTGCGCAGGTTGAGCTTGGCGGCGCGCTCGGCGGCGGCCGCGGGCACCGGCTTCGCCTCGGCCTGGCCGGGGCGGACGGGGGCCTTGCGGGCGGGCTCCGGCTCGCGGCGCGGGGGCTCGGCCCGGACCGGCTCGGGACGGGGCGCGAC
>NZ_JACWCT010000029.1:30550-42254 GCF_016613415.1 Methylobacterium ajmalii | reverse complement strand
GCCGGTACCCGTCCGGCCGTCCCGGCCGGTGCGCGCGCCTCGGCGGTGCCCGGCGCCGCCCGCACGGTTCCGAGCGTCGGCATCACCCGTCCGGCCGCGCCGGCCGAGCCGCGCCGCGTCCTGACGGCCGATTCGCGCAAGCCCCGCGACCTGAACTTCATGGCGCGCCCGGCGCCGAAGCCCGAGCCCAAGCCCGAGCCGAAGCCCGAGACGCCCGCCACCGCCGCGGCGAAGCCCGCCGCCGCCGGTGCCGCGCGTCCCGCCACGGCCCGTCCGGCCGCTGCCGAGGAGGAGGCCGAGACCAAGCGGGTCATCCGCCGTCCCGGCATGCCGCTCAAGGTCATCACTCCGCCCAAGACGCCGAAGTCGCCGGGCGGCGACCGCAACCGCGGCCGCCTGACCATCGCGACCGCGACCTCGGGCGAGGACGAGCGCACCCGTTCGCTCGCCTCGTTCCGCCGCCGCAACCAGCGCCTGACCGGCCACCGCCAGGTGGAGCAGAAGGAGAAGCTGGCCCGCGAGGTGGTCATCCCGGAGACGATCACCATCCAGGAGCTCGCCAACCGGATGAGCGAGCGGGCGGTCGACGTCATCCGCATGCTGATGAAGCAGGGCCAGATCCACAAGATCACCGACGTGATCGACTCGGATTCGGCGCAGCTCATCGCCGAGGAACTCGGCCACACCGTGCGCCGCGTCGCGGAGTCGGATGTCGAGGAAGGTCTGTTCGACGAGGCCGACACCGACGACGACACCCAGCCGCGCCCGCCGGTCGTGACCATCATGGGCCACGTCGACCACGGCAAGACCTCGCTGCTCGACGCGATCCGCAATGCCAACGTCGTCTCCGGCGAGGCGGGCGGCATCACGCAGCACATCGGCGCCTACCAGGTGACCTCGCCGTCCGGCGGCAAGATCACCTTCATCGACACCCCCGGCCACGCGGCCTTCACCTCGATGCGCGCCCGCGGCGCCCGGGTGACGGACATCGTGGTGCTGGTGGTGGCGGCCGACGACGGCGTCATGCCCCAGACGATCGAGGCGATCTCCCACGCCAAGGCGGCCGAGGTGCCGCTGATCGTGGCGATCAACAAGATCGACAAGCCCGACGCGAACCCGCAGCGGGTCCGCACCGAGCTCCTGCAGCACGACATCCAGGTCGAGTCGATGGGCGGCGAGACCCTCGAGTTCGAGGTCTCGGCCAAGACCAAGGACGGCCTCGACGAACTGCTGGAGGGTCTCGCCCTCCAGGCCGAGATCCTAGACCTGCGCGCCAACCCCGAGCGGTCGGCCGAGGGCACGGTGATCGAGGCCAAGCTCGACCGCGGCCGCGGCCCGGTGGCCACCGTGCTCGTCGAGCGCGGCACCCTGCGCACCGGCGACATCGTGGTGGCGGGCGCCGAGTGGGGCCGCGTGCGCGCCCTGGTCGACGATACCGGCCGCAACACCAAGGAGGCGGCGCCGTCCGTCCCCGTCGAGGTGCTGGGCTTCAACGGCACGCCGGAGGCGGGCGACCGCGTCGCGGTGGTCGAGAACGAGGCCCGGGCCCGCGAGGTCACGGAGTACCGCGCCCGCATGAAGCGCGAGCGCGCGGCGGCCACCGGCAGCGGTGCCGGCCGGACGCTGATGGACATGATGCGCGACCTCAAGGAGGGTGCCGGCCGCAAGGAGTTCCCGCTCGTCATCAAGGGCGACGTGCAGGGCTCGGTCGAGGCCATCGCCGGCTCGCTCGAGAAGCTCGGCAACGACGAGGTGATGGCTCGCATCCTGCACACGGGTGTCGGCGGCATCACCGAGTCGGACATCACCCTGGCGCAGGCCTCCGGTGCGGTCGTGTTCGGCTTCAACGTCCGCGCCCACAAGGAGGCCCGCGAGGCCGCCGAGCGCGCGGGCGTCGAGATCCGCTACTACAACATCATCTATGACCTCGTGGATGACGTGAAGGCGGCGATGTCGGGCTTGCTCCCGCCGACGCTCCGCGAGGAGCGCCTGGGCGAGGCGCGCATCCTCGAGATCTTCAACGTCTCGAAGGTGGGCAAGATCGCCGGTTGCCGGGTCGAGGACGGCCGGGTCGAGCGCGGCGCCCATGTCCGCCTCATCCGCGACAACGTGGTGGTGCACGAAGGCAAGCTCTCGCAGCTCAAGCGCTTCAAGGACGACGCCAAGGAAGTGGCGTCCGGCCAGGAATGCGGCATGGCCTTCGAGAACTACCAGGACATGCGTCCGCGCGACGTGATCGAGTGCTACATCGTGCACGAGGAGCGTCGCACGCTCTGACGCAAGCCCCGCTGCCATCGGCCGTCCGCCGTCATGGCGGCGGCCCCTGACAAGGATACCGCGAGCCCGGGACGCCAGCGTCCCGGGCTCGTCGGTTCAGATGACAGCCGCGAGGGCCCCTATGGCCGGGAGGCCGCCCCGCGGCCCGGTCCGAGCCCGGAGAGACGATGGTGCGCAAACCCCAGGAATCCGCAGGCCCCTCGCAGCGCCAGCAGCGCGTGGCCGAACTCGTGCGGCACGCCCTCGCCGAGGTGCTGAGCCGCGGCGACATCTTGGATCCGGTGCTGAACCAGCACGTGATCACCGTGCCGGAGGTGCGGATGTCGCCCGACCTCAAGCTCGCCACCGCCTACGTCATGCCGCTCGGCGGCCAGGACGAGCGCCCGGTGATCGAGGCGCTGGAGCGCAACAAGAAGGTGCTGCGCCAGGAGGTGGCCCGCCGGGTGGCGCTGAAATTCGCCCCCGACCTGCGCTTCCGCCGCGACGAGACATTCGACGAGGCGGCCCGCATCGACGCGCTCCTGCGCAGCGACAAGGTCCAGCGCGACCTCGAATCCGAGCCGGATTCCGAGGACTAGGGCACTTCACGATCGCGGCGGTCGCGAAGCCCTCCAAGCCTTTGTTTTGTCGCATGTTCTGCGACGAGCCGGTTTCCCCTTCGTCGGAAAATGCTCTAGGCATCGCCCGCCGAATCGGTCACCGGTTCGGCGACGGCCGCGAGGGGAGCCCGCGACGTGGCTGCCGGCCCACGGGTGACCGGGCTGGTGAACCGCCTCATCGGCGACGACTTGAGACACCACACAGGATCGGCTGGGGCGCAAAGCGGGCGGCACGTCCCGCGGCGGCCGCCGTTCGAGAACGGATACGGAAGATGACGATGCACGAGGATCAGCCCTCAGAGCCCGCGCCGCAGGCGGCCCGCCCCGCCCGCGAGGACGCCCCGCGCCAGGATGGTCCGCGCCAGGATGGTCCTCGCCAAGACGGTCCTCGCGAGGGCCCGCGTCAGGACCGCCCGCGGCACGACCGGCCCCGCGGCCGCGGCCGCCCGCCGGGCGACCGGCCCAAGCGCCGCGAGATCAGCGGCTGGGTGATCCTCGACAAGGGCGTCGGCATGACCTCGACCCACGCGGTCGCGGCGGTCAAGCGCGCGCTCAACGCCAAGAAGGCCGGCCACGCCGGCACCCTCGACCCGCTCGCCTCCGGCATCCTGCCGATCGCGCTGGGCGAGGCGACCAAGACCGTGCCGTTCGTGATGGACGGCCGCAAGGCCTACGTCTTCTCCGTCACCTGGGGCGTCGAGACCGACACCGACGACGCGGAAGGCCGCCCGGTCGCCACCTCCGACGACCGCCCCACCCAGGAGCAGGTCGAGGCGATGCTGCCGCGCTTCGTCGGCGCGATCGAGCAGGTGCCGCCGCGCTACTCGGCGATCAAGATCCAGGGCGAGCGCGCCTACGACCTCGCCCGCGACGGCGAGGTGGTGGAGCTGGTCGCCCGGCCGGTGCAGATCGACCGGCTGGCGGTCGTCGCGCACACGCCCGAGCGCACCGTCATCGAGGCCGAGTGCGGCAAGGGCACCTATGTCCGCGCCATCGCCCGCGATCTCGGCCGCGCGCTCGGCTGCTACGGCCACGTCTCGGCCCTGCGCCGCACCCGCGTCGGCCCCTTCACCGAGGACCAGTCCTGCACTGTCGCGGCCCTCGAGGCGGCCGACGCCGAGGCCAACGCGGCGATCCTGCGCCCGGTCGAGACGGCGCTGATCGAGGCGGTGCCGCACGTCCCGGTCTCCCGCGACATGGCGATGCGCCTGATGCGCGGACAGCCGGTGATCCTGCGCGGCCGCGACGCCCCGACCGAGGGCAAGGCCTACGCGACCTGCGGCGGCGTGCTGGTGGCGGTCGGCGACGTCGAGCGCGGCGAGCTCGTCCCGCACCGGGTTTTCCACCTCGGCGGCACCGCGCCCCGGACCGCCTGAGGGGCTTGCGCGATGACGAACGGGTTCGACGCCGATCCGCGGGTGCTGTGGAGCGAGGACGTCCTGCGCTACCGCGACACGGACGCCAACGGCCACGTCAACAACGCGGTCTTCGCGGCGTTCTGCGAGAGCGGCCGGGTGCAGTTCTTCGCGACCCACCTGACCCCCTTGCTCACGCCCGACACCTTCTTCGTCATCGCCCGCTTCGTCATCGACTACCGGGCGGAGCTGCACTATCCGGGCCGGGTCCGCACCGCGACCTGGCTCGCCCGGGCGGGGCGCACCTCGCTCGGCTTCCGCCACCGCATCCTCACCGGCGACACGGTGGCGGGCGAGGCGGAATCGATTTGCGTGCTGCTCTCGAAGGACACGCGGCGTCCCGTGCCGCTCGGCGCGGCCGGGGAGGCGGCGGCGGGGCTGGTGGTCGAGGCGGCCTGAAGCCTCTGAGCCGGCGGCCGGGGAGGAGAGGCGGCCCGGGACGCGTGGACGCGGGCGCCCGCGCACCGTAGTCCCTGACGGCGGGCCGCATCGGAGGCCCGTGACAGCCAGGAGGGTGCGTGCCGTGCAGCTGCGGGCCCTGATCTACTTCAACGAGCTCGCCCGGCACGGCTCGATGCGGCGGGCCGCGGAAAAGCTCGGCATCGCGCCGACCGCGATCAGCCGGCAGATCGAGAACCTCGAATACCATTTCGGCGCGCCGCTGGTGGAGCGCGACCCGACCGGGATCCGCCTCACCGCCGCCGGCGAGCTGCTCGCCGCGCGCTCGGCCCGCTCGCTTCGCGAACTCGACCACGTCCGTACCCTGATCGACGACCTCAAGGGCCTGCGGGCGGGCCGCGTCACGGTCTATGCCAGCGGGGCGGCGGCCTCGGGCCTGCTGGTGCCGGCGCTGGCGGATTTTTCCGCGAGCTACCCGGACGTGCGCTTCGAGGTCGTGGTGGCGAGCGTCGGGCGCAGCATGCAGGCCCTGGCGGAGGGGGAGGCGGACCTCGCCGTCACCCTGTTCACGCCGCCCCGGACCGATACCGTCGCGCGTTGCCGGGTCGCCATCGAGCACGCCGCCGTGATGGCGCCCGACCATCCGCTCGCCGACCGCCTGCAGATCGGCCCGGACGACCTCCTGGCCTATCCGACCGCCGTACCCGACGCCGCCTTCGGGGTGCGCCAAGCCCTCGACGGCCAGATGCGCGAGGCGGGCTTGCCCGCCCTCGATCCGGTCTTCACCACCGGCGCCCTCGAGGTGCAGCTGGAACTGGCCCGCCGCGGCCGGGCGGTCCTGGTCCTGCCGCCCTTCAGCGTGCGGCGCGACGCGGTGGCGGGAACGCTGGTGACGCGGCCGTTCCGGGGCCTGCGCATCCGCACCCATCTCGACCTGTCGCACCTGCGCGACCGGCCGCTCTCCTTCGCCGCCGCCAAGCTGGTGGCGGTTCTGGAGCAGCACATGCCGGATTTCCGCGCAGATCGCGAGGTGTAGCGGTTTCGGCTACGGGGTGCGCACCAGATCGCTGTTGCGGCCACACCCAAAATCCTGATCTCCTAGCGGCATCGGCCAGGCCGCCCGGCAGAGGCGGCCGGTGAAGACGCCAACGAGGGGTTCCATGGTCACACGCACGCGCTTCTCCCGCCCGCGCCGCCGCCTCCTGGCCGGTGCCGCCGCCGGAGCCGCCCTGGCGGTCGCGATGCTGGGGCTCCCGGGACGCGCCGAGGCCGCGCCGCGGACCGACCTCGTCGTCGGCATGCCGGTGGAGCCGCCCGGCCTCGACCCGACCAGCGCCGCGCCCACCGTGATCGGCCAGGTGGTATGGCAGAACGTGTTTCAGGGCCTGACCCGGGTCGACCGCGACGGCAAGGTGCAGCCGCAGCTCGCCAGGAGCTGGACCGTCTCGCCCGACGGCCTGACCTACACCTTCGCGCTCCAGCAGGGCGCGAAATTCCACAACGGCGAGCCGTTCACCGCCGAGACGGCGAAGTTCAGCCTCGACGCGATCCGGGCGCCGGGCTCGGTCAATCCGCAGAAGGCGCTCTACGCGGTCATCGCCGACGTCAAGGCGCCGGACCCGCAGACCCTGGTCCTGACGCTCTCGAAGCCCTCCGGCAACCTGCTGTTCTGGCTCGGCCTGCCGGCCGCCGTGATGGTCGAGCCGAAGTCGCGCGAGACCCTCAAGAGCAATCCGGTCGGCACCGGGCCGTTCCGCTTCGTGGCCTGGCGTAAGGGCGACCGGGTCGAGCTGGCACGCAGCCCCGATTACTGGGACGCCGCCCGCCGGGTGCATCTCGACAAGGTGACGTTCCGCTTCATCGGCGATCCCCAGGCCGCCGCCGCGGCCCTGCGGGCCGGCGACGTCGACGCCTACCCGCTGCTGCCGGCCCCCGAACTCTACGGGGCGTTCCAGAAGGATAAGGCGTTCAAGGCGGAGCCGGGCCTGACCGAGATGAAGGTCGTGGCCGGCATGAACAACGCCGAGAAGCCCTTCAGCGACAAGCGCGTGCGCCAGGCGCTGATGATGGCGGTGGACCGCAAGCTGCTGATCGAGGGCGCCTATTCCGGCTACGGCGCTCCGATCGGCAGCCACTACACGCCCAACGACCCGGGCTACAAGGACCTGACGGGCGTCTACCCCTACGACCCGGCGAAGGCCAAGGCGCTGCTGGCGGAGGCCGGCTACGCCAAGGGCCTGACCTTCACCTTCAAGTCGCCGCAGATGGCCTACGCCACCCGCACGGCGGAGATCCTGCAGGCGATGTTCTCCGAGGTCGGCGTCACGATGACCATCGTGCCGACCGAGTTCCCGGCCAAGTGGGTGCAGGAGGTGATGCGCGACCGCAGCTTCGACATGACGGTCATCGCGCATGCCGAGCCGATGGATATCGGGATCTACGCCAACGACCCGTATTACTTCGGCTACAAGAACCCGGCCTTCAACGACGTCGTGACGCGAGCCGCCCAGGCGACCGACGAGGCCGCGCGGCTGAAGCTCTACGGCGAGGCGCAGGAGATCCTGGCCGCGGACGTGCCGGCCCTGTTCCTGTTCGTGCTGCCGAAGCTCAGCGTGTGGCGTGCCAAGCTGACGGGGTTCTGGAAGAACGAGCCGGTGCCGTCGAACGACCTCACCGAGGTGCGCTGGACGGAGTAGGGGCACCCCTCCGTCGGGCGTGAGTCACGCGGGCGAAGGCTGTCCCGAGACAAGAAGGGGCGCAGGCTTTTCCCTCCCCCCTCTGCGGGGGAGGGTGGCCTGCGGAGCAGGCCGGGAGAGGGGACGCCGCTTCCGGAAATGTCGGAACCGGTCTGACGGGCGCTCTCTGGATCAGCGTCGCGCTGCCCCTCTCCCGCCCCCAGTGCGAGTGCTTCGCACTCGCCGTGGGGCACCCTCCCCCGCAGAGGGGGGAGGGGACAACCTGCGCCTCATGCATCAAGGGCGGTTACTCTCTCCCCTCAGTCCGATCACCGCAAAGCGCTCCCGATGCTCGAGTTCACCCCATGCTGAGGCACCTCCTCCGCCGCGCCGCCGGCTTCGCGGTCACCTTCGTGCTGATCTCCATCCTGGTCTTCTGCATGATGGAGATCGTGCCGGGAGACCCGGCCTCGGCGATGCTCGGCACCTCGGCAACGCCCGAGACGCTGGCGGCCCTGCGCACCCAGATGGGCCTCGATGCGCCGGCCTATCTCCGCTACCTGCGCTGGCTCGGCGGGCTCCTCGTCGGCGACATGGGGACGTCCACCACCTACGGCGTGCCGGTGGGCGCGCTGATCCGGGAGCGGCTGGCGGTGACGCTGCCGCTCACCGGGCTCGCGGTGCTCATGGCCGTCGGCATCGCCCTGCCGCTCGGCGTCACCGCGGCGGCGCGGCCCGGCGGCGTGGCGGACGGGGCCGCGACGCTCTACGCCCAGGCCGGCATCGCGGTGCCGAACTTCTGGATCGGGCTCCTCCTCATCATGGTGGTGGCGCTCGGCCTCGGCTGGCTGCCGGCCGGCGGCTTTCCGGGCTGGGACCAGCCCGCGGCGGCCTTCCGCGCCCTGCTGCTGCCGGCTCTGGCGCTCGCCATTCCGCAATCGGCGGTGCTGACCCGGGTCACCCGGGCCTCGGTGGTCGAGGTGATGAACGAGGATTTCGTCCGCACCGCCCGGGCCAAAGGCGCCTCGGTCTCCCGCGCCCTGTGGCGCCACGCGGTGCCGAACGCGCTGGTGCCGGTCATCACCATGCTGGGCCTGCAGATCTCCTTCCTGATCGGCGGCGCGGTCCTGGTCGAGAACGTGTTCACCCTGCCGGGCATGGGCCGGCTCGCCTGGCAGGCGCTGGCGCAGCGCGACCTGATCGTGATCCAGAACGTCGTGATGGTCTTCGCCACCATCGTCATCGTGGTCAATCTCGGGGTCGACCTGCTCTATACGGTCGTGGATCCCCGCCTGAGGAGGCGCGCATGACGGCTCTCGCCTTGAAGATGCGGCGCGGGTGGCGCCCCGGCAGCGTCCCGCTCCTCGTCGGCGGAATCCTGACGGCGCTCCTCATCGCGATCGCGCTCACCTCCCTGGTCTGGACGCCCGCGGACCCGACCCGGATGCGCATCCTCCAGAAGCTCAAGGGGCCGCTGGTCTCGGGGCTGCTCGGCACCGACCAGCTCGGGCGCGACGTCGCCTCGATGCTGATGCGCGGCGCCTTCAACTCGCTCACCACCGCCTTCGCGGCGGTCGCGGTCGGCGCCGTGCTCGGCACGCTGGCCGGCGTCGCGGCGGCGGCCAACCACAAGCTCGACGCGGTGCTGATGCGGATCTGCGACGCGCTGTTCGCCCTGCCGCCGATCCTGTCGGCGATCATGCTCGGCGCGCTGCTCGGCCCCGGGGCGCTCACCGCCATCGTCGCCATCGGGTTCTTCATGATCCCGGTCTTCGCCCGGGTCACCCGCGGCGCGGCGATGCAGGTCTGGGCGCGCGAATACATCATGGCCGCCCGCATGGCCGGCAAGGGCACGGCCCGGATCACGCTCGAGCACGTGCTGCCCAACATCTCGGCCCAGGTGATCGTCCAGGTCACGATCCAGCTCGCCATGGCGATCCTGACCGAGGCGGGCCTGAGCTTCCTCGGGCTCGGCCTGCCGCCGCCGGCGCCAACCTGGGGGCGGATGCTCGCGGAGTCGCAGACCTACCTCATCCAGGCGCCCCACCTGGCGCTCGCCCCGGGCCTCGCCATCGCGGCCGCGGTGCTCGGCCTCAACCTCCTGGGCGACGGGCTCGCCGCCCGCCTCGACCCGCGCCGCCGGCAGGCCTCCTGATGCTCGCGATCCGCAACCTCTCCATCGCCTTCCCGCGCCCCGGGGGCGAGGCCCGCGTCGTCGAGGACGTCTCGGTCGAGGTCGGCCGCGGCGAGAGCCTCGGCATCGTCGGCGAGTCGGGCTCCGGCAAGTCGATGCTGTCGCTCGCCACCATCGGGCTCCTGCCGGGGAGCGCCCGCACCTCCGGCGAGATCCTGCTCGAGGGGAAGAACATCCTCGCGATGGGCGAGCGCGAGCTGTGCGGTGTGCGCGGCCGGCGCATCGGCATGATCTTCCAGGAGCCGATGACCGCGTTGAACCCCGCCATGACCGCCGGCGAGCAGATCGCGGAGGGCATCCGGCTCCACCGCGGTACCGGCCGGGCCGAGGCGCGGGCCGAGGCCATGCGCCTCCTCGACCGGGTGCGGATCCCCGATCCCGCGCGGCGCATCGACAGCTACCCGCACGAGATGTCCGGCGGCCAGCGCCAGCGCGTCGGCATCGCGATCGCGCTCGCGCTGAAGCCCGACCTGCTCATCGCCGACGAGCCGACCACGGCGCTCGACGTCACGGTGCAGAAGGAGATCCTGGACATCCTCGACGACCTCGTGGCCGATCTCGGCCTGTCGCTGATCCTGATCAGCCACGACCTCGGGGTGATCGCCCGCAGCACCGACCGGACGCTGGTGATGTGCCGCGGCCGCGCGGTCGAGACGGGGCCGACCGAGGCGGTCCTGCGCCGCCCGAGCGCCCAGTACACCAAGGACCTCATCGCCGCGCTGCCGCGCCGCGCCCGCGCGGGGCTTTCCGCCGAACCCGCTCTCGCCGCCGGAGGCGCCCGGTGACCGCTCCGCTCCTCGCGATCGAGAATCTCAGCCGCGACTACGCCCTGCGTGGGGCCGGCGGCGCCATCCGGTCCCTGCGCGCCGTCGACGGCGTCAGCCTCGACGTGGCCTCCGGCAGCATCTTCGCAGTGGTGGGCGAATCGGGCTGCGGCAAATCCACGCTGGCCCGCATCGTCATGGCCCTCGACCGGCCGACCGGCGGCACCGTGCGGCTCGGCGGCGACGACCTGTTCGCGCTGTCGCCCAAGGCGCTCGCGCGCAAGCGCCGCGACTTCCAGATGGTGTTTCAGGATCCCTACGGCTCCCTCAACCCGCGCCACTCGGTCGGCCGCATCGTCGCCGAGCCGCTCCACCTCCTCGACGACGCGCCGAAGGGCCGCGACCGCGCCGCCCTGGTCGCCCGGGCGCTGGAGGATGTCGGGCTGCCGGCGCAAGCCGCCGAGCGCTACCCCCACGAATTCTCCGGCGGCCAGCGCCAGCGCATCGCCATCGCCCGGGCGCTCATCACCAACCCGAAGCTCGTCGTCGCCGACGAGGCGGTCTCGGCTCTCGACCTGTCGATCCAGGCCCAGATCCTGCGCCTGATCCTGTCCCTGCGCGACCGGCACGGCCTGACGGTTCTGTTCATCACCCACAATATCGGCGTCGTCGACGAGATCGCCGACCGGGTCGGGGTGATGCGGGCCGGTCGGCTCGTCGAGACCGGCACGGTGCGCGAGGTCCTCGACCATCCGCGCGAGGACTACACCCGCACCCTGCTCGCCGCCGAGCCGACCCTCGCGGCCCTGGGGCAGCGCCGACGCCGGGCCTGACATGACGCAACGGTATGCTGCGAGCGCATGGCCGCCGTGTCGCCTCGGCGCTTGCGTTGTGCGGTGCAGAGTGTGAAAACGATTTCACGCACAGCGGCGATGGCGTCGCCGCGGTGCTGCCCTTCTTGGGCGTTTCCTCCCTTGACTTCGGGCCGCCTCGCAAGGGGCGGCCTTTTTTCTGCGTCCGGCCTCGCCCCGGTCCGGATGGGACCCAGCTGCCCGGCCCCGCCGGCGGGACGCCCCTTCCCGGGTGGAAAGGGGCGCCGGTTCTCACTTCATCGTCGGCATCACGAACTCGGCGCCGGCGCGGATGCCGGTGGGCCAGCGGGTCGTGATGGTCTTGAGCCGGGTGTAGAACCGCACCCCCTCCGGCCCGTGCATGTGGTGGTCGCCAAACAGCGACGCCTTCCAGCCGCCGAACGAGTGGAACGCCATCGGCACCGGGATCGGCACGTTGATCCCCACCATCCCGACCTGGATCTGGTGCGCGAATTCCCGCGCCGCGTCGCCGTCCCGGGTGAAGATCGCCGTCCCGTTGCCGAACTCGT
>NZ_JACWCT010000029.1:29756-30500 GCF_016613415.1 Methylobacterium ajmalii | reverse complement strand
TCGGGCGCGCGCGCCACCGCCAGAACCGGCCCGAAGATCTCCTCCTTGTAGATCGTCATCTCGGGCGTCACCCGGTCGAACAGCGTGCCGCCGACGAAGTACCCGTTCTCGTAGCCCTGCAGGCTCAGGGTCCGCCCGTCGACCACCAGCTCGGCGCCTTCCTGTACGCCGCGGTCGATGTAGCCCTTCACCTTGTCGCGGTGCTGCGCGGTCACCAGCGGGCCCATCTCGGCCTCCGGGTCGGTGCCG
Source organism: Methylobacterium ajmalii (assembly GCF_016613415.1). Taxonomy (GTDB): domain Bacteria; phylum Pseudomonadota; class Alphaproteobacteria; order Rhizobiales; family Beijerinckiaceae; genus Methylobacterium; species Methylobacterium ajmalii. Next base: position 30,251 of record NZ_JACWCT010000029.1, on the reverse strand, counting down.
GGCCCGACCTTCAGCGCGCGCACCTTCGGGACCAGCTTCTCCATCAGCCGGTCGGCGGTCTCCTCGCCGATCGGCACCGCCACCGAGATCGCCATGCAGCGCTCGCCGGCCGAGCCGTAGGCCGCGCCCATCAGGGCGTCGACCGCCTGGTCCATGTCGGCGTCGGGCATCACCACCATGTGGTTCTTGGCCCCGCCCAGGCACTGGGCGCGCTTGCCCGTTCGCGCCGCGGTCTCGTAGATGTACTTGGCGATCGGGGTCGAGCCGACGAAGGACACCGCCGAGACGTCGGGGTGGTGCAGGAGGGCGTCCACCGCCTCCTTGTCGCCCTGCACCACCGAGAACACGCCGTCGGGCAGCCCCGCTTCTTTCAGCCACTCGGCCATGACGAGGGCGGCGGAGGGGTCGCGCTCGGAGGGCTTGAGCACGAAGCAGTTGCCGCAGGCGAGCGCGACGGGGAACATCCACATCGGCACCATGGCGGGGAAGTTGAAC
>NZ_JACWCT010000029.1:0-29666 GCF_016613415.1 Methylobacterium ajmalii | reverse complement strand
GAGCTGGGGGGCGCCGGTGGCGAACTCGACCACCTCCATGCCGCGCTGGATCTCGCCCTTGGCGTCGGAGAGGACCTTGCCGTGCTCGGCGGTGATGACGGCGGCGAGTTCGTCGATGCGGTCCTCGAGGATGCGCAGGAACTTGTTGAGGATGCGGGCGCGGCGCAGCGGCGGGGTGGCGGCCCAGGCCGGGAAGGCGGCGCGGGCGGCCGCCACGGCGGCCCCGACCTCGTCGGTGCCAGCCAGGGCGACGCTGCCCGACTGCTCGCCGGTGGCCGGGTTGAAGACCGGCGCGGTGCGGCCCGAGCGGCCGGGGATCTGGGCGCCGCCGACGAAGTGTCCGATGGTGTTCATGGTGTCTTCGATGGTCCGTATGCGGGGATGACGAGGGTTTCGATACGTTGATCCGCGCGGCATGCCTCACCCCAACCACGACCTCATCCTGAGGTGTTGATCGATCGCAGATCGACCAACCTCGAAGGGGAATCCAGGGATCGCGAGACCTCTGGAAGCCTCCTTCGAGGTCAGTCCATCATTGATGGACTGACGCCTCAGGATGAGGTTGCGGCGTGGGAGAAGAGGCGCTCGCGGCACCGCTTCCATCGACGAGGAGGCTGTCGATGCCCGACGGGGTGGATGCTTACGCCGCCCGGCGCAGGGCCTCGCCCAGCATCGACGCCATGGTGTCGATGTGCTCCGCTTCCGCGATCAGCGGCGGCGACAGGGCGATGATGTCGCCGGTGACGCGGATGAGCAGGCCCTTCTCGAAGCAGTCGGTGAAGACGTCGTAGGCCCGCGCGCCCGGCTTGCCCGCCCGCGGCTCCAGCTCGATGCCGGCGATGAGGCCGATGGTGCGGATGTCGATCACGTTCGGGCAGTCGCGCAGGGCATGCATCGCTGCGTGCCACTGCGCCTGGACCTGGTTCGTGCGGGTGAGGAGGCCTTCCTCCTCGTAGATCTCCAGGGTGGCGAGGCCGGCCGCGCAGGCGACCGGGTGGCCCGAATAAGTGTAGCCGTGGAAGAGCTCGATCGCGCCCTCCGGCCCGTGCATCAGCGCGTCGTGGACGGCCCGGGTGGCGAAGACCGCGCCCATCGGGATCGTGCCGTTGGTGAGCCCCTTGGCGGTGGTGATGAGGTCCGGCGTCACACCGAAATAGTCGGTGGCGAAGGGCGCGCCGAGGCGCCCGAACCCGGTGATGACCTCGTCGAAGATCAGCAGGATGCCGTGCTTCGTGGCGATCGCGCGCAGGCGCTCCAGGTAGCCCTTCGGCGGCACCAGCACTCCGGTCGAGCCCGCCACCGGCTCGACGATGACCGCCGCGATGGTCTCGGCGCCGTGCAGGGCCACCAGCCGCTCGAGATCGTCGGCGAGGTCCGCGCCGTGCTCGGGCTGGCCCTGGACGAAGGCGTTGCGGGAAAGGTCGTGGGTGTGGCGCAGGTGATCGACGCCGGGCAGCAGCGGGAACATCCGGCGGTTGTTGACGAGGCCGCCGACCGAGATGCCGCCGAAGCCGACGCCGTGATAGCCGCGCTCGCGCCCGATCACCCGGGTCCGGGTGCCCTGGCCGATGGCGCGCTGGTAGGCGAGCGCGATCTTGAGCGCGGTATCGACCGATTCCGAGCCCGAGCCGGTGAAGAACACCCGGTCGAGGGCACCGCCCGGGGCGATGGCGGCGAGACGCTCGGCGAACTCGAAGGCGATCGGGTGGCCCATCTGGAACGAGGGCGCGTAGTCGAGGGTCGAGAGCTGGCGCTCGACGGCCTCGGCGATGCGGCGGCGGCCGTGGCCGGCATTGACGCACCACAGGCCGGCGGTGCCGTCGAGGACCTCGCGCCCGTCGTCGGCCGTGTAGTGCATGCCTTCGGCCGAGACGAGGAGGCGCGGGGCGGCCTTGAACTGACGGTTGGCCGTGAACGGCATCCAGTAGGCGTCGAGGCTCGGGCGGTTGAGGCGCGGCGGATGGGCGTTCATGGCGGGGTTCTCCTGGGGCGCGGTCGCCGCAAGACAAGACCGTTCCGGCAACCGCAACAAGTCCTTTTCTGCCCCGCGCCAACCCCTTGCCCGCATGGACCTCCGCGGTAGAGTGTTGCCCGATCCGCAACAGCCTCAACAGGGAGCCGGCGTGACCAACGACGAGGTGGGGGCGCGCCTGCGCCACGTGCGCATCCTGCACGGCCTGTCGCAGCGCGCGCTCGCCAAGCGCGCCGGGGTGGTGAACTCCACCATCTCGCTGATCGAATCGGGCCAGACCAACCCGTCGGTCGGGGCGCTCAAGCGCATCCTCGACGCGGTGCCGATCGGGCTCGCCGAGTTCTTCTCCCTGACCCCGGAGGGGACCGAGAAGGCGTTCTACGCCAGCGAGGAGCTGGTCGAGATCGGCAAGGGCCGGATCTCCTACCGCCAGGTCGGCAACAACCTGTTCGGCCGCGCCCTGCAACTGCTCAAGGAGCGCTACGAGCCGGGCTCCGACACCGGCCGGGTGCCGCTGGTCCATGACGGCGAGGAGGGCGGCATCGTGCTCTCGGGGAGGCTCGAGGTGACGGTGGACGACGAGCGCCGGGTGCTCGGGCCGGGCGACGCCTACTACTTCTCCAGCCGTCGGCCCCACCGCTTCCGCTGCGTCGGGCCGAACCCCTGCGAGGTCGTCAGCGCCTGCACGCCGCCGACCTTCTGACCGCCTTGCGGGCCAATATCGTATACAATATGCGTTCGAGTGAATCGGTGGAGTGGGAAGCATGGCCGTGACGGAACGCGCGCGCGGGGCTCGATCCGTCGCCGGGGGGCTCGGCCACCGGACGGTCTCGGCGGCGGTGGCCGAGGCGTTGCGCCAGCGCATCCTCTCGGGTGCCCTCGCGCCGGGCGTCCAGTTGCGCCAGGACGCGCTGGCGGAGGAATTCGGCATCAGCCGGATCCCGATCCGCGAGGCGCTGCTGCAGCTGGAGGCCGGCGGCCTCGTCAAGATCGTGCCGCATCGCGGCGCGGTGGTCTCGGGCCTGTCGATCGAGGAGGTCGAGGACATCTTCCAGCTTCGCGTCTCCCTCGAGCCGCAATTGCTGATCCTGTCCGCCCGCCACCTGACGCCCGACGACTTCTCGGAGTTGCGCGCCCTGCGCGAGGAGTACGGCGCGGCGCTGAAGGCCGGCACGGTCGAGACCTGGGGCGAACTGAACCGGCGCTTCCACCTCGGCCTCCTGCGCCATGCCGGCCGGCCGCGCTCGCTGTCGATCATCGCCGGCCTGCTCCAGGATTGCGACCGACCGACCCGGCTCCAGCTCTCGGTCACCGGCGACGTTGCCCGCGCCGACCTGGAGCACACCACCATCCTCGATTTGTGCGAGGCCGGCGAGATCGTGGCGGCGGCCAACCTGCTGCGGATCCATGTCGAGCATGCCGGGCGCTCCCTCATCGAGATTTATCGCCGCTCGGCCGCCGCCACGGCTTGATTCGAGCGCATATTTTATACAATCTGCGAACCGAGAGCCACGATGGGCCGGGGTCCTGTGCGTGGTGCCGTGGTCGCGCGATCCGTGACGGATCGTGCGGCCCGACAAGCCTGGAGAGGAAGCAGACCCATGTGGACAGGCGTCATTCCCGCCGTCACCACCAAGTTCACCGCCGACGGTGAGCTCGACCACGCCGAGATGGAGCGCTGCTTCTCGCTCCAGATGCAGGCCGGCTGCGACGGGATCATCGTCTGCGGCTCCCTCGGCGAGGGCCCGATGCTGTCGCCGGACGAGCGGCTGGAGGTCCTGAAGACCGCCCGGTCGGTCGCCGGCGGCAAGCCCGTCCTGCTGACCGTCTCCGAGGCCGGCACCCGCGAGGCCTGCGCGCTCGCGGCGCGCGCCGCCAAGGCCGGTGCGTCGGGCCTGATGGTGGTGCCGAGCCCGATCTACCACACCGATGCGGACGAGACCGTCGCCACCCTGGGCGCGGTCGCCGCCGCCGGCGACCTGCCGGTGATGATCTACTCCAACCGCGTCGCCTACCGGGTCGACGTGACGGTGCCGATCATGGAGCGGCTGGCGGCGGACAAGCGCTTCGTCGCCATCAAGGAATCCTCCGACGACATCCGCCGCACCACCGAGATCATCAACCATTTCGGCGACCGCTTCGCGGTGCTGACCGGCGTCGACAACCTCGCCTTCGAGGCGCTGAGCGTCGGCGCGGTCGGCTGGGTCGCGGGCCTCGTCGTCGCCTTCCCCGACGAGACCGTGGCGATCCATCGCCTGATGAAGGCGGGGCGTCATGCGGAGGCGCTGGAGATCTACCGCTGGTTCCGCCCGCTCCTCGACCTCGACGTCTCGACCTTCCTCGTCCAGAACATCAAGCTCGCCGAGGCGCTGGCGATCGGCTCGACCGAGCATGTCCGCATGCCGCGAAAGCCCCTCTCGGGCGAGCGCCGCGCCGCCGTCGAGGCGATCGTGCGCACCGCCCTGGAGCGCCGCCCGTCGCTCAAGCTCGCTGCGTAAGGGAGCCGCCTTGCCCCGCGAGGTCGCCATCGTCGGGGCCGGCATCGTCGGCCTCGCAACCGCTCACCATCTCCAGGCCGAGGGCTGGCGGGTGCGGCTGATCGAGCGCGGCGGCATCGCCGAGGGGGCGAGCCTCGGCAATGCCGGGGCGCTCGCCTTCACGGATGTGCTGCCGCTCGCCTCGCCGGGCATCCTGCGCAAGGCGCCGCGCTGGATGCTCGATCCCCTCGGGCCCCTGGCACTGCCGCCCGCCTACCTGCCGCGGATCGCGCCCTGGCTCGTTCGCTTCTGGCGCGCCAGCCTGCCCGACCGGCACCGGCACGCGACGGAAGTCCAGTCCGGCCTGATGCGGCTCGCCGCGGACGCCATGGCGGCGATGGTGGCGGCGGCCGGCCTCGCCGGGCGGCTGCGCCGCGACGGCAACCTCGAACTCTACGAGAGCGAGGCGGAACTCGTCGCCTCCGCGCCCGGCTGGGCGGCGCGGGAGCGGGAGGGCATCGCCTTCGAGCATGTCCGCGGCGCCCGCCTCGCCGAGCTGCAGCCCGGCCTGTCGCCCCGGTTCGTCGCCGGCACCTTCACGCCGCACTGGATGACGGTCGACGATCCGCACCGTTTCGCCCTGGCGCTCCACGCCGACGTCGTGGCGAAGGGTGCCGTGGTCACGCGAGGCGAGGTGCGGGACGTCGCACCCGCGGGCGAGGGCGTGCGCCTGACGCTGGCCGACGGCACGTCGCTCACGGTCGAGGCCTGCGTGCTCGCCGCCGGGGCCTGGTCGCGCGATCTGGCGCGCCGTCTCGGCGACCGGGTGCCGCTCGACACCGAGCGCGGCTACAACACCACGCTGCCGCCCGGCGCCTTCGATCTGCGCCGACAGCTCACCTTCGGCGGCCACGGCTTCGTGGTCACGCCGCTCGCCACCGGCATCCGGGTCGGCGGCGCCGTCGAGTTCGGGGGCCTGAATCGCCCGCCCAACTTCGCCCGCGCCGACGCGATGCTGAAGAAGGCCGCCACCTTCCTGCCGGGCCTGCGGACGGACGGGGGACGTCGATGGATGGGCTTTCGCCCCTCGCTCCCCGACAGCCTGCCGGTGATCGGCCCGTCGCGGGCGAGCCCCCGGGTGATCTACGCCTTCGGCCACGGCCATCTCGGCCTGACGCAGAGCGCCGGGACCGGGCGGATCGTGGCCGATCTGCTGGCCGGGCGTCGGCCCGGGGTGGACGTGGCGGCGCTGCGGGCGGGGCGGTTCGGGTAAGACCCGCCCAGATCATCCCCACTCTCCGGCAGGGTGGCCCGGGAAAAGGAAAAGGCGCGGGACATCTCCTCGCCCCGCCCGCGGGGAGAGGGGAGCCCCGCGCCCCTTCTTTTACCCAAACAGCTCTGCGCGGAGGGGAGGGGGTCAGGCGCCGCGCTCACGCCCCCCGCATCGCGTTCATCGTCAAGAGCTCGTAGGTCGCCGCCGTCTCGCCGGCGGCCGTCTGGATCTCCACGTCCCAGCGCACCTCGCCGTACTGCGCGTTGCGGGGCGCCTTCTCCTTGGCGGTGAGCCGCACGCGGATCGCCTCGCCGGGCTGGAGCGGCTTGAGGAAGCGCAAGCTGTCGAGCCCGTAATTGGCCAGCACCGGGCCCGGATCGGGATCGACGAACAGGCCGGCGGCGAAGGACAGGAGCAGGTAGCCGTGGGCGACGCGGCCGGGGAAGAACGGGTGGCCCTTCGTCGCCTCCTCGCTCATGTGGGCGTAGAAGGTGTCGCCGGTGAAGTGCGCGAAGTGCTCGATGTCCTCGAGGGTGATCGTCCGCTCGGCCGAGTGGAAGCTGCGGCCGATCTCCAAATCCTCGAAGTGGCAGCGGAACGGGTGCTCGGGGCGGATCACTTCCGGCGCGCCCTTGATCCAGCTTCCCGTGATCCGGCTCAGCATCGCGGGCGAGCCCTGGAGGGCGGTGCGCTGCATGTAGTGGTGCAGCGCCCGCACGCCGCCCAGCTCCTCGCCGCCGCCGGCCCGGCCGGGGCCGCCATGCACCATGTGGGGCATCGGCGAGCCGTGGCCGGTCTGCTCCTTGGCGCAGTCGCGGTCGAGGACGACGAGGCGGCCGTGATAGGCGCCGATGCCGAAGACGAGGTCGGCCGCCGCCGCCGGATCGTGGGTGTAGAGCGAGGCGACGAGGCTGCCCTCGCCGCGATTGGCAAGCGTCGCCGCCTCGTCGAGCCCGTCATAGCCCATCACCGTGCAGACCGGGCCGAAGGCCTCCAGCGTGTGCACCTGCCGGGCCCGGAGGGGATCGGCGCAGTGGAGGAGGAGCGGCGGCAGGAAGGCGCCGGCCTCGGGATCGGCCCCCTCGACGGCGACACGGGCGGGATCGCCGAAGACCAGCTCGGCCTCCGCCTTGAGGGCCTCGACCCGGGCGAGCACGTCGCGGCGCTGGGCGAGGCCCACCACCGGCCCCATCCGCACGTCCTCGCGGGCGGGATCACCGATCTTGACCCCGGCGAGGCGCCGGCTCAGGGCCTCGATCACCGCCGGGACATGCTCGCGCGGTGCCAGCGCCCGGCGGATCGCCGTGCATTTCTGCCCGGCCTTGACGGTCATCTCCTTGGCGACCTCCTTGATGTAGAGGTCGAATTCCGGGCTGCCCGGCCCGGCATCGGGGCCGAGAATGGCCGCGTTGAGCGAATCACGCTCGGCGACGAAATGCACCGCCTCGCGGGCGATCACCGGGTGGCGCTGGAGCAGCTGCGCCGTGTCCGCCGAGCCGGTGAACGACACCACGTCCTGGCCGGTCAGGTGATCGAACAGGTCGCCGGTCGGGCCGACCACGCATTGCAGCGCGCCGTCGGGCAGGATGCCGGATTCGGCGATCAGCCGCACCAGGGCATGGGCGACGTAGGACGTGATCGTGGCGGGCTTCGTCACCACCGGCACGCCGGCGAGGATCGCGGGCGCGAGCTTTTCGAGCAGGCCCCAGCACGGGAAGTTGAAGGCGTTGATGTGGACGGCGCAGCCGTGGCGCGGCGTCATCACGTGGCGCCCGACGAAGCTGCCGCCGCGCGAGAGCGGCTCCACCGCCCCGTCGATCAGGAAGGTCGCGTTCGGGAGTTCCCGCCGCCCCTTCGAGGCGTAGACGAACAGGGTCCCGATGCCGCCGTCGATGTCGATCAGGTTGTCGGCGCGGGTCGCGCCGGTCTGGTGCGAGAGGGTGTAGAGCCCGTCACGGCGCTCGTTGAGGTAGGTCGCGAGCCGCTTCAGCATCTCGGCGCGCTGGTGGAAGGTGAGGCGGCGCAACGCCGGGCCGCCGACCCGGCGGGCATGGTCCAGCACCTCGCCCATCGCGAGCCCGCCGCCCGCGACCTCGGCCACCACCGCGCCGGTGACGGCGCTGCGGATGCCGGCCCAGTCTCCCCCCGGCGCGATCCAGCGCCCCTGGACGTAGCTCTCCAGCCGCATGGCGTCCTCCTGTTCGTTGGCGCCCATTATTGACCGACCGGCCGGTTGGTCAAGCAGGCGACGGAGGACTCGGCGGGAGGCGTCGCCGGGATGCGGATCTCTTCGGGAGGCCGGCCGCCGGGATGGCCCGGCGGCCGGCCTCGTCGCTCAGCCCGCCCGCGCGGCCGCCGCCACCGCGGTCACCGCCGTCATGTTGACGATGCCGCGAACCGTGGTGGTGTGGGTGAGGATGTGCACCGGGGCGGTCGCACCCAGCAGGATCGGCCCGACGCTGATGCCCTGGCCCGCCACCACCTTGAGGGCGTTGAGGGTGATGTTGGCGGCGTCGAGGTTCGGCATCACCAGGAGGTTGGCTTCCCCGGTGAGGCGCGATTCCGGAAACACCCGCTCCATCAGCGGCCGGCTCAGCGCCGCGTCGGCCTGCATCTCGCCCTCGACCTCGAGGTCGGGCTCGCGCTCGGTGATCAGCCGCAGCGCCTCGCGCATCTTGGAGGCGGAGGGGTTGCGGGCGGTGCCGAAGCTCGAATGCGAGACGAGCGCGACCCGCGGGGTCTGGCCGAAGCGGCGCATCTCGGCCGCCGCGAGCAGGGTCATGTCGGCGATCTCGTCCGAGGCCGGATCGAGGTGGATGTAGGGGTCGCAGATGAACAGCGTGTGGCGCGGCAGCTGCAGCAGGCTCATCGCGGCGAGCGCCCGCACCTTGGGCGCCATGCCGATCACCTCGCGCACGTGGCGCAGGTGGCTGTGGTAGGAGCCGGTGCCGCCGCAGAGCAGCCCCTGGACCTTGCCGAGATGGAGCAGCATCGCCCCGATGACGGTCGGGTTGCGCCGCGTCTCGGCGAGCGCCACCCCGCGCGAGAGCCCATGGCGCTTGCGCAGGGCGTAGTAGCCCTCGGTGGCCTCGGCCTGAAAAATCTCGTCGTCGAGGTCCTGCACGTCGACGTCGCGGCCGACCTCGATGCGAAGCCCCAGCGCCTTCATCTTGTCGGCGATGATCTCGCGGCGGCCGACCAGGACCGGGCGGGCGATCCCCTCGTCGACCACCACCTGGGCGGCGCGCAGCACCCGGTCGTCCTCGCCCTCGGCATAGGCGATACGGGTGCGCCCGGCCTCGGTCGCCGCCGCGAAGACCGGCTGCATCACCGTGCCGGAGGTGTAGACGCGGCTCTCCAGCGAGCGGCGATAGGCCTCGACGTCGAGCATCGGCTTCGTGGCGACGCCGCTCTCGGTGGCGGCGAGCGCCACGGCGGGCGCGACCTTGGTGATCAGCCGCGGGTCGAACGGGCGCGGGATCAGGTAGTCGGGCCCGAAGGCGATGTCCTGGGTGCCGTAGGCCGCCGTCACCACGTCGGACTGCTCGGCCCGCGCCAACTCGGCGATCGCCCGCACGGCGGCGAGCTTCATCTCCTCGTTGATCGTGGTCGCGCCGACGTCGAGCGCGCCGCGGAAGATGAACGGGAAGCACAGGACGTTGTTGACCTGGTTCGGGTAGTCCGACCGGCCGGTGGCGATGATCGCGTCGGGGCGCACGGCCTTCGCGGCTTCCGGCCGGATCTCCGGCTCGGGGTTGGCGAGCGCCAGGATCAGGGGCTTGTCGGCCATGCCCTTGACCATCTCGGGCGTCAGCGCGCCGGCGGCCGAGAGGCCGAGGAAGATGTCGGCGCCCGGCACCGCGTCGGCGAGCGAGCGCGCCTCGGTGACCTGCGCGTACTGCGCCTTCTGGGCGTCGAGGTTGTTGCGGCCCTGGTAGATCACGCCGCGGCTGTCGGTGACCAGCACGTTCGCCTTGTCGAGGCCGAGGCTGACCAGCAGGTTGAGGCAGGCGATGGCCGCCGCGCCGGCGCCCGAACAGACGACGCGGACCTCGCCGATCTTCTTGCCCACCACCTCGAGGCCGTTGAGGATCGCGGCCGCCGCGATGATCGCGGTGCCGTGCTGGTCGTCGTGGAAGACCGGGATCTTCATCCGCTCACGCAGGCGGGTCTCGATCTCGAAGCACTCGGGCGCCTTGATGTCCTCGAGGTTGATGCCGCCGAAGGTCGGCTCCAGGCTCGCGATGATGTCGACCAGCTTGTCGGGATCGGTCTCGTCGATCTCGATGTCGAACACGTCGATGCCGGCGAACTTGCGAAACAGGCAGCCCTTGCCCTCCATCACCGGCTTGCCCGCGAGCGCGCCGATGTTGCCGAGCCCCAGCACCGCGGTGCCGTTCGAGATCACCGCCACGAGGTTGCCGCGGGAAGTGAGTTCCGCGGCCTGGGCCGGGTCCTTCTCGATGGCGAGGCAGGCGGCCGCGACGCCCGGCGAGTAGGCGAGCGCGAGATCGCGCTGCGTGCTCATGTCCTTGGTCGGCAGCACCGCGATCTTCCCCGGGGTCGGGAAGCGGTGGTAGTCGAGGGCGGCCTTCTCGAATTGCTCGTCCACGGGGTGTCCTCCTGGCTGTCGGGATGGCGGCGCGTGGGCCCGTGTCCCGGCCTGCACCCTGCGCGGGCACCGATCGGGACGGGAGCGCTCGAGTTCGGGGCCTGATCCCGCCGGCAGATGGCGGGCAGGCAAGCTTGCGATTGAGGAACGCAGGGGCAGGGAGGTGCAAGTCCCGGCCCTGCCGCCTGTCGCGCTGGCAGTTACGCTGATGCCTCGACAGTCGTTCGAAGACGAAGTCCGGGGCCTCTCCTCTCCCGTAGGGTCAGGATATCGAATAGGGCGGACGAGGCGTCGGAGGAAGCCGTCACCCCGGCGGGCCCGCCGCTTTTGGTGTGGACGGCGGCTTCGATCGGGTCGCGGCACAAGTGATCGAGAGCGATGCGCCGGATCAGGGCGAAGTTGCGCGCGGCCTTTTCGTTGCGCGCGAGGATTTCGTCTTCACGAAAGGCCCGGTCGAGCGGCCGATGCCGAACGCCCTCCATCGGCTCGTGTCATCGCGCGATCCGCGGGACTCCGGCTGGAGCGACGAGGCCGGGGCGCGTCACGCGGCGGGTCCGACGACGCGTCGTCGCGTCGGGTGCATTCGTGCTGCCGCGCAACCCATCGATGCGGGCGACGGCGCGTAGCGGCAACAGGCCCTGCCCGCACGGGGGAGGGCAGACGCGTCGTCCTCGTCTCCCCGCAGGCAGCCCTGTGCCCGCGGGGAGAGAGGAATGCCTGCCGCGAGACGCTTCAAGCAGAGCCCTTACGCCGGCACCTTCCCGTCCAGCTCGTCCTCGATATGCGCCCGCACGATCGCGTCGAAGTCGGGCTCGGCCTGGAAGCCCAGCTCCAGCGCCCGCCGGGCGTCGAAGGTGCGGGGCCAGCCGGCGACGATGCGCTCGATGGTGGGGTCGGGCTCGCGGCGGATGCGGGCGACCGCGGCGTCGCCGGCGGCCCGGCGCAGGGCCTCGATCTGCTCGGCCACCGTGGCGCCGACGCCCGGCATGGTCAGGTTGCGGCGGTCGCCGAGGCGCTTGGTGTCGATCGTCGCGGCGTGGATCAGGAAGCCGACCGCCGAGCGCGGCGAGGCGTGCCAATGGCGGACCTGGTCGGAGACCGGGAGCACCGCCTCCTGGCCGGCGAGCGGCTCGCGGATGATGCCCGAGAAGAAGCCCGAGGCCGCCTTGTTGGGCTTGCCGGGCCGCACGCAGATGGTCGGCAGCCGGATGCCGACGCCGTCGAAGATGCCCCGCCGCGAGTAGTCGGAGAGCAGCAACTCACCGATCGCCTTCTGGGTGCCGTAGCTGGTGAGCGGCGCCGTCAGGTACTCGTCGGGGATCGGCTCGGGCATCGGCGCGCCGAACACCGCCACCGACGAGGTGAAGACGAACCGGGGCTTGTAGCCCTCGCCGATCGCCCGCACGGCGTCGTAGAGGCGGCGGGTACCGTCGAGATTGATCCGGTAGCCCTTGTCGAAATCGGCCTCGGCCTCGCCCGACACGATGGCCGCGAGGTGGAAGATCACGTCCGGCCGGCCGGCGACGAGGCGCTCGGCCTCGCCGGGATCGGAGAAGTCGGAGGCCGAGAGCGAGACCGGGATCGCGGTGCCGGGCGGGGCTTCCGGCGGCACCACGTCGTGCAGGGTCAGGCGCGAGATGGTCTCGCCGCCCAAGCTGCCGTCCTTGACGAGCCGCGCCAGGAGCTTGCGGCCGACCATGCCGGCGGCACCGAGGATGAGAATATGCATCGAACCGTCTCCCTCAGAGCGTGAAGCCGCCGTCGGCGACGTGGGTCTGGCCGGTGGTGAAGCGCGACTCGTCGGAGGCGAGGTAGACGGCGAGCGCCCCCATCTCCTCGGTGGTGCCGAGCCGGCCCATCGGCTGGCGGTCGATGAAGGCCTGGCGGGCGGCCTCGACCGTGGTCTTGTTCATCTCCGCCAGCGCCGCGATGCGCTCGTCGAGGGACGGCGACTGGATCGTGCCGGGGCAGATCGCGTTCGCCCGCACGCCGCTGCGGATGAAGTCCCGCGCCACGGCCTTGGTGAGGCCGACCACCGCCGCCTTCGAGGCGCCGTAGACGTAGCGGTTGGGCGCCGTGGCATCGGCGCCGACCGCCGACGCGATGTTGACGATCGAGCCGTTGCCGCGCTCCAGCATGCCGGGCAGGAAGGCCCGGATGGTGCGGTGCATCGAGCGCACGTTGAGGTCGAAGGCCAGCTCCCACTCGGCGTCGGTGCAGTCGAGGATGGTGCCGTGATGGACGAAGCCCGCCGCGTTCACCAGCACGTCGACCCGCCCGGCCCGGCCCGCGAACTCCGCCACCGCGGCGTCCGAGCGCACGTCGAGGGAGGAGGGGAGGGCGCCCGCCAGCCCGTCGAGCTTGCCCGCGTCGAGGTCGGTCGCCAGCACCTCGGCGCCCTCGGCCAGGAACGCCGCCGCGATGGCGCGGCCGATTCCCTGTCCCGCCGCCGTCACGACCGCGCGTTTCCCCGTCAGCCGTCCCGCCATGTCTCATCCTCCCGTCGTGTCGTGCCCCGCTCGATCGGCGGGGCTTGGTCTGTCGCTCAGCCGAGGCGCTTGTGCATGTGCACCAGGCGCCGGTCGGGCAGGGTCTCGACCCGCGCCGTGGCGTAGCCCCGCCGGGCGTACCAGTCGATGTTCCGCGCGAGCCTGTCCCCGGTGTAGAGGCGCAGCTCTGTCAGGTCGAGGTCCAGCGCCCGGCTCTCGGCCGCCGCCAGCAGGGCATTGCCGAAGCCCGAGCCCTGATGCGCCGGATCGACCGCGACGCTCCAGACCATCAGGTGATTGGGCTGCGGATCGAGTACCAGGGCGCCGGCTGGGGCGCCTTCGTGGTCGGCGAGCCAGACCTCGTAGCGCGCGAGCACCTCGGCGGCGGGGGTGAGGAGCGGCACCGGCTCGACGCCGAGCAGCGGACGGTTCGGTGCATAGGCGGCCTCCTGCAGGGCCGCGAGGGCGCCTTCGTCGGCGGTGGTCGCCCGGCGCAAGCCGTGCCCCGGGATCGTCGCCCGGTTGAGCGCGCCGAGGCGCAGGGACTGGCCGCCCTCGAGGTTTTCGGGCGAGAGCCAGCGGTCGAAGCCCTGGCGGATCTGCGGCCACTCGCCGTCGAGCATCGAGAACCACGTCGTGTCGCGGTTGCGGCCCTTCACGATCACCGCCTGGCGAAACAGGCCCTCGTATGAGAAGCCGAGGCGCTGCGCGGCGCCGCGCGAGGGCGCGTTGAGGGCGTTGCACTTCCACTCGTAGCGGCGATAGCCGAGGTCGAAGACGTATCCGGCGAGGAGCCGCATCGCCTCGGTGGCGCCGGGGGTCCGCTGGAGCGCCGGGGTGTACAGGATGTGGCCGACCTCGATCACCCGGTTCGCCCGGTCGATCCGCATCAGGGCGGCGTGGCCGACGGCCTTGCCCGTCCGCGCGTCCAGGATGGCGTAGAACAGCGGATCGGCGGAGGCCGCGCAGCCCGCCAGGTAGGCCTGGAAGTCCGCGGGATCGGAGAACGGCCCGGCCGGCATGTACTGCCACAGGGCCTGCCGGTCGGCACCGACCGCGCCCTCCGCGAGATCGGGCCCATGGGCTTCCGGGTCGAGGGGCACGAGCGTGACATGGCGCCCGTCGAGGCGGATGCGCTCCGGCGCCGGGGCGGGGCCGGTCGCCGTGACGGGATGGCCGATCGGCAGGCCGGTGGCGGGATCGCGGTCGGGGGTCATGCGGGATCCCGGTCCTCGTCTCTGTCTTTCAGGTCCTGGCGGAAGAAGCCATTGATCTCCGAGAAGCTGACGGAGCCGTCGAAGCCGCCGAAGCTGCCTTCGTCGTGGATGCGCTTTGCGGCACGGATGAAGCCGGTCCAGGCCGCCCGCGCCAGCGATGAGCCGACGCTGATCCGGCGCACGCCGAGCGCTTCGAGGTCGGCGACCTTGAGGCCCGGATTGGTGCTCATCAGGATGTTGACCGGCACCGGCGCCAGGGCCTCGACGAGCGTCCGGATCTCCTCGCGGCGCTTCGGGCCCGGCGCGAAGACCACGTCGGCGCCGGCCTCGGCATAGGCCTGGAGCCGGCGGATCGCCTCCGGCAGCGGCTCGGCATGGCCGGTGAGGTAGCATTCGGCCCGGCCGGTCAGCATCACGTCGGCGCCCGCGGCGTCGATCGCCGCGCGGGCGGCGCGGATGCGCTCGGCGCCCTCGGCGATGTCGTAGAGCGGCCGGGCGGGATCGCCGGTGGCATCCTCGATCGACAGGCCGGCGACCCCGGTGGCGACGCAGGCCGCCACGTTGCGGGCGAGGCCCTCGGGGTCGTGCGCGTAGCCGGATTCGAAGTCGGCGTTCACCGGCAGGTCGGTGGCGGCGACGATCTCGGCGATGTGGGCCAGCATCGCGTCGACCGGCACCGCCCAGTCGGTGTCCGGGAGCGCCCGGGTGAAGGCGAAGCCCGAGCTGGTGGTGGCGAGCGCCGGAAATCCCATCGCCCCGAGGTAGCGGGTGGTGCCGATGTCCCACGGGTTCGGCATCACGAAGCAGCCGGAGGCGTGGAGCCGCCGGAAGGCGGCGCGGCGTGCGGCGAGATCGGTCATCGGGGCTCCCCTCCGGGTTCCGGATTCTTCCTCACACGCCGCGAGCGCGGCTGTAAATCGCCCGGGCGGGCGAATTCTTTCCTGCCGGCATGTCGGGCCGGACCACGATCCGAGCCGGCCGGACAAGGCACGGAAAAACTCCCTCTCCCCGCCCGCGGGGAGAGGGGGAGATGCGCACCCGCCGGCGGGATCCGGGAACCGGACGCCTTAGTGGTTGTCGCGCGGCACGCCGTGGGTCTGCGCGATGCGCTGGAAAGCCTCCGAGCCCTTGAGGATCATGCCCTCGGAGAGCTGGTCGACCATCGCGCGCTGGATCGCCTGCCAGGGGGTCTGGCTCGCCGGGTAGGCGTAGCCGCCCCGGGCCGCGAGGTCCTCGCGGCGGCGCGCGATCTCCTCCTCGGGGAGCAGGATGTCGGCGGTGCGCTTGTTGAGGTCGATCCGGACCCGGTCGCCGTTCTGGAGCAGGGCGAGGCCGCCGCCGGCCGCGGCTTCCGGCGAGGCGTTGAGGATCGAGGGCGTGCCCGAGGTGCCGGACTGGCGCCCGTCGCCGATGCAGGGCAGCGACAGCACGCCCTTGCGGATCAGCTCGCCCGGGGGCTGCATGTTCACGACCTCGGCCGCGCCCGGATAGCCGATCGGCCCGGCGCCGCGCATGATCAGCACCGTGTGCTCGTCGATCTCCAGCGCCGGGTCGTCGATGCGGTGGTGGTAGTCCTCCGGCCCGTCGAACACCACGACCCGGCCCTCGAAGGCGTAGGGATCCTCGGGGTTGGCGAGGTAGCGGTCGTAGAACTCGCGGCTGATCACGCTGGTCTTCATGATCGCGGAATCGAACAGCGAGCCCTTGAGGTTGAGGAAGCCGGCGCGCTCGCGCATCGGCTCGCCGTAGGGCTTGATGACGTCGCGGTCCCAGGTGTGGGCGCCCTGGCAGTTCTCCGCCACGGTGCGGCCGTTGCAGGTCAGCGCCTCGCCGTGGAGCTTGCCGGCCTCGAGCAGCTCCGACATCACCGCCGGCAGGCCGCCGGCGCGATAATATTCCTCGCCGAGATACTGGCCGGCGGGCTGCATGTTGACGAGGAGCGGGATGTCGTAGCCGACGCGCTCCCAGTCGTCGCAGGAGAGCGGCACGCCGATCAGCTTGGCGATCGCGTTGATGTGGATCGGCGCGTTGGTCGAGCCGCCGATGGCGGTGTTGGCGACGATCGCGTTCTCGAACGCCTCGCGGGTCAGGATGTCGGAGGGCTTCAGATCCTCCCACACCATGTCGACGATGCGCTGGCCGGTGGCGTAGGCGGCCTGGCCCCGCTCGCGGTAGGGCGCGGGGATCGCCGCCGAGCCCGGCAGCGCCATGCCGAGCGCCTCGGCCAGCGCGTTCATGGTCGAGGCGGTGCCCATCGTGTTGCAATGCCCGGTCGAGGGCGCCGAGGAGGCCACGATGTCGAGGAACTGCTGGTAGTCGATGTCGCCCGCGGCGTGGCGCTCGCGGGCCTTCCACACCACGGTGCCGGAGCCCGTGCGCTCGCCGCGGCTCCAGCCGTTCAGCATCGGGCCGACATTGAGCGAGATCGTCGGGATGTTCACGGTGGCGGCCGCCATCAGGCAGGCCGGCATGGTCTTGTCGCAGCCGGTGAGCAGCACGACGCCGTCGAGGGGATAGCCGTACAGCACCTCGACCAGCGACAGGTAGGCGAGGTTGCGGTCGAGGGACGCCGTCGGCCGCTTGCCGGTCTCCTGGATCGGATGGCACGGGAACTCGAACGCCACGCCGCCGGCCGCCGTGATGCCCTCGCGCACGCGCTTGGCGAGCTCGAGGTGGTGGCGGTTGCACGGCGACAGGTCGGAGCCGGTCTGGGCGATGCCGATCAGCGGCTTGCCGCCGCGCAGCTCGCCGACGGTCAGGCCGAAATTGAGGTAGCGCTCGAGGTAGAGCGCGGTCATGCCCGGGTTGTCCGGGTTGTCGAACCAGAGGCGCGAACGCAGGCGGCTGGCGTCGATGCGGGGGCGCGGCGTCTGGGCCATGGCGGGGTCGTCCTTCCCGAATCCGTTCTTGTCGAGAACCGTTCTCGGGAAGCTATGGACCCGGCCGGTGCAGGAAGGCAACACCGTCGCGTGCATGCCGGGACCCCCGCTTCCTGCGACCCCGACGAGCCTAAAGTTTGTCGCGCGGCCGCTGTCGCAACGCCGTCGAGCGGTGCTATGAGGCCGGCTGAACCATACCGCTCGATCGTTCGGGGGAGCCGCCCAATGAGCCAAGAGAAGACGTCCAACCCGCTGGTGCCGATCGCCATCGTGGTGTCGATCCCGGTCCTCGTCTGCCTGATCATCATGTTGACCGACCAGGGCATCGAGCGCTCGCTGCTCTGGGCCGCGATCAAGACCGGCATCATCCTGATCGTGCTCGGCGGCGCGCTGTCGTTCGGCGTCAGCCGGCTCTCCGAGCGCAACGGCTCGCGCTAAGCGGATTTCGCCGAAGCGGTTACCGGTTCGGCGCCGAAAATCCGCGACGGACCAAGAACCTGAGCAGACTTGTGTTGGCCTGCCAGCGCAAGTCTGCTTAGAGTGCTTCGCGATTGCAATGCAATCGCGAACCTCTCTAAGCCTTTGTTTTGTCGCATTTTCTGCAACGAACCGGTTTCCACTTCGTCGGAAAATGCTCTGGAGCCCGGACGACCCGTTCCGACGGCACGGGAAGGCCGCGGGACCCTGACGCCGCGGCGGCGGGGCCCGATCCCGCCGCCGCGGCGTCCTTCGAGGAAACGAGAGAAGCCCATGCCCGTCGTCGTCCCCGCCTTCTCGCGCATCGGGGAGGAGAACGCCTTCGCGGTCCTCGCCCGCGCCACGGCTCTCGCCCAGGCCGGCCGCGACGTGATCAATCTCGGCATCGGCCAGCCGGACATGCCGACCCCGCCCCACGTCGTCGAGGCGGCGGTGAAGGCGCTGCAGGACGGGCACCACGGCTACACCCCGGCGACCGGCATCCTGCCCTTGCGCGAGGCGGTGTCGCGCGACCTCGACCGGCGCTTGGGCGTCCAGGTCTCGCCCGACAGCGTGATGATCGTGCCGGGCGGCAAGGTCACCATGTTCATGGCGATCCTGATGTTCGGCGAGCCGGGGGCCGAGATCCTGTACCCGGATCCGGGCTTCCCGATCTACCGCTCGATGATCGAGTTCACCGGCGCGACGCCGGTGCCGGTGCCGATCCGCGAGGCGAACGGCTTCGCCTTCTCGGCCGAGGAGACGCTGGGGCTGATCACCCCACGCACCCGGCTGCTGATCCTCAATTCCCCCGCCAACCCGACCGGCGGCGTGACCCCGAAGGCCGAGATCGACACGCTCGTCGCCGGTCTCGCGGCGCACCCGGACGTCGCGATCATGTCGGACGAGATCTACGGCACGATGACCTACGACGGCGAGCGCCACCACACGCTGCTCGCCTATCCGGAGATTCGCGACCGCCTGATCTATCTCGACGGCGCCTCGAAGACCTACGCGATGACCGGCTGGCGCCTCGGCTGGTCGGTGTGGCCGGCGCCGCTCTACGACGCCGCCCGCAAGCTCGCGGTGAACTCGTTCTCCTGCGTCAACGCCGCGACCCAATGGGCCGGCATCGCGGCCCTCGACGGACCGCAGGACTGCGTCGCCGCGATGATGGCCGAGTTCGACCGCCGCCGCCTCCTGGTGGTCGAGGGGCTGAACCGCCTGCCGGGCGTCTCCTGCATCACCCCGAAGGGCGCCTTCTACGCCTTCCCGAACATCGGGCAGACCGGCTGGAAGGCCAAGGCGCTCGCCTCGGCGCTCCTGGAGGAGGCCGGCGTCGCGACGATCGGCGGGCCAGATTTCGGCGTCCACGGCGAGGGCTACCTGCGCCTGTCCTACGCCAACTCGGCGGAGAACATCTCTCGCGCACTGGAGCGGATCGGGGCGTTCCTGGAGCAGAACCGGCGCTGAGAGCCCGATCGACAGGAGCGACGACGGTTCGAGATCGGGCGAAGCCGACCTGCTGGCGCCCGAAGGATTTCCGCCTGCTTCGTTCCGGGACGAATAAAGCCGGGATCCCCTCTCCCGCACGGGAGAGGGGAGATGCGCCTTGTCTTTTTTCCGATGAATCAAGCGGAAATCGGAACAGTCGATCGCGAGCGTCTCGGGGCGAGGCTGCAAGTCCGGCGAATACCGGCAGAAACGCGCATGGCTCGCGCAGGACGCAGCGACCGTCATCGCAGCAGCAACGGCACGAAAACGATAGCGGCTGAGAATGATGGCTGCCGATGAGGCCGTCGTCACCCCGAAGGATGGAATGGCGCTCCCAAGGGGACTCGAACCCCTGTTTTCGCCGTGAGAGGGCGACGTCCTAGACCGCTAGACGATGGGAGCTGACCGGCCGGACCACGAACGACAGGTCTTCGCGAGGAAAACCGGAACTTCGTCCGTCGTCAGGAAACCCGTGGCGCTCCCAAGGGGACTCGAACCCCTGTTTTCGCCGTGAGAGGGCGACGTCCTGGACCGCTAGACGATGGGAGCTTGCCGGCGGGATGGCGGCGGTATAGCGACGGGCCTGGACGGGCACAAGCCCGAAATCGTATCCCGGCGGCGTTTCCGGAGACGCGACGGGAGAGATGGGTTTGAGCGACGGCGAAGTGCGGGAGGACGTGATCCCGCCGGGGGAGGGGAGCGAGCGCCTGGACCGGGCCCTGGCGCGGTTGTGGCCGGACCTGTCGCGCAGCCGCCTGCAGGCGCTGATCCGCGAGGGCCAGGTGACCCTGGACGCGGCCCCTGCGGGCGACCCCTCCGCCAAGGTCGTGGGCGGCCAGCGTGTCGCCGTGACGGTGCCGGCGCCGCGACCGGCCGAGCCGGAGCCGGAGGCCCGCGACCTCGCGGTGGCGTACGAGGACGACGACCTGATCGTCATCGACAAGCCGGCCGGCCTCGTGGTGCATCCGGGGGCGGGCAACGACAGCGGCACCCTGGTCAACGCGCTGCTGGCCCATTGTGGCGCCAGCCTGTCGGGCATCGGCGGCGTCGCGCGGCCGGGCATCGTCCACCGCCTCGACAAGGACACGACCGGCCTGATGGTCGTGGCCAAGACCGACCTCGCCCACCAGGACCTCTCGGCGCAGTTCGCCGATCACGGCCGCACCGGCCCGCTGGAGCGGGCCTACCTGGCGCTGGTCTGGGGCGTGCCCGACCCCGCCAACGGCACGATCGACGCGGCGCTCGCCCGCTCGGAGCGCAACCGGGAAAAAATCGCGGTGGTGCGCGAGGGCCGCGGGCGCCACGCGATCACCCATTACCGCACCGAGGACGTGCTCGGCGCGCGCGAGGCGGTCGGCCTGGTGCGCTGCCGGCTCGAGACCGGGCGCACCCACCAGATCCGCGTTCACCTCGCCCATCGCGGCCATCCGCTGCTCGGCGACGCGGTCTACGGCGCGGCCTTCCTCACCAAGGCCAACCGCCTGGAGCCGGAGGCCCGCCAGGCCCTCGCCGATCTCGGGCGCCAGGCGCTGCACGCCGCGCTCCTCGGCTTCCGCCATCCCCGCAGCGGCGAGACGCTGCGGTTCGAGAGCCCGCCGCCGGCCGACATGGCCCGGCTCATCGCCGCGCTGACCCCGTAGGACCGCCGCGTAGGACAGGCTCTGCGCCCGGCGGCGGGGACGAAAGCCCCCGCCCGGACGTTCTCTAGTCGGGGAGGTCCGGCAGGGACGGCGCCGGCCTCGTCCGGAGCGTGCGGGACCGCACGCGGCGAACCGCCACGGCCGCACCAAACGGCCCCTCGCGCGTTAGTGGCGACACCCGTCGCTACCCGGCTGTGCCGTGCTCTGCTAAGAAGGCGGATCGAACGGCCGGCCAACGGGAGGCCGTTCGCGCTCGCCTGACCGAGGGGAGCTTTGAGGAGGTTGGAATGGCTGCTGCACTTCCCGTGCTCGCCAATGAAGGGGGCCTGTCGCGCTACCTGGACGAGATCCGCCGGTTCCCGATGCTGGAGCCGACGGAGGAGTACATGCTCGCCAAGAGCTGGCGCGAACACGGCGACCGCGACGCCGCCCACAAGCTCGTGACCTCCCACCTGCGGCTCGTGGCCAAGATCGCCATGGGCTATCGCGGCTACGGCCTGCCGATCGGCGAGGTGGTGTCCGAGGGCAATGTCGGCCTGATGCAGGCCGTCAAGCGCTTCGACCCCGACAAGGGGTTCCGCCTCGCCACCTACGCGATGTGGTGGATCAAGGCGGCGATTCAAGAATACATCCTGCGCTCGTGGTCGCTCGTGAAGATGGGCACGACCGCGAACCAGAAGAAGCTGTTCTTCAACCTGCGCAAGGCCAAGGGCCGGATCTCCGCCCTCGACGAGGGCGACCTGCGCCCCGATCAGGTCAAGCAGATCGCCACCCGCCTCGGCGTGCCCGAGCAGGACGTGATCGACATGAACCGTCGCCTCGGCGGCGACGCGTCGCTCAACTCCCCCTTGCGCGAGGAGGGCGAGGGCGAGTGGCAGGACTGGCTCGTCGACGACAGCCCGACCCAGGAGACGGTGCTCGCCCGCGAGCAGGAGGGGCAGAACCGCCTCGCCGCCCTCAAGGACGCGCTGGGCGTGCTCAACCCGCGCGAGCGCCGGATCTTCGAGGCCCGGCGGCTGGCCGACGACCCGATCACGCTCGAGGACCTCTCGAGCGAGTTCGGCGTCTCCCGCGAGCGGGTGCGGCAGATCGAGGTGCGGGCCTTCGAGAAGGTGCAGGACGCGGTCAAGCGCAACCTCGCCTCCCGCGAGGCGCCGCGGGCGGGGGTGCCGGCTTAAGGGCCGGCACCGGCCATCGGAACCGGCCCGGCCCGCATGGGCCGGCACCGGTCGGCGAGATCGGCCTCGATCTGCAGGATCGGCCCCGATCTGCGAGATCGGCCTCATCCCATCGGCACGAAGGCCGAGAGGCCGATCAGCACCAGCGGCATCGCCACCAGCGCCAGCACGGTCTGCACCGCCGTGATCCCGGCCATCAGCGGCGCGTCGCCGCCGAGCTGGCGGGCCAGGATGTAGGCCGAGGACGCTGTCGGCAGCACCTGGAACAGCACGGCCGTGGTCAGAGCCGGCCCGTGCAGCCCGAGGCCGAACGCCATCAGCACGGTCGCGGCCGGCATCGCCAAAAACTTCATCGCCGAGGCCGAGGCCACCGGCCCGACCCAGCTCCGCGCCCCCGAGAAGTCGAGGGCGGCGCCGACGCAGAGGAGGCCGATCGGCAGCGAGGCGGCGCCGAGGCTGCGCAGAGCCGGCTCCAGCCCCGGCGGCAGGCCTCCGCCGAGGAGCTGGACTGCCATGCCGGCGAGCGACGACACGATCAGCGGGTTCGTCGCCAACTGCCGGGCGACGGCGCGCGGCGTCAGCCGCGCCGCGCCGTGGCGGGCGAAGACCAGCACGCACAGGACGTTGACGGTGGGCACGATCGCCGCGTTGCAGATCGCCGCGAGCGCGATGCCCTTCGGCCCGAACAGCCCGGCGGCGAGCGTCAGCCCGACGTAGTTGTTGAAGCGCACGCTGCCCTGGAACACCGAGGTGAAGGCCGGCCCGTCGACCCGGAGGAACGGCCGCAGGGCGACGACGAGGCCCGCGACGACGAGCGTCGAGAGGATCAGCGTAAGAGCCAGCGCGCCCACCGGCACCGCCTCGACCCGGGCGGTGGCGAGGCTGTGGAAGAACAGGCTCGGCAGCAGCACGAAGTAGCCCAGCCGCTCGGCTTGCGGCCAGAACGCGTCGGCGAGGAAGCGGCGGCGGCGCAGGGCGAAGCCGAGGGCGGTGAGGAGCACGACCGGCAGGAGGGCCAGCAGGACGGCGCCGGTCATGAGGGGATCGTCAATGCAGGGGTGCCTTCGGCGGGAGGGTCGGCCGGTCGTCCGGCGTCACCGCAGGCTTAGCCCGGACGAGCGCTGTCTCCCATGCGGGCCTAGAGCGGGCGGCCATGCGCTCCCGGCGGGCGATCCGCCGCGGGCGCCGCGCGAATCGCCGCCGGACGCGGTCGAGCCCGCCTGCACAGGCCGGTCATGCCGCCGGGCGACCGACCTAGGTCGAACGACCGTCGTGTAATTCGATTGAGCATAAATTGTTCATCCGAGTTTTGTTCCCGCGTGGCCGACGATCTTGCGGCTTCGTGGTATCGAGCGAGATCGATTGTGCTGCCGATTACCCATCATTAGCAATTTTTTAGATGATGAAAATTATGCGGTTCGGATCCCACGGAGCGGTATCATGGCCGGCCTGCACAACATCAAGATCCTGCACAAGCTCGTCGGCGTGATCGCGCTGATCGGCGCCATCGTCGGCGGCTGCATCTGGTACGCGCAGGCGCGCATGACTGACATCGACGACGCCTACAGCCTGTTCCTCGTGCGGGAGGCCCGCGCCGTCGCCACCGCACGGCGCCTCAACCGCGTCGTCTTCGAGCTCAACTACAACGTCTACCGCATCATCGCCGAGACCGACGCGCAGGAGATGCGGCAGGCCGATGCGGCCTTCGAGGCCGCCCTGCCCGAGGTCGACCAGATGCTCGGCGACCTGCGCCGGGAAGCCCCGACCTTCACGACCCGGACCGACGAGCAGGCCGCGCGCATCGCCCGCTTCGTCGAAGCCGTGGCGGAGGTGCGCCGCCTCGGCCTCGCCAAGCGGAACGCCGAGGCCCTCGCCCTCGTGCACCGGGAGGTCGACCCGACCTTCAGGGCGATGGTCGCGGGCGCCTCCAAGCTGTCCGAGGACATCCGGGTCTACATGGAGAAGAGCTCGGACGAACTGACCGACCAGACCAACGCCACCCGCCGCAGCCTGATGGCCTTCAGCGCCGCGGGCCTGTTCGTCGGGCTCCTGGCGGCGCTTCTCGTCAGCCTGTTCGGCATCACCCGTCCGCTCGGGCGGCTCGTCGCGGTGCTGCAGCGCATGGCCGGCGGCGACGCCGAGGCCGAGATCGCGGAGGCGGCGCGCGGCGACGAGATCGGCGCCGTCGGCCGTGCCGTCCAGGACATCAAGGCGATGGTGGCCCGCAAGGCGGCCGAGCAGGCCGAGATCGAGCGGATCGCCGAGGAGGCGGCCGCCCGCGAGCGCAAGCGCACGATGGTCGAGCTCGCCGACGGGTTCGAGCGGGCGGTAGGCGGCATCGTCGGCGTCGTTTCCTCCTCCGCCACCGAGCTGCAGGCGACCGCCCAGCAGATGACCTCGACCGCCGCCGAGACCGCGTCCCAGTCGACCACGGTCGCGGCCGCCGCCGAGGAGGCCGCCGCCAACGTCAACACCGTGGCGGCCGCGGCGGAGGAACTCGGCGCCGCCGTGCAGGAGATCGGCCGCCAGGTCGCCGGCTCGGCCGATCTCGCCCGGTCCGCCGTGACCGAGGCCGACCGGACCTCGCAGCTGGTACAGGAGCTCAGCCGGGCCGCCGAGCAGATCGGCGCCATGGTGGGCATGATCTCCGGCATCGCCGGCCAGACCAACCTTCTGGCGCTCAACGCCACGATCGAGGCGGCCCGGGCCGGCGAGGCGGGCCGCGGCTTCGCGGTGGTCGCCGCCGAGGTCAAGGAGCTCGCCAGCCAGACCGCCAAGGCGACCGAGGAGATCGGCCAGCGCATCGGCCAGGTGCAGGGCGTGACCGCCCAGGCCGTCGGCGCCATCGGCGGCATCGCCGGGCGGATCGAGGAGATCTCGGGCGTCGCAGCCTCGATCGCCGCGGCGGTGGAGCAGCAGGGCGCCGCGACCCAGGAGATCGTCCGCAACGTCAGCCAGGCCGCGAGCGGCACGAGCGAGGTGACCGGCAACATCGCGGGCGTCGCCCGCGCCTCCGAGGATACCGGCGCGGCGGCCACCCAGGTTCTCGCCTCGGCCTCCGAGCTGTCGCGTCAGTCCGAACAGCTCTCGGCGGAGGTGCACCGCTTCCTCGACACCGTGCGGGCGGCGTAGGCTCTCCGCGTCGTCGCGGCGATCACGCGATGAAGGGCAGGCCGGTCGGGCCAGCCCTTCATCGCGTGACGGCGCGCATATGCGCGACGCGTTCCGCGGCCGGGAGCATCCGCGTCTCGATGGCGACCTGCTGGATCAGGAGCTGTCCGGCGTCGACGAACGTCCCGATATAGACGGTGACCGGATGGCCGCCCGCGCCGGTGCAGACGATCCGGATGCGACCCGTCTTGCCGTCCTTGGCTTCGCATTCCGCGCCGCCGGCCGTGATGCGCCGGAAGAAGGCCGGGGTTTCGCCGACGCCCACCGTCTCGCCGGCGCCGTCGGTCGCCGCGACCTGCAGCGGCCGTCCGGCCTCCATCAGGAGGTCGTGCCGGCTCCACTCGACGGCCTGCGCCGCGACAGGCTGGAGCATGAGGGCGAGGCCGCCCAGTGCGTGTCGGAACGTCATGCTCGGTCCTTCGCAGGGGGCGCCATCGGGCACGCGCCCGGCGGCGGAAGGCAGTCCCGCCGTGCCGGCTCTCCCGTTGCCGCGACCCTGCCGGGCGAGGCCGCGTCCGGCAAATCAAAAGTGCAGCCTTGTTCTTTATTATAATGTTATATCTTTATAATAATCTTATTATGATAAGATTGTCGTACCTACGCCCTCTCAATTTGTTGCAAGAAAGAAAATCACGGTGATATCCTTCGTCTAAGGCGCCTGCAGCAGCGCCATCCGACGGCGAAACATCAGGCCGGCGAGACGACAGGGAGGACATGATCGTGCGAAGCCCGCATAAGCCGGGCGTGATCGCGCGTGCAACGCACACAATTCCTGACATCATCTTGCTGCGCCGCGGTGTCCGCACCGGAACGACCGCGTGCGTACTGGCCCGTGCCGCCTCGGGAGGCCGTTCCCTCCCGCGAGGGCCGCGCGGCCGAGACCCTGCACCAGACAGGTCCTTTGCGGAGAGAGTGCTCATGACCGACGAGACGACGCAGGAGCCGTACGCGTGCGGATGTGCCGGGGCGCCGTTGCCGCGCCGCAGCCTCCTCACGGCGGGGCTCGCGCTGCTTCTCGCTCCCGCCGACGCCTTTGCCGCCGGAGAGCCGGGCAACGCTGCCAACGCATCGACCGTCAAGGCGCCGAATCCCAAGGCGATCCGCCCGCAACCCGGCGATACCTTCGCGTATCTCAGCGGCGAGGCCAAGGACCAGAAGGTCATGGCGGCCGACCTCAAGGTCGGCGATCCGCCGCGCCTCGTCTATCCGGTCGATCCGGCGACGGGGACGATTCGCAGCGGCTCGCGGGTCAACCAGATCCTGCTGATCCGCACCGATCCCGCCGCCCTGACCGCGGCCACGGCGCCGCGCTCGGCGGACGGCCTCGTCGCCTATTCGGCGATCTGCACCCACAACGGCTGTCCGATCACGCTCCTCAACGAGGACGGCCGGTCGGTGGTCTGCACCTGCCACGGCTCGCGCTTCGATCTCGCCGACAACGGCACCGTGCTGACCGGCCCGGCCACCCGCCGCCTCGCCGGGCTGCCGATCGCCGTGACCGACGGGGCGGTCACGGTCGCAGGCGCGTTCGTCGGCGCCCTCGGCGCGGCCCCGTCGCAGCAATAACCGGTCGCGAGAACCGGAAAAGACGCTTTCGCCACACGACGCTTCTGGGAGGTCAACGCCATGATCAAGACCCTGTCCGCGGCCCTGCTCGGCTCCGTCCTCGTGCCCGCCCTCGCCGCGGCGGCGCCGCTGAAGACCTACTCGACCGTCACCCAGGAACGGCTCTCCAACCCGGAGCCCGAGAACTGGCTGATGGCCAAGGGCAACTATGCCGGCTGGAGCTATACGCCGCTCGATCAGGTCAATGCCGGCAACGTCAAGTCGCTGAGGCCGGTCTGGAGCTACTCCACCGGCGTGACCTCCGGCCACGAGGCGCCGCCGATCGTCAACAACGGCGTCATGTATGTCGCCACGCCCTACAACCAGGTCATCGCCATGGACGCGAAGACCGGCGAGTCGGTCTGGCGCTACAAGCGCGACTTCCCCGAGGGCTTCAGCGCCTTCCACTACACCAATCGCGGCGTCGCCCTGTGGGGCGACAAGGTCTACGTCGCCGGCCTCGATTGCCGGCTCGTCGCCCTCGACGCGAAGACCGGCAAGGTGGCGTGGGAGGCCGAGGTCTGCGACTGGACGCAAGGCGCCTACATCACCTCTGCCCCGGTCGCGGTGAACGGCAAGATCATGATCGGCCCGTCCGGGGGCGAGTTCGGCGTGCGCGGCTTCCTCAAGGCCTTCGACGCGGAGACCGGCAAGGAGGACTGGACCTTCTGGGCCGTGCCGGCTCCCGGCCAGCCGGGCTCCGAGACCTGGCCGAAGGAGGGCCGCTGGAAGGACGCCTGGAAGATCGGCGGCGGCACGATGTGGATGCCGGGCAACTACGACGCCAAGAACGGGGTGCTGTACTGGGGCGTCGGCAACGGCTCGCCCTGGCTCGGCGACCAGCGGCCCGGCGACAACCTCTACGTCGCCTCGGTCGTCGCGCTGAACCCGGCGGACGGCACGATCAAGAGCCACTTCCAGTACCACTGGAACGATTCCTGGGACTGGGCCGCGATGAACGCCCCGACCCTGATCGAGCTCGACCGCGATGGCAAGAAGGTGCCGGCGATGATCAGCGCCCAGCGCAACGGCTATCTCTACCGGCTCGGCCGCACCGATGGCGGCCAGATCAGCTTCCTCGACGCCCGGCCCTTCGTGAAGAACACGGTCTTTTCCAGCGTCGACCCGAAGACCGGCCGGCCGACCTACAACCAGGCCGGCGTGCCCGGCACCGGCCGGGCCGGCACCTATTGCCCGAGCGTGTGGGGCGGCAAGGACTGGCCCTACGAGTCCTTCAACCCGAAGACCGGGATGCTCTACGTCCCGTTCAACGACAATCACTGCATGACCTACGAGGGCAAGGTCCAGGAGCGGGTCCCCGGCCAGTGGTCGGCCGGCGTCGACATCACCGACATCAAGCTCCTGATCGATAAGGACGTGAAATATATCGGCGGCATCCAGGCCATCGACGTCAACACCAACAAGGAGGTCTGGCGCGACACCTACGCAAAGTCGTGGATGTGGGGCTCGATCCTGTCGACGGCCACCGACCTGATCTTCACCGGCGGCACCAGCGACCGGATGTTCCGGGCCTACGACGCCAAGTCCGGCAAGGAGCTGTGGAGCTTCAAGACCAACTCCGGGATCATCTCGCCGCCGATCAGCTACGCCATCGACGGCAAGCAGTACATCGCGGTCGTCTCGGGCTGGGGCGTCGATTCCGCCCTGGTCCAGGGCATCATGGCCGACGAGCACGGCTGGGAGAAGGACATCCCCCAGGGCGGGACGGTCTGGGTCTTCGCCGTCGACGACGAGAGGGCGCCGGAGAAGCGGGCCGAGGCCGGGTCGTCCACCCGGTAGTCCGGCGGGGCGTCCCCGAGACGAGAGACGCGCGGATCTGCCGCTCTCCCCGTGCGGCCTTGGGCCCGCGGGGAGAGCGGAGGCCGGCGCTCTTCCTTCGCCCGGGGCGGGCCCTCGGTCCCCCTAGAGCGCTTCACGATCGCGCTGCAATCGCGAAGCTCTCCAAGTCTTTGTTTTGTCGCATTTTCTGCGACGAACCGGTTCCCACGTCGTCGGGAAATGCTCTAGCGGGCCGCCCCGGCGTCAGGAATTGCAGGATAGCCCGCCGGGTTACCTTGGCGAAGCCGTCGATCATCGAGCGACCCGGGCCCGCGCGGGGGCGGAATCGAGGCCGACCCGGGACGGCTCCCGGAAACCCGGCGAAGGCACTGCCGCTCGGTGCCGTGGCCGCGGCGGCGGGCGCGCGATCAAGCGCGCCGGTGCCTCACGGCTGCCACTGCTCGAACGCCTCGCGCATCACCTTCTCGCCGGCATTGCCCTTCTCGAAGGTCAGGATCGCCCGGTTGCCGTTGGCGTAGCGGATCGGCAGGTCGATCCAGTTGCGCTTGAGCAGGAGGTCGGTGTTGCGCTCGATGTCGGCCTTCAGGTTCGACAGGCCGATCAGGAACAGGTTGTCGCGCACCGGCACCGGCAGGCCGGAGACCGGCGAGCCGCGGCCGGTCTCGTCGTCCTTGAACTGGATCAGCCCGACGTCGCGCACCGTGCGGTTGGCGTCGGTCGCCGTGAAGGTCAGCTCGATGATGTGCGAGGCCGGCAGGGTCGCGTCGGTGTTGCGGCGCAGGACCAGGGCGAGGTTCAGGCCCGCCTCCGGCACGTCGATCGTCGCCCGCACCACGGTCTGGAGCGGCTGCCCCTGGCCGGCATTGACGGCATCCAGGCGCCAGACCACCCGGGCCTGCGTCGCCTTCGGGGCCGAGCCCTGCGGGCCGTTCTCCTCGTAGAGCGTGCCGCGCTGCGCCACCGCGATGTCGGGCGTCGGCGCGGGCCGGGCGGTCCCGCCCTGCGGCGCGGCCGGCGGGGGAGCGGGCGCCTGGGCGGCCCGATCGCCCCCGACCCGGTCGGCGAACTTCGAATCCTGGTTCTCGGCCGGCCGGTTGGGGCCGTTCTCGGCAAAGCCCGTCGGCAGGGCGGCCGGGTTGTCGCGCAGGGACCAGGCGGTGACCGCGATGGCGCCGACCACCGCCGCCAGCACCGCCGCCACGATGCCGTTGCGCACCAGCCGCGAGCGGTCGCGCTTGGGCGCCACCACGTCGAGGCGCGGGCGCTGCGGGCCGGAGCCTGCCGCCTCGCCGGCCAAGTCCTCGGCCGCCGGCTCGGGCGTGCGCGGGCGGGACGGCGGCAGCTTCAGCTCGACCGGCGGGCCGGCCTCCGGCAGGGCGTCGGCGGTGTGGGGGGCGGGCGGC
>NZ_JACWCT010000028.1 GCF_016613415.1 Methylobacterium ajmalii | reverse complement strand
CCCCGCGAGACCCCGGCGCCGGTGCGCCCGCGCGCCACCGAGCCCGCGCCGCTGCCCCCGGGCCGCGCGGTGCAGGCCAAGCCCGCCGCCCCGCGCGAGAAGTCCGCCGAGGAGAAATCCGCGAAGGGCGAGACGTCCGCAAAGCCCGCCCATGCCCGGGATGCCAGGGCGGAGACGCCGCGGCCCGCGCCGGCCAAGCCGGCGTCCGAGAAGGCCGCGGCCGAGAAGCGCCCGGTCGAGCGCACCGCCGAGAAGCCGGCCCCCCGGCGCGAGAGGCCCGATTCTGCGCAACGCACGGCCTCCGCTCAAGTCCCGGCTGCCGCGCCGCCGGAGGAGCCGACCCGCTTCCTGGGCGTGCCGCTCCCGGACTTCGCGCCGGCCGGCCGGGCGATCAAGGACACCGTGAAGGACACGGTGGACGCCGTGATCGCGTTCCCGAGCCGGCTCTGACCGGATTGCACGGGAACCGCCGGCTCGGGTGAGCCGGCGGCGTTCGTGATCGTGACGCGGTCGTCGGTCGTCCCTGGCGCTATCCCGCCCGGGCCGCGCCGTCGAGGAGTTCGAGCACCAGCCCGTCGCGATGCGGCCGGCCGTACTCGTCGATGGCCTCGACGGTGAGGCGATGGGTGCCTGCGCGCAGGTCCCGCGGCAGGCGCGCGGTCCAGAGATGCGAGCACGGCTCGGCCTTCACCCACGATTTCTTGGTCGCGGCGTTGCGGGCGTAGAGCGCGGCGACGAACGGGTCCGGCCGGCGCGTCCGGGTCATCGGGATGAGCGGCCCGTCGCCGATGCGGAAAGACACCGTGCTGCGCGGCCCGCCATCGAACAGGTTGACCACCACGTTCGTGCCGCCCGCGCTCTCGGCCGGGATCGTTGCGCCGAGGAGCTCGTAGAGGCGCGTGTCCGGCAGCCGGGCGAGGTCGTCGCCGTGGAACTGGCTCTCCAGCACGATCCGCATCTGGCGGCCCGCATCGTCGCTCGCCGGGACGTAGCGGGTCGTGTAGGTCCGCCCACCGGCGATGCTCAGCACGTGGAAGCCGTGCGGGGTGCCGTCGCGGCTGTCGGCGGTGGCGATGCCGCGCCGGTCCGGCGGGCCGCTCCACCACGAGCCCGAGACCGCGGTGAGGACGTGGTGGTGATGAGCGTCCCCGCCCTCGGCGCCGGCCCGGCCGTCGGGCCCGAGGTAATGGTGCTCGGTGGTGTGGGTGTGGCCCGAGACGCTGACCGACGGGCGTCCGGCCAGCAACCGCAGCAGCTGCGCCCGGTCGGCGGTGCTGTTGGCCGGATCGTCGGGCCCGAGATCGTTCGTCAGCGGGATATGCATCGCCACCACCACGAGGCGGTCGGCGGGCACCTGCTTCAGCAGGTTCTCCACGAAGGCGAGCTGGCGCTCGCCGATCCGGCCCTCGTAGCGCCCGCCCCGGCTCGCCGTGGCGGTGCGGGCACCGAGATAGTTCACGTTGTCGAGCATCAGGAACAGCACGCCGCCGTGTTCCAGCGCGTAGTACGGCGCCCCGAAGGTGCGCTTGAAGGTCTCGCGGGAATGGCGGGCGTCGGGCGCCTCGAAGTTGAGGTCGTGGTTGCCGCCGAGATGGAACCACGGCACGCCGATCTGCGCCATGATCCGGTTCTGGCGCGGATAGAGCGAGAGGTCGTCGAACAGCACGTCGCCGGTCGTCATGCCGAATGCGACCTTGCCGAACGCCCCCCGCGTGCCGAGCACCCGGGCGACCGCGGTGTCGCGTACGAAGGTCAGCTCGGCGTGGCTCTCCGACTGGGGATCGGTGAACAGCACGACGTCGAAGTCGCCGCTCTCGGGGCTCCGCGTCAGGCCGAAATCGACGGATGCGGGCAGCGGTCCGGTCGGCGCGATGCCGGGATAGCGCAGGGCGAGGTCCGGCGGCGTGCCGGCCGGCTGGTGCAGGTAGGAGAAATGCGGCAATCCGTCGGGCCCGGGCGGCAGGGAAAATCCCGTCGGCTTGATCACGAAGATCACCGCCTCGTCGCCGATCGGCAGGGCGTATCGCCCCTGCGCGTCGGTGCGGACCACCTCGCGACCGTTCGAGACCAGCACGTTGGGCAGGCCTGGATCGTCGGGCCCGCGCCGCCCCTTGGCACCGCGATCCTCGTAGACGATGCCGGTGGCCTGGCCGGCGGCTCGACCGTCCCCTTGGCCGACGCTCGGCCCGCCGGTTCCGCTCCCCTGGGCCCGGGCCGCGAGGGGAGCCAGGGCCAGGGCCGTCGCTCCGGCCAGGGTGGTGCGACGGGTGAGGGTGTGGTGGTCCGTCATCGTGGCCTCGTCCTCCCGGCCGCCCTGCCCGCCGGGGCGGAGCGAGACGGCGCGCTGGTGCGGCCCGGAGGCAACCACGGCTCCTTGACGGTTCGGTGACGGCCGGGCTCAAGCCGCCCGCACGTGCTCCAGGAAGCGGGCGACGCCCCGACGGAGGTCCTCGGACTGGTGCGACAGGGCGGAAGCGGCGGCGAGCACCTGGTCGGCGGCCACGCCGGTCTCGCCCGCCGTGCCGGCGACGTGTCGACGGTCTGCGTCACCACCCGGGCGCCGTTCGCGGCGTGCGAGGCGTTCTGGACGATGTCGCGGGTGGCGGTCCCCTGGTCCTCGACCGCGCCGGCGATGACGCTCGTCATCCGGCTGACCTCTCGGATGCGGTCGGCGATGCCGCCGATCGCCGCCGCCTGGCCGGTGGCGCCCTGGATGCGGCCGATCTGGCTTCCGATCTCCTCCGTCGCCCGGCCGGTCTGGCCGGCGAGGGCCTTAACCTCGGCGGCGACGACCGAGAAGCCCCGCCTCGCCGGCCCGCGCCGCCTCGATGGTGGCGTTGAGCGCGGGAAGGTTGGTCTGGCTCGCGATGGCATCGACGATGCCCACGACGTCGCCGATCTTGGCGACAGCCCCGTTCACCTGCTGCACCAGGGCGGCGGTGCGGCCCGCCTCGTCGGTGGCCGTGCGGGCAAGGTCCGCGAAGGCCGCGGCGCGCTGCCCGATCTCGGCGACCGAGGTGCCCAGACGGCCCGCCGCCTCGGCGACGACGCCGCCGACCGGCGCCTCGAAGCGGTCGGCCATCTCGCGCGACCCGGCGCGCCGCTGCGCCTCGGCCGGGGCGAGGTGCGAACGCAGTGAGCCTCGGAGGAGGGATCCAGTGATCTCGGAGGCTTCTGGAGCCCTCCTTCGAGGTCAGTCGATCAGAGATCGCGTGCGATCTCCGATCGCCAACGATCTCTGATCGCCGACACCTCAGGATGAGGTTGCTGGTGGGATAGGCTATATGGATCGGTCGAACAGTCTCTACCAGTTCTCAACCGACCATTACGGCAGGACTATCAGCGCTCCTCAATCGAACCCGGTCTTGCCGCCACGCAGCTTCTTCACGTCGCCGCGGCGGCCCTTGTCCTCCAGCCGGCGCTTCTTCGAGGCGAGGGTCGGGCGGGTCGGGCGGCGTGGCGTCGGCGGCACGGCGGCCTCGCGCACGAGGTCGACGAGGCGCTCACGCGCCTCGGCGCGGTTGCGCTCCTGGGTGCGGTGGTTCTGCGCCGTGATGACCAGGACGCCGTCCGAGGTGAGGCGCCGCCCGGCGAGCTTCATCAGGCGGATCGCCACGGCGTTCGGCAGCGAGGGCGAGCGGCGCACGTCGAAGCGCAGCTGTACCGCGGACGACACCTTGTTGACGTTCTGCCCGCCCGGGCCGGAGGCGCGCACGAAGCTCTCGTCGAGCTCGGACTCGTCGAGGGTGATCCAGGGCGTGCATTCGAGACCCAACGACCGGCGCTCCCGAGAACCTGTGCGACATGATAATTCCCGCCGCCATCCCACGAAACCGGCGCGCGCGCTACATCCCGGTCGTGCCCAGACCCTCCGCCCCCGCCGCACCGACCCGCAAGGCCCGCTCGCGCAAGGCCCCTTCGCGCAAGGCGCCCTCCGACGAGGTGACGTCCGGCGAGGCGCCCGTTCCCGCGCCGGCCGCTCCCGAGCCGTCTCCCGCCTCGCCAACGGCCTTGCCGCCCGCCTTCGCGGAGTGGTTCGCGGCGCGCGGCTGGGCGCCGCGGCCGCACCAGCTCGCGCTGCTGGCGGCGGCGCAAGTCGGGCGCTCGGCCCTGCTGGTGGCGCCGACCGGGGCCGGCAAGACGCTCGCCGGCTTCCTGCCGACCCTGGTCGAGCTGGCCGAGGGCGGCGGCAAGGGCGGCCTGCACACCCTCTACATCTCGCCGCTGAAGGCGCTGGCGGTCGACATCGCCCGCAACCTCGAGGCGCCGGTCGCCGGGATCGGGCTGGGGCAGACGATCCGGATCGAGACCCGCACCGGCGATACCCCGTCGCACAAGCGGACCCGCCAAGTCGCGCGCCCGCCCCACATCCTGCTGACCACCCCCGAGCAGCTGGCGCTGCTGATCGCCCACCGGGAGGCGGCCGCGCTCTTCCGCGGCCTCAAGCGGGTGGTGCTCGACGAATTGCACGCCCTCGTCACCTCGAAGCGCGGCGACCTCCTGAGCCTCGGCCTCGCCCGGCTGCACCGCCTCGCTCCGGGGCTCGCCACCACCGGCCTGTCGGCGACGGTGCGCGAGCCCGACGCGCTGCGGCGCTACCTGGTGCCGCAAGTCGCCGAGCGAGGCTCCGAGCCGGCGATGGCCGACCTGATCACCGTCGAGGGCGGGGCCCGCGCCGACCTGCACATGCTGGAGACCGGCCGCACCTTGCCGCTCGCCGGGCACACCGCCTGGCAATCGATGCCGGCCGTCTACGACCTGATCCGGCGCCACAAGCTGGTGCTGGTCTTCGTCAACACCCGCCTCCAGGCCGAGTACACCTTCCAGGAACTCTGGAACCTCAACGACGACGGATTGCCGATCGCGCTCCACCACGGCTCCCTCGACGCGACGCAGCGCCGGAAGGTCGAGGCCGCAATGGCGGCCGGCGTGCTCCGCGCCGTGGTCTGCACCGCGACCCTCGACCTCGGCATCGACTGGGGCGACGTCGACCTCGTGATCAACATCGGCGCGCCGAAGGGCGCGAGCCGGATCATGCAGCGGATCGGCCGGGCCAACCACCGGATGGACGAGCCCTCGAAGGCCTATCTGGTGCCCGCCAACCGCTTCGAGATGCTGGAATGCCGCGCCGCCCTCGACGCGGTCGAGGAGGCGGCGCAGGACACGCCCGATCCGCGCATCGGCGCCCTCGACGTGCTGGCCCAGCACGTGCTCGGCATGGCCTGCGCCGGGCCGTTTTCCGAGGACGAGCTCTACGAGGAGGTCCGGGCCGCCTCGCCCTACGCCGACCTGACCCGCGAGGATTTCGCCCTCGTCCTCGATTACGTCGCCACCGGCGGCTACGCGCTCAGGGCCTACGAGCGCTTCGCCAAGATCCTGCGCGGGCCGGACGGGCTGTGGCGGGTGCGCGACGCCCGCACCGCGCAGCAGTACCGGATGAATGTCGGCACGATCATCGAATCGACCAAGGTCAAGGTGCGGCTCGCCCGGCGCAACCGGACGAAACCCGGCGCCGTTCTGCCCGCGGGCGGCCGGGTGCTCGGCGAGATCGAGGAGGATTTCGCCGAGACGCTGACGGTCGGCGACACCTTCCTGTTCGCGGGCGAGATCCTGCGCTTCGAGGGCCTGCACGAGGACGAGGCGCTGGTCACCCGCGGGCCACCCGGCACCGATCCGGCGATCCCGAGCTATGCCGGCTCGAAGTTCCCGCTCTCGACCTTCCTCGCCGCCCGGGTGCGGGCGCTGATCGCCGACCCGTTCGAGTGGGACCGGCTCCCGGCCCAGGTCGCCGACTACCTGGTGCAGCAGCGCCGCCGCTCGGTGCTGCCGGGCCCCCGTGACCTCCTGGTCGAGACGTTTCCGCGGGCCAACCGCCACTACCTCGCCTGCTTCCCGTTCGAGGGCCGCCTCGCCCACCAGACCCTCGGCATGCTGCTGACCCGCCGCCTGGAGCGGGCCGGGATGCGGCCGCTCGGTTTCGCCGCCAACGATTACGGCCTCGCGGTGTTCGGCACCCGCGACTTGTCGGACCGCATCGCCCGCGAGCCCGGCTTCCTCGATGGGCTGTTCGCCGAGGACATGCTCGGCGACGACCTCGAGGAATGGCTCGACGAATCCGCGATGATGAAGCGCACGTTCCGCCAATGCGCCGTCATCGCCGGCCTGATCGAGCGCCGGCATCCGGGCCAGCGCAAGACCGGGCGCCAGGTCACGATCTCGACCGACCTGATCTACGACGTGCTGCGCAAGCATCAGCCCGGCCACCTGCTGCTGCGGGCGGCGCGCCAGGATGCGGCAACCGGACTCCTCGACGTGACCCGCCTCGGTATGATGCTTGCGCGCATCCAGGGGCGAATCATCCACCAGGCCCTCGACCGGGTCTCGCCGCTCGCCGTCAACGTCATGCTCGAGATCGGGCGTGAGCGGGTCTACGGCGAGGGGGCGGACGAGATCCTGGCCGAGGCCGAGGCCGCTCTCCTCGGCGAGGCGCTGGCATGACGGAACAGAGACCGGAGGGCGCCCCGCTCCGGCACAGGAAGACGATCACCGTGGCCGTGTCGCTGAAGCTCGAGAAGACCCACAAGACCCCCGGCGTGGCGCTCGCCGGCGAAACCCTCGTCCTCGACCTCAGCGGCGCCCTGTGGCTGCCCGAGCACCGGACGCTCGTCGTCTCCGATCTCCACCTCGAGAAGGGCTCGGCGTTCGCCGCCCGCTCGGGCCAGTTCCTGCCGCCCTACGACACCCGCGAGACCCTCGCGAACCTGCACGAGGCGGTGGCCCGCCTCGACCCGGCCCGCGTGGTGTGCTTGGGCGATTCCTTCCACGACGCGCAGGGGCCGGCCCGCCTCGACGTCGCCGACCGGGCGCTGATCGCGGCGCTGCAGGAGGGCCGCGACTGGGTCTGGATCTCCGGCAACCACGACCGGGCGGTGCAGGACGGCGTCGGCGGCCGCTTCGCCGACACCCTGGCGGTCGGCGGCCTGACGCTCCGGCACGAGCCCGCGGCGGCGCGCGAGCCCGGCGAGGTCGCGGGCCACTTCCACCCGGTCGGCAAGGTGGCGATGCGCGGCCGCGCGGTGCGCCGGCGCTGCTTCGTCCTCGACGGCACCCGCCTGGTGATGCCGGCCTTCGGGGCGCTGACCGGGGGGCTCAACGTCCGCGACAAGGTCTTCGACGAGCTGTTTCCCGGCGGGTTCACCGCGCACCTGATTGGGGACGGGAGGGTCTTCGCGATCAGCCGGACGATGCTGACGCGGGAGTGAGCTACGGCGAGCCGAGAAACCCCGCCGCCAGCAATGCCAGCCCGGCCACGCCCGAGAGCGCCAGCCGCAGCCGCCCGAGCCAGGCCGGCACCAGCCCGCGCCGCGGCAGGTCCTGGTCGACGAGGCCCCAGGCGAGGACCAGGGCGCCCAGCGCCCTGAGGTCCCAGGGGGCCGGCGCGAACAACGCCGCCCAGGCGACGAGCGAGGGCACGATCGCCACGGCGTAGTCGGCGCCCCGCCCCGCCGGCGAAGCGGCGGCCGCGCCCCAGCGCAGGCCGCCGAGGAACGAGGCGATCACGGCGCCGTAGGCGGCCAGCAGCGGGCGCGGCGACACCCCGAACAGCGACTGGCCGAGGATCACCAGGGCGGAGAGACCCAGGAACGGGATCAGGCCCCCGGCCCCGAGGACGAGGGCGGCGGGGGGAGCGGTGCGGGGCATCAGTCTCTCCGGAAGATCACGCTGGCGAGCCAGCCGGAGATGAGCGCCAGCGCCCCGACGGCAAGACCGTAGGCCAGCGACCAATCGCGGGCGGCATCGGCGAGCCCCTGCTCGATGCCGGATTTCACCAGGTCGAACCGCGCCTCGTGGCGCGCGAGCGGCACGCCGCCGGCGAGCAGCACCACCTCGACGTCGTAGGCGCCGACCGGCGCGGTGGCCGGCAGCGGCGCGGTGGCGCGAAACACCGTCGGCGCCAGGAAGCGCACGCCGGATGCGGTCTCGGTGAACAGCCGCTCGCGCCGGCGCAGGCGCAGCAGCGCCTCGCGGAACGGATCGTCCGGCACCGGCGCCGCCAGGGTGAGGTCCGGCGCGGCGACGATCGCCGAGAGCCCGAGCCGCAGGCGCCGGCGCGTCGCCTCGTCGGCGAGGTCGGGCAGGGCCCGCGAGGACAGGACCGCCAGGAAGCTCGGCACCTCGGCGAATTTCTGCTGCGCGCGGTTGACCCAGACCGGGCCGAGGGCCTCCTTCTCGCGCACCGTCAGCGACTGGCGCGGCCCCCGGATCGTCACCACCACGTCGTAGCCGCCGGACCGCGCCGCCGCCTGGCCGTCGCGCTCGACCGCGCCGAACACCGCGACCGACGTGCCGGTATAGGTCGAGGTGACGGCGAGCCGGTTGAACGACAGGCTGACGACCAGGGATTCGGCCCGGGCCGGGCCAATGGAGAGCAGGCCGAGCAGGAGCAGGTGCGCGCGTGCCGGCACTTTGTTCGGACCGTGCCCGGGGCGCATTCAGCGCGCCTCCTGGACCACGATCGAGAACGGCTCCGCGGGCCGTAAGCCCAGCTCGACCGCGAAGCGCAGGCCGACCGCCAGGACCAGGATGGCGAGCAGGAACCGGAAGTACTCCGAGCGCAGGTTGCGCCCGGCCCGTGCGCCGAACTGCGCGCCGAACACCCCGCCGACGATCAGGATCACCGCCAGCACGACGTCGA
The DNA here is from genome assembly GCF_016613415.1 of Methylobacterium ajmalii. Taxonomy (GTDB): domain Bacteria; phylum Pseudomonadota; class Alphaproteobacteria; order Rhizobiales; family Beijerinckiaceae; genus Methylobacterium; species Methylobacterium ajmalii. The sequence goes on along the minus strand of NZ_JACWCT010000028.1, from coordinate 2,289 downwards.
CCGCCTGGTTCTGCGTCGCGTGCAGCACCAGGGCGACGAAGCTGGTGCACAGGATCTGGAACTGCGAGGTGCCCACCACCACGCTCGTCGGTACCCGCATCAGGTAGAGGAGCGCCGGGACCAGGATGAAGCCGCCGCCGATGCCGAGCACCGCGCCGGCAAAGCCCACGAACAGCGCGAGGCCGAGGATCGGGATCACGCTGGCGTAGAGCCGCGAGCGGGGAAACCGCACCCGCAGCGGCCAGGCCATGTAGGCGGCATGATCCCCGCCGAGCCGCGCGGGCCGCGCCCGGCCGTGCCGGCTCGCCCAGAAGCCGCGCACGGATTCCGTGAGCATCAGCCCGCCCACCACCGTGAACAGCGTGACGTAGGCGACGGTGATGACGAGATCGAGCTGGCCCGCCCGCCGCATGGCGGCGAAGAACCAGACGCCGAGGCTCGTCCCGGCGAAGCCCCCCAGCACCAGGACGAGGCCGAGACGCAGGTCGAGGGCGTTGCGGCGGAGCGCCGCCAGCACGCTGGTGGTCGAGGAGGCGACGATCGGCGCGGTCTGGGTCGCGACGGCGACGGCCGGCGGGATGCCCATCACGATCAGGATCGGCGTCATCAGGAAGCCGCCGCCGATGCCGAACAGGCCCGAGATGAACCCCACCGCCGCGCCGAGCCCGATGAGGACGAGGACGCTGACCGGCATCTCGGCGATCGGGAGGTAGATCTGCAACGGAGGAGCGGTCCGGGACGGCGCGGGACCCCGATCCTAGACCATGTTTTCGCCGCTGGGGAAACCGGGCGGCAGGAAGGGCAATGAGTCCGTGTCCCGGAACGACGAAGGGCGCGGATCGCTCCGCGCCCTTCGTCGTTCCTCGTGTCCGTTCAGACCTTGCCGGTGCTCCGGCCCGCTGCGAGCGGCGGCGGCGCGCCGATCAGCGACATGCCGCCGGCCGGAGAGGCGGTCTCGACCCGCATCGGCGGGGGATCGTTCGCCACCGGATCCGGCGTCTTCGCCTTCCAGGCCTCGGCGGCGGCGCGGGCGGCGGCGAGGTCCTTCGGAGCCAGCTTGGCCGCGACCTCGTCGCGCTTGCGGCCGGCATCGTCGTCGCCCTGCGCGGCGGCGGCGGCGAACCAGCCATAGGCCTGGGCCAGGTCCTGGTTGACCCCGAGCCCGCGGGCAAGGAGCACCGCGAGGTTGTACTGGCTGTCGCGCACGCCGTACTCGGCCGCCTTGCGGAACCAGTTCGACGCGGAGGCGTAGTCGGGCTTGCCGCCGGCGGCCCCCGACTCGGCCAGCATCACCGCGAGGTTGTGCATCGCCCGGACGTGACCCTGGATCGCCGCGCGGCCGTACCACAGCCGGGCCTTGTCCTGGTCGCGGACGAGGCCGAGGCCCTTCTCGTACTGGCTGCCGAGGCGGTACTGCGCCGGGGCGTAGCCGGCATTCGCCAGACGGTCGAACAGCTTGGCGGCGAGGGCGGCGTCCCGCGGCAGGCCGCGGCCGTCGACGGTGCGGCTGGCGAGCTCGTAGATCGCGGCGCCGTCGCCCTCGAGCGCCGCCTGGCGCAGGGAGGACGCGCCGGCCGGGATGCCGGAGAGGTCGCCGCTCAGGGACGCCATGTCGGCGACCCGCGGCAGCGCCGGCTTCGCCGGCTCCAGCGGCTTGCCGAGATCGGACACCTTGCCGAGATCGGAGACCTTGCCGAGATCGGCCGCCTTGGAGGGTTCCGAGGCCTTGGCCGCCTCCCCGGCCTTGGCGGCGTCGCCGGGCTTTGCCGCGACGTCCGGCTTGCCGGAAGCTTCGGCCTCGGGCTTGGCGGGGGCGGCCTTCGCGGTCGACGCATCGCCCGGGACGGCGAGCGCCTTCGGGCCGGCATTGGCGACCGACTGGGTCGTGGCCGGGTCGACCGGCGCGGAGGCCTCGCGGGAGGTCGTTGCGCCGCCGAGCCGCGGACCGGAGGTCTGCAGGGCCTGCAGTGTCCCGAGCGCCAGCACGATCGCCGCGATACCGAGGAGGAGCGGCCGCCGGCGACGCTCGATCGCGCTCCGCAGCCGCTCGACCAGGCTGCCACGGACCTCGCCGTCCCGCTCGGCCGCCGGCATGGCGGCGGCGGTGCCCGAGGCTTCGGCGGCGGCGGCCTGAGCGGCCCGGCGGGCGGCGGCGATGAAGCTTGCCTTGATGTCGCCGGCCGGCATCTCGGGCGCGGGCGCCTCGGCCGGCGCGGCCTGCGGCTGGCGCGGGCGCGAGGCGCCGGGCTCCAGCATCTCGTCGGCGGGGCTCGCCGGTCCGGTCCGGAG
>NZ_JACWCT010000002.1 GCF_016613415.1 Methylobacterium ajmalii | reverse complement strand
TCAGAACCCGATCCCATCTCGAACTCGGCCGTTAACCGCCCCAGCGCCTATGGTACTGTGTCTCAAGACACGGGAGAGTCGGTCACCGCCAGACCTGCCAAGCACGTCACACGTTCCCTCCTCGCGAAAACACCCTGGCGCGGGGTGGAGCAGCCCGGTAGCTCGTCAGGCTCATAACCTGAAGGTCACAGGTTCAAATCCTGTCCCCGCAACCAAACCAAACAAAAAACCCCGCTCGGCATCGCCGGCGGGGTTTTTCGTATGTTCAGGCCAGGGCGATGCGCACGCGGCGGTTCTGCTGCCCTTCTTCTCGATCGCCGTGACCGTCACGGAGCCGATCTCTCCGGTCCGCGCGACGTGAGTGCCGCCGCAGGGTTGGAGGTCGAGACCGTCGATCGCCACCAGGCGCACGCGCCCGCTGCCCATTGGCGGCTTCACCGACATCGTCTTCACGAGCCCCGGATTGGCCAAGAGCTCCGCGTCGCTGATCCAGCGCGTGGACACGGCCGCGTCCCGCGCGATCATCTCGCGCAAGCGACCCGTCACCTCCTCCTTGTCGAGCCCGGCATCCGGGATGTCGAAGTCGAGCCGGCCCTCGCCGTCGCCGATCGATCCGCCGGTCACCGGGTAGGGTAGGGCGACCGAGAGCAGGTGGAGAGCGGTGTGCACGCGCATGCGGGCGTGGCGCAGGGGCCAGTCGAGAACGAGGCAGACCGCCTCTCCCGGCCGCGGCAGCGTCTCGGTCGGCGCCACCTTGTGCAGCACCGTGCTCTTGTCGGCGGCGTAGACGGTGTCGGCGACCGTGATCGCGCGGCCGTCCTCCCGCACGATCCGGCCGCGGTCGCCGGGCTGGCCGCCGCCCTGGGCGTAGAACACGGTCCGGTCGAGGACCACGCCGGTCTCGTCGGCTGCGACGACCCGTGCGTCGGCCTCGCGCAGGAAGGCGTTGTCGCGAAACAGGAGGGTGGTGGACATCGGGCCTCGCGGATCGGTGAGTCGTGGCCGCGAGAGTGGCCCGTCGCTGTGCCGCCGTCGAGGTCACCAAGAATTAACCACGTCGATTAGCGAAACCGTAGGGCTGCCCGTTCAATCTCTGGCAAGATTCGAGACGAAGCCCGCGATGATCGCCACTCCGACCTTCCCGGACCTCTCGGCCCTCGTGGTCGACGAGAGTCTCTACATCCGCCGCATCGTGCGCGACATGCTGATGCGCGTCGGCATCAAGCGTCTCCTGGAAGCGCCCGACGGCGCCGAGGCGCTGGGCGTGCTGGCCGAGAGCAAGCCCGACCTCGTCGTGCTCGACTGGGACTTGGCGATCCTCTCGGGCGAGGAGTTCATTCGTCTCGCGCGCACGCCCGCCACCTCGCCGGCGCCCACCGTGCCGATCATCCTGATGCTGGCCCAGCCGCGCCGCAACGTGGTCGATCGCGCGATCAACCTCGGCGTCAACGAGATCATCGCCAAGCCGTTCTCGCCCAAGACCCTGTGGTCGCGCCTCGACGAGGTGATCAACCGCCCGCGTCCGTTCTCGCAAGTGAAGAGCCTGCTGCGGCCCCAGCCGCGGCTGGCCGCCGCGGCCGCGGTCAAGGGACTGCTGTAAGGGTGTCGCGATCAGGTTCTGACATCGGCGAACCGTGGTCCGGATTTAATCCCGGAGTCTAAAGTCTTAGCGTCGGCCCCGCGATCACGCTTCCGCAAGCCTCGACTTTTGTCCAAGATCCCGTCCGAACCGATTCAGGCCCGCCAGTGGCCGGACGGACAGGGAGTGAAGCATGCTCAAGCGCCTCGCCGCCGTCGCCGCCGCCCTGGCGGCCATCTCCGGCCCGGCCGCCGCCCAGGACGTCGTGCGCCTCGGCAACCTGAAATTCGCCCATTACGGCGCGATCTCCTACATGAAGGAGATCGCCGGAAAATATAACCTCAAGATCGACGAGAAGCAGTTCGCCAAGGGCGCCGACATCTATCCGGCGATGGCGGTGGACCAGATCGACATCGCGGCCTCGGGGGCCGACGGCGCGGTGGCGGCGCGCGGCAACGGCGTGAAGCTTCTGGTGGTGGCGGGCTTCGCCAATGGCGGCGTGCGCATCCTCGGCCGGCCCGATCTCGGCGCCAAGACGCTGGCCGACGTGAAGGGCAAGAAGGTCGCGGTGGTGCGCGGCGGCACCCAGGACCTGATGCTGCTCGCCGAGCTCGAGAAGAACGGCATCACCTGGTCCGAACGGCCGGGCAAGGACGTGCAGCTCGTCTACTTCAACAACTACGCCGACCTGAACCAAGCGCTGGCGCAAAAGTACGTCGACGTGATCTGCCAGAGCGAGCCGCAATCGACGCAAGCCATCTCGAACGGCTGGGGCTACGAGATCGTCAAGCCCTACGACACCCCGGTCGGCGTGCCCTACCGCCCGCTCGTCATGACCGAGAAGATGTACACCGAGAAGCCCGAGATCGCCGCCCGGGTTCTCAAGCTGTTCGTCGAGGCGACCAAGACGTTCATCGAGAAGCCGGATCTCGCCGAAAAATACGTCCGCGAAACGGTGTTCAAGGGCCAGCTCAGCAGCAAGGATTTTCGCGATTCGATGGAGAACGCGGATTATACCTACGACATGCCGGCCGGCCACATGCAGGTCACGGCCGACCTGATGCACAAGTACGGGCTCGGCAAGATGGTCAACCCGCCGAAGGGAGACGCCGAGTGGGTCAAGCTCGACCTGCTCGAGAAGGCGAAGGCCGAACTCGGCGCCAAAACGAACTGAGCCGTCATCGTGAATCGCCTCTCCGCCTTCCGCGGCGCCCTGCTGCCGGTCGGGCTCCTGATCCTGTGGGAGGCCGCCAGCCGCGCCGGCCTCTTCTCCGCCGTGGTGCTGCCGCCGCCGAGCGCGGTGGCCTCGCGCTGGATCGCCAGCCTCGTGCCGGCCCTGCCCTACGACCCCGCGACCCAGAGCTACGCCGCCTGGCTCTTCTCCGGCGAGCTGCCGCACGACGCGGTGGCGAGCCTGGGCCGCGTCATCGCGGGCTTTGCCATCGGCGTCGGCCTCGCGCTGCCGGTCGGGCTCCTGATGGGCACGAGCGACCGGCTCTACGCCCTCGTCAATCCGCTCCTGCAGATCCTGCGGCCGATCCCGCCGATCGCCTACATCCCGCTCGCCATCGTGTGGTTCGGGCTCGGCAACCCGCCGGCCCTGTTCCTGATCGCGCTCGGCACCTTCTTCCCGGTCCTCGTCAACACGGTGGCGGGCGTGCGGCAGGTCGATTCGATCTACATCCGGGCGGCCCGCAACCTGGGGGCCAATTCCTGGACGATGTTCCGGCGGGTGATCCTGCCGGCGGCGAGCCCCTTCGTGCTCGCTGGCATGCGCATCGGCATCGGCACCGCCTTCATCGTGGTGATCGTCGCCGAGATGATCGCGGTCTCGGACGGGCTCGGCTACCGGATCCTGGAGGCGCGCGAGTACATGTGGTCGGACAAGATCATCGGCGGCATGCTGACGATCGGCATCCTCGGCCTCATCATCGACGGCGCGATGTCGCGCCTCAACGACCACCTGCTGCGCTGGCATCGCGGCCTGGAGCGCTGACCATGACCGCGCAAGCAAAGACCGCGACGGCCCCGCTCCGCCGCGCCGAGCCCGCCGCCCGCCCCGGCCCGGGCGCCGCCGAGATCGCGATCGAGAACGCCTCGAAGGTGTTCGGCACCGGCGAGGGCGCCGTGGTGGCGCTCGACGGCGTGTCCGCGGCGATCCCGGGCGGGCAGTTCGTCTGCCTGCTCGGGCCGTCCGGCTGCGGCAAGTCCACCCTGCTCAACGCCATCGCGGGGTTCTCGCCCCTCACCGGCGGGTCGATCCGGATGAACGGGCGCCCGGTCGTCGATCCGGGCCCCGAGCGGGGCATGGTCTTCCAGGAATACGCCCTGTTTCCGTGGATGACGGTCGAGCAGAACATCCGCTTCGGCCTCGACATCAAGGGCGTCGCCCGGTCCGAGGCCGACGCGGTGGTCGCCCGCATCGCCCAGAAGCTCGGCCTGTCGGACTTCCTCGGGCGGTTTCCCAAGGACCTGTCGGGCGGCATGCGCCAGCGCGTCGCCATCGCCCGCATCCTGGCCCTCGACCCGCCGGTGATGCTGATGGACGAGCCGTTCGGCGCCCTCGACGCCCTGACCCGGCGCACGCTCCAGGACGAGCTGCTGCGGATCTGGGCCGAGTACCGCAAGACCATCGTGTTCGTGACCCACTCGATCGAGGAGGCGATCTACCTCGCCGACCGTATCGTCGTGCTCACCTACCGCCCGGGCCGGATGAAGCGCGACCTGATCGTGCCGCTCGCCCGCCCGCGCGACACCGCGTCGGCCGAGTTCAACGCGCTGAAGCGCGAGCTCGCCGGGCTGGTGATGGAGGAGCAGCAGCGCTTCACGCAGGCCGAGCTGACCGGGTCGGCGGTCGATTGACCGACGAATCCCGGTCGTCGATCGACGGCTGTGCTTGGTCGGAGCCGCGTCGTCCCGGTGCATCGGCGCGCGGCGCGGCACGATCGCGGCTTTGCGTTCGGCCCGGAGCCACGTAAGCTTGTCTCATGTGATGGGCTTAATCCGTCCCGCCAGGGTCGGAGGTGAAGGATATCGGCATCGCCGATGAGGGATGAGACGGCCGTCTCCGTGCCGGCGCGCGCCGCGGAGTATGCCGAGACAGCGCGCGCGACCGCGCCTCCGCCGGACCCGGCGGGGGTCGACCCCCCACGTCGTCCGGACCGGCGCGCCTATGCGGCGCTCGATCTCGGCACCAACAACTGCCGGCTCTTGATCGCCGAGCCGGCGCCCTACGGGTTCCGGGTGATCGACGCGTTCTCGCGCATCGTGCGCCTCGGCGAGGGCCTGGGGACCACGGACCGGCTCAGCGACGACGCCGTCGAGCGCACGGTCGACGCGCTCGCGGTCTGCCTCGGCAAGATGCGCAGCCGCGGGGTGGTGCGGTCGAAGTCGATCGCCACCGAGGCCTGCCGCCTCGCCGTCAACGGCGCGGCCTTCGTCGACCGGGTCCACCGCGAGGTCGGGCTCGACCTCGAGGTGGTGGACCGGCGCACGGAAGCCTATCTCGCGGTCACCGGCTGCGCGGCGCTCGCCGACCGGCACGCCGAATCGGTGGTGATCTTCGATATCGGCGGCGGCTCGACCGAGATCATCTGGCTCGACGGTTCGGCCGCGCTCGCCCGCAGCGCCGACCCCACCTTGCGCATCCGCGCCTGGGATTCGCTGCCCGTCGGCGTCGTCACCCTGGCCGAGCGCTACGGCGGGGCCGACGTGACCCGCCCGGTCTTCGAGGGCATGGTCGAGGAGGTCGCCGACCGCCTGACCAAGTTCGCGCTGATCGCCGGCGCGGCGGCCCACGCGCCGAACTTCCACCTGCTCGGCACCTCCGGCACGGTGACGACGCTCGCCGCCACCCACCTGCGCCTCCCGCGCTACGACCGGCGCCGGATCGATGGGTTATGGATGCGCGACCGCGAGGTCACCGACGCCATCGACGGCCTGCTCTCGACCCGCCTGTCGGACCGGGCGCAGAATCCCTGCATCGGCCGCGACCGGGCCGATCTGGTGCTGGCCGGCTGCGCCATCCTCGAGGCGATCCGCCGGGCCTTCCCGTCCGAGCGCCTGCGCATCGCCGATCGCGGCCTGCGCGAGGGCCTCTTGATGAACATGATGCGCGAGGACGGGGTGTGGCGCCGGGGAGGGCGGCCGAGCTGACGGCCTCCGGGCTTGCTCGCGCAGGACTCCTTGGAGAAGCGGGCTTGCGCCCGCGGGCCCGGAGCGTCATTGACCTCGTGCGCCTCACGATCGCTCCGCGATCGCGAAGCGCTCTAGGTGTTTGATTTTGCCGCATTTTCTCTGACGAACCGGTATCCACTTCGTCGAAAAATGCTCTAGAACGATTTTTTTTCGATCATCGAAGGTCACGGGATATGAGCGATCGTCGCGGCGGCGGCCTCCGGGGCGACCTGAAGCAGCGGGTCAAGACCGGGCGCGGGCGCACGGTCTCCTCCAAGCTCTGGCTCGAGCGCCAGCTCAACGACCCTTACGTGGCCCGCGCCAAGCGCGAGGGCTACCGCTCGCGCGCGGCTTTCAAGCTCACCGAGATCGACGAGCGCTTCCGGCTGCTCAAGCCCGGCCAGCGCGTGGTCGATCTCGGTGCGGCGCCGGGCGGCTGGTCGCAGGTGGCGGCCGCCAAGGTCGGCAGTCATCCCGGCGCGTCGGCGCCGCGGGGCCGGGTGGTCGGCATCGATCTCCTCGAGATCGAGCCGATGCCCGGGGTCGACTTCGTCACCCTCGACTTCCTCGATCCGACCGCGCCGGGTCTCCTCACCGAAATGCTGGGCGGGCCGGCGGACGTCGTGATGTCCGACATGGCCGCCAACGCCACCGGCCACAAGAAGACCGACCACCTGCGCATCATGGGGCTCGCCGAGACCGCCCTGGCGTTTGCCCGCGAGATCCTGGCGCCGGGCGGCACCTACCTCGCCAAGGTGCTGCAGGGCGGCACCGAGGGCGGGCTTCTCACCGACCTCAAACGCGATTTTTCGAACGTGCGCCACGTCAAGCCGGCGGCAAGCCGGGCCGATTCGAGCGAGCTCTACGTGCTGGCGACCGGCTATCGCGGCGCGGAGGCGACCGACGGGCCGTATCGCGAGACCGAGGACGGCGGCGAGGAGGACGAGGCGGGCTGGCGGCCGTGACGCCGGCGGCGGCGATCGACCGCGCCCGGGCGCTCCTCCTGGCGGAGGGTTTTTCGGAGGTCGGGCAGGGGACGCGGGGCGAGAGCTTCTACTTCGGCCTGCCCGGTGCCGAGGGGCAGGTGCGGGTGGCCAACCATGCCCGGACGCCGAAACAGCGGCTCAAGCATCCGGAGGTGGTGGCGAGCCTTGTCGTGACGGGGCCGCTGTCGGAGGCGGCGCTGCGGGAGCGCTTGAGCGCGACCTTGCGAGATTTTCGGGGACGGCAGGAGCGGCCGACGATGGCGATCACGCCACCCTGAGCCTTATGAGGCGGATGCGTTCTTCCTCTCCCGTCGAAGGGGGGACGTACGGTTCCTCGTCGATCGTCCCAGCGGCAGGTAGGTTGGTGCCGCAGGCTCGCCCGCGATGACGAAAACGCCAGATCGTCCGCGCTCGCCGTCTTCGTCCTCGCCAAGCGCTTCGCAGGGGCAGGATGAGGCGGGCCGTTGCGAGCGGCTGGTCACCGGACCGAGGTCATGCCATGTGTCGCCGGGTGACCGATCTTCCCCATTCCCTCCCGCCTGCGCCGCTTGCGAGCCTGGGTTGGCTCACCTTCTTCGAGGAGCAGCGTGAGCCGCACGAAGCCGATCTCGCTCCCGTGCGGATCGCCATGGTTCACCGCTCACGCCTGAGCGCCCTGTCGGAGGCGGGATCAGTCGAGCTGACGCTACCCGTTCATGCGAATACCGGTGATTTCGCCGTGGGCGATTGGGTCCTGGTTGATCCCCGGACCCGGATGCTTCACCGACGCCTGACCCGCAGGACGGTCCTGGAGCGGCGCGTCGAAGGCAGCCGAACCCTGCAGCCGGCCGCAGCCAACGTCGATACGCTGTTCATCGTCACCTCCTGCAACGCCGACTTCAATCAGGCCCGACTCGAGCGCTATCTGGCTCTCGCCAACCAGGGCGGCACGAATCCGGTGATACTGCTCACCAAGGCCGACATCGCGGCAGATGCTGACGTCTACCACCGTCAGGCGGCCGAGTTGCAGCGCGGGCTCGACGTCGTGACCGTCAATCCCCGGCTTCCGGAGGCTGCCCGCACCTTGGCCTCGTGGTGCGGGGTGGGCCAGACCGTGGCGCTGGTCGGCTCTTCGGGTGTCGGCAAATCGACCCTGGTGAACACGCTCGCCGGCCCGGGACAAGCGCGTCCCCAGGAAACCGGAGGCATTCGCGAACACGACGCCAAGGGACGCCACACCACGACGGCGCGATCTCTGCACGCCATCGCGGGCGGCGGCTGGGTGATCGATACACCGGGAATGCGAACGCTGCACGTCAGCGGCGCGACGGAAGGGATCGCAACGCTGTTTGCCGAGATCACCGAACTCGCACACTCGTGCCGGTTCCGCGACTGCACGCACGCGCACGAACCCGGCTGCGCCGTGCAGGCCGCCGTCGCCGACGGTACGGTCAACCCCGAGCGCCTGACCCGCTGGCGCAAGCTCCTCGATGAAAACCACGACAACACGCCAGCCTTCACGGGTCCGCGCGGCCGACGGAGTGCGGGCGGGTAGACATCTCTGCCCACCCCATGCGGTCGTTCTGCCTATCGGGCTCAGGGTGGCGGACAACATGGGTAAGCGGACGGGAGAGTCCGCCGACCGCCAAGCGCATCGACCTTACGCCACAGAGGCTATGCGACACATCCTTTGGGATCGAAGGGGTGCGGGGATACGCGGTCTGAAGGGCTTTGCGTGAGAGACCCCGCTCACCCCGCCCGCTTCGCCGCATCCGCCAGGAACTCCGCCACAGCCTCCACGAAAGGCTGCCCATAGGCATCCCGCTTGCGCTCGCCCACCCCGTGGACCGAGCGTAGCGCCCAGAGGTCGACGGGCTTGGCGCGCGCCATCTCGATCAGGGTGCGATCGGGAAAGATCATGTAGGCGGCGACACCCTCCTGGCGGGCGAGCGTCGCGCGCAGGCCGCGCAGGTGCTGGAACAGCGCCTCGTCGGTGTCCGAGAGGCCGAGCGTGTCGTCGTCCTGGGTCGCGCGGCGGCGCTCCTTGGGGGCCTTCGGTTCGGGATCGGGACGCAGCTGCACCGGCTCGCGGCCGAACAGGATCGCCTCGCCCTTGTCGGTGAGCGAGAGACCGCCGTAGCCGTCGCCGTTCTCGGCAACCGCGCCCGCGGCGAAGAGCTGGCGCAGGATCGCCCGCCAGGCGGCCACCGGCTTGTCGGAGCCGACCCCGAAGGTCTTGAGCTGGACGTGGCCGTTGCGGCGGATCTGCTCGCTCTCCTTGCCGTGGACGAGGTCGCAGATATAGGCGGCGCCGAACCGCTGGCCGGTGCGCACCACCGCGGAAAGAACCTTCTGGGCTGCCACCGTGCCGTCGATGAGCGAGACGCCACCGCGGCAGAGGTCGCAGCGGCCGCACCGCTCGATCTGCTCGCCGAAATAGCCGAGCAGCGACTGACGCCGGCAGGTCGCGCCCTCGCACAGGCCGATCATCGCCTCGAGCTTGCGGCGCTCGACCCGACGGCGGTCGTCCGGCACCTCCTTCTCGTCGATCTGGCGACGGCGGAGCGCCATGTCGTCGAGGCCGTAGAGCGTGAGCGTGTCGGCCGGCAGCCCGTCGCGGCCGGCCCGCCCGATCTCCTGGTAGTAGCTCTCGATCGTCGAGGGCATGTCGGCGTGGCAGACGTAGCGCACGTCCGGCTTGTTGATGCCCATGCCGAAGGCGATGGTCGCCACCACCACGACGCCGTCCTCCTGCAGGAAGGTGTCCTGGTTGCGCATCCGCACGCTCTGCTCCAGCCCGGCATGGTAGGCGAGCGCATTGAAGCCGTCCTGCTGCAGGATCTCGGCGATCTGCTCGGTGCGCTTGCGCGAGGAGCAGTAGATGATGCCGCTCTCGGCCTTGCGCGGACGCAGGAATCGCGAGAGCTGGCGCGTCGGGTGCTCCTTCGGCGCGAAGGTCAGGCGGATGTTCGGCCGGTCGAAGGAATGGACGAAGAGTTCGGGCTTGCGCCCGCGGGGAAACAGCCGCTCGGAGATGTCCGCCCGGGTCGCGGCGTCCGCCGTCGCGGTCAGCGCCACGGTCTGCACGTCGCCGAGCGCCTCGCGCGCGCGCGCGAGGTCGCGGTATTCGGGCCGGAAGTCGTGGCCCCATTGCGACACGCAGTGGGCCTCGTCGACGGCGAGCCGGCGCACGCCCGCGCCCTGCAGCGCCTCGATCAGGCCGTCCATCAGGAGCCGCTCGGGCGAGACGAAGAGCAGGCGCAAGCTGCCCTGGCGGATGCCGCGCCAGGTCTCGCGGGCGCTCGATTCCGACACCGACGAGTTGAGGGTGCCGGCCGCGATGCCGAAGGCCTCCATCTGCTTCACCTGATCGTGCATCAGCGCGATCAGCGGAGAGACGACGACGGTCAGCGACTCTTCTACCAGGGCGGGGAGCTGGTAGGTCATCGACTTGCCCGAGCCCGTCGGCATCACCGCGAACACGTCGCGCCCGTCCAGCACGGCGCCGATCACCTCGGCCTGGCCGGGACGGAAATCCTCGTAGCCGAAGGTTTTGCGAAGGGCGGCGCGGGCCTCGTCGAGGCGGTCTGTCATGGGGTTCGATCGCTCTGCGCGGCCTTGCGACGGGGCGCGAGGCGTGTAGACATGCTGGCGACGGTGTCTACACAGGATCGCGTCCCATGTCGCTCAACATCCGCAGCCAGGAGGTGAATCAGCTGGCTGACAAATTGGCGACGATGGCCGGCGTGAGCAAGACGGAAGCGGTTCGCCTGGCGCTGGCTGCCGAGATCGCCCGCCGCGAGGAATCCGTGCCGCTCGTCGAGCGCATCAAGCCGATCCAGGATTATATCGCGTCGTTCCCGCGCACCGGGCTGAAGGCGGACAAGGCCTTCTTCGACGATCTGAACGGCGAACCCTGATGTTCGTCGATGCCTCGGCGATCGTCGCGATCCTGCTCAAGGAGACCGGAGCGACCGATCTGACCAATCAGATCGACGCAGCGTCAGATCCGGTCACCTCGACCCTCGCGGTCTTCGAAGCCGTCACGGCGATCAGCCGCGAGGCCGGCCTGTCCGTCGAGGATGCCGACCGGCAGGTGAGGGGGTTCATGACGATCAGCCGCATCGGGCTCGTTGCCGTCGCGGAGGCCGAGGTCAATGGCGCCCTCTTGGCTTACGCCCGCTACGGCAAAGGGCGGGGCCATCCCGCGCGGCTCAATCTCGGCGACTGCTTCGCTTACGCATGCGCGGCCGTCCGCGGCCTGCCGCTGCTGTTCGTCGGCAACGATTTCAGCCGGACGGCGCTGCCGCCGACGCTCTGAGGCCGTTCAAACCCGCACGCTCCCCTCCGCCACCTGCACCATATCCGCCCGTTCGCCCAGCTCCCCGAACAGCGCCGGATCGGCCCCGGTCATCCAGACCTGGCCGGGCAGGGCCTCCAGCGCGTCGAACAGGCCGGCGCGGCGGCGGGGATCGAGATGGGCGGCGACCTCGTCGAGGAGAACCAGGGGGCTGAGCCCGCTCATTCCCGTGACGAGGCGGGCATGGGCCAGCACCAGGCCGATCAGCAGGGCCTTCTGCTCGCCGGTCGAGGCGGTGGCGGCGGGCACGTCCTTGGGGCCGTGGCGCACCACGAGGTCGGAGGCCTGGGGGCCGGCCAGCGTCCGGCCGGCGGCGCGGTCGCGAAAGCGGTTCTGGCGCAAGGTGGCGCGGTACCGGTCCTCGGCATCGACCGCCGGCCAGACCGCCACGAGGTCGTCGATGTCGCCTTCCAGCCGCACCCCGGCCCAGGGGAAGGGCGAGGCCTCGTCGCGGGTCGACAGGATCAGGCTGTCGAGGCGCTCCACGGTCTCGCGGCGGGCGAGCGCCACCGCGACGGCGAGTTCCGCCACCTCGCGCTCCACCGCGTCGAGCCAGGGTCCGTCGTCGGGCCGCTCCTCCAGCAGGCGGTTGCGCGAGCGCAAGGCCCGCTCCATCGCGTTGACCCGGGCGCCGTGGCCGGCATCGACGGCGAGCACCAGCCGGTCGAGAAAGCGGCGCCGGTCGCCGGCGGGGCCGCGAAACAATGCGTCGAGATCGGGGGTGAGCCAGACCACCCGCACCTGCTCGGCGAACGCCGTGGGGGAGGGGGCGGTGGCCCCGTCGATGCGGCAGAGCCGGCCGCCGCGCTCGTCGCGGCCCCGCGGCGGCTCCCAGGCGGTGCCGATGCGGTGGTCGCCGTTCGGCCCCTCCAGCGTGAGTGAGACCGCGAAGCCGCCGGCCCCGCCCTCGCGCGCCATCCCGGCGAAATCGGCCCGGCGCAGGCCCCGGCCGGGGGCGAACAGCGACAGGGCTTCCAGGATGTTGGTCTTGCCGGCCCCGTTCTCCCCCACCAGCGCGACGAAGTGGCGACCGACCGCGAGGTCGAGATCGGCGTGGTTGCGGAAGTCGCGGGCGATCAGACGTGTGACGCGCAAGGGGTCGGGCTCGGTCATCCCCGGGCCATATCACAGGTCGGCGCAGGCGCTCGGGACCACGCTCGTTTTTCGGCAAGCCTCACCCCATCCGCCACCCCATCCTGAGGTGCCGGAGTGAAGCGGAGGCCTCGAAGGAGGGCTTCAGGGATCACAGAGACGTCTGGAGCCCTCCTTCGAGGTCAGTCGATTTCAATCGACTGACACCTCAGGATGAGGTCGTGGGTGGGAAAGGCTGGCGCTGCCCGGCAATTCGAACCTGCGAGAGCGCGCAATCCCGCCCTCACACCCGCATCGGCATCAGCACGTAGAGCGCGGGCGCCCCCTCGCGGTCCTGGATCACCGTCGGCGAGCCCGGATCGGCGAGGCGGAACAGCGCCGTGTCGCCGTCGAGCTGGGCGGTGATGTCGAGGAGGTAGCGGGCGTTGAAGCCGATATCGAGGGGACCGGACTCGTAGTCGACGTCCAGCTCCTCGGTCGCCGAACCCGAATCCGGGTTGTTGACCGAGAGCGACAGGCGCCCGTCGGTCATGGCGAGCTTCACCGCGCGGCCGCGCTCGGACGAGATGGTCGAGACGCGGTCGACCGCCTTGGCGAACTGGTCGCGCTCGACCGTCAGGCGCTTGTCGTTGCCGGTCGGGATGACGCGGGCGTAGTCCGGGAAGGTGCCGTCGATGAGCTTCGAGATCAGGGTGACGCCGGACGAGAAGCTGAACCGCACCTTGGCCGACGAGATCTCGACGCCGACGGTCTCGCCGCCATCCTCGACGAGCTTCTGGATCTCGGCCACGGCCTTGCGCGGCACGATGATGCCCGGCATGCCGCCGCTGCCCTCCGGCGCCTCCATCTGGACGCGGGCGAGGCGGTGGCCGTCGGTGGCGACCGCCCGCAGCTTGAGCGAGCCCTCGGCGTCGATGGTGTGGAAGAAGATGCCGTTGAGGTAGTAGCGCGTCTCCTCGGTGGAGATCGCGAACTGGGTCTTGTCGATCAGGCGCTTGAGGTCGGCGGCCGGCAATTCAAAGCGGTGCGGCAGCTCGCCGGCGGCGAGGTCGGGGAAATCGCCCTCCGGCAGGGCGCCGAGGGTGAAGCGCGAGCGGCCCGAGCGGATCAGCATCTGGCCGGTCTCGCCGCTGGTCTCGAGCGAGACCTGGGCGCCGTCGGGCAGTTTGCGCACGATGTCGTAGATGACGTGGGCCGGCACCGTGATGGCGCCGCCGTCGACCACGTCGGCGGGGATCGTCTCGGTCACCTCGATGTCGAGGTCGGTGGCCTTCAGCTGGAGGCCGTCCGGCCCCGAGCGCAGCAGCACGTTCGACAGGATCGGGATCGTGTTGCGCCGCTCCACGACGCGGTGCACGTGGCCGAGCGACCGAAGAAGGGCCGCGCGCTCGACGGTGACTTTCATCAGGGTGATCCGTGTCTCGAACGACCGACCGTTCAAGGCCGGCAACCGCACTCGTTGCCCCGTGCACGCACGGGACGGGAACTTTGGCGAAGGCGCTCCCCGAAGGCAAGCCGGCGGGGGAGGCTCATCCACGAGCCTCCCCCGCGCGCGGCGCGCGCGGCGCGCGGGGTCATCGGTTCCGGAGCCTCAATCCTGGAGCATGCGCTTCAGGAGCTCGACCTCGTCGCACAGCGCCGTGTCCTCGCCGATCGCCTTCTCGATCTTGCGCACGGCGTGGAGCACCGTGGTGTGGTCGCGCCCGCCGAAGCGCCGGCCGATCTCCGGCAGGGAGCGCAGCGTCAGCACCTTCGAGAGGTACATGGCGATCTGGCGCGGCTTGACCACCGCGGCGGTGCGGCGCTCGGAGAGGATGTCGGAGCGCGAGACGTTGTAGCGGCTCGCCACCAGCTTCTGGATGTCCTCGATCTTGACCCGCTTCGGCTCGCGGTTCTTCACGAGGTCGCGGATCGCCGTCTCGGCGGTGTCGAGGGTGACGGGCGCCCCCGTCAGCGTCGCGTGGGCGAGCAGCCGGTTGACCGCGCCTTCGAGGTCGCGGCCGTTGGCGGTGATCGCCTTCGCCACGTACTCGGCGACTGCGGGACCCACCTCGAAGGCGGGGTGCGAAGCCCGCACGGCCTCCAGGCGCGACTGCAGGATCGAGGCGCGCAGGGCCTCGTCGAGGGTGCCGATCTCGACCACGAGGCCACCGGCGAGGCGCGAGCGGACGCGCTCGTCGAGGGCCTCCAGCTCCGTCGGCGGCCGGTCGGCCGCCACCACCACCTGGCGCCCGGCATCGATGAGGGCGTTGAGGGTGTGGCCGAACTCCGCCTGGATCGAGCGGCCCTGGATGAACTGCACGTCGTCGAGGATCAGGACGTCGATCGCCCGCAGCTTCTCCTTGAAGGCCAGCGCGCTCTGGGTCTTCAGCGCGTTGACGAAGCCGTACATGAAGCGGTCGGCGGTGAGGTAGATCACCCGCCGCCCGGCATTCTTCACCGAGTGGCCGATGCCGTGCAGGAGGTGGGTCTTCCCCAGGCCCACGCCGGCATGGAAGTAGAGCGGGTTGTAGAGCGCGGGGCCCCCGTCGTGGCGCGCGACCCGCTCGGCGGCGGCGTGCGCCAGGGCGTTCGAGCGGCCGACCACGAAGCTCTCGAAGGTCAGGCGCGCGTCGAGCGGCGCGCCGCCGAGATCGCCCTCCGGGGCGGCACCGCGGGCCTGGCGCTCGGGCTCGGGCAGCTCGGCGGCCAGGCCGGCGGAGGCCGCCGGGCGCGGGGCCGGGGCGGGCTTGGCC
>NZ_JACWCT010000027.1:82839-109982 GCF_016613415.1 Methylobacterium ajmalii | reverse complement strand
CCGCCTGCCGCCGGCCCGGCCGGACGGCGCCGCCCACGCGGTCGGCCGGCCGAGCGGCGCCACCCATGCCATCGCCTGGGCGCTCTGCCTCGCGGTGCTGATCGCGGCCGGCCTCCTCGGCCTGCCCTGGCTCGGCCTCGCGCTCGCCGGTCTCCTGGCCTTCGTTGCCGCCTGGACCCTGTCGCGGATGGCCGCGCGCCTCGTCGGCGGCCAGACCGGCGACGTCATCGGGGCGTGCCAGCAGACCGCCGAGATCGCCGCCCTCCTCGCCCTCGTGATCGCGGTTCCCGCCTGATGCCCGCCTCCTCCCCCTGCATCCGCCTCTGCGTCCTCGATCCCGTGACCGGCCTGTGCGAGGGCTGCGGCCGCACCGGCGACGAGATCGCCGCCTGGGGCGCTCTCGCCGAACCGGAGCGGGTGCGCATCATGGCGGGACTGCCGGCCCGGCTCGCCGCGGCCTATCCCGACCTCGAGCCGGCGCCCTCCCCGGCCCCCGTGGTCGCCTGACCGGTGCCGGGCGCGGTCGGCATCGGGCTCCTGCTGCTCGCCTGCGCCTACGCGCTCAACGCCGTCGGCGGCCGCGCGATCGCGGGCCTGCGCCCGGACGAGGCGGCCGGGCTCGCGGGCGGCTTCGCCGCCGCGCTGCTCATCCTCAACGGCGTCGGGAACCGGTTCCGGACCGGATTCGCCGAGGGCGTCCTCGCCCTCCTGGTCTGGGGCGTCGTCGGCACCGGGCTCGCCTCCCTCTACGTCTACCGCGACCAGGCCCGCGACCTCGCCTTCCGTACCCTCGGCGAGATGGACCCGGGCCAGCCCGTCCCCGGCGCCGGCCGCGAGGTGACGATCGCCCGCCGGGTCGACGGCGGCTTCACCGTCCAGGCGGCGGTGAACGGGCGGCGTCATGCCTTCGTGTTCGATACCGGCGCCAGCGCCGTCGTGCTCACCGCCGAGACCGCCGCGGCGCTCGGCCTCCACCCGGCCCCCTCCGCCTTCCGGGTCCAGGTCCAGACCGCCAACGGTCGCACCGCCGCCGCCCCGGTGGTGCTCGACACGGTGGCGGTCGGCCCGATCGGCGAGACCCGCGTCTCCGCCCTGGTCACCCGCCCGGGGGCCCTGAGCGTCAACCTGCTCGGAATGAGCTTCTTGGAGCGCCTCGCCTCCTACGAGGTCCGGGGCAGCCGGCTGATCCTGCGCGGGGCGGGAGGTGAAACAAGCGCTCGGTGACGGTGCCGCGGGTCGTGCAGGCCTCGGCCGGCCGCCCCAAGACAATCCGCCTCCGAGACGATCCGCCTCCGAGACAACCGACGCGGTTCGGAGGCGCCCGGAGCGAGATGCGTGAATACGCCGGGCCCGCGGAAACCCGCGCCGTTCCTCTCAGCACGATCAGCCCACGCCGCGATCGGCGGGAACCCGGGCAATCGCCGTCTCGGCAGCGCAGTCTATGACGGCCGGCCCGACGGGGGGCAGGACTAGCGTGCCGCGTCCGGCCCCGGAAAGGCGCCGAGCGACACCCGCGCGACATCCCGCAGGGCCTCCCGGTCGGCGCCCGAGGATGCGAGCACGCCCATGCCCGAGGCGACCGTCGAGAGGAAGCGCGCCAACGCCGCCGGGTCGGCGGACGCACCGAGGTCGCCGTCGCGCTGAGCCGCGGCGAAGCGCTCGCGCAGCTCGGTCTCGGACTGGGCACGCCGGGAGGCGAGCTCGAACGGAATGTTCTCCGAGCCCTCGCCGCAGGCGAGCCCGCCCTGGACCAGCAGGCAGCCGGGGGGGTTGGCCGGATCGGTGTGGCTCTCGGCGATGCTGGTCAGGAACCGCTCGGCCACCTCGCGGGCGGTGGCGCCGGCCAGCACGTAGCGCATGTGCGTGGAGCGCCGCTCGGCGTAGCGGTCAAGCGCCGCCTTGAGCAGCCCCTCCTTGCTGCCGAAGGCCGCGTAGAGGCTCGGCGGCTTGATGCCCATCGCCTTGGTCAGCATGGCGAGGCTGGCGCCGTCGTAGCCGTGGCGCCAGAACACCTCCATCGCCTCGTCGAGGGCCTTGTCCGTGTCGAACGACCGGGGCCGTCCCATCGCCATCGCCTGCCGACTCCCATTTTTGTATCGAGTGGTAGATAAGTATCTTGACGGGCCGCGTCGACACCGACATGTGTATCGCACGATACAGATATCGGAGCCGGCCGTGAACCCATCTCGCGCCCCATCCCTAGGCCAATTCCTCGTCCGGCGCAGCGCCGGGATCGGCCTCGTCCTCGCCCTGCTGGCGGGGGCCTCCTATCCCTTCCTCGCGCCGTCCATCACCCGGGGGAACGCTGCCATCGCGGCGACGCCGCCGGCCGAGGCCGCGGTGCCCGCCCCGGTCGCCGCGATCACCCCGCGCGACGTGGTGCTGTGGGACGATTTCTCCGGTCGCCTGGAGGCGGTCGAGCGCGTCGATGTCCGGGCCCGCGTCGGCGGGGCGGTCCAGGCGACGCACTTCGCCGAAGGGGAACTCGTCGAGGCCGGCGACCTCCTGGTGACCATCGACCCGGCGCCCTACGCGGCGGAGGTCCAGCGCCTGGAGGCCCAGGTGGCGGGGGCCGAGGCCCGGGTCGCCCTGACGGTGAGCGACCTCGAACGCGGGCGCCGGCTCTCCGACCAGCAGATCGTCACCGCCCGCGACCTCGACGTGCGCGCCAACGCCGCCAAGGAGGCGAAGGCAAGCCTGGACGCCGCGAAGGCGGCGCTGGCGGCGGCCAGGCTGAACCTCGGCTACACCGAGATCCGGGCGGCGGTGGCCGGGCGCGTCGGGCGCCGCGAGGTCACGCCCGGCAACCTCGTCACCGCGGGCGCGGGGGCGGCGGTGCTCACCACCCTGGTCTCGGTCGATCCGATCCATGCGAGCTTCGACGCCGACGAGACGGTGGTGCTCCAGGCGCTCGCCTCGATCGCCGGCCCGGCGGGCGGGCGCGGCCGGCTCGACGCCATCCCGGTCGAGATGACCACCGCCGAGGGAGCGCCCGCCCGCGGGCACCTGCAATTCATCGACAACAAGGTCGATGCGCGCAGCGGGACGGTCCGGGTGCGCGCCAGCTTCGCCAACGGCGACGGCCGGCTCATCCCGGGGCAGTTCACGCGGATGCGGCTCGGCCGACCCGCGCCCGAGCGGCTGCTCCTCGTCGACGAGCGGGCGGTCGGCACCGACCAGGACAAGAAGTTCGTGCTCGTCGTCGGGGCGGACGACCGCGCCGCGTTCCGGGCGATCACCCTCGGCCGCGCGGTCGACGGCTTGCGGGTCGTGACGTCGGGCCTGTCGGGCGGCGAGCGCATCGTCGTCAACGGCCTGCAGCGGATCCGCCCCGGCACGCTGCTCAGCCCCGAGCCGGTGACGATGGGCGCGCGCGGCGCCCCCGAGACGCGCCGCCTCGCCGAGCGCTGACGACCCCGGCACCCCCGACCCGATCCACCGTCCGGCGCGGACACCCGGCGGCGGCTCCCGAGCGGCCGCGCGGATCCCCCGTGCCTTCCCGCTCCCCGGCCGTCTGCTGCCTTGCCGTCTTCTCCTTGGCCCGCTGCCCCGCCCCCGGAGGGCGCCATGACCCTGTCCAAGTTCTTCATCGACCGGCCGATCTTCGCGGGCGTGCTCTCGGTGCTCATCTTCATCGGCGGCCTGCTGGCGCTCCTGGCGATGCCGATCTCCGAGTATCCCGACGTGGTGCCGCCCTCCGTGGTGGTGCGCGCGACCTTCCCGGGGGCCAACCCGAAGGTGATTGCCGAGACGGTGGCGACGCCGATCGAGGAGCAGATCAACGGCGTCGAGGGCATGCTCTACATGTCGAGCCAGGCGACGACGGACGGCATCATGACGCTGACCGTCACCTTCCGGCTCGGCACCGACCCCGACAAGGCCCAGCAGCTCGTCCAGAACCGGGTCTCGCAGGCCGAGCCGCGCCTGCCGGCGATCGTGCGCCAGCTCGGCATCGTCACGGTGAAGTCCTCGCCCGACCTGACGATGGTGGTCCACCTCGTCTCGCCGAACGGGCGCTACGACATGACGTACCTGCGCAACTACGCGGTGCTCAACATCAAGGATCGGCTGGCCCGCCTCGACGGCGTCGGCCAGGTCCAGCTGTTCGGGTCCGGCGACTACGCGATGCGGATCTGGCTCGACCCGCAGAAGACCGCCGAGCACGGCCTGTCGGCGGGCGACGTGGTGCGGGAGATCCAGGCCCAGAACGTGGAAGCGGCGGCCGGCATCATCGGCGCCTCGCCGGCGGTGCCCGGCCTCGACCTCCAGCTCTCGCTCAACGCCGAGGGGCGCCTCGCGAACGAGGAGCAGTTCGGCGACATCGTGGTCAAGACGGGAGAGAACGGCGAGATCACGCGGCTTCGCGACATCGCCCGCGTCGAGCTCGGCGCCTCGGACTACGCGCTGCGCTCGCTCCTCGACAACAAGGCCGCGGTGGCGCTGCCGATCTCGCAATCGCCCGGCTCGAACGCGATCCGGATCTCCGACGAGGTCCGCCGGACCATGGCGGAGATCAAGCGGACGATGCCCGAGGGGGTCGACTACCAGATCGTCTACGACCCGACGCAGTTCGTGCGCGCCTCGATCGAGGCGGTGATCCACACGCTGCTCGAGGCGGTCGCCCTCGTGGTCCTGGTGGTGATCCTCTTCCTGCAGACCTGGCGGGCCTCGATCATCCCGCTCCTCGCCGTGCCGGTCTCGATCGTCGGCACCTTCGCGGTGATGCACGCCTTCGGCTTCTCGATCAACGCGCTCAGCCTGTTCGGCCTCGTGCTCGCCATCGGCATCGTGGTCGACGACGCCATCGTGGTGGTCGAGAACGTCGAACGCAACATCGAGGCCGGGCTGTCGCCGCGGGACGCCAGCTACCAGGCGATGCGCGAGGTCTCGGGTCCGATCATCGCCATCGCGCTGGTGCTGGTGGCCGTCTTCGTGCCGCTCGCCTTCATCAGCGGGCTCACCGGCCAGTTCTACAAGCAGTTCGCCCTCACCATCGCGATCTCGACGGTCATCTCGGCGATCAACTCGCTCACCCTGTCGCCGGCCCTCTCGGCGCTCTTGCTGCGCGACCACCACGCCCCGAAGGACCGGCTGACGCGGGCGCTCGACACCCTGCTCGGCTGGTTCTTTCGCCGGTTCAACCGCGCCTTCGGGCGCGCCTCCGACGGCTACGGCCGCGGCGTCGGCGCCGTCGTCTCGCGCAAGGGCGCGATGATGGTGCTCTACCTCGTCCTCGTCGGGCTCACCGTCGGGCTGTTTCGCCAGATCCCCGGCGGCTTCGTGCCGGGGCAGGACAAGCAGTACCTCGTCGGCTTCGCGCAGCTGCCCGACGGTGCCACCCTCGACCGGACCGAGGAGGTGATCCGGAAGATGAGCGAGATCGCCCTGAAGGAGCCCGGCGTCGAGAGCGCGGTGGCCTTCCCGGGCCTGTCGATCAACGGCTTCACCAACTCGTCGAATTCGGGGATCGTGTTCTCGACCCTCAAGCCGTTCGAGGAGCGCAAGGACCCCTCGCTCAACGGCGCGGCGATCGCGCAGTCGCTCAACCGCAAATACGCGGCGATTCCCGAGGCCTTCATCGCGATGTTCCCGCCCCCGCCGGTCAACGGGCTCGGCACGATCGGGGGGTTCAAGCTCCAGATCGAGGACCGCGCCGGCCTCGGCTACGAGGCGCTGAACGAGGCCACGAAGGCGTTCCTCGCCCGGGCCGCGCAGGCGCCGGAGCTGGCCGGCCTCTTCTCCAGCTTCCAGATGAACGTGCCGCAGCTCTTCGCCGAGATCGACCGGACCAAGGCGCGCCAGCTCCGTGTCCCGGTCACCGACGTGTTCGACACGCTGCAGATCTATCTCGGATCGCTCTACGTCAACGACTTCAACAAGTTCGGCCGCACCTACTCGGTCCGGGTCCAGGCCGACGCCCCCTTCCGCGCCCGCCAGGACGATGTCGGACTCCTGAAGGTCAGGGCGGGATCGGGCGAGATGGTCCCGCTCTCGACCCTGCTGCGGGTGCGCCAGACCGCAGGGCCCGAGCGGGCGATGCGCTACAACGGCTTCCTCACCGCCGACATCAACGCGGGTGCCGCCCCCGGTGTCTCGTCCGGCCAGGCACAGGCCGCCGCCGCCCGCATCGCCGCCGAGACGCTGCCGCGGGGTTTCGCCTTCGAGTGGACCGACCTCACCTATCAGGAGTTCATCGCCGGCAATTCGGGAATCTGGGTCTTTCCGCTCGCGCTGCTCCTCGTCTTCCTGGTTCTGGCCGCGCAGTACGAGAGCCTTGCCCTGCCGCTCGCGATCCTCCTGATCGTGCCGATGGGGCTGCTGGCGGCGATGTTCGGGGTCTGGCTCTCGGCGGGCGACAACAACGTCTTCACCCAGATCGGCCTGATCGTGCTCGTCGGCCTCTCGGCGAAGAACGCCATCCTGATCGTCGAATTCGCCCGCGAGCTGGAATTCGCCGGCCGCACGCCGCTCGCTGCCGCCATCGAGGCGAGCCGCCTGCGGCTGCGCCCGATCCTCATGACCTCGATGGCCTTCATCATGGGCGTCCTGCCCCTCGTCACCGCTACCGGGGCCGGCGCGGAGATGCGTCGCGCCATGGGCGTCGCGGTGTTCTCCGGCATGATCGGCGTCACCGCCTTCGGGCTATTTCTGACACCGGTCTTCTACGTGCTGCTGCGCCGCCTCTCGGGCAACCGTCCGCTGAAGCACCACGGGGATGAGAAGCCCCACGCGGGGCAGGCCGGGATCGGGCAGGCCGCGTAGCCGGCGGGGAAGCTCGCCGAGGCTGCGCGCCGGCCGGCTGCATGACGACGGAGCGCCGACAGCTATCCCGTTCGTGCGGCGCCCGGAATCCTCCGGGCGATGCAACTCGCGCGCAGCAGGCGACGCGACCATGCCTCGCGATGTCCCCGGAGAGTCCTGACGCAGGGGGAAGAGTTGATGGGCGGTCGCCCCCCGCGGGGTCGTGCCTATCGCGGGTCAGCCCCTGGTGCGGCCGCGGCGGGCCGCCGTGGTGGTCGGTGAAGCTCGAGCGCTCGCCGGTTTCCTTGGCGCGCTGGACGCGCATGCGCTGCCAGATCAGGAACAGGATCACGAGCGCGAAGGTCGTGAAAGCGAGCATGTAGATCAGGCCGGAATCGCCCATGGCCGTTGCCTCCTTGTCGCGCCCCGGGGGGCATAGAGTGACGGGCGCACGGGCGGCGGATGCCGTCGCACGCTTCAGATGAAACTCTCCGATCCCTGCATTCCGCCGCTGCGGCAAATCGTCGTGAGATGAAAGAAAGAAATCACCCTGATTTCATCGGGTGGAATACGGTTCGATCGCCGGCAATCGATTGTCCGTCATCGAAGGACCCGGATGCGAGAAGGCCCCGGCTCCTCTCGAAACCGGGGCCTTCCTCGGGCGACGATCGGGCGATGCGGCCTCACGGTGCTTTCGGCATCGGCCCACCGGCGAGCTCGGGATAGTCCTTGAGCATCTGGGCGCCGTTGAGGGGCTTCGCCAGGCCCTGGTGGCAGGTGGTGCAGTTGGCCTTGGGCGGGTCGCCCTCGGGCCCGAGGCGGGCCTCGGGCAGCACCGGCGTCAGCGGCGTGATGTAGTTGCCGTTGATGTCGCGCACCATCCGGATGCCGTGCCAGGCGGTGACGCGCTTCGGGGTGCTCTCCTCCCAGGAGGAGAAGGCGCGGCTGTTGTGGCAGTAGGTGCAGTTGACCCCTAAGCCCTCCGCCATGTGGATCATCAGGGCGTAGGTCTTCTCCGTGGTCTGGAGCGACTTCGACGGGCTGGTCGGCAGGGCCGTCCTCGCGGCGACCCGCACGGCGTTCTGGTCGATGTCCTTGTTGCCGAGCAGGTCCTTGTAAGGGTCGTAGTTGAGCGAGGTCAGGCCGGCCTCGGGCGCGGGATGGTTCTGGCCGCCGTCGCGCGCCGCGAAGCCGAGGGCGTGGGGCGGTCCGGGATTGTCGTGCCAGACCGCCTTCGGCACCGGGTTGCCGCGGTGGCAGGTGTAGCAGGTCACGCCGGTCTGCCCGACGTGGTTCTGCCAGTCGGCGTTGATGTGCCGGACCATCCGGAGCATCGAGCGCGCCACGGTCTTCGCGTAGACGCTGTCGTCGGCCATGTTCTCGACGTTGTGGCAGTAGGCGCAGCCCTGCTCGGGCGCCACCCACTCGGTGATCGAGGCCATCACGCGGTTGAACTGGTCGGTCGAGAGGTCCGTCAGCACCTTCACGTTCTGGTAGGCCTGGGTCGCGGGCTCGCCGCCGGGCGGGACCGGGTCCTGGGGCGCCGGCGCGGCGTTCTCCTCGAGCTTGACCGCCAGCGTGCGGGGATTCTGCACCTGCACCATGCCGGTGCCGCGGAATCCCGTCTGCTCGGAGCGGACCGGGGGCCGGGTCCAGCCCGCGGTGCCGAACATCGCGCCGGTGAGCAGCACCGCCACCACGACGCCGAGGATTTGGAGCGCGAGCTTCATGGCGTGCCTCCCGGATTCGCGAGCGGATCCACCACCGGGCCGTAGATCTGCGGGTAGTGCGGCGCGACGCCGTGCTTGACCGCCCAGAGGTACCAGTTGTCGACGACCGTGCCGGTGAGCAGGATGCCGATGCCGCCGGTGAGCGTCGTCAGGAAGGCGAACCACCACAGCCAGCGGTGGACCGATTCCATCGTGGCGTTGAAGCCCATGGTCCAGCGCCAGAACAGGGCGGCGCGCTCGGTCGCGGTGCCGCGATCGACGATCTGCTCGATCTCGCGCTCGCCGCCGTAGCGGCTCACCGCCAGGATGGTCGCGCCGTGCATGGCAAACAGCATCGTCGACCCGTACAGGAAGACGATCGAGAGCATGTGGAACGGGTTGTAGAACAGGTTGCCGTAGCGCAGCGAGAACGCGGCGGTCCAGTCGAGATGCGGGAAGATCCCGAACGGCACCGCCTCGCTCCAGCTCCCCATCAGGATCGGCCGGATGAAGCCGAGCACGAGATAGAGCCAGATCGCCGAGGCGAACGCCCAGGGGACGTGGTAGCCCATCCCCAGCGCCCGGGCGCGCCGGAAGAGCCGGACCCACCACAGCAGGATCGAGGCGGTGAGGAAGAAGCCGGCGAGCAGCCACCAGCCGCCTTCGGCCAGCGGCGGCAGGATCTTGAGCCCGTATTCCGGTCGGGGCGGCTCGAGGGCGAGCCAGGGCAGCTGGCGGACGAACTGGACCGGATCCCAGTTCACCGAGGCCCACATGTTGAGCCCGATGATCTCGAAGGCGATGACCCCGCTCGCGATCGACAGCGTGCCGAGGGTGCCGAGGTAGATCGGGCCGATCTGGGCGTTGCCGACGAGGCCGGCGAGGTAGTTGAAGCCCCCCTTGCCGACGCGGTTCTCGATCTCCGGGATCTCGACGCCGGCCTCCGGGTGGAGCGGGTGGACTTGGATCTGGGTGTAGATGTTCTGGTAATACCCCATGACGGCGGATGCCTTCTGACGGTGTTGGGGCGAACGCGGCGGAACACGCGGGCGGGGCTCAGCGCCAGATCGGCAGGCTCAGCCACCAGCCCCACCATTCGGGCCAGCCGCGGGTCCAGAACGGGCCGCTGATGACGATGCAGACCGCGCTCCAGAACCCGGCCGAGAGGGCGAGGAACAGGCCGAGGCGATGGATGCCGATCGTGCCGATTGAGTAGCCGATCGTGTCGCGAAAGAAGGTGTCCTCGTGCTCGGGGGTCTTGACCACCTCGCCCTTCGGCGGATTGGTCGAGGACAGGATCAGCGAGCCGTGCAGCGACAGCGCGAAGGTCGTCGTGAAGAAGAACGTCACGCCGAGCATGTGCGCCGGGTTGTAGTGGAAATGGAGATACTGGTAGCCGACGTTCGACACCCAATCGAGATGGCTGAGGATCCCGTACGGAAAGCCGTGGCCCCAGGCGCCCATGAGCAGCGGGCGCACCACCACCAGGGTGACGTAGGCGAAGATCGCCACCGAGAAGGCGAAGGGCACGTGGTAGCCCATGCCGAGCTTGCGGCAGATCTCGACCTCGCGCAGGGCCCAGGACCCGAAGGAGCCGATGGCGCAGAAGGTGATGATCTGCCAGAGGCCGCCCTCGCGCAGCGGCGCCAGCGCCAGGCCGTAGGAGAGGTCGGGCGGCGCGATGTTGATCTGCCAGACGTTCCAGGTCGGCCCGAGCGCCGCGCCCCAGAGGATCAGGCCGGTGCCGAGCAGGGTGAAGAACAGGCCCGTCACCCCGAAGAAGCCGACGTAGAACGGCCCGACCCAGAAATCGAACAGGTCGCCGCCGAGCAGCGTGCCGCCGCGGACCCGGTATTTGCGCTCGAAGTTCAGCATGGCCATGGCGCGGCCCTCCCCGTCCGCGAAAGCGTGGTGGCCGCGGGCGGGGCCGTGACGGCCCGTCCGCGGTGCGGAGGCACTCCGGGGAGCACCCGGGTCCGCCGGCCGGTCAGGTCGGCAGGATGTGGATCTGGGCGATCTCCGCCTTCTTCACCGCCGGGCCCTCCAGCCAGTTGAACCGGTTGGTACTGAGCAGGATGAAGTGGATCAGGATCGCCAGCACGAACAGGAAGGTGGCCAGGGCCACCAGCGTGCGCCGCGGGTCGAACAGAAGCCAGACCTTGTGCATGTTGTTCATTCCTTCCTCACGAGATGAAGGGCATGATGCTGGTGGCAGCGACCTTCACGCTGCTCTCCAGCGCGGAATAGCCGTTCGGTCCGGGCAGCCACGGCCGCCAGAGCCAGACGAGGAAGTGCGCGACGACCGCGATCGCCGTGAAGATGATGAAGCTGGTGACGAAGATCCCGTGGAACTCCTTCGCCTCCTCTTCGGTGAGTCCTGACAGTACGCTGGGTTTGTCCATGCCGTTGGCCATTGCCGAACCTCCGGATGCGGATCCGCGCGGGGGCTCCCGCGCGGCTTTGCCCGGCCGTGACGGACGGGCGGTCTCTCCGCCGCCCATGCCGGCAGCGGAAACTCGGCCCCGGGAGGCGCGGGCCCGAAGGCTCCGGGCCTTCGGGGGGCCTGAACTCGGGAGGCCTCACCCCGAAAGGTGCCTCACCCCATGAAGGCGAAGGGGATCGCCGAGAGCGCCATCGCCCGCGCCTCGCCGAAGACGGAGCGGCGGGGCCCGTCGGCCGGCCCGCCGGGGCGCAGGCGCTGCAGCAGGGCGGCGACCAGGAAGATCGGGTAGGTCACCGTCAGGAAGGCCCGGAACTGGACCGCCTCCGAACGGGACCGCGACACCGTGACGAACGAACGGGACATGGTTCCGGCTCTCATGATCTCGGATCTCCTCCCTGGCCCGCGGGATTCGCGAGGCGTCTCGATGGCCGGCGCGGCGGGGGCCGCGCCGGAAAGGGCACGGCGTTCAGGCCGCCGCGAGGGCGACGCGGGCGCGCTCGACGAAAGCGCCGGTCACGCTGTCGGAGCCGGCTCGCGTCGCCTCGCGCTCGGCGGCGTCGCGAAGGCGCTTGGCGAAGGAGATCCGCACCAGGACCGGGCTCTCGGCCACCGAGGCGTCGAGGTGCCGGCGGGCCTCGTCGTCCCAGGGAAGCGCCCGGAGGGCGCGGGCGGGCGTGGCCTCGACGGCGTCCATGTCCCGCGACAGCGGCAGGATGTGGAAGAGCGCGTCGAAGAGCGCGTTGCAGACCTCCTGCACCAGGTAGGTCGCGCCCGAGTAGCCCATGAACGGCGTGCCGGTGTGGCGCCTGACCACGGCGCCGGGGAACGAGGCCGGGATGAACAGCGCCCTGCCCCCGCTCTCGGCGAGGTAGAGGCGCTCGTTGTAGGAGCCGAACAGCACCAGCGGCGGCGTCTCGCGGATGGCCTTTCGGACCGCCGCGTTGTCGGGCTTGGCGCCGGCCTTTCGCGAAAAGCTGAACCGGCACGGCAATCCCATCTCGTCCTCGAGGAAGTGGCGCAGGCCGCGGGCATAGGTGTCGGTCGCCACCACGCCGAAGCTCGCCGAGGCGAAGAAGTCCTGCGTCACCGAGCGCCACAGGTCCCACAGGGGCTTCAAGGTCGTGTGCTTCTCGCGCTCGATGAACGGCTCGGGATCGACATCCAGGATCTCGCCGAGCGCGCGCAGGAACTTGGTGGTGCTGTGCACGCCGATCGGCGCCTGGAGGTAGGGCCGGTCGAGGGCCTCGCAGAGCAGCCGCCCGAACTCGCGGTAGAGGCAGATATTGGCGTCGGCCTCGACGAGGCGGGGGATGTCGGCGAGATGCGTGCCGAGGGGGAAGACGAGGTTCACCTCGGCGCCGATGCCCTCGACGAGGCGCCGGATCTCGGCGAGGTCGGAGGGCATGTTGAAGGTGCCGTAGGCCGGGCCGATCAGGTTGACCCGCGGCTTCACCCCCGGTGCCCGCTCCGGCCGCGGCGGGATCACCCCCTTCTTCGCGGCTTTCTTGGCCCCGTACTCGGCCCAGAGCCAGGACAGGGCCCGGTCGGCGGCCTGCCACTGGTCCTCGTCGATGGTGCGGGGCAGGAAACGCTGGAGGTTGGTGCCCTCCGGCGTCACGCCGCCGCCGATCATCTCGGCGATCGAGCCGGTGACGACGACGCTCGGCTGCGCCGGATCGAGCGTCGCGTGGGCGCGGCGCATCGCGCCCTCGGTGCCGTGGCGGCCGAGTTCCTCCTCGGCCAGCCCCGTGACGACGATCGGCAATTCGTGCGGCGGCAGCGCGTCGGTGTAGTGCAGCACCGAGGTCACCGGCAGGTTCTCGCAGCCCACCGGGCCGTCGATGACCACCTGCAGGCCCTTCACCGCGGTGAAGACGTAGACGGCGCCCCAGTAGCCGCCGGCGCGGTCGTGATCGAGGACGAGCATCAGGCCATCTCCCCGACCGGCTTCTCGGGCGCGGCGCGCTTCACCGCCGCGCGCTTCTTCGGCACGTCCTCCCAGATCCCGGCGGCGTGCCCGGTGCCGACACCGGCGAAGAACGAGCGCATCGCGTCGAACCGCTCGGCCTGCCCCATCGCGCCGTTGATCACTTGCGCGAGCGAGCCGGCGCCTGCGACGCCCATCAGCGGGCGGGCCGAGATCAGGTTGGTGAAGTAGAGGGCGGGGATCGCCCGCTCCTTGGCCTTCTGCACCACCGGCGTCGTGCCGATGGCGAGATCGGGCCCGAATTCCTCGACGGCCTGCAGGTCCTGCTCCAGGGAGGCGCGGAACTGCACCCGGCAGCCCTTCGCCTCGAGCCAGTCGCGGTCGGCCTCGGAATGCCCGGTGCGCGGGCAGGCGGTGCCGACATACGGCACCTCGGCGCCGCTCTCGATGAGGAGGCGGGCCACCAGCAGTTCCGAACCCTCGTAGCCGGTGAGCGTGATCCGGCCGCGGATCGGGTTGGCGGCAAGCGCGCCGCGGATCGCCGGCAGGAACCGATTCTTGGCCGCCGCGACCATCGCGGGCGCGACCCCGCAGGCCTCCCCCACCGCGTCGAGCCAGGCGGCGGTGCCGTCATGCCCGACCGGGGCGGAGGCGATCGCCGGGCGGCCCGCCGCCTCGAATTCTCGCAGGGAGGCGGTGTAGAACGGGTGGATCGCCGCTACCGCTGTGCAGTCGAGCGCGGCGTACAATTCGCGCCATTCCCGCGTCGGCACGACCGGGCCGGCGGCAAGTCCGAGCGGATCGAGGAGCGCGCCGATCTGCATCGGATCGGCCGGGAACATCTCGCCGAGCAGTGCGACCGTCGGGCGCCCGTCCCGGGGCTGGCGCGGCGCCGCGACGGGGCCGTGCTCGGCTTCCGCCCGCGCGACCTTCAGCATCGCGCCGGCGAGCACGTCCTTGGCCTCGGCATGCGTCGGAACGCCAAAGCCCGGAACGTCGATCCCGATGATCCGCACCCCGTCGATCTCCCGCGGCATGAGCCGCAGCGGCACGCCGGAGGCGGTGGGAACGCAGAGGTTGATGACGACGACCGCGTCGTGGAGCGCCGGGTCGGCGGTCTCGCGCACCGCGTCGCGGATGTCCTCGAACAGCTTGCCGGTGACGAGCGTCTCGGAGTTGAACGGCACGTAGCCGACAGTCCGTCGCGCGCCGTAGAAATGCGAGGTGAAGGTGAGGCCATAGACGCAGCAGGCCGAGCCCGACAGGATCGTGGCGGTGCGGCGCATCCTCAGACCCACCCGCAGCGCCCCGAAGGCCGGGCACATGCTCTGCGGCTGGTCGTGCGGGCCGACCGGGTAGTCGCGCTTCAGGGCATCCAGGGTCTCGCCCATGCCGGCGGAGTCCGCCGCCCGGCGCATCGTCTCCTTGCCGGAATGGCAGCCGAGTCCGTCCTGGCGCGTCGCCTCCAGGTTGACCGGGGCATCGACGGGCTTTCGGGCGCGCAGCGCCTTGAGGTCGAGGGAGGCGCCCATGGTCACACCGCCTCGTAGACGACTTCGAGGGAGGGCTTTCGCTCGACGGCCCGGCCGCGCATGTCGGCGTCGCTCGCCGGATCGAGCACAACCCCGCGCCCGACCGCCTCGCCCTTGAACAGGCCCAGCAGCTGGTCCTGGCTGAGCGGCGTCGGCCGGTGCGGCAGGGCGGTGCCGATATTGTCGGCGAGTTCGGCGAAGAGCGGACCCCAGCACCCGTCCGGCCGGCCGATGATCTCGTAATTCGCGCTCTTCTTGCGGATGTCGTCGTCGGCGGGGATCGAGGCGAGGATCGGGATGCCGGCCGCTTCCGCGAAGGCCTGCGCCTCGCCGGTACCGTCATCCTTGTTGATGACGAGGCCGCCGACACCGACATTGCCGCCGAGCTTGCGGAAATACTCCACCGCCGAGCAGACGTTGTTGGCGACGTAGAGCGATTGCAGGTCGTTCGAGCCGACGACGATGACCTTCTGGCACATGTCGCGGGCGATCGGCAGGCCGAAGCCGCCGCAGACCACGTCGCCCAGGAAGTCGAGCAGGACGTAGTCGAAGCCCCATTCGTGGAAGCCGAGCTTTTCCAGGAGCTCGAAGCCGTGGATGATGCCGCGCCCGCCGCAGCCGCGGCCGACCTCCGGCCCGCCGAGCTCCATCGCGAACACGCCGTCGCGCTTGAAGCAGACGTCGCCGATCTCGACCGATTCGCCGGCGAGCTTGCGCCGGGTCGAGGTCTCGATGATCGTCGGGCAGGCCCGGCCGCCGAAGAGCAGCGAGGTCGTGTCGCTCTTCGGGTCGCAGCCGATCAGCAGCACCCGCTTGCCCTGCTGGGCCAGCATGTAGGACAGGTTGGCGAGCGTGAAGCTCTTGCCGATGCCGCCCTTGCCGTAGATGGCGATGATCTGCGTCTCGCGGGTCGCGGTGGTGGGCACCGGGTCCGGCGGGATCGCGGCCTCGGCGCGCAGGATCGAGGCCTGGAGGGCGGCGCCGGTCAGCGAAGCGTTCATGGCTGGGCTCTCCAATCGAGGACCATCTTGAGGCAGGCGGGGTCGCCGAAGGCGACGGGGTAGGCCTGTGCCGCCTCCCGGGCCGGGCGGCGATGGGTGACGAGGCCGTCGAGGGACAGCGTCCCGGCGCCGGCGAGCGCCGCCACCGCGTCGAGGTCGCCGGGCTGCCACTGCGCGGCGACGCGGATGCGGGCCTCGCGCAGGAAGGCCGGCGGAAAGGCGAAGGCGAGCGGCGCCTCGTAGAAGCCGGCGAGCACCACCTCGCCGCCGGGCGCGAGCCGGGCGATCAGGGTGTCGAGGAGCTCGGCATCGCCGCTGGCGTCGATGATGCGGGCGTAGGCCGTCTCGTCCTGGGCCGGGTCGATGACCGCGTAGCCGTCGGCGCCGGCGCGGCGGGCGGGATCGCGCTCCCACACCACCGGGTCGTGGCCCGAGGCCCGCAGGAGGCGGGCGAGGAGCCGGCCGAGCACGCCGTGCCCGACGACGAGCTGGCGGCCTTCGCCTTCGCTGCCGTCGAGGGCGTGGCGGGCGGTGGCGGCAAGCGCCAGCAGGATGCCGCGCTCGCCCAGGGACTCGGGGACCGGCCGCAGCCGGTGGCCGGCGGAGACGAGGTGCGAGGCCGCGCCGCCGAACAGCCCGCGGACCGGCCCGAAGCAGCGCGCGCCCGGCACGAACACCGTCTCGCCGACGCGGCGGCCGGATTGGGGGCCGGCCTCGACCACGACGCCGACGGATTCGTAGCCCGGCACCAGCGGGTAGCCCATGCCGGGGAAGTCCGGCATCCGCCCGGACCAGAGCAGGCGCTCGGTGCCGGTGCTGATGCCGCTCCAGGCGACCGCCACGGTGGCGTCCGCGGGGCCGGGTGCGTCGAGAGCGAGGTCGGCGAGGCCGAGCCGTTCGGGACGGTCGAGGATCACGGCCTGCGCGTGCATGCGGTTCGGCCCCCCGCCTGTGCGGTGACGCCGCTCGAAGCGGCAAATGTCATCTTAGTTGGACGAATGCGTGCGTCAAGTTTACTTTACACTTTTACGCCGGAGACCTCCGATCACGGCGCCGCGGCGACGAGCAGGCGCACCAGCAGCGGCCGGCGGGTGCGGTGCTCGCGCACCCGGGCAAAGCCCGCCTCGCGGAGCATGGCGCCGAGCTCGTCGGCGGTACGGGGCCGGCCGCTGCCCATGGCGAGGAGGTAGAACCCGAAATAGGCGTCGCCGATCGGCTCGGCGCCCGGGGTCCCGGCCATCGGCTCGGCGACGAGGAGCCGGCCGCCGGGCGGCAGGGCGGCGCGCGCGCTGCGCATCAGGGCGAGCGCCGGCGCATCGTCGTGATCGTGGACCACGCGCACCAGCGAGGCGACGTCCGCCCCGCGCGGCAGCCCGTCGTGGAAGGAGCCACCGACGGTCGCGGCGCGGGTCGACAGGCCTTCCTGATCGAAACGACGCGCGGCCCGGGCCGCCACCGGCGGCAGGTCGAACAGGGTGACGCGCAGGCGCGGACTCGCCCGTGCCGCCTCGACCGCGAAGGCGCCCTCCCCGCCGCCGATCTCGAGGAGATGGGCGTGGCGGCCAAGCGGATAGGCATCGAGGATGTCGCGGGCGACGAGGGCCTGCGAGGCGCCCATCAGCGCGCCGTAGGGCGCCACCACGGCGTCCCCGACCTGCGTCGGGTCGTCGGCGCCCGCATAGGCCCAGTAGCCGGAGAGCCGCGTCGGTCCGCCGGTGCCGCGCAGGAGCGCCACGGGGTCGCGCAGGTCGTCGTACAGGAGGGCGTGGTGGGCCACCATCGCGGCGACCGAGGGGTTGCCGAGCAACGCCGCCCCGAGGTCGCCGAGCGCGAAGCGGCCGTCGCGCAAGCGTGTCAGGAGCCCCAGGGATGCGGCGGCCCGCAGGAGGCACAGGGCCCGGTCCGGCGGTAGGTCGAGGCGGCGCGCGAGGTCGTCCGGCGTCATCGGCCCGTCGGCGAGGATGCCGAACAGGTCGAGGCGAAGACACGCCGTCAGCACCTGGGCGTAGACGAAGCCGGCGCAGAGATCGAACAGGGCCCGCGCGTTGCGGCGAGCCACCGGCCGCGTCGGCGGGAAGGCGGCGGCGAAGCGCTGGAAGGCGGGACTGGCGATCAGGCGATGGCGCCAGGCGAGGAGGCGGTCGCGCCAGGGGGCCGGAGCGGGCGGGGTCGCCGGAAGGGCGTGCGGTTCGGACCTCACGACCCTCCCCCCTCTGCACGGAAGGGCGGCCTGCGGAGCAGGCCGGGAGAAGGGGAACACGCCTGCGGACGAGGCAGGACCGCTCCGAGGAGGGTTGTCCGGGTCGGCATCGCGCCACCCCTCTCCCAACCGGCCACCCTCCCCCGCGGAGGGGGGAGGGTTCGGGCCCGCAGCCCGTCTTCCGCGCGAGCCGTGCGGGCCATCCCCCTACACCACCAGGCTCTGCGCCAGCCGCTCCGGCAGGAACCGCCGCGTCTGGGCCAGGATCTCCTCCCGCAACGCCGCGACCCCGGGGCAGTCGGGGATCACCTCCATGGCCTCGTGGGCGAGGTCGGAGAGGCGGCGCAGGGCCCCGTCCATGCCCAGCAGGGCCGCGGCGTTGGGCCGCCCGAGGGTGACGTCGCGCCCGACCGGCTTGCCGATCTCCTCCTGGCGGCAGGCGACGTCGCGCAGGTCGTCGGCGACCTGGTAGGCCTCGCCGAGATATTCGCCGAGCAGCCGCCAGCCCATCGGCTCGGCCCCGGCCGAGGCGGCGCCGGTGACGGTGGCGGCGGCAAAGAGCGCCCCGGTCTTCGCCTGCTGGTAGGCCGAGAGCCCGACCTGCGGCTCGGATTCCCAGGCCTGGCCGGCGACGATACCGGCGGGCGAGCCGACGGCGCGCGCCACCAGCCCGACGAGGGCGGG
This sequence comes from Methylobacterium ajmalii, assembly GCF_016613415.1. GTDB lineage: Bacteria > Pseudomonadota > Alphaproteobacteria > Rhizobiales > Beijerinckiaceae > Methylobacterium > Methylobacterium ajmalii. The sequence continues at coordinate 91,745 of NZ_JACWCT010000027.1, read as the reverse complement.
CAGGCGCGCGGGGCGCCGCGCGGCACCGCGGGCGAGGGTCTCGAAGGCGAGCACGATCAGCGCGTCGCCCGTCAGGAGCGCCACCGGCTCGCCGTAGGCGACGTGGACTGCCGGCTTGCGTCGGCGTTCCGCCGCGTCGTCGAAGCAGGGCAGGTCGTCGTGGACCAGCGAGGCGCAGTGCAAGAGCTCGATCGCGGCCGCCGCGGCGTCCGCCGTCGCCGGGTCGTCGTCGCCGCAGGCCCGCGCCACCGCGAGGCACAGCCGCGGCCGGATGCGGTGGCCGCCCGGAAAGACCGCGTAGCGGATCGCCTCCGCCAGGCGCGGCGGCGCGCCGGGCGCCTCCGCGTAGGACACGGCCACGTCCAGGGCCTGCTCGATGCGCCGACCGTCGTCCATCCGATCCTCCTTGGCGTGCTCCCTCGACCGTGTGTCCCGGGCGCTCGTCCCGGGGCTCCGCGTCGGGGCGTCATTTTGTTTGAACATTTCAAACTGTCAATTTAGATTGACACTATCGGGGGAGGATCGACGCCGTGCCGGACGAACGGGTGGTGGTGATCGGCGCGGGGATCGGCGGCCTCGTCGCCGCCCTGAAGCTCGCCGCCGCCGGGCTTCCCGTGACGCTGGTCGAGAAGGAGGCCCGTCCCGGCGGCAAGATGCGCCGGGTCGCGGCCGGGCCGGTGACGGTCGAGGCCGGTCCGACCGTCTTCACGATGCGGTGGGTCTTCGAGGAGATCTTTTCGGAGTGCGGCGCGGACCTCGCCGCGCGGGTGGCCCTGCGCCCGGCCGACATCCTCGCCCGCCACGCCTGGGGCGCGGGCGAGCATCTCGACCTCTTCGCCGACCCGGAGCGGTCCGCCCGGGCCATCGCGGATTTCGCCGGCCCGCGGGAGGCCGAGGGGTTCCGCCGCTTCCGCGATCAAGCGGGGGCGATCTACCGCGCCCTCGAGGGGCCGTTCATCCGCGGCGAGCGCCCCACTCCCCTCGACCTCGTGCGGCGGGCCGGGCCGCGGGGCCTCGGCGGGCTGATGCGGATCCAGCCCTTCACCACCCTGTGGGCGGCGCTCGGCGAGCATTTTCGCGATCCGCGCCTACGCCAGCTCTTCGGCCGCTATGCCACCTATTGCGGCTCCTCGCCGTTCTCGGCCCCGGCGACCCTGATGCTCGTAGCGCATGTCGAGATGGCCGGGGTCTGGACCGTCGCCGGCGGCCTGTCGCGGCTGGCCGGCGCCGTGGCGGACCTCGCCGCCGAGCACGGCGCGGATCTGCGCTACGGCACCGGCGTCGAGCGGATCCTGGTCGAGCACGGGCGCGTCGCCGGCGTCGTCCTCGCCACCGGCGAGCGGCTGCCCGCGACCCACGTGGTGGCGAATGGCGACGCCGCGGCCCTGGCCGCCGGATTGTTCGGGCCGGAGGCCTCCCGGGCGGTCGACCCGGTGCCGGAGCGCGAGCGCTCGCTCTCGGCGGTGACCTTCGCGGTGGCGGGGCGGCCCGCACGCTTTCCCCTCACGCGCCACAACGTCTTCTTCTCGGGCGATTACGCCGCCGAGTTCGCCGACCTCACCGACCACGCCCGCCTGCCGCGGGACCCGACCGTCTACGTCTGCGCGCAGGAGCGCGAGGACGACGGCGCGCCGCCCGGGGCGCCGGAAGCCCTGCTCTGCCTCGTCAACGCGCCCGCCCGCGGCGCCGCCCTGTCGCCCCAGGAGATCGCCCGATGCCACGACACGATGAGCCGGCGGCTCTCCGCCTGCGGCCTGACGATCGGCGAGACGGCGCGGACCACCACGACGCCGGCGGATTTCGCCCATCTGTTCCCGGCGACGGGCGGGGCGCTCTACGGCCGGGCCTCGCACGGCTGGATGGCGTCCTTCCGCCGCCCGGGCGCGCGCACGAAGGTGCCGGGGCTGTACCTGGCGGGGGGCAGCGTCCATCCGGGGCCGGGCGTGCCGATGGCGGCGCAATCGGGCCGGCTGGCGGCCGCGAGCGTGCTGCAGGACCTCGCTTCGACTTACCCGTCGCGCCGGGCGGCTATGCCTGGTGGTACGTCGATGCGGTGAGCGACGACGGGCAGCACGGCCTGACCGTGATCGCCTTCCTCGGCAGCGTGTTCTCGCCCTACTACGCCTGGAGCGGGCGCGGCGACCCGATCAACCACTCGGCGATGAACGTGGTGCTGTACGGTCGCCCCAAGGCCTGGGCGATGACCGAGCGCAGCCGGCGCCACGTCGACCGGACCGCGACCTCGCTCGCCATCGGTCCGAGTTCCCTCGACTGGGACGGCACCACCCTGACGATCCGGATCGACGAGGTGACGACACCCCTGCCCTCGCGGCTCTCCGGCACGATCCGGGTCCGGCCCGGCGGGTTCACGCCCGCCCCCTTCACCCTCGATGCGGACGGGCGCCACCGCTGGTGGCCGCTCGCGCCCTCCTCGCGGGTCGAGGTGGCGTTCGACCGGCCCGGCTTGCGCTGGAGCGGCCACGCCTATTTCGACACCAACGACGGCGACGTGCCGCTGGAGGCCTCGTTCAGGAGCTGGACCTGGTCGCGCGCGACGCTCCGGCACGGCGCGGCGATCCTGTACGACGTCGCGCGGCGCGACGGCAGCCGCCAGGAGCTGTCGCTGCGCTTCGATCCCGACGGCACCCCGCGCCCGATCGAGCCGCCGGTGCCGGCCGCGCTGCCGCGCACGCTCTGGCGCCTGGAGCGGGCCACCCGCAGCGACGACGGACAGGCGAGCGTGCTGCGCCGGTTCGAGGACGCGCCGTTCTACTCGCGCTCGCTGCTCTCGGCGCGGATCTGCGGCGAGGCGGTGGAGCCGGTGCACGAATCGCTCGACCTCGACCGTCTCACCCATCCGCTCGTGCGGTTCATGCTGCCCTTCCGCATGCCCCGTCCCCACGGCTGAGGGCCCGCGCGTCCAGGGCCGAGCGCCGCCCCGCCCACCCGTCCCCGGAGAACGCCATGGTGGAGACCGCGAAACTCGAGAAGGCCGAGAAGGAGGGCGGGTGGCTCACCCGGCTCTCCGCCTTCGTCTTCCTGCACACCGAGCACGCGATCTACGCCGCCCTCGGCGTGCTGCTGGCCCTCACCGCCGTGATGGCGCTGGTGGACGCCGCCGGCATGACCCTCAAGGCGGTGACCTCGATCGGCGCCGCCGCGCAGCTCCTCGACGTGGTCGACCGGCTGCTGTTCCTGCTGATGCTGGTCGAGATCCTGCACACAGTCCGGGTGTCGATGCGCTCGGGCCGGCTGACCTGCGAGCCGTTCCTGATCGTCGGCCTGATCGCCTCGATCCGGCGCGTGCTGGTGCTGACGCTCCAGACCGCCGAGCAGATGCATGCCGCCGACTGGAGCCCGCAGAAGGAGGCGCTGTTTCGCGCCTCGATGATCGAGCTCGGCGTGCTGGCCGGGCTGATCCTGGTGATGGTGGTGTCGATCTTCCTGCTCCACCGCGCCCGGGACACCGGTGCGCCGGCGGGCGAGGAATAGTCGTGGGGACCGGCGTGCAACCCCCGCCGGCCGCACGGCATTGACGGGGTTGAATCTGGTGCAATCGAAGGAGGCGCGTGATGGGCTTGCTGTTCTTCCTGGTCTTCGTCTGCCCGTGGATCGTGGTGGCGATCGTCTCGAGCCGCGGCTCGCTGATGAAGGTGAAGCCCTTCTGAGCACGACGCGTCGCCGCCTCGGCGACGACACGACGCTTCGGGAGGAGCCGCGTCCCGCAGCTCCGCCCGAAGCCCAACCCCGGATGACGGGACCCCCGCGCCCTCAGGCGAAGGGGCCGATCCGCCACCAGCGCCTAGCGCGCGCCCGCGCCTCGGCCGCATCCCGCGCGAGGCGGTGGACCAGCGGGTTGCAGGCCTCCTGGTCGGCCAGGAGCGGCGAGGCGGGCAGGCGCGAGAGGCCGTGCCGCGCCCGGTAGGCGGCGGCGTCGAACTCGTGACCGCTGTCGAGGTCCCGCCGGGCGCCGTGGCGCAGGAGATGCGCGAACGCATCCCGGTTGCGGCCGATCTCGGCGCCGTAGCGCGCGAGGTAGCCGGCGAGGTCGAACCGCGCGTTCGGCGCGTAACGCTGGCTGCGGCGGTGCTGCAGGTAGTGGTGCAGGGCCGGGGTGCCGCGGGGCAGCCCGTAGGTCGCCGCGTACCAGGCCGGATCGAAGTAGCAGATCGGGCGCAAGCCCTTGCGCTCGCCGACCTCGACGTAGTGCCGGACCGGGTTCACGCCGTCGCGCGCGCCGCCGAGATAGAGGTCGGCGTACCAGCCGGGGTCGAAGTAGAGGTTCGGGCGCCGGCCCTCGCGGGCACCGAACCGGCAGAAATGCTCCAGCGGATCGGCGCCGTCCGCGACGACGTCGGGCGATTCGAGCAGGTAGTGATTGACGTCGAACAGGCCGGAGCGCTCGACGACCGCGTAGTCCCGCGCCGTCGTCACGGGCCGCCTGCCGGCGCCGGAAAACGCCCGTCCGGGGCGAGGCCGACCACCCGTAGCGGTGCCGGCCGCCGCGACGTCGAAGCCATGCCTGCCCGCGCCGTCACGATGCCACGACGGACGCGTAGTAATGCGTCGTCTCGAACTGCAGCTCGACCCGCGACCCGGCGATCCAGTCGGTGGCGTGGTGCGTCTGGCCGCGGCAGCGTTCGATGAGGTCGGTGCGCTCGTTGGGGATCGCCAGGTGGTCGGTCGGCCACTCGTTGCGGATCCGCAGCAGGCTGTAGCCGAGGCCGAGCAGATGCTCGATCACCGCCTTCGAGCTGGAGCCGTGCCGCCGCAGGTGCTCCTCCTCGATCTCGACGAACAGGACCGGACGGTCCCGGGCGAGGAGGTCGCGCATGCCCGCGAGCGCCACGGCCTCCGCGCCCTGGATGTCCATCTTGACGAGGGCGATCGGCGGCAGGGGCAGGTCGTCGATCCGGACCGTGAAGGCGAGGTCGCCGCCATGGCCGGATCCGGCCCGGCCGATGCCGGTATGCCCGATGTTGAGGGCGCCGCCCGCCGTCAGGGTCGCCTCGAGCGGCTCCATCTCGATCGTGTCGCCGGAGCGGTCGGTGACCGCCATCTTGTAGGTGCGGACATGGTGGCAGCGGTTGGCCAAGACGTTCCGCTGCAGCAGCGAGAAGCAGAGGTCGAGCGGCTCGAAGGCGTGGACCGAGCCGCGCGGCACGAGGCCGGCGAGGCGAACGGTGTGGTAGCCGAGATTGGCGCCGAGATCGACGACGTTCGAGGTCTCGTCGAGGACGAGGCGGGCGAAGTCGATCAGGTGCGGCTCCCACTCGCCGGTCTGCGCGATGGTGCGGCCGATGAAGTCCTGCTCCACCACCACGAAGGTGCCGTGCCGCGCCTCGACCGTGCGCAGGCTCGGGACGAAGCGGGGGCTTGGTGCCGGCGCCGCGAGCCCGTCGACGAGGGCCTGCCAGGCGGGCACCCGCACCCGCCAGTCGTAGGCCTGCCGGCACTGCGCCTGCTGCGCCGCCGCCCGCTCGGGGGCGCCCTGCCAGGGATCGGCCAGCTCCTCGGTGAGCAGGGCCGCGAAGGTGCGGGCGTGCTCGGCCGGGTCGGCGGCGAAGGGATAGAGGCGCGCGAAGCCCGCGGTGGTCTCCGGCAGCGCCCCGAGGCTCGGGCAGATCACCCGGCAGCCCGCCGCCATCGCCTCGATGACCGCGAGGCACGAGGTCTCCGCGAAGGTGTTCGGATAGGCCAGGATATCGATGTCGGCGAGCGCGGCGCGCAGCTCGGCATTGGGCAGGAGCCCGTGGTAGTGCACGTTCGGCAGCGCCGCCGCGCGGGCATAGAGCGCGGCGTAGGGCGCGTCGTCGGCGCCCGGGCCGTAGAGCTTGTGCGACGACCAGACGTGCAGCTCGGCCCCCTCGGGCGCGGCCTGCGCCCAGGCCTCGAGCAGCACCGACAGGCCGCGATAGGGCGTGCTGGTATAGGCGACCTTGAGCGGGCGGCGACGGCCGGGCGCGCGGGCGCGGTCCGGCACCTCGGTGGCGTTGCGCAGCACCAGGCAGCGTTCGGCCGGCAGGGCGAAGGCGGCGAGGAACTGCGCCCGCTGCCACTCCGAGACGAAGACGAAGCGCGCCACGCGGCCCACCTTGGCGGGATCGCGCAGCCAGGCCACGGCGGGCTGGTCGGGGGCGTGGTGGATCCAGACCACGAGCGGGCGCCCGTCGATCCGGCCCTCGTCGTAGCCGTTGAGGCAGAGCTGGATGCGCTGGAGCGCCGGCCCGAGGCGCCGGGACAGGCCCTCGTGCATCAGCTCGGTGCCGCCCTGCGGCCGCGCCGGCACCCAGGGCTGGTGACGGGTCAGGCCGGACCAGAAGCCCGGCAGCTCGCTCGGGGCGATGCCCGGCCGCGTCGACGCCAGGAAGCCGCCCCGGCCCTCCGAGGGGATCGGCAGCTTCTCGAGGGCGAAGCGGGCATTGGCGGCGTAGCGCTTGCGCTCGCCCTCCGGCGCGGTCGGGCAGGCCAGGAGGTCGAGGCAGGCGGCGAGGCATTGCCGGTAATGGCCGGCCCAGTAGGCGTTGACCGCGTACTCGTCCCGCAGGCCGTACTCGTAGACCCAGGGCTCGACGAACAGTCCGCCCTCTGGCTTCCCCAGGGCCAGGGCGGCCTCGGCGAAGCGGAAGCCCTCCTCGTACCGCTCGGCGAGGCGGCAGGCATAGGCGGCGTGATGGGCCGCCTCGGCCCGGTGCGGGCAGAGCGCGATGGCCCGGCGGAAGGCCGCCAGGGCCTCGTCCAGCGGCCGCCCGAGGGTGCCCATCAGCCGGGCCGCGGCGACGAGGGCGACGTAGGCCTCTTCGTGCCAGTATCCGAGATCCGCCCGCCGCAGGTAGGCGGCGACCGCCTGCTCGTAGGCGCCGCAATCGCGGTAGCTCTGGGCGAGGTAGAAGGTGTAGCGCGAGACGAAGAACGGGTCCGTCTCCGTCGCCAGCGCCGCCTCCAGGACCGCGGCGTCGCGCCGGTAGGTCTCGCCGTCGCGGCGGCGGGCGCCGTCGTGGTTGCGCCGCATGGTCAGGTCGAGGAGGGCGCGGTCCGTCCCGTCCGGGCATTCGACGAATTCGTGCAGCACCCCGCGGTAGCGCCACGGCAGGGTGTTCCGCACCAGCTGGATCCGCCGGTAGACGAGCCCGACATCCGCGATGACGACCTCGTAGGCATCGGCCGTGAGGTCGGGCAGGACGTAGCCCGGCGGCACGATCATCTCGTCGTCGGCATCGATGACCAGCGTGTAGGTGCCGTGCGGGCGCGCCAGCGCCAGCGCCTCGGACCGGTTGTGGGCGAAATCGACCCAGGGGCGCTCGACCAGCTCGCCCGGAAGGTCGGCGAGGATCTCCCGCACCAGGCCCTGGGTCCCGTCGGTGGAGCCGGTATCGACGACGATCCAGCGGTCGATGAGCGGGCGCACCGAATCCAGGCACCGGCGGATCACCGGGGCCTCGTTCTTGACGATCATCGCGAGGCAGAGTGTCTGGCCGGACGGGGTCATGCGGGGTCCTGGTGCGCGGGCCGTGCCGCGAAGCGAGGGAGGGGCGGGCGCCCGGGAGGGACGATCCGGGCAGCGGTGCTCCGGGCAGCAGAGCTCCGGGCAGCGGAGCTCTGGGAATGAGGCCGGGATGGGTTCGGCGCGCGGGCCGTTTCCTCTCCCCGCGGGGCTGGCGTGTGCCAGCAAACCCGGTGCGAGCACTGTTCCCACCGGAGGTCGCGTGCCTCTCTCCTCCGCCGGACGGGAGGGTCCGGCGCCCCGATCGTCCCCGCACGTCTCCCTGCTTTCCGCGAAACGCCCCTGACGACGAGGCCCGCGGCGCGCCTGCCGGGGCGCCGCGGGCCGGTCTGGTCACGGTGGTCGGGCCGGCCCGGAGGCCGGCCGCGTCTCACGCCCGCCGCAGGAGGCGCGCGAGGAACGAGGGCCCGGCGTCGGCCGTGCGCTCGGTGCCGGACCGGGCGTCCTGCGCAGCGAGCCGCGCCCGGACCCGGTCGACGACCGGGCCGTGGAGGACGACCGGCGCGCAGGCCAGCTCCAGGTTCAGCGCCGAAGCGACGAGGTCCGGATGCAGGGCGACCGGGCCGTCGTGGTTCTCGAAGGTGCCGCGGTTGCCGCAATCGAGGTAGCTCTCGGCGGGCATCCCGTCGGCGACCAGCACGTCGTGCACCGGCAGCTCGACGTGGTGGTAGATCACCTCCGCCCGGTCGAGCTGCGCCACCGAGGTGCCGTTGACCAGGCTGCCGGCCGGGATCAGCACGTCGTCGACGAAGAGCGCGTGGCCGGGCGAGACGACGAGGTCGCGGTGCGGCAGGCCGGGCCCGAAGGCGTGCGCCGCGATCCGCACCGGCCGGGCCCGCTCGGGCCGCGGGTGACGGGTGAGGTCGAGGTGACGGTGACCGACCCAAGCGACCGGGACCGTCTCCCCGGAGGCGGTGACGACGACGTCGCCGGGCCGCAGGGCCTCCACCGGGCGCTCGCCCTCCGGCGTCAGGATCATCGTGCCGCGTGCGAAGCAGATGACCGGGCCGGTCGCACCGGTGGCTCCCTCCGGACCGGTCGCGCCCGTCGGACCGGTGGCCCCCGTCGCGCCGCCGGCACCCGTCGGACCGGTCGCGCCCGTGGTACCCGCGGATCCGGTCGGACCGGTGGCTCCCGTGACGCCCTGGGCGCCGGTGGCACCCTGGACACCGGTCGCGCCCTGCGAACCGGTGACGCCCTGGGCTCCCGTCGCGCCTTGCGAGCCGGTGACGCCCTGTGCTCCCGTCGCACCTTGAGAGCCAGTTGCGCCCTGGGCACCGGTGGCACCCTGGACGCCGGTCGCGCCCTGGACGCCGGTCGCGCCCTGCGAACCGGTGGCACCCTGTGCTCCCGTCGCGCCTTGCGAGCCGGTCACGCCCTGGGCACCGGTGGCACCCTGGAC
>NZ_JACWCT010000027.1:0-82753 GCF_016613415.1 Methylobacterium ajmalii | reverse complement strand
TGCGAACCGGTGGCACCCTGGACACCGGTCGCGCCCTGCGAACCGGTGACGCCCTGGGCTCCCGTCGCGCCTTGCGAGCCGGTCACGCCCTGGGCACCGGTGGCACCCTGGACGCCGGTCGCGCCCTGCGAACCGGTGACACCCTGGGCCCCCGTCGTGCCTTGCGAGCCGGTCTCACCCTGCACGCCCTGATCGCCGGTCGCGCCTCGCGAACCGGTGACACCCTGGGGACCGGTGGCACCTTGCGAGCCGGTCGCGCCCTGCACTCCCGTCGCGCCTTGGGCGCCGGTGGTGCCCTGCGCACCGGTCGTCCCCTGGGCACCGGTGGTACCCTGCGCACCCGTGGCACCCTGGACGCCGGTCGCACCCTGGGCCCCCGTCACGCCTTGCGTTCCGGTCGCGCCCTGAGAGCCGGTCGCACCCTGCACGCCGGTCGCGCCTTGGGCGCCGGTGGTGCCCTGCGCACCGGTCGTCCCCTGGGCTCCAGTTGTACCCTGCGCACCCGTTGCGCCCTGGACGCCTGTCGCGCCCTGCGCACCCGTCGTGCCCTGGGCACCGGTGGTACCCTGCGCGCCCGTCGCACCCTGGGAGCCGGTGGCACCCTGGGAGCCGGTGGCACCCTGCGCGCCGGTGGTGCCCTGTGCGCCCGTCGTGCCCTGGGCACCAGTGGTGCCTTGCGCGCCCGTTGCGCCCTGTGCGCCGGTGGCGCCCTGCGCACCCGTCGTACCCTGGGCGCCGGTACTACCCTGCGCACCCGTCGTGCCCTGGGCGCCCGTAGCGCCCTGGACCCCCGTGGCGCCCTGCGCGCCGGTGGTGCCCTGTGCGCCCGTCGTGCCCTGCGCGCCGGTGCTACCCTGCGCGCCCGTCGCGCCCTGCGCGCCGGTGGTGCCCTGCGCACCCGTCGCACCCTGCGCGCCGGTGGTGCCCTGCGCACCCGTCGCCCCTTGCGCGCCGGTGGTGCCCTGCGCACCCGTCGTGCCCTGGGCGCCGGTGGCGCCCTGCGCACCCGTCGTGCCCTGAGCACCCGTGGCACCCTGCGGGCCGGTCGCACCATCAACGGTTGCGGCGGTTGAATTGAGGGTCAGGGTGGCGTCCGCTGTTGACGACGATGTACTTCCTCCGCCAACGGTGTCTGTTACAGAAAATACTCTACCGTTTCCATCTTGCGAGTAAGCCGTAAAACTTCCCGGAGCACTCTCGGGAGCACCGTTGTAAATATATTGGTAAAAATAGTTAACAGTACTATTGACAGTAGGCTGTGTCCCAGGCGAGCCCGCAATAATTACCTGCGTTCCAACATCTCCAATGTAATTTCCACTACCATCGTAGAAGCTTATTGTGGATCCTGCGCTACCGCTGTCTCGATATGTTCCAAATATATTAAATAATGTTTGAGGCATTGCCACGTCCAACCGTTTTCGTGTGAAGCGGGCCCCTCATCCGAGTGCCCGGCTTCATCCCTTCGCACTTACGACAAAATGCCTGCCGAGCACCAAAACGGAAAGATAGAAGATGTGTCTTCAGTCGATCCCATCAGAAATTTCAACCTCAGTGGTATTTTTCTCACTCGGAAAATTTTGATTATCGTCGGCTCGTAATAAAATGATCAATCGGAATATTGTTTCGATAAATATCATATCATAGTTTTTTTGACCACAAAATCGCAAGCTCAATCCAAGAAGTAAAAGAATCTTTTATCAATTTTATTTGATGAAACTGTCGAAGACTGTTGGCCATGTGGATCGACACTAACGCGCTTACCCCTGGCATCTCGTAAAGCACAGGCCGTCCTAGACTGAGCAACCAACGCTGCGGTGCCGGTCTGACGATGCCTGCCGGCCCCGAGCCCTTGCCCTGATCACCGGCCCCGAGCCCCTCCCCCGATCGGACGACGAGGGTAATGTCACAACGGACCGGCGGGCCCGAGCACGACAATTCAACGAATCCTCCTGGGATCTCAAAAATATTTTTTTCTTGCGACGCTTGCGGGCAATCGTCGGGAGGTCGTAACCGTTTAGTCGCTCGACGAATCGGCGATTCATGACCGGTTCGGCAACCTGCTACGATTTCGTCTGCGCAATCAAAGGGGAGAACGATCAGTCATGGAAGTTTTCATCGGCACGATCCTGTCGTTCGGTTTCAACTTTTCGCCGCCAGACTGGCAGATGTGCGCCGGACAGCAGATGCCGCTCAACCAGTATCAGGCTCTGTACGCGCTGATCGGCACATATTACGGCGGCAATGGTACCACGTACTTCAACTTGCCGGATCTGCGTGGCCGCACCCCGATCGGCATCGGCAATGCGCCCTTCACCCCGCCCCAGACCTTCAACATTGGCCAAGCGACCGGCGCCCCAACGCAGGCGCTCGGCCTCGCCAACCTGCCGCCCCACAACCACGCGGCGACCTTCACCCCCACCACGGGGCCGCAAAACGTCACTATTCCGGGGACGACCGGCGACCTGGGCGTCACCGTCACGGTGAATGCTACGTCCAACACTGCCGTGGCCTCCGGCCCTTCGGTGGGTCTCAACTCCATGCTGTCCAGCACGGGGGTAAGTTCGCAGAAGGTGTACGGCACCACGGCGACTACCAACCTGGTCCCACTCAGTGGCGTCTCGGCGGGGGTGACGGGCAACCCGTCGATCCCGCAGCAGACCGTGTCCGTGCAGACGGTCACCGGCGGCACGGTGCAGACCGCGCTCGCCGGCAGCGGCACGCCGGTCAGTGTGTACCAGCCCTCCCTCGCCGTGAACTTCATGATCGCGGTGAACGGCCTCTTCCCCAGCCGTCAGTGACCCTCTCGCTCGGCACCCTCTCGGCCGCGCTGTTCTCCCCCCTGGTGGGAGAGGAGTGCCGGCTAGGCAGCCCGGACCACACGGCGGTGGCTGTGACCCTGGCGCAGTGCAGGGAATATCCCCGATCGACCATACCGGGCAGCGCACGCACGGCGTTCAGCCTGATCTTCACCTGCCCTGAGGACACGGTCGGCGGCTTCACGGGGGGCCCCTGCGTGCTGACCCACCCGATCCTGGCGGAGATCGAACCGTTCCACGTCGAGAGGATCCTGGCGGTGGGCTACCCAGCCGGCACCGTCGCCCTCCAGGCGCTCTTCAACTGAGTTCCGGCGCCCCCGCATCCCGCATGCGGGGGCGCCTTTCGCATGTCCCCTACCTGACAGGAGCCCAGCCCCATGGCCTCGCCCGCCGGTTCCCTCCGACTCTTCGGCGGCCTCGCCCTGTGCCCGATCCGCCCGTCCGACCAGGGCTTTCTGCTGCAGCTCTTCATCGAATCGCGGCCATGGCTGTCCCTGGTCGATCTCGACCGCGACGCCCTTCAGGCGCTCTACGAGCAGCAATACCGGGTGCTGCGCGCCGGGCTGGAGAGCGTGTATCCCGAGCACCTGGACTTCATCGTCGAGCGCACGGGCCAGGCGGTCGGGCGCCTCGTCGTCGATCTCGGCTATGCCGACTGGCGCATCACCGAACTGGCGATCGTCCAGGCTGCCCGCGGCAAGGGCATCGGCACCGACCTGGTGCGCAGCCTGCAGGCGGCGGCCGAGAGCTTGCGCCTGCCGATCACCCTCTCGACCCCGATGGCCGGCGCCACCGACGGGCGCTCCCTCTACGAGCGCCTGGGCTTCCAGGTCACCGCCGTGCGCCCGCCGCTCTACGAGATGGCGTGGCTCCCGGCCTGCCTGCGGGCGCCGCAGCCGGCCGGACTCGCCGCCGGCTGACGGCGCGGGGCGTCCGGAACGGCGCGCTACGGGAACATCGCGTCGACGGCGTCCTGCGACACCGCCGCGGCGCCGGGCAGGGCCGGGCCGTTGAGGAGGGAGTCCTCCTCGCCGCGGGTGTCGGGCTTGGGCCGGGCGGGCGAGGGCGTGGCGCCGGACCACAGGCGCAGCATCTCGCCGACCCGCTCCTCGACGTCGACGATGGTGCGCACCACCTTGGAGATCCGCTGGCCGGTCAGGTCCTGGAAGTTGCAGGCCTCGAACACGGTCTGCATCTCGGCCTGGATCGCGCGGGCATCCTCCCTCGTCGCCTCGTCCTGCGCCCGCTTGGCGATGCCGCGGGCGAGGGCATCCACGGTCTCCGAGACGGTCAGGATGGTGTGGGTGGCCTGCTCGGTGCCCTGGACGACGGCGTGCAGTTCGTCGCGGGCGCGGCCGCTCTCCTGCTGCTCGCGCAGGTCGGCGATCTCCTGGCGCGTGCGGGCGATGGTCTCGGAGATCGACATCAGGTGACGCTGCAGCAGCGCCGTCGTGTCTTCGAGGGATCCCGGGCTCACCGTACCAGTCATCATGATCGCAGGCCGTTGCAAGACATCACGCTGCGAAAGACCGTAGCCCGTCCGACTTAATCAATTCCGAACGTCGCCGTACCGTCATCCGGGCGCCGCGCCGCCGGCCAATACTGTCGTGCGGCGGCCCCGGGCGGACGCCCGGAACGGCGAAGGCCGGACCCCACCCGGCGGCAGGATCCGGCCTTCGGCCGCGATCGATCGGTCCTGCCGGGAAGCGACCCGGTCAGGCGGCGCGGACGCTGGCGAGGAAGCCGTCGACCTCCCGGCGCAGGCGGGCGCATTGCTCGGCGAGGTCGTCGGAGCCCTGCGAGACCTCGGAGGCGGCGCGGCCGGCCGCGGCGGCGGCGCCGGCGACCTCGTTGATGTCGGTCGTCATCGCGGCGGTGCCCTCGGTCGCCTCGGCCATCTGGCGCACGATCTCGTGGGTCATCGCGCCCTGCTCCTCGATCGCCGAGGCGATGCCGGTGGTGACCTGGCTCATCGCCTCGATCTGCGCGGTCACCCCGGCGATGGCGCCGCCCGCCCCCTCGCTGGTGGCCTGGATCGCCGCGACGTGACGGCCGATCTCCTCGGTCGCCTTGGCGGTCTGGCCGGCCAGTTCCTTGACCTCGGCGGCCACCACGGCGAAGCCGCGGCCGGCCGCGCCCGCCCGCGCCGCCTCGATGGTGGCGTTGAGCGCGAGCAGGTTGGTCTGGGAGGCGATCTGCGAGACGAGGCCGACCACGTCGCCGATGCGGGTGGCGGCAGCCGACAGCTCCGCCATCGTGCCGCCGGCACCGCGGGCCTGGGCCACCGCCTCGGACGACATCCCGGCGGCCTGGACCACCTGGCGGCTGATCTCCGCCACGGTGGCGCCGAGTTCCTCGGCGGCCGCCGCGACGGCGCCGATGTTGCCGCTGGTCTGTCGGGCGACCGCCGCCACGGTGACCGAGCGCGACGAAGTGCCCTCGACCGCCTGGTGCATGGCGCCGGAGGCGCCGATCAGCCCCTCGGCCGCGCCCGACACCCGGCCGACGATGCCGCCGACCGAGGCCTCGAACCGGTCGGCGAGGTCGCGCAGCAGGCTGCGCCGGGCCTGCTCCTCGCGCAGCCGCGCGGCCTCCGTGGTCTGGAGCTGCTGGGCGGCGTCCTCGAGCGACATGTCGCGGATCATCACCACGGCCCGGGCGATGTCGCCGATCTCGTCGCGGCGCTTGAAGCCCGGCACCGCGTCGAGGACCTGGCGGGCGGCGAGCGCCTTGAGCGCCGTGGTCAGGGCGCCGAGGGGCCGCACGATCGCCCGCGACATCAGGAGGCCGAGGAGCGCCGTGCCGGCGAGCACCGCGAGCCCGATCATCACGAGGAGGCGAGAGAGCTCGCCCACCGCCTGGAGCGCCTCCGCCTCGGACTGCTCCGCCACCAGGGTGTAGGGCACGCCGAGCACCGGCACGACGGCGCTCACCGCCCGGTGGCGGCCGTCGGCGCCGTCGTAGCCGAAGGTCTTGTCCGCCGCCAGCTGGTCCGGCGCGATGCCGAGCTCGCTCAGGGGCGCGCCGGCCTTGACGGCGGGGTCGAGGGGCGGGTTGCCGCGCAGCTTGCCGTCGGCGCCGACCGCCAGGGTCTGGCCGGTCTCGCCGAGGCCGGCGCGATGGGTCAGGGTCTGGTCGAACAGGGCCGGGGTGATCCGCATCACCACGTAGCCGGCGCGCTCCACCGCCTGGGCGGTGCCCATCGCGACGTTGGCGCGCCGGTTCATCGGCTTGCCGATGAAGGCGGCCTGCCCGCCGACCGGGTAGGCGGCGAAGTCGGCGAAGCTCACGGCGTCGGGGCCACCCGCCTTCATCCGCTCGAACAGCTTGGAAAGGCCGGTGTCGCGCAGCGCCGGGTCGGCGAGCGAGGCGGCGAAGTCGTCGCCCTTGGTCGCCGTGTAGACGATGCGCCCGTTGGTATCGAGGAACATCAGGTCGGCGTAGCCGGCCGGGCCGACGAGCTTGCGGGCGACCTCCTGCACCTTGACGTGCCGGCGGCCGTACATGGTGTTGGTGGTGGTGCCGTCGAAGGCCAGCCGCGCCTCGATCCCCTGCGGCGCCCGGAACGCCGCCAGGATGCCGGCATAGTCGGGCTTGCCCGGATCGAGGGTCTCGATCAGGTCGGTGAAGTTCGAGGCCACCTGCGGGTGGTTGGCGGCGGCGACGAACTCGGCCTGGGCCCGGTCGGCGACGAGCGCCATGCCGTGGCCGGTCGCGGTCGCTGCGAGCCGCAGGCGGTCCTCGACGGCCGAGACGAGGCTGCTCCTGGCCGTGTACCAGCTCAGCCCCCCCATCACGGACGAGCTGACGAGGGCCAGGCCGACGATGGTGGCGGGCAGCCGGACGGCGAGCTTCGACAGGGTCAGCATGTAGGGTAATCCAGCTCGCGATGCGCTGCTTGCCGTTGAAGGCATGGGGATTCAAGGCAGAACCCCCGTTGTCCTGAGAGCATCATAAGCGAGGAAATTTTTCGTAAAGCGCAGCCCTCTGCGGCCCTCGGCCAAGGCGATAACAGTTACGACCGGACCTTTGGCCTAGTCCGGACTGGCGCCAGCCCGGTGGATTGGATCGCTTCCGCTACTGCGTGTAGTTTCCGCGGCAGGTCTCATGCCGATGACCATCGGGCAATCGCCATGCCCGGAGCCGGCCTCCGGGCGCAGCGCCGATACTGGACTGCAGGCCGCCCTCAGGCGTAGTCGCCCGGCGCGATGTCGGCGCTGCGCAGGAAGATCTGGAGCGCGGGCTGCATCGCGCGGTGCAGCCGTGCGAGGTCGTCGCGGGGGCCGCCGAGCGCCCGGACCATCGCGTCGTCCAGCGTTCCCGGGCCGTAGGGAGCATCGGCATCGACCGCCGGAACGCCGCGCGCCTCGTCCCACCCCAGGGCGAGGTGGCGGATCAGGGCGAGGTGCTCGGGGCCGACCTCGAACACGATCTGCTCGGGCGAGGTGCCGGCGCTCTCGTCGCGAAACACGTCGGAGACGTGCGTCAGGTCGAGCTTGGTCAGCGGGTTGTGGTAGCCGTAGCGGCCGGGCTTCAGCTCGGCGTGGCGCAGGAAGGCGACGAGCGCCGCGCCCACCGCCCGGTGCTCCTCCGCCGCGCCCTCGTCGTCGCCGGTGACGTTGGCGATGTCGCCGTCGCGGTCGAGGCTGCCGTAGGGGGCGTCCGGGTGGATCGCCGGGGCGCCCTGCCCCGCCGGGTCCCAGGCCACGACCAGGCGCCGGATCAGGGCAATGCGCTCGAGCGTGATCTCGGTGGTGGGGGTGGTCATCGCTGGGTCTCCGTGCCGGGCCTCTGTAGAGCATCGGGACCGGCAGCGGGAGTCACGGATCAGATCCCGAGATAGACCCGGCGCACCTCCGGGTCGTCGCGCAGGGTCGCGGCGGGGCCCGAGAGCATCAGCCGGCCAGTCTGGAGCACGTAGGCCCGGTCGGCGATGCCGAGCGATTCCGCGAGGCGCTGCTCGACCAGCAGGATCGTGGTGCCCGACGCCCGGATCGCCTCGATGGCGGAGAAGATCTCGTCGACGAGCTTGGGCATGATGCCCTGCGAGGGCTCGTCGAGCATCAAGAGGCGCGGCCTCGTCATCAGGGCGCGGCCGATGGCGAGCATCTGCTGCTCGCCGCCCGAGAGCGTGCCGGCGCGCTGCGGCAGGCGCTCCTTGAGGCGGGGAAACAGCGAGAACACCCGCTCCAGCGGCGCCTCGCGGTCGGCCGCCTTGCGGTGGAGGTAGCTGCCGAGGCGCAGGTTGTCGGCGACCGAGAGGCGGGGAAACAGCCGCTTGTTCTCCGGCACGTAGGCGATGCCCCTGGCCGTGATGGCGTGGCCGGGCAGCCCGTCGATGCGGGCGCCGTCGAAGACGACCTCGCCGGCTTTCGGCCGCTCCATCCCGGCGATGGACTTGAGCAGCGTCGACTTGCCGGCGCCGTTGGCGCCCGCAACGACGACGATCTCGCCGCTCGCGACCTCGATCGAGACGCCCTGGATGGCGAGCAAGCCCTGATAGGCGGTGGAGAGCCCGCGGACCTCAAGCAGCACGGTGGCGCTCCCCCAGATAGGCGGTGATCACGCCCTCGTGGCGCACCACCTCGGTCGGGTGCCCTTCCGCGAGAACCCGGCCGAGATGCAGGACGACGGCGCGGTCGACGAGCGGCATCACCACCTCCATCACGTGCTCGACCATGATGACGGTGACGCCGCTCGCCGCCACCTTGCGGATCAGCTCGACCCCGGCCTTGGCCTCGCTCGGGGTCAATCCCGTCAGCACCTCGTCGAGGAGGAGGAGCTTCGGCTCGGTGGCGAGCGCGCGCGCCACTTCCAGGCGGCGCTTCTCCGGCGGGGTCAGCTCGCCGGCCACGGCCTCGGCGCGGTGGGCGAGCCCGGCGAAATCGAGGGTCTCGAGCGCCCGGCGCCGGGCCGCCGCGGCGCCGGCGTGGCGGGCAAAGCCCCCGACGATCACGTTCTCGAGCACGTTCATCGAATCGAACGAGCGCGGCACCTGGAAGGTGCGGGCGATGCCGCGCCGGCAGCGCTCGGGGGCGGAGAGCGGGGTGATGTCCTCGCCCAGGAAAAAGATCCGTCCCTCGCTCGGCTGGTAGGTGCCGGAGATCAGGTTGAACAGCGTCGACTTGCCGGCCCCGTTCGGCCCGAGCAGGCCGAGGATCTGGCCCTCCGGCACGTCGAGGCTGACATCGGCGTTGGCGACGAGGCCGCCGAAGCGGAGCGTGACGTGGTCGATGCGCAGCAAAGGTTCGCTCACGGCGCGGCCTCCTCGTTGCGGGCCCGGCGGCTGCGGGCGAACAGGCTGAGCACGCCTTCCGGCCGGGCGAGCGCCACCACCATGACGAGGACGCCGTACAGCATCAGGTCGAGGCCGTTGCCGCTGCCGCCGAGATACGAGCGGCTGATCTCGGTGAGCGGGATCAGGATCGCCGCGCCGACGAGCGGCCCCCACAGGGTGCCGATGCCGCCGAGCACCGCCGGCAAGGCGAAGAGCAGCGAGAAGCGGAAGCTCATCACGCTCTCGGGGTCGATGTAGGAGACGTAGGCCGCGTAGAAGCCGCCGCCGATCGCGGTGAAGAAGGCCGAGACCGCGGCCGCCGCCATCTTGGACCGGAACACCTCGACGCCGAGGCTCTCGGCGGCCTGGGCGTCGTCCTTGACGGCGCGCCACCAGTAGCCCCAGCGCGAGCCCTCGATCAGCCAGGTGACGAACCAGACGACCGCCAGGAAGCCGACCGCGAAGTGGACGTACGGGACCTTGTCGCGGGCGAACTGGAGCGTCCACCACGAATCGGGGTTGAACGGCCACTGGATGCCCATCGCGCCGCCGACGAAGTCCCAGTTGTGGACGAGCAGCAGCCCGATCTCCGCGATCACGATGGTGGCGATCGAGAAGTAGTGGCCGGCCAGGCGAAAGCACGGATAGCCGAGGACCAGCGCCACCGCGGCGGAGAGAAGGCCGCCCGCCAGCATGCCGAACCACGGCAGCACGCCGTAATTCACGAAAAGGACCGAGGTCGCGTAGGCGCCGAAGCCGAAATAGAGCGCGTGGCCGAGCGACACCTGCCCGCAATAGCCGCCCAGGATGTTCCAGCTCTGCGACAGCGCGGCATACATCAGGGTCAGGATCAGGACGTTCTGCAGGTAGACGTCGGTGATGCCGTAGGGCAGCGCGGTGAGGCCCGCGAAGACCAGGGCGGCGACGACGAGCTTGCGCCGGCGCTTGGCGGCGTAGCTCGCCTCGGCCCGCGCGAGGCCGGAACCCGGGGCCAGGGTGGTGGTCGCGGCGGTCATCAGAGCCTCCCGAACAGGCCTTGCGGCCGCACGAACACCACGGCGAGGTAGAGGGCGTAGACCCCGATCGATTTCAGCGCCGGCGGCAGGATCACCGCCGTGAACGCCTCGACGAGGCCGACGATGATCCCGGCGACCAGCGCCCCGGCGACGCTGCCGAAGCCGCCGAGCGCCACCGTGACGTAGGCGATCAGCGCGAAGCTCGCCCCGACCTGGGGGTGGATGTAGTAGAAGATCGCCAGCACCGCGCCGGCGAGGCCGACGAGTGCGGCGCCCAAGCCCCAGCCGAGGGCGAAGACCCGGTTGCGGTCGATGCCGACGAGCGCCACCGCGCCCTGATCCTCGCGCGTCGCCTCCAGCGCGCGGCCGAAATCGGTGCGGCTCATCAGGAGGTGCAGGCCCCCGAAGGCGGCGAGCGAGACCACGGCGCCGAACAGCTGCGGCCAGGGCAGGAAGATCCCGCCGAGTTCGAGGGTGCGCCCGCCGAGCCAGGTGTTCTGGACGTTGCGGTAATCGGGCGTGAACAGGTACTGGGCGGCGCCCTGGAGCAGGATCGCGAGGCCGAAGGTGGCGAAGATCTGCACCATGCCCTGGTTGGCCTTGGCCCGCATGGCGAAGCGGACCACGCCCAGATAGGCGGCGGCGCCGAGCACGAAGAGCAGGGCGGCGACCAGCGGCATCAGCACCACCGGATCGAGCCGGGTGACGAGCACCAGCCCGAAGGTCGCGTACATGGCGAGCATCAGGAACTCGCCATGGGCGAAGTTCACCACGTCCATCAGGCCGAAGATCAGCGAGAGGCCGACCGCGATCAGGGCGTAGATCAAGCCCATCAGGAGGCCGCTCGCCAGCACCTGCACAAGGGCTTGCGTGGTCATGGGGGTGGGGGGCTCCGGTGGGGGCGTGTGGTTCGCGGGCGCCTTCGCATCAGAAGGGAGCGCCTCCCCTCCCCGCTGTGGGAGGGGTAAGGGGGTGGGGGTGGTGCCGGAGAAATCTCGCGCTCGATCCTGCACCACCCCCACCCCTGACCCCTCCCCACAGGGGGGGAGGGGAAAGTGCTTCACGCGTTCATCGGCCACTTGGCCGGCGCCACCGCGGCCGATTCCGGGAAGACGGTGATGAACTTGTCGCCGATCCACTGCAGCAGGACCGGATCGGCGTGGACGTTCTGGCCGTCGGGGCCGAAGGCCACCTTGGTCCAGGGCATCACCGTGCGGTTGCCCGGGATGTCGGTGGCGGCGAGCGCGGCACGGATCTTCTGGCCGTCGGTCGAGCCGGCGCGGTCGAGAGCGTCGGCGAGCACGATCATCGCCATGAACTGGCGCGAGGAGTTGTCGTTGAGGTCGCGGCCGGCCCGGGCCTTGTACATGGCGTTGACGGTAGCGACCATCGGGCGCTTGGCGGCGAGGTCGAGGGAGAAGCTGCCCCGGGAGATCAGGCCCTGGAGCTTGTCGCCGACCGCGTCGTAGGTGACCTTCTCGGAGAAGCCGGCCGCTTGCGCGATGATGCTCTTCGGCTTGTAGCCGAGCTCGGCCATCGTCTTCGTCAAGAGGATCGCGTCGGTGGTGTAGCTCGTCGGCAGGAGCACGTCGGCGTTGGCGGTCTTGAGCTGCTGCACCTCGGCGGTCAGCGAGGGCGAGTTGCTCTTGTACTTCACGTCGGCGACGAGCTTGTAGCCGCGCTCGGCCGCTAGCTTGCGCTGCACCGTCGAGGAATCGACGCCGTAGATGGTGTCCTCGAAGAACAGGGCGACCGAGTCGATCGTCTGGCCCCGCTTGCGCTGGGCGTCCAGGAAATCGAACATCGCGGTCGAGAACATCTCGTCGTGGGCGGCCGGACGGAAGAAGTATTTCAGGCCCTTGCGATGCAGGCTCGGCGACGAGGAATCGGCGCAGACGAAGGGCACGCCATAGCGCTCGGCGGTGGCGCTGACGGTGGCCGAGACCGCCGACTGGTAGCAGCCGACGAGCGCCGCCACCTTGTCCTGGGTGATCAGGCGCTCGGCCTCGGCGCGGCCCTTCTGCGGATCGGCCTGATGGTCGGCGAAGACGAGGCGGATCTTGGCGCCGCCCATGCCGGCGAGCCCGACGCCCTTGGCGCCCGGCAGGTCGAGGTCGTGGTCGTTGTTGATCAGGTCGAGCGCGGTCTCGATGGCGTGGCGGGCATCGACCCCGACCTGCGCGCTCGCCCCCGACATGGCGTAGAGCACGCCGACCACCACCTCCGGCGCCGCGGCGCGGGCGGGCGCACCGCGGAGCGAGGCGAGGGAGAGGGCGCCGGCGCCCACCAAGAGTTCTCGACGACGGATCATGCGCTGGCCTCCAGGGGTCGGGGAGTTCTTCTAAGCCTCATTCCGCTGCTTTTGAAAAGCCGACGCCGGCACCGTCGACGGCCCGAACGCGGGAATAACGCGAACAAGAGGCTAAGACGAAGTGATAGGGGACATCTGTTAGAGTACCGCATATTCGCTGTTGCGCCGGTCGGTGATCAGCATGCAGCCCGGGGCGTGGGTGATGGCGAAAGCCGGGCGCACCGCGGCGATGACCGATTGCGGGGTGACGCCGCAGGCCCAGAAGACCGGGATCTCGTCGGCACCGATGGTGACCGGATCGCCGTAATCGGGGGCGGCGATGTCCGCGATGCCGATCAGGTCCGGCCGGCCGAGATGGACCGGCGCACCGTGCACGGCGGGGAAGCGCGAGGTGATCTGCACCGCCCGGATGGCTTGGGCAGGGGTGAGCGGGCGCATCGACACCACCATCGGCCCGGCGAAGCGGCCGGTCGGGGTGCAGGGGATGCTGGTGCGGTACATCGGTACCCGCACCCCCATCTCGACGTGGCGCAGCGGCAGGCCGTCCTCGGCCATCGCCGCCTCGAACGAGTACGAGCAGCCGATCACGAAGGCGACGAGGTCGTCGCGCCACAGATCGGCGACCTCGTCGCGCTCGGCCACCACCTCGCCGTCGCGCCAGACCCGGTAGCCCGGGATGTCGGTCGCGATGTCGAGGTCGAGGCCGAGCTCGGGGATCCGCCGCTCGCCCGGCGCGGAGACGCCGATGATCGGGCAGGATTTCGGGTTGCGCTGGGCAAACAGCAGGAACTCGGCGGCGAGGTCGGCCGGCAGCACCGCGAGGTTGCCCTGGACGAAGCCGTCGGCGATGCCGGCGGTGCAGCCCGTGATGGCGCCGCTCCGGCAGGCGAGCCGGGCGGCCTCGCCGCTCATCCGCGCCCGGTCGAAGGGAAGGGTCATCGCAGTTCCCCTGCTCGCGGCAGATGTCCTGCCCAAGGATGAAGCATGATCACATCGCAGGCACGTCACGGCCAATCGTGATTTCGCATCGGTTTCGATAAGCGGTCCTTATCCGTGTCACTGGCGCCAGTCCGGCGCGGCGGCGACCTCGCAGGCGAGCCGCGCGGCCTCCGCCGCGAGGCCGCTGTCGGGCAGGCTGGCATAGGTGGCCGTGAAGGCGATGTCGGGCAGAGCCGGCGCCGGGGCGATCACCCGCAGGGCCCCCTCCTCCAGGTCCCGGCGCACCACCTCGGGCGGGATCACCCCGATGCCGATGCCCTCGCGGGCCATGCGCACGATGGTGGAGAGCGAGGCGTTGCTGTGCAGCCGCGGCGGCGGCAGGTCGGAGCGCGCCAGCATCTCGCGCAAGGACACGTAAGGGTTGGTGTTCTTCGGGTAGGTGATCAGCGGATGCCGCAGGAGGCTCGCCAGGCTGACCTCGCCTGGGCCGAGATCGAGCTGCGGCGCGGCGATCCAGGCCAGGGACACGCTGCAGAGCGGCAGGTTGACGAGGCTCGGCATGGTGATCGGGCCGACCAGGAAGGCGAGGTCGAGGTCGCGGTTCAGCAGCGCGTCGCGCATGTTGGGCGAGATGTCGACCGCGATGTCCACCGTGACCCCGGGATGGGTCTCGTTCATCCGGGCGATGAAGCGCATCAGCCAGGTGTGCACGATGGTCTCCGACACCCCGAGGCGCAGGACGCCCCGCATCGTGCCGGGCCCGGCCACGCTCCGCATCATCTCGGTGCGCAGGTGCAGGAAGCGCTCGGCATAGCCGAGGAGGTCGCGCCCCTTGGGCGTGAGCGCGACCGACCGGGCGCGGCGCTCGAACAGCCGCACCCCGAACTCGTCCTCCAGGGCGGCGATGCGCTGGGACACCGCCGGCTGCGAGGTGTTCATCCGTTCCGCCGCCTTGCGGAAGCTGCACAACGAGGCGGCCCAGTAGAAGATCTCCAGGCTTCGCAGGTCCGCCATGCCCCGTCCCGGTTCGCGTTCGCCGGGCATCTTGGAGCAAGGATCGGACCGGGCGCAAATTCCGGCCGGGGCGGGCGGTATCAGCCCTCCGGGATGAGCGCGGCCACGCGGCGCGCGCCGTCATCGCCCGCCGCGAGCCCGGCCGCAACGCCGGCGCGGTCGGCCGCGCTGCGGTTCTGGCTCATCTTGCGCTTGCCCTCGAGCCGCGCGATCGGCAGCCGCAGGCCGACGATGCCGCGCAGTTGCGCGGCGACGAAGTCGGCCGGCGCGTCGGCCACCGCCCAGGGGGCCGGCCGCGCGCCCTCGTGCCGCTCGGTGAGCCGGGTCACGACGGCCAGCAGGCGGTCGGGCTCGTCGAAGAACTCGGCGGTGCCGTAGGCGTGGATCGCGACGTAGTTCCAGGTCGGCACGACCTTCCCGGTCTCGCGCTTCGTCGCGTACCAGGACGGCGTCACGTAGGCGTCGGGCCCCGAGAAGATCGCCAGGGACTCCGCCAGGGCCGGCGCACGCCAATGCGGGTTGGCCCGGGCGAGATGGCCGTAGAGCACGCCCCGCTCGCCCTCCTCCGGCGCGAGGAGGAGCGGCAGCGGCGTGCACAGGAGCCCGTCCGCCGTCGCGGTCACGAGGCTCGCGAGCGGTGCGGCCCGCATCGTTTCGTGGATCGCGGCCTCGTCTGTCTCGCGGAAGGCGGGCGGGACGTACATCGAAGGTCTCCTCCGGCGGCGGGTCGTTTCGGGCAGCGGGTCGTTTCGGGCGACACGGGTCCGGCGCTGGTCCTTGCCCCGAAACCGGCCCATGCTGAACGGCCAGTTCGCAGAGAAAACGGTGGGCCAGCTTGATCGACGCGTCACCCCGCACCGCGCCCGGCAGCCGCCGGATCGGCGCCGACCTGAAGGCGCAGATCGTCCGGGGGGTCTATCCGCCGGGATCGGCGGTGCCCTCGAGCCGGGCGCTCGCGGCCGAGCTCGGGGTCTCGCGCACCACCGT
This sequence comes from Methylobacterium ajmalii, assembly GCF_016613415.1. Lineage (GTDB taxonomy): Bacteria > Pseudomonadota > Alphaproteobacteria > Rhizobiales > Beijerinckiaceae > Methylobacterium > Methylobacterium ajmalii. The sequence goes on along the minus strand of NZ_JACWCT010000027.1, from coordinate 67,393 downwards.
GACGGCCGCCTACGACCAGCTCGCCGCCGAGGGCTGGCTCGAGACGAGGCCCGGCGGACGCACCCGCGTCGCCGCCGGCATCCTGCCCGTGCCGGCGGCGATGCCCGACGCCTCGGCTGCACCGCCGCGGCTCGCCGCCTTCGGCCGGCGCCTCATGGCCGAGCCGCCGCCCGACGCGCGCCCGGGCCCGGCGATCGATTTCCGCTACGGCGACCTCTCGGGGAGCGACTTTCCGGTCCTCGCCTGGCGGCGGGCGCTCACCACGGTCCTGCTGCGCCGGCCGGCCCGGCTCGGCTACGGCGACCCGCGCGGGCTGCCGGAGCTGCGGGCGGCGCTCCAGGGCTACCTCTGGCGCGCCCGCGGCCTGCGCTGCGAGATCGACCAGATCGTCGTGGTCAACGGCTCGCAGCAGGGGATCGACCTCTGCGCCCGGCTCTTCGTCGATCCCGGCGACCGGGTGGCGTTCGAGGATCCGGGCTACGGCACGGCGCGGCGGGCCTTCGCGGCCGTGGGCGCCGCGATCCTGCCGGTCCCGGTCGACGCGGAGGGAATGCGGACCGAGCGCCTCGCCGGGCTCGGGCCCGCACGGCTCGCCTACGTCACGCCCTCGCACCAGTTCCCCCTCGGCGGCGTGATGTCGGTCGCCCGTCGGCAGGCCCTGCTCGCCTGGGCGGAGGCCTGCGGCGCGATCGTCGTCGAGGACGATTACGACGGCGAGTACCGCTTCGACGGCCGGCCGGTGGAAGCGCTCGCGAACCTCGATCGCACCCGCCGCGTCGTCCATGTCGGGACGGTGTCCAAGACCCTCTCGCCGCAGCTGCGCCTGGGCTACCTCGTGGTGCCGCCGGCCCTCGCGACCGTCGTGGCCGAGGCCAAGCGCCTCGCCGACCGGCAGGCGCCGGGGCTCGAACAGGCCGCCCTGGCGGAGCTGATGGCCTGCGGCGCCTACGAGCGCCACCTGCGCCAGGCCCGCCGGCGCAACGCCGCCCGCCGCGCCGCCCTGATGGCCGCCCTCGCCGAAAGCTTCGGTGACGCGGTCCGGGTCGAGGGCGCGGCGGCGGGCCTGCACCTCGTCGCCTGGTTCCCGTACGCGCCGGCCTCGCGGGAGGCTGCCATCGTGGCGACGGCGCGGGCGGCGGGGGTCGGCGTCTACCCGGTCGGCCCGCTCTACCACGATGCGGCGGCGCGGCCCGACCGGGCCGGGCTGGTACTGGGCTTTGCCGGCAGCGAGCCCGCCGCGATCCGGACCGGTATCCGGGGCCTCGCCGCCGCCCTCGCCGGCCACGCGGATCGGCTTAACGGGTGAGCCGGGCGGACCGGATCGCCCCGCAGCGATTCGGCAACGCTTTTCCGTTAGGCCCAGGCGACCCCGTCCCGCGGCCCCTCCCCTGGCCCCGCCGCGCGACGACACCGCGCAGCGTCGATCCAGCCTCGCCGGGGACTTCCGTGCAGCAACCCTCTCCGGAATCGGCCGCTTCCTCGGGCATGGCAGGAGCCGGGCCGACCCGGCGGCGGGAAATCGGGCTCGGTCGCAGGCTCCGGGGCACCGCCCTGCTGCTGGCGGCCGGCCTCCTCGCGCTGACGGCGATCGTCGTCGCCCCCTCGGTCACCGCCTACCGCGACAGCCGGAGCCACCTCGCGCGCATCGCCCGGCTGCGGCAGGTGCTGGAGGCTGCCAACCGCCTCTCGGCCGAGCGCGGCCCCTCGAACGTCGTCATGGCGATCGCACCCGGAAGCGACCCGGCGGCCGAGGGCCGGCTCGCGGCGTTCCGGGGGACGAGCGATGCGGCCCTGGCGGTCCTCGAACGGGCCGGCCCGGCCGCCTCGCCGGGGGAAGACGGGTCCGTGCCGGCCCGCGTCGTCGCAACGACCCTGGCCCGGCTGGAGGAGGCGCGCCGGGAGGTCGACCGGGTCGCCGCGCTGCCGGCCGACGGGCGGCGGGCCGGCGACATCGCCGCGGCGATCGCCCGGATGGTGGAGGTGGTCGACGTCTTCCAGGAGGCGGTCGCGTGGGAGATCCGCGCCCTCGGCCGGGCCGACCCGGTCCTGATCGGGCCCGGCCTCGTCGCCCACGTGGTGAGCGACCTGCGCGAATATGGCGGCCGGATCGGCTCGGCGATCATCCCGGCGGTCGCGGTGCAGCAGCCGCTCGGCGTGGCACAGCTCGCCGAGGCGAGGCAGATGCGAGGCCGCATCGTCGAGCTGATGCGGCTCCTGCGCGGCCAGGCGGCGTTCGGGCCGGGTGGGCCGCTGGCGGACCTGCTGCGCGAGGTCGAGACGACCTTCGGCGAGACCGGGCTCGGCCTGATCGACGCGGCGATCGCGGAGGGCCGGGCGGACGGGCGCTACACCCTCTCGGCCGACGAGCTCACCCGCCGCTACGTCCCGACCCTGAAGCCCGTCGAGGCCCTGCGCGACCGCTACCTCGCCGGGATGGTCGCGGGCTTCGCCGCCGAGCGCGACGCCGTGGGGACCCGGCTCGCCGTCGTCGCCTGCGGCACCGTCGCGCTCCTGGCGCTGCTCGTCGCCCTGCTGCAATCGCTGCGCGCCTCGGTGCTGCGCCCGCTGCTGATCGCCCGCGAGACCGTGATGGCGCTGTCGCAGGACGGCGTGCCGGCCCCGCGCCGGCCTCTCGCCGGGCGGGTGACGGAGATCCGGCGGCTGTTCGATGCGCTCGGGGTGCTGGAGGAGCGGATGCGCGAGCGCACCCGCCTGATGGCGAGCCTGCGGCGCCAGGCCGAGACCGACGGCCTGACCGGCCTGAGCAACCGCCGGGGCCTCGCCCTGGCGATGGCGCGCCTCGCCGACGCGCCGGAGGGTTCCGGGGCCGCCGCCCTGATGATCGACCTCGACGGGTTCAAGAAGGTCAACGACAGCCTCGGCCACGAGGCCGGCGACGACCTGATCCGGCAGGCCGGGGCGCGGCTCTCTGCCTGCATCGGCCGGGACGGCCACGTCGCCCGGATGGGCGGCGACGAGTTCGCGGTGCTGATGCCCGGCCGCGGCGAGCCCGGGCCGGCGACGGCCTTGGCCGACACGCTGCTGCACAGCCTCTCCGAGCCGTTCCAGGTCGAGGATCAGGCCATCCATATCGGGGCGAGCGTCGGCATCGCGCTCAGCCCGCTCCACGCTCCCCTCGCCGACGGGCTGCTCGCCCGCGCCGACATGGCGCTCTACGAGGCCAAGCGCGCCGGACGGCACTGCCACCGCCTGTTCACGCCGGCCCTGCGCGACGCCACCCTGTCCTGGAACGCGCGCCAGCAGGAGCTGCCGCGGGCGCTGGCGGCCGGGGAGTTCGTGCTGTTCTACCAGCCGCAGCTGCGCCTCGCCGACCGCCGGGTGGTCGGCGCCGAGGCGCTGATCCGCTGGCGCCATCCCCGCCTCGGCCTCCTGTCCCCGGCGGAGTTCCTGGCTCCCCTCGAGGCGAGCCGGCTCGCCGTGCCGGTCGGCCGCTTCGTGCTGAGGGAGGCCTGCGCCCAGGCCGCCGCGTGGCGCCGGGCCGGAGCGGGCGACCTCCGGATCGGCGTCAACCTGTTCGGGGCGCAGTTCCACTCGGCGAGCCTCGTCGACGAGGTGAAGGCCGCGCTGGCCGATTCCGGCCTGCCGGCCTCGGCCCTCGAACTCGAGATCACCGAGACCATCATCCTGCAGCACGACGAGGCCCTGATCGCCCCGCTGCGGGCGCTGCGCGCCCTCGGCGTCGGCCTCGCCTTCGACGATTACGGCACCGGGTACGCGTCGCTGAGCCTGCTCAAGCGCTTCCCGCTCACCCGGCTGAAGATCGACCGCTCGTTCGTGCAGGGCATGGTGGCCTCGTCCCAGGACCGGGCGATCGTGCAGTCGGTGCTGACGCTCGGGCGCAGCTTCGGGCTCGACGTCATCGCGGAGGGAGTCGAGACCGAGACGATGGCGGAGGGATTGCGGGCGGAGGGCTGCGCGGAGGCCCAGGGCTACCTGTTCGGTCGCCCGATGCCCGCCGAGGCGTTCACCGCCCTCGCCTGCCCCGGCGAGCGGCACACCGCGTGAGCGGGGCCCCGCAGGACGGCCGTTCGGGAGGCGGACCGGCGGTTCGGGACGGGATACCACGATGGAAAAGCCGGCATGCGACCGCGCGGACCGGGTCTCCGTCGACCCGACGGTCGTTCGGCGGCCGCTCCGCGGCGCGGAGGCGGCTCAGCCCGCCGCCTTGAGCGACTCGCCGAAGGACTGCACCAGGCGGGCTTCGAGCTTGCCGTCCATGGCGGACAGGATCGCCATCGCGTCGGCCATCGGCATCGGCGCCTTGTAGGGGCGGCGCTCGGTCAGGGCGGCGTAGATGTCGCAGATGGTGAGCAGGCGCACGATGTCGCCGATCTGGCTGCCGACGAGGCCGTCGGGATATCCCGACCCGTCCAGCATCTCGTGGTGATGGCGCGCGGCCGCGAGGGTGATCGGGTCGCGCTCGCCGCCCGCCACCAGGATCTCGTGGCCGATGGCGGCGTGGGTGCGCATCACCACCATCTCGTCCGGCGTGAGCCGGCCGGGCTTGTTGAGGATCTCGAGAGGGATGCGGGCCTTGCCGACGTCGTGGATCAGCGCGGCGCGCACGAAGCGGAGCTGGTCCTCGTGGCGGAAGCCCAGATGCAGCGAGAACTGCGCGGCATGGCCGGCAACCAGCAGGCAATGCTGGTAGGTGGCGTCGTCGTGGGTCCACACCGTGTCGAGCCAGCGGGCGAGGCCGCCCTCGCGCACCGCCGTCAGGATCGGGCCGAGGCCGGCCTCGACGGCGCCCATGCGCAGCGGCTGACCGGCCCGCGCCTCGGCGAGAAGGCCGTTCAACGCCTCGCCGGCCCGGGCCACGCCCTGGCTCACCGTCTGCGCCTCGCCCTCGGCGACGATCCCGACCTGGTTGGCGAGGGCCGCCACGATGGTCTCGGGCGGCACGTAGGCCGGCATGCACACCGTCGCCCCGAGGGTCTTGGCGTGGCGCAGCGCGTCCTGGGTCGCCTTCCGCAGGAGGCAGATCACCGGAAGGTTCTTGTCGGGGAACCGGCGCTGCAGGGTACGCAGGCAGTGGTCGGCTTCCGGCCGGGCCAGGGTCATGTCCGAGACCACCCCGGCGAGCGCCCGGCGGCCCCGCCACGTCTCATCGGGGCCGACGACGTCGCAGAGGCCGATCCCCCGCAGGGCCGCGCTGATCGCGGCACTGCGATCCGGCCTGTCTGTCACGAGGACGAAGGTCCTCTCGTCGGGCATCGCGTCCCTCCCGGCAGCCGCACGGCTCTCCTGCATCCCTCGATTACAGGTTTAGTCCCGAACAAATGCTTACGGCGATGGCGGAGGCGGCGGGGCGGCAAGCTAAAGATCGGGTCGTCGGCACGCCGTGGAGCGTCGTCGCACGGGCACGACGGCCTCGCCCGAGCACCCGTACGCAAAGCTGCCGCCGGCCGATGGATACAACCTGTGAATGGGGGCTGCACGGCGGCACCTGACCATGCGTTATGACGATCGTAACTGTTAGGCGTCAGACGCAACGGACAAGCCGACCCGATCGGAACCTCCCTTCGACACGCCACGCCCATCCCGCCCACCGGTCCGCACCCGGCGAGCGGGCGTGGCCCGTCGCATCCGGAAGCCTGCCATGTCGCTCAAGATCGCCGCGCGGATCCAGTCCCTGACGGGCGTCGCCCTCGTGGGGCTCGCCCTGATCCTGGGCCTCGCCGCCTACGACCTCGCCGGCGCGGTGAGCGGGGCTCGCGCCCTCAAGACGAAGGACCTGGTGGAGACCGCCCACAGCCTGCTCGCGCATTTCGAGGCCGAGGAGCGGGCCGGCCGGATGACCCGGGAGGCGGCGCAGGCCGCCGCCGCGGCAGCGGTCACCGGCCTGCGCTACGGCGGCAAGGAGTTCTTCTGGGTCAACGACCGGCAGTCGCGGATGATCGCGCATGCCGATGCCCGCATGATCGGCCGGGACGCGAGCACCTTCACCGAGCCGTCGGGCCGCCGGTTCTTCGCCGAGATGATGCGCAAGGTCGAGGCGGACGGCGCCGCCTTCGAGACCTACACCTGGTTCCGGCCCGGCTCCGACGTGCCGGTCGAGAAGCTGTCCTACGCGCGCCTGTTCGCGCCCTGGGGCTGGGTGGTCGGCACCGGCGTCTTCGCCGACGATACCGCGTCCCAGGTCCATGCCTGGCTGCGCAACCTCTTCGCCGGGGCCGGCCTCGTGGCGCTCGTCGTCGGCGTCGTCGCGACGCTGATCGGGCGCGGCATCGCCCGGCCGCTCACGGCGCTGTCGGGCAGCATGGCGGCGCTGGCGCGCGGCCGGCTCGACGAGCCGGTGCCGGCGGTCGGCCGGAGCGACGAGATCGGCGCGATGGCGGGCGCCGTGCAGGTGTTCAAGGAGAGCATGCAGCGGGCTCGCGCCCTGGAGGAGGAGACCGCGCTCGCCAGGGCCTCGGCCGAGGAGCAGCGCCGCGCCGCGATGCGCCAGATGGCGGACGCCTTCGAGACGGCGGTCGGCGGCATCGTCGGCCAGGTCTCGGCCTCCGCGACCGAGTTGCAGGCGACTGCGGAGGCGATGACCGCGGCGGCGCGGGAGACCGCCGCGCAATCGACCAGCGTGGCGGCGGCGGCCGAGGAAGCCTCCTCCAACGTCGGCACGGTGGCGGCGGCAGCCGAGGAACTCGGTGCCTCGGTGGGCGAGATCGGCCGCCAGGTCGACGGCTCGGCCCAGCTCGCCCAGGCCGCGGTGGCGGAAGCCGGCCGGACCGCCGACCAGGTCCGCACCCTGACCGAGGCGACCCATCGCATCGGCGACGTGGTCGGGCTCATCTCGTCGATCGCCGCCCAGACCAACCTCCTGGCGCTCAACGCCACCATCGAGGCGGCGCGCGCGGGTGCGGCCGGCCGCGGTTTCGCGGTTGTGGCGGCGGAAGTGAAGGAACTGGCCGGCCAGACGGCACGCGCCACCGAGGAGATCACCTCGCAGATCGCCGCGATCCAGGCCTCCACCGGTCTGGCGGCCGGGGCGATCGGCGGGATCACCACGCGGATCGAGGAGATCGCAGGCGTCGCCACCGCGATCGCCGCGGCGGTCGAGGAGCAGGGCGCGGCGACCCGCGAGATCGTGCGCAACATCGCCCAGGCGGCGCTCGGCACCGAATCGGTCACCGGCAACGTCGCGGCGGTGGCCGGTGCCGCCGAGCAGTCCGGCCTCTCGGCGAGCCAGGTGCTCTCGGCCTCCTCCGCCCTGTCGCACCAGTCGGAGCATCTCGGCGGCGAGGTCGCGCGCTTCCTCGCCTCGGTCAGGGCGGCGTGAGGCGAGACCGCAGAAGAGTTTTCCGGCGATCGGGCGGCATCCCCAGGGAAGCCGTCCCGCGCGCTTCGGCCGGGAGCGGGCTGCGTGCATCGCCGACGCCTCCGGACCTTTCGAGGGTTTTCTCGACATAATTACTGGTGATCACGAAGATATTTTATACCGATCGACGACCTGATCCGTTAGTTTTTCCCATCAATTATCACATGACCGCGAACAATACATTCGGGTATTTTCCGATAGTTTTTTTAAAATCCTTTGAGATCGGTCGATCTGGGATCGGTCAGCATCTCAGAATGAATGCGAGCGTGAGACGAGATTTTCAATTCGGCCCCACCAGACGCCGCTCCCCACGGCGCCGGAGGTCCGGACTGCCCGGACAGCGACGTCCGACGGCTGGCAACAGGCAAAGCGAGCCGCTTCACATGCCCTAATGACGTAAAGTCATGTCGTAAAATCTTCGAAAAGCCCATCCAAAGCATCGGCGCAACGCTGCCGACGAAACGGATCGCTGATCCTCGATGTCAAACTTGATGTTTCCTGATATTTCCGTCGGCACATCGTCATCGGGACTTCATATGGCCACGCTAGGCGCCGGCCCGCGATAGAGAAAAATCTCTCGAGGGGTCCATGCGTCCGACGCTCAACGCCGCACTTCTGGCGGCGACATGCCTGTTTCCGATCGACGCATGGGCACAAGGGGTTCCGACCTCGCCGCCGGTGGGCTTTGCCAACAGCACCTCGGTCAATCCGGGCACGGTGATGAACCGCGTGCTCGACTCGTATACCGGGCTCGTGACCGGCAACCCGGCGGTGCTGACCCAGAACTACCAGACCGTCGTCGCGATGACGCGGTCGCGCACCGACGCGCAGACCCTGGCGGCGATCCACGACGACCGCACCGGCCAGGCCTACAGCATCCTCAACGGCCTCGGGCCGCTGACATCGGCCTATCTCACCGGCGCCGGCGCCTCGTTTTCCGGCACCACGCCGACGAGCCTGACGCCGACCACCTACGTCGCCACGACGCTCGCCGACTACGCCGCCAACATCCGCACCGGCAACGATGCCAATGCCGGGTCGCGGACCTTCGGCAACGGGACGGCGACGCCGCTCGCGGCGGCCGTCGCCTTCATCGACGATGTCGCCCGCGCCAGCGGCTCGACCGAGCCGGCCAAGCGCATCTTCGCCCGCTACCAGGGCGCCAATCCGGCCATCGACCCGCTCGATCCCCGCTTCGGCAACTACAGCGCGACGACGAACAAGGCCGGCCTCTCGACCCGCGATACCGCGGCCCTGGTGGTGCCGACCTACCTGGCGAATTTTTCCGTCCCGGCGGTCTACGGCACGGCGGATCGGTGGGTGCGGGGCTTCACCGTGACGCAAGGATTGATCGACGCCAATGGCGGCCGGCCGCTGACCGTGCCGAATGTCGGCACCTTCTCGGGTTCCGTCTTCACCGCGGCGACCTTCGGGGTCGGCGACTACGTGCCGGGCATCGGCACCTCGCCGCGGCCCTACCGCGTCTCGACCGACGTGAACGTCCCGACGCTCCTGCAGCCGATCATCAACAGCACCAACCCCTATGCCGACGGGGCCTATCCGAGCGGGCACACCAATTCCGGCTCGATGCAGGCGCTGGCCACCGCCTTCCTGGTGCCGGAACGGGCCCAGCAGCTCCTGACCCGGGCCTCGGAGCTCGGCTACAACCGCATCCTCGCCGGCATGCACTCGCCCGCCGACGTGATCGGCGGCCGGATGGAATCGACGGCGATCGTCGCCACCAACATCTACGGCGCGCTCTACGACGCGAGCGGCAACCGGGTCGACTGGACCAACCCGGCGAACACGACCGCCTACGGCGTCTACCAGGCCTACCGCCAGACGCAGTCCTACCTCGCTTCGGCCTGCGGCGCGTCGAGCGTCGCCGCCTGTCTCAACGCCGCCTCCGGCAGCCAGGACGCCTTCGGCAATGCGGCGCAGAACAAGGCGGACTACACGGCCCGGCTGACCTACGGCTTCCAGCCCACCGGCCCGGTCGTGCCGATGACGACCGCCGACGTGCCGCTTCAGGCGCAGGTGCTGCTGCTCACCCGCTTCCCCTACCTCACCGACGCCCAGCGCACGGAGGTGCTGGCGAGCACCGGCCTGCCCTCCGGCACTCCGCTCCTGAGCGGCAACACCTATGACGGCTGGGGCCGGCTGAACCTCTACGCCGCCTTCGACGGCTACGGCGCCTTCACCCGCGCCGTCACCGTGACGATGGACACCGCCCAGGGCGGCACCCCGGCCTTCGACACCTGGCGCAACGACATCTCCGGCCAGGGCTCGCTCACCAAGGCCGGCAGCGGCACCCTGGTGCTGACCGGCACCAACTCGTATGCGGGTGGCACCACCGTCGCGGGCGGCACGCTGGTGGGCCACGCCGGGGCCTTCGGCTCGGGTGCGATCCGCAACGATGCCAGCCTGGTTCTCGACCAGGCCGGCGACGCCACGATGGCGAACGCCGTCTCGGGCACCGGGACGCTCGCCAAGATCAATGCCGGCACCCTGACCCTGACCGGCCAGAGCGGCTTCACCGGCGCGACCGCGGTTCTCGGTGGCGCCCTGGCGGTGAACGGCTCGCTCGCCGGCTCGACCGTCACGGTCGGCGCGGGCGGCCTGCTCGGCGGCACCGGCACGGTCGGCGGGGTGGCGGCGCAATCCGGCGCCACGATCGCCCCCGGCAACTCCCTCGGCACCCTCACGGTCGCCGGCAACGCCAGCTTCGCCGCCGGCTCGACCTTCCAGGTCGAGACCGACGCGGGCGGCCAGTCCGACCGCCTCGCCGCCACCGGCACCGCCACCATCCAGGGCGGCACCGTCCGGGTGCTGGCGCAAAACGGCACCTACGCCCCCCGCACCGGCTACACCATCCTGTCGGCCGCGGGCGGCGTCTCCGGCACCTTCGCGGGCGTCTCCTCCAACCTCGCCTTCCTCACCCCGACGCTGCGCTACCAGCCGGCGCAAGTCGACCTGACGCTGACCCGCAACGACGTCGCCTTCGCCACCATCGCCCAATCCCGCGACCAGGCCGCCGTCGCCACCGCCATCCAGGGGGCCGGCGCGGGCGCGGGCCTCTACGACCGCACGGTCGGGCTCACCACCCCGGAGGCCGTCGCCGCCTTCCAGGCGCTCACCGGCGACATCCACGCCAGCTCCGTCTCGGCCGCCTACGAGACCGCGTTCTTCGTGCGCGAAGCCATCCTCGACCGGCTGCGCTGGTCGGGCGCGGCCACCCGCGACTACGGCAGCCTGCCGGCCACCTACACCGCCGACCTGCCCGGGCGCGCCGCCCCGGTGCCGGTGCGCGTCCTCGATCCCCGGGTGTTCGGCCTGTGGGGCCAGGGCTTCGGCAGCTTCGGCCAGGCCCGGACCGACGGGAATGCCGTCACCCTCAACCGCGACACCGCCGGCTTCGTGCTCGGCGCCGATGTCCGGCTCGAGAGCGGCATCCGGCTCGGCGTGGCCGGCGGCTACACCCGCACCAACCTCGATGCGCCCGGCCAGACGGCGAGCGGATCGATCGAGAGCGGGTTCGGCGGCGTCTACGGCGGGTCCGAGGCCGGTCCCTTCGCCCTGCGGCTCGGCGCGGTCTACGCCGACAACGGCCTGCGCCTGCGCCGCTCGGTCATCGTCCCGGGCATCTCCGAGACCGAGAGCGCCCGCTACGGCGGCTCGACGGTGCAGGGTTTCGGCGAGATCGGCTACCGGATCGCGCTCGGCGCCGGCCTGCCCGGCCGGTCCGCGCCGCTCTCATATATCGAGCCGTTCGTGGGCGGGGCCTATGTCGGCATCGACCGCGACCGGTTCGCCGAGACCGGCGGCGTCGCGGCGCTGAGCGGCGCCTCGCGCCTGTCCGAGATCCCGACCCTGACGGCGGGCGTGCGCGGGCAGACCGAGGTGGATCCGGGCCTCGGCGCCCCGGTGTCGCTGCACGGTCTGGTGGGCTACCGGCGCGCCTTCGGGGACGTGATCCCGACGGCTTTGCTGGCCTTCGGGACCGGCCCGAGCTTCGTGACGGCGGGGATCCCGATCACCCGGGACGCGCTGGTGGCCTCGGCGGGGGTGGACCTGCGGGTGTCGGCGGCGGCGACGCTCGGCGTGTCGTACACCGGCCAGGTCGGATCGCGGGCGGAGGATCACGCGGTGAAGGGCAGCTTCACCTACCGGTTCTGAGCCCGAGGACGGACCCGGTGGCGGGCGCGGCGCGAGCCGCGCCCGTCATCGTTCGTGGAGCTTCCTGCGGCAGCCGTTCGAGCCCCCGTCCCCTGCAGAGGCGAGAGGGATTTGAGACGCGGGTCCTGCGAGGCAGCTCACGCCGCCCGGCGATCCGCCACGGGGCAGCGGGCCGGGCCCCCCTCGTCGTCCGTGGTCCAGCGGCAGACCGGACGGCCGGTCTCGGGATCGAGGGACCAGGTGGCGCGCAGGACGGCATTCGCCGGCACGGCGGGAGCCGCGGGCAGGCGCATGGGAAGCGCGCCCTTCGGCGCGAAGGGCAGGATGGTGGTGGTCATGATGCACCTCTCGGGGGCGGCCGTCCGCGCGGCCGGCGCCCACGAGAGAGCGCCCGATCAGGCGTCCCTGCGAGAAGCGGCCGGCACGAACGGCGCGGTCGATCGACTGTGACTGTCGCTCGGCATGGGGTTGATGGTTCCTGGATGGGCGTGGCGGGGCGACGACGCGCCCGTCGCCACGCGGGCTCCCTACACCCGTGGGCCGGCGTGTCAACGGGTTTGCCGGCACCCGATGTGCAGCATCTCCGCCCACCGTGCAGGGCGGGGATGAGGCCGAACGTGGTGCGGCGGCACCGGCTTTGCGTTAGGCCTACGCGCGGTGCGGCGGGGGCTCGGAGGCTCCCGCCAGGGAGGCGGCACGGATGACGGGCGCGGCGGGGCCGATGACGGCGGAGGTGGCCGACGGCCTGCCGACCCGGGCGAGGCTGTGGGCGATGCTGGCGATCGGCATCGCCATGTCGATGGCGGTGCTCGACGGCGCCATCGTCAACGTCGCCCTGCCGGTGATGGCCAAGGACCTGCAGGTCTCGCCGGGCGCCGCGATCTTCATCACCAACGGCTACCAGCTCGCGGTCACCGCCGCCCTGCTGCCGCTGGCCTCGCTCGGCGACATCCTCGGCTACAAGCGCGTCTACTGCACCGGCCTCGCGCTGTTCACCGCGGCCTCGCTCGCCTGCGCGCTCGCCGGCTCGCTGCCGGTGCTCGTCGCCGCCCGCATCGTCCAGGGGCTGGGCGCGGCCGGCATCATGAGCGTCAACATCGCGCTCGTGCGCTTCGTCTACCCTCACCGGATGATCGGGCGCGGCGTCGGCACCATGGCGCTCATCGTGGCGATCGCCTCGGCGGCGGGCCCGAGCGTGGCGGCGGCCGTACTGTCGCTGACGAGCTGGCCCTGGCTCTTCCTCGTCAACGTGCCGCTCGGCCTCGCGGCCCTGACGCTCGCCACCCGGATGCTGCCGGTCACGCCCCGCAGCGGCGCCCGGTTCGATGCCTTGAGCGCACTCCTCAACGCGCTGTTCTTCTGCCTGCTGATCACCGGCGTCGACGGGCTCGGCGAGGCGGGACGGGGCGGCACGGCGCTCGGCCTGCTCGCGGCGGCCGGCCTCGTCGGGATCGCCTTCGTGTGGATGCAGGCCCGCCTGCCGGCCCCGCTCCTGCCGATCGACCTCCTGCGCATCCCGGTCTTCGCGCTGTCGATGGTGAGCTCGGTCTGCTCGTTCTCGGCCCAGATGATGGCCTATGTCGCCCTGCCCTTCTACTTCCAGGACGTGCTCCATCTCTCGAGCACCCAGACCGGTCTGCTGATGACGCCCTGGCCGATCGCCATCGCGGTGATCGCCCCCTTCGCCGGCCGGCTCGCCGACCGCTACCCGCCGGGCCTTCTCGGCGCCATCGGACTCGTCGCCCTCTCGGCGGGGCTCGCCCTGATGGCCGCCCTGCCGGCCGACGCCTCGCCGCTCGCGATCGCCTGGCGGCTGACGCTGTGCGGCCTGGGCTTCGGGCTGTTTCAGTCGCCCAACAACAAGGTGATCATCACCAGCGCACCGCGCGAACGCAGCGGCGGCGCGAGCGGGATGCAATCGACCGCCCGGCTGCTCGGCCAGTCCCTCGGCGCCGCGGTCGTCGCGGTGATCTTCGGGCACCTGCATGCCGGCGGCACCGCGACGGTGCTGTGGCTGTCGAGCGCGCTCGCGCTCACCGGCGCGCTCGCCAGCGGATTGCGAATCCGGCGCTGAGACCAGCGTCGTCGCGCACCGCCCGATCGCAATCCCGTCCCTCCGCACAGACGACGCAACGATGTGGGCGGACGCGCCGCGCCGGACGCAACGACTATCCGGGATGAAGATCCTGTCCTAAACGTGCAACGCCAACGGCCCGACACGGGGCCGGAACGGGAGGATGGTCATGGATGCACGCGTCGTCGATCGCTCGCCGGGCGCGCCCGGCCTCCTCGACCGCGAACGCATCGTCGCCCGCGCGGGATTCAACCGCTGGCTCGTGCCGCCGGCGGCGCTCGCGATTCACCTGTGCATCGGCATGTCCTACGGCCTGTCGGTGTTCTGGCTGCCGCTGTCGCGGGCCCTCAGCCTCGGCCAGCCGGCCCCGGCGGCCTGCCCGGAGATGGGTTTCCTGACCGCGCTCGTCACCACGACCTGCGACTGGCGCGTCAGCGACCTCGTCCTGACCTTCTCGATCGGCATCGTGATGCTCGGCCTCTCGGCGGCCCTGTTCGGCGGCTGGCTCGAGCGCGCCGGCCCGCGCAAGGCCGGGCTCGCCGCCGCCTTGTGCTGGGGCGGCGGCTTCCTCGTCGCGGCGCTCGGCGTCTTCCTGCACCAGCTCTGGCTGATCTGGCTCGGCATGGGGCTGATCGGCGGCATCGGGCTCGGGCTCGGCTACATCTCGCCGGTCTCGACCCTGGTGAAGTGGTTCCCGGACCGGCGCGGCATGGCGACCGGCATGGCGATCATGGGGTTCGGCGGCGGCGCGATGATCGGTTCCCCCCTCGCCGACATGCTCATCACCCGCTTCAAGGGCCCGGACGGCGCCGGCGTGTGGCAGACCCTTGCGCTGATGGGCGCGGGCTACCTCGTGGTGATGCTCTGCGTCGCCTTCGGCTACCGGGTGCCGCCCGCCGGCTGGCGGCCGGACGGCTGGACCCCGCCGGCGGCGGGCAACCGGATGATCACCAGCGGCCACGTCCACCTGCGCGACGCCCACAAGACCGCGCAGTTCTGGCTGCTCTGGGCGATGCTGTGCCTGAACGTCTCGGCCGGGATCGGCGTGCTGGCACTCGCCTCGCCGATGCTCCAGGAGATCTTCGGCGGCGCGCTGATCGGCCGGCCCGACCTCGGCCTGGCGCAGCTCGATGCCGGCCAGAAGGCCCAGGTCGCCGCCATCGCGGCCGGCTTCGTCGGCCTGCTCTCGCTGTTCAACATCCTGGGCCGGTTCTTCTGGGCCACGCTGTCCGACCGCATCGGCCGCAAGCTGACCTACGCCACCTTCTTCGCGCTCGGCTGCGTCCTCTACGCCGCCGCGCCCTGGGCCGCCGGCATCGGCTCGCAGGCCCTGTTCGTGCTGTTCTTCTGCGTGATCCTGTCGATGTACGGCGGCGGCTTCGCGACGATCCCCGCCTACCTCGCCGACGTGTTCGGCACCCAGTTCGTCGGCGCGATCCACGGCAGGCTCCTCACCGCCTGGTCGACGGCGGGCGTCGTCGGCCCGTTCGTGGTCACGGCGATCCGGCAGGCACAGGTCGATGCCGGCGTGCAGGGCGGCGCCCTCTACGGCCGCACGCTCCTGATCCTCGCGGGCTTCCTGGCGGCCGGGTTCGTGGCGAACCTCCTGGTGCGGCCGCTCGCCGAGCGCTGGTTCATGCGCCCGGCGGACGCCCGGTCCGGCGGCGCGGTCGCGGCCGATCCATCCGGCTCGTTCGGGATCGGCCGCGGCGGCCCGACGCCGGTAGCCCTCCTCGCCTGGGCGGCCGTCGGCCTGCCGATTCTCTGGGGCGTGTGGATCACCCTGTCGAAGGCGCTGATCCTGTTTCGCTGACGGAGCGGCCCGCCACGCGTGAGGCGCGGCGGCGCGACGAACGTGCGGCGACTCGCGCGGGGGCCGGGCCCCGCTCGTCACAGGCGCTCGGCCCGGACGGCGAGGCGCGCAAAGCTCACGAGGCTGGCCGCCCCCGCGACGATGCTGCCGAGTCCCAGGGCGAGCGTGGGGCCCCGGCCATTCGCCAGGGCGAAGCAGGCTGCCACCAGGGCAGCGCCGATGGTCTGGCCGAGCAGCCGGGCGGTGGCCGCCATGGCGCTCGCGCCACCCGCGCGCGCGGGTGGCGCGCTCGTCATGAGCGCGCGAAGGTTGGGCGCCTGGAAGACGCCGAAGCCGGCTCCGCACGCCGCCATCCGCCACGCGACGTCGCCGAGGCTCGGGTTGGACGGAAGCGCGGCGACCAGACCCAGGCCGAGACCGAGCCCCATGAGCCCGATCCCGCCGAGCAGGCCCGAGGGGTAGCGGTCCGACAGGCGCCCGGCCAGGGGCGCCACGAGGGCGACCGCGATGGTCCAGGGTACCATCAGGAAGCCGGCCTCGAACTGGGAGCGCCCGAGCGCCTGCTGAAACAGGAACGGCAGGGACACGAAAGCGAGGCCCTGCGCCACGAAGGCACCCGCGGCGGCGGCCGCCGAGAGAGCGAAGAGCGGGCGCGTCAGCAGGTCGACGGGCAGCATCGGCGCCGGATGGCCGGCCTGCCGCCGCAGGAGCAGAAGGCCGAGGACCACCGCGCCGCCGAGTTCGGCACCGTTGCGCCAGCCCGGCCCCTCGTGGGCGATCTCGCCGAGCCCCAGCACGAGAAGGGCGACGGCGACGACGGCGAGGACCGCTCCGGGCCCGTCGAAGGCGTGCGCGGCGCGCCCGGTGTCGGGCAGGGCGGCGAGGGCCAGCACCAAGGCGGCAAGCCCGATCGGCAGGTTGAGCGCGAACAGCCACGGCCACGGCAGGACGAGCAGGATCAGCGAGGCGACCGGCGGCCCCGCCACGAAGCAGACGCTGCCGACGAAGGCGTTGAGCCCGACGCCGCGTCCGAGCCGGTCGGCGGGGGTGATGAAGCGGACGAGCGCGATGTTGACCGACATCACCGCGCCGGCACCGATGCCCTGGAGCAGGCGCGCAGCGATGAGCGCCGGAAGAGACCAGGCGAGCGCGCAGGCGAGAGAGGACCCGGTGAACAGGGCGATGCCGGCCGTGAACACCCGCTGCTGCCCGACGATCTCGCCGAGCGCTGCGACCGGCAGCAGCGTCGCCACCACGGCGAGCTGATAGGCGCTGACAATCCAGATCGAGGCCGCGGAATCGATTCCGAGATCGGCCGCGATGGTGGGCAGCGCCGTGTTGGCGATCGCCGTGTCGAGACAGGCGAGCCCGATGCCCGCGAGGATGGCCGCCATGGCGCCCCGCCGCTGGGCGGGCGGTATGCCGTCGGGCCCGGAAGGATCCGGCATCGGGGATGGTGATATCATGAAGGAGTAATCCTCCTGGGTATTAGCCGCGCGGCGCAGCACGGATGTGCGCACCCACCCGGCATCTCGTCCCTCACGCGGCATTCGGGCTGGAGGACACTGCAGTCGGTCGGCAATCGATCGTCTGCAGGCGTCTTCACTCGATCAGGTCGCGGATGCTGCCGTCACCCCTGGATGGCGGTCGATCGCCCGACGGCCTCGTGGTGGCGGATGACCTCGCGAACGATGAACGCGAGATATTTTTCGGCAAAATCGGGATCGAGCCGGGCTTGGTCCGCGAGTTTCCGCAGCCGGTCAATTTGGTACGCCTCGCGGTCGGGGTCGGCTGGAGGAAGGCCGTGTGCCGCCTTCAAGGTTCCGACGCGCTTGGTGCAGCGAAATCGCTCAGACAACATATGAATCATGGCGGAATCGATATTGTCTATGCTTTGCCTCAGATCATTCAGGGTGTCCACCACTTCGTCTGCCAATTTCATCGTATTTCCTGTGCGTGCACGCGCCATTGGCTACTCATGACCCAAGGTTCGGCAATCGAGCACAATCCAAGGCTCGGCGCCAGCGGGGCGGCGCGACCTGCGCGAGGGGCGGCCTAGGGTGGACGGCCTCGAAGCCCCGGTGCAGGCTGTGCGCCTCCCCCGAGGAAAAGCCGCATGGCACGATCCGGCTCGTTGCACGACGCCTGGGGAACCTCGACTCGCCTCGCGACCGTCGTCGATGCATCACGGGCAGAGCCCGACGCCGTCTCCGCCGGTATCAAGCCGTTCCGATACCGATCGAGAGGTCGTGAGCGTCTCGCCCGGTCCTATCTCGGATAAGGCGAAAGCCGCTGGCACCACGGCGAGAACGGTTGCATGCTGCCGACATGACCGGTCGAACGATCGTGCTCCTGCTCGGCGGAGGCATCCTGTTGACGCTGGCGGCTCTCGTCGGCGGGCCGTTCTATGCCTGGCACGTCGCGGTCTCGCGTGGCGTGCCCCTCGTGTCGGCCACGCCGCGACCGACGACGCCCATCTCCGGGCGCGAGGCCGCATCGCCCGAGTTCACCGCCCGCCTGAACGCCGCCTTCCCCAGAGGAAGTGACGCGAATACCGTTGCGGCGGGTTTGAGCACCGAGGGTTTCCGTCCGATCGGGCCGTGCAGGGACAATCCGCGGAACGAGCGCGCCGGCTTCGAGCAGCGGGGTGGCAGCATCGCCGGGCCGTATCCGGTCTCGGCCCTCGCCGCCTGAAGGCGCAGGGAGAGTGGGCGGGTGGAATGGATCGAGGGATAGTCTCGTATCGGGCTCCCCGACCGGCCGTGGACGAACATCCCTGAGAATTCATCCGGGCGGCGCGAAGGACCACTCGATGCCTATGTCCGTCACCTGTCGGCAGCGCTCACCATCGCGCGGAAGGCCGTGGCGGATCAGGGAGAGGATGTAGCGGCCTCGCAATCGCGCCGGCCGCTCGCCATGCAGTCCTCGCGGATCGATTCCCGGCGCAGGACGCCGGCGAGCCAGACGCAGGCGACCACGAGGGCGGCCAGGAAGACGAGGGCGGCGAGGGCGCGGCCGCGGCCGGGATCGGGAGGCCTAATCATCGGCGCGCGCGCGGGCCCGGGCGATCGGCCGGCCGGAAGCGCGGATGGCCGCTTTGAGCGGCCATCCGGGAGGAGCGACGGACCGGAGGAAGCCGGCGGCCGGGCAATACTACTTCAGGTGCTGCGAGAAGTACTTGTTCATCTCGAACATCGTCGCCTTGTCCTTGCCAAAGACCTTCTTCAGCTTGTCGTCAGCGAGGATCTCGCGCTTGTTCTCGGGGTTCTGGAGCGAGTGCTTGCGGATGTACTCCCACACCTTGCTCACCACCTCGCCGCGCGGGATCGGGCTGTCGCCGACGATGGCGGCGAGCTCGGGCGTCGGCTGCAGGGGCTTCTGCAGGGCGTTGGGCTTGTCGCCGGATTTCGGCGCCGCGACCTTCTTGCCCTTGGCCGCACCCTTCGCCTCGTCGGCGGCGTCGTCCTTCGCCGTGTCCTTGGCGGCCGCCTTCGTGGCCTTGGGAGCGGCCTTCGGGGCGGCTTCGGGTTCGGCCTTGGTCTCGGCCTTCTTGGTGGTCTTGATCGCCATCGGTCTCCTCCGGTCTGCAACCCGTCTCCCAGGGTCGAAGAGTGGACATGCCTGGGCACATAGCGTCAACAACTAAGCCGTGGTCGGCGCGTTCCAAGAGGAAATCGCCGTCGAACCGGAGTCATCCACATCGGATCACGCCGCGAGCCCGCCGTGGGGGAGCGGGGCTCAGGTGCGAGCCTCCGTCCAGGTGGTCCGCCCCTCGAGCGGATAGGCCGGATCGGTGTAGCCCGGGGTCGAGGGATGACCGGCCGGCACCAGGCCGTCGACCAGGGCCTCGTCCTCCGGGGTAAAGCGATAGTCGAGGGCCTTGGCGTAGGAGCGCCACTGCTCGAAGGTCCGCGGCCCGGCGATCACCGCGGTGACGGCGCGGTTGTTGAGCACCCAGCCCACCGCGAAGTCGATCACCGTGGCGCCCTTGCCCTCCGCATGGCGTTTGAGCTCCTCGGCGATGCGCAGGCTCTCGGGCCGCCACTCGGTCTGCATCATCCGGGTGTCGCCGCGCCCGGCGCGGGTGCCCTCGGGCGGCGCCTCGCCGGGGCGGTACTTGGCGGTCAGCACGCCGCGGGCGAGCGGCGAGTAGGGCACGACGCCGAGCCCGTAATGGGCGCAGGCCGGCAGGTGCTCGACCTCCGGCATCCGGTTGAGGGCGTTGTAGTAGGGCTGGCTCGCCGCGGGCCGGTCGATGCCGTGCTCGTCGCACAGCCGGCAGATCTCGGCGACCCGCCAGGCCCGGTGGTTCGACACCCCGAAGTAGCGCACCTTGCCGGCCCGGATCAGGTCGGCCATCGCCCGCACGGTCTCGGACAGCGGCGTGTCGTGATCCTCCTTGTGGAGGTAGTAGAGGTCGATCCGGTCGGTGTTGAGCCGCTTGAGGCTGGCCTCGCAGGCCTGGACGATGTGGGCGCGCGACAGGCCGCGGTCGTTCGGGCCCTTCCCCATCGGGTTCGCCACCTTGGTGGCGAGCACCCAGGCGTCGCGGTCCTGCGCGATGGCCCGGCCGACCACCTCCTCGGAGCGCCCCTCGGTGTAGGCGTTCGCCGTATCGATGAAGTTGATCCCCTGCGCGCGGGCATCCGCCACGATGCGGATCGCCTCGTCGTCGGGGGTGGGTCCGCCGAACATCATCGTGCCGAGGCAGAGCGGCGAGACCTTCAGGCCGGACCGGCCGAGCGTGCGGTACTCCATTGGGCGTTCCCCGATCCCGAAAATGGCGTTTGCGTGGCGCCGGCTGCGTCTTCGCGCCGGCCCGCATCCGCGTTGTGGATGCTGGGGTTTTCCCCTTCTTCATCCCGTTCGGCAAGGTCGCGTTAAGCACGGGACCGCAAAGCTTTCGCCCATGATCATCGCAGCCCTCTCCCTCGCCTTCTGCGCCGCCGGCGCCCTCGTCCTCGGTCTGGGGACCATCGTCACCGTCGAGCCGCCGCGGGACCATCCCCACGGCGCCGGCCTGATCTGAGGGCGGCGCGCCCGCGGGCCCGGTCCGATGCCCGCAGGCGCGCTGCCACGCTTCGTCCTCGTCTACGCCGCGCTCTATGCCGGTTACGGCCTGACTACGCCGTTCCTGCCCGCGCTCCTGTCAGAGCGCGGGCTGTCGCCGACGCAGGTCGGACTGGTGCTCGCCGCCGGCACCGCGATCCGGCTCGCCGCCGGCCCGCTGGCGGGCGCGATCGCCGACCGGCTGCACGCCGGCCGCGGCGTGCTCGCCGCCTGCGGGCTCCTCGCGGGGTCGAGCGCCCTCCTCGTCCTCGCCGGCCACGGCTTTGCCGGGCTGATGCTCGCCGGCCTGGCGCATGCCGCCGCGACGGCGCCGCTCGCTCCGCTCGCCGACGCCCTGGCGCTGCCGGCCGCCGCGGCCTCCCGCTTCGCCTACGGCACCGTGCGGGGCGCCGGCTCGGCCGCCTTCATCGCCGGTACGCTGGTCGCCGGCCAGCTGACGGGGCTTCTCGGCCTGTCGGCCCTGCCGGTGGCGGGCGCCGCCGCTTTCGCGCTGCTCGCCGCCGCGACGCTCGCCCTGCCGGCCGGTCCCGCCGGCCCGGAAACGCGGACCGCGCGACCCGGCCTCGCCGAGCTGCGAGCTTTCCTGGGCGCCCCCGCCTTCCGCCGCCTCCTCGCGGTCGCCGCCCTGGTGATCGCCAGCCACGCGGTGCACGACGCCTTCGCGGTGATCCGCTGGGGCGAGGCCGGCCTGTCTCCCGGCACCGCGAGCCTGCTCTGGGCCGAGGCGGTGGGCGCCGAGGTGCTGGTCTTCCTGGTGGTCGGCCCCCGGCTGCTCGGCCGCCTCGGACCCGGCGGGGCGCTGGCGCTCGCGGCCGGGGCGGGGATCCTGCGCTGGTCGGTGGCGGCGCTCACCGTCGCGCTGCCGGCGCTCGCGGCGATCCAGGCCCTGCACGGGCTGACCTTCGCGCTCCTGCACCTCGCGGCGATGCAGGTCCTCGCCCGGACGGTGCCGCCCGCCCTCGCGGCGACGGCCCAGACCCTCTACGGCACCCTCGGCCTCGGGCTCGCCACCACCCTGGCGACCCTCGCGGCCGGGCCGCTCTGGGCCCGGCTGGGCCCCGGCGCCTTCTGGGTCATGGCGGCGCTGTGCGCGGCGGCGCTGCCGCTGGTGCGGGGCGTGGGCACACGAACCGTCGCACGGCAGGATACAGCCTAGCCGAAGCCGCTTGCACGCGCCGCGCGAATCGGCGCCAATCGCGCCGCTCCCCCTGCCGCGAGGATGACGGCATGACGCTCTCTTCCACGGCCTGTCCGCCCGGGGCGCTCCCGCTCACCGCGATCCCCCCGGGGCTGGACCCGTTCGTCTTCGACCTGTTCGTGCCGGAGTACCGGCCGCTGCAATCGGGCGCCTGGCGCATCCATCACGGGCGGAACCTGCTCGCCCAGGGCTACTGGAGCCCGGCGCGGCTGGTGCCGCGCGTCACCGCCCTGGTCCGCGGCGACCACACCTGGATGTCGACGACGCCGATCGAGCTGGAGAGCCAGGAGATCGGCGTACGCCTGTCCGCCGGCCACGTCGTGGTGTTCGGCCTCGGGATGGGCTGGTCGGCGGTGGCGAGCGCCCTGCGGCCGGAGGTCACCGCCGTCACCGTGGTCGAGATCGATCCCGAGGTGATCGCGCTGCACCGGGAGCTCGACCTCGCCGCCCAGCTGCCGCCGGAGGCCCGCGCCAAGATCCGCATCGTCGAGGGCGACGCCATGGCGTGGCGCCCCGAACAGCCCGTCGACCTGCTGATGCCGGACATCTGGTTGCCGCTGGTCTCCGACGACCGGGTGGCGGAGGTGCGCCGCATGCAGGCGAACGTCCAGGCCGCGAACCTCTATTTCTGGGGCCAGGAGCTCGAGATCGCCCGCCACGCCGCGGCGGCGGGACGCGCCCTCGACGAGGGCGGCATCCGCGACACGATCGCGGCCTTCGAGTTGCCCCTGGTCGGGCCGGCGCTCCCCGATTACCCCGAGAAGATCCGCCAGGCGACGACGCGGCACATGCGCGGCCGCTGGCTGCCGGGCACGGCCGGTCCCGCTCCGGTGGCGGCCGCATCCTGACGCGACGCCCCGTCGAACCTCGTCGGACCGGTCGTTCGAACTAGTACGCCAGGACCATTGTAATGGTACGTGAGAGCATGGCTTAAGCGGCGGCCGCCGGAGACCCTCGATGCCGCCGCCGACCACGACCGATCCGGATTCCGCCGAGGCGCCGGCTTTGCCGGCGGGCATCCAGGCCCATCTCGGGGCCGCCCTGCGCGCCGCCTACGACGACGTCGCGGCCCCGCCCTGCGACCGGTTGGAGGCCCTGGTCGCCCGCCTCGCCGCGGCGCTCGCCGGCCTCGACGCCGCGCCCGCGGAGGCGTTCCGGCGCGACATGCTGGCGGAGGTGCCCCGGCTGCGGCGCCGCGCCGTGACCCTGTGCAACGACCGCACCCGCGCCGACGACCTGGTGCAGGAGACCCTGCTCAAGGCCTGGGCGGCGCAGGACCGGTTCACCCCCGGCACGCAGCTCGGCGCCTGGCTCTACACCATCCTGCGCAACAGCTTCTACTCCGAGCACCAGAAGCGCGCCCGCGAGATCGGCGATCCCGACGGGGTCTTCGCCGGGCGCCTCGTCTCCCTGCCGGCCCAGCACGGCAACCTCGATCTGCGCGACGTCCAATCCGCCCTCGACCGCCTGGTGCCGGACCAGCGCGAGGCGCTGCTGCTCTCGGCGGTGCACGACCTGTCCTACGAGGACATCGCCGTCGCGATGGAGTGCCGGGTCGGCACCGTGAAGAGCCGGATCAACCGTGCCCGGGCCCGGCTGGCGGAGATGCTGGGCTGACCCCGGCGGACGCCACCCTCACCGGCCGCAGCCGACGCAGATTCCGTCCTCGATCCGGTCTTCGGCCCGCTCCAGGCGGGTGCGCGCGTCGATCCGTCGTTCCAGCCGCGCATCGGCCCCGCCCGGATGCGGCATCACCCGGCCGACCGCGCTGGTGTTGGGTGCCGTGACGGTTGAGCGCGGCCCGCCTCCGGTGCCGGTCTCGTCGGGCAGGTCGCGGGACTGCGCGGCCCCGGACGCGGCGAGCGCGCCCGCCAGCACCGTCCCGGCGAGCCATCGACGGGTGAACGCGCGCGATGCGGGCATGACCGGCTCCTGTCGCGTTGGGCATCCGGGGTCCGGCGGCCCCGGACGGGCCGCACACGCCTCTCAACGCGGCAGGTCAGGCGCCGTTGCACCGGGTTGTTCGCGCCTCAGGCGCGCGGCCGGCGGACCGGGGCCTCGTCGCGGTGATCGGGATGGTGACCGAACACGCCGACGGCGACCAGGACGGCGACGAGCCCCAGGGCGATCAGGAAAACCTGCATATCAACTCCTTCGCGCAGGACGGCTCGCGACCGAACCCCGCACGCTCCCTAACAAGATCCGCGCCACCTTCTGCCGGGTGGCCATAGCTCCCGCCCCATGACGAAGGGACGACAGACGTCGCACTCTGCCTGCAACCCTGCCGCGATGCCAGGGGGGCTCGCGTCGCACGAGATTCGTTCAGGATTCTCGATCGGACGATCGGCCGGGTCCGGTCGCCGCGCCGGGAACGCCGCGCGGGTCCTGCCGTTGCCCCGGTCCGACGCACCCGACAGACCGGACCCCTCCATGCCGCTCCGCACCCCCCTCCTCGCCGCCGCCCTCGTCGCAGGGCTGGCGGGCTCCGCCGCCGCCCAGGGCATCGACAACGGCGCCGGCACGGCCAAGCCCTCGACCGGCAATACCGGCTCGGGCATGTCGAGCCAGCCGCCGGGCACCGGCATCGGCGGCAACAACCCGGGCAGCATGGGCTCGACCGGCGCGCAGGGGTCGAGCGGCGGCAACATGGGCCCCGGTCCCACGGTGACGCGCGAGGGCCCGACCGGCAGCGGCGCGCCCGGCACCGGCCCGGGCTCGCAGAAGAACGGCACCGCGCGCTGACGGTCCACGCGCCCGGCGCATTTGTCAGCGCCCGCGCGGCCCCCTACGAGACGCAACAGCGACCTCGTAGGGGACCACCCATGCGCATCACCGCCATCCGCGACATCGTCGCGCCGATCAAGTCGGACATCGCCAACGCCTGGATCGACTTCTCGACCATGACGGCGAGCGTGGTCGCGGTGGTGACCGACGCGGTGGTCGACGGCCGCCCGGTCGTCGGCTTCGGCTTCAACTCGAACGGCCGCTACGCCCCGCAGGGTCTCCTGCGCGAGCGCTTCATCCCGCGCCTGCTCGCGGCCGCGCCCGAGGAGCTCCAGGACGAGGACGGGGTCCTCGACCCGCACCGGGCCTGGGCGGCGATGATGAAGAACGAGAAGCCCGGCGGCCACGGCGAGCGCTCGGTGGCGGTGGGCGTGCTCGACATGGCCTTGTGGGATGCGCTCGCCAAGGCCAAGGGCGTGCCGCTCTGGCGGCTGCTCGCCGACCGCTACCGCGGCGGCGAGGCCGATCCGACCGCCTGGGTCTACGCCGCGGGCGGCTACTACTATCCGGGCAAGGGCCTCGACGCGCTTCAGGACGAGATGCGCTCCTACCTCGACCGCGGCTACAGTACGGTGAAGATGAAGGTCGGGCTGGTGCCGCTCGCGGAGGACGTCGCCCGGATCGAGGCGGTGCTCGCGGTGCTGGGCGGCGACGGCTCGCGCCTCTGCGTCGACGTCAACGGCCGCTTCACCCTCGAGGAGGCGATCCGCTTCGGCCGCGCGGTCGCGCCCTACGGCCTGCGCTGGTACGAGGAGCCGGTCGATCCCCTCGACTACCTCGCCCACGCGGCGCTCGCCACGACCTATGACGGGCCGCTCGCCACCGGCGAGAACCTGTTTTCGCACCAGGACGCCCGCAACCTGATCCGCCACGGCGGCCTGCGTCCCGACCGCGACATCCTGCAATTCGATCCCGCCCTGTCCTACGGCCTCGTCGAGTACCTGCGCACCCTCGACGTGCTGCGCGCCCACGGCTGGTCGCCGCGCCGCTGCGTGCCGCATGGCGGGCACCAGTTCGCCCTCAACATCGCGGTGGGCCTCGGGCTCGGCGGCAACGAGAGCTACCCGGACGTCTTCGCGCCCTTCGGGGGCTTCGCCGACGCGGTGCCGGTCGAGGACAGCCGGGTCGCGATGCCGGACGTGCCCGGCATCGGCTTCGAGGCGAAGAACGCGCTCTACGCGGTGATGCGGCCGCTGGAGCGGGCGTGACGCCGGGTGGGTCCGGGCGCGCGAGGACGATCGCCGCCCGGCCCGCCCGCCTGGCTGACCTGCCGGCGCTCCTGGCACTGTTTGCCGCGTCCGAGGTCAGCGCCGCCGCGCCCGCGGAATCGGCCGGACGCCTGTGGCGGGAAAGCCTAACGCATCCCGGCGTCGCGATCTTCGTCTCCGACGCGGACACCGGCGGAGGTCTCGCGGCGACCTGCATGTTCGTCAGCGCACCGAATCTCCTGCGCGGCGGACGCGCCCACGGCTTCCTGGAGAACGTCGTGACCCACCCCGCGCATCGCGGGCGCGGGCACGACCGGGCCGTTGTCCGGGCAGCCCTCGCCGAGGCCTGGGCGCGGGGCTGCCACCACGTCCTGATGCAGAGCGGGCGCGCCGACCCGCGGGTCCACGCGTTCTACGAGGGGGTCGGCTTCGTGCCGGGCCGCCGGACGGCCTACGTGGCGATGCGCCCGGACGACCCGGCCTCCTGATCGCGCGCCTGCTACGACACCGCCCCGGCGAACTTCTCCAGGTGGCCCCAGGCCTCGGCCCCGTACTTCCCCTTCCACTCGGCGTAGAACCCGGCAGCCCGCAGCCGGTCCTGGAAGGGCGCGGGCGGAGCGTCGTTGATCGCGAAACCCGCCTTGCCGAGTGCCGCGCGCATGGTGTCGCCCTGGCTCGCGATGTCGCGGCGCTGGTCGAGGGCGGCGGCGTCGAAGTGGCGGGCCAGCACCACCTTCACGTCGCCGGGCAGGCGCGACCAGGTCCGCTGGCCGGACATCAGCCAGAACCCGTCCCAGATGTGGTTGGTGAAGGAGAGGTACTTCTGCACCTCGGCGAGCTTGAAGCTCGTGATGATGGCGAGCGGGTTCTCCTGCCCGTCCACCACCTTGGTCTGGAGCGCCGAGTAGGCCTCCGAGAAGTTCAGCGCCACCGGCGCGGCGCCGAGCGCCCGGAACGCCGAGGTGAACAGCGCGCTGTTCGGCACCCGGAGCTTCAGGCCGTCGAAATCGGCCGGGCTCGCGATCGGCCGGGTGCTGGTCGTTGTCTGGCGGAAGCCGTTGTCCCACATCCGCTCGAACGGCACGAGGCTGGCCTTGGCGATCTCGCCCCGGATGTAGGCGCCGAGTTCGCCGTCGAGGGCCGGCCAGACCTTGTCGTAGCCGCTCCACGCGAAGGCGACATTGATGAGCGAGGCGCGGGGCACCAGCGTCGCGAGGTTGGAGGAGGATTGCGCGAACATCTCCAGCGCGCCGGAACGCAGCTGGCTCAGCATGTCGGCATCCGAGCCGAGCTGCCCGTTGGGGAAGATCGCGACCTCGACGGCGCCGCTCGTCTCCTTGGCGACCTTCTCGGCCGCCTCGCGCAGGCGGATCGTCGCCGGATGGGCGTCGGGCGTGACGACCCCGCATTTGAGCCGCAAGCCTCCGCCCTGCGCCCGAACGTGGGGTGCCGCGACGACCGTGGCGGCGGCGCCCGCCATGAGGCTGCGGCGCGTGAGATGAAGCATGGGGGTCGGCCTCCCGGGTGTCCGGCTGCCCCGGCGCGGGTGCGCCGGAGGGCCGGATCTCGTCTGCCGCCCTGGTTACGCCGAGTCGGCGCGGGCTGCCACCGCCCTCACCGCCCCCCGAGCGCCCGGGCCGGCGCCGTCGCGAGGTCCACCGCGCCCTCCGCGGTGTCGCCGAGGCCCTGGCCGAGGGAGCGCAGGTGCTCGCCGTAGGTCTCGCGGCTCTGGGCGTCCACCACCGCGACCGGGGCCGAGACCGCGAGGCCCGCGGCGGTGCCGACCGTGGCGGCGGCGCCCGCGGTGATCTGGACGATGCGGTCGGAGAGGCCGACGCGGGAATCGGTGATCGTCTGCCCCTGCGCCAGGCGGTTGCCGAGGAGCGCCACGAGCTGCGGGCTGCCGGCGAACTTGCCGTGGTTGAGGGCATCGCTGCCCTTCATCGCGGTGAGGTTGAGGACCGCGATGTTCTCGCGGGCGAGCTCGGTGCGGTAGGGCTCGGCCGTCGGGTCGATGGCCCCGAGCCGCGCGCCGGCCCCGCCCCAGACCAGGCGCGAGACCGCGAGCGCGTTGTCGTCCTGCGACACGAACAGGCTCAGGCGCGGCCGGCCCGGGCCCATGTCGCGGAACGCCTCGCGGGCGAGATCGACGTCGACATCGGGGGCGGCCAGCACCACGTCGCGGATCTTCGGGGCCACCCGCCCGTCGCGGATCGCCATCTGTCGCAGGGATTCGAGCACCAGCCAGTTGCCCATCGAGTGGGCCAGCACCGTGACCTCGCCGACCTCCGGGTTCTGGGCGAGGCGGCGCAGCACGCCCTCGAGCGCGTTGCGGGAATAGTTGGTGCTCTCCCGGTCGTAGCCGTAGGCGAGCACGCTGCCGCGGGACGGCCAGGTGAACAGCACCGGCACCACGTCGGCCCGGGTGTCGTGCACGATCTGGGCGAAGCGGTAGACCGCGTCCTCGAAGCGGTTGTTGAAGCCGTGGACGAACACCAGCACGTTGCGCTTGCCCGTGCGGGCCGCGTTGCGGCGCAGGCGCGCCGCCGCCTCGGGCCGGTCCAGGGTCTCGGCCTTGAGGGTCACGAAATCGGTGGCGGGGTTGCCGGGCAGTTCCTTGGGCCACTGCACGGTGCCGGGGGTGCGCACCGCGTCCGGCGGGATCGAGACGGTGATGTCGGCGTAGGACAGCTCCGGCCCGCGGTCGCCGGAATACATCTCGCCCGGGTTGGCGGCGGTCTTGCGGGTGGTGGCGACCAGCATGTCGACGGTCGAGGCGCCCGGCACCGTGGCGGCGACCGGCGCCAGTACGCCCTTCGGCGCGCCCGCGCAGGCGCCGAGCCCGGCCGCGAGGACGAGCAGGCCGGCCACGACCCGGCCCCGCACGAGAACCCCCATCACCACGACCCGCTCCCCCGCCCGCCGGAACCCCCGGCCGATTCGCTCGTGCCCGATTCTCGCGGGCGCTTCTTAAGGATGAGCCAATTCCGTGCGGCGCCAATGCGGCACCGGGCGCAACCGGCCGATTGTGTCCCACCCGTTGCCGCCAGGGCACGGTACAGGCGGGATGCGCAGCGGCCGGCCGGGCTCGGGTCCCGGACCGCTTATCCGAAGCGCCGCGATGTGCTCTAGAGCCGGCGACGGCTCCCCGGCGCTTCCCGCGAGGACGGGCCCTCCCCGCATCGGTCCATGGTCGCCCCCCTCCCCCTCTCGATCTTCCTCATCGCCCGCAACGAGGCCGACCGCCTCGGCGCCACCCTGGCGGCGGTGCGCGACCTGACCGACGACCTGATCGTGGTCGATTCGGGCTCGACCGACGGCACGCAGGCGCTGGCCGCCTCCTACGGCGCCCGGGTGATCGCCCGCGACTGGCCCGGCTACGGGCCGCAGAAGCGCTTCGCCGAGGAGCAGTGCCGCCACGTCTGGATGCTGAACCTCGACGCCGACGAGGTGGTGCCGCCCGAACTCGGCGCCGAGATCCGCCGGCTCTTCGCCGCGGGCGAGCCGCCGCATCCGGCCTACGCGGTCGGCATCGCCGAGGTGTTTCCCGGCGAGGTCAGGCCACACCGCTTCGCCTACACGCTGTGGCCGGTGCGGCTCTACCGCCGGGATCGCGGCCGCTACTCGCCCTCGCCGGTGCACGACCGGGTCGACCTCGAGGCGGGCGTCACGACCGGGCGGCTGCGCGGGGTGATCCACCACTTCTCGGTCCGCTCGCTCGGCGACCAGCTCGCCAAGCTCAACCGCTATTCCGACCAGCAGGCCGACGACCTCGAGGCCCGCGGCGTGCGCCTGCCGACCTGGCGGCTCTTCGTCGAATTGCCGGGCAACTTCCTCAAGGCCTATCTCGGCCGACGCCACTGCCTGCGCGGCGCCTACGGCTTCCTGCTGGCGATGAACTACGCGATCTCGCGCCACCTGCGGGTCGCCAAGCACTACGAGCGCCGGATCGTCGCCCGCGCCCGGGACAGGCGCGCCGGCTGACCGCGAACGGGCTCACGGCCCGCAGCGCAGGGCCACCACCGCCCCGGCGACGCGGCCCGCGATCGCCCCGGCGGTGAGCGGCTTTGCCTCGCTCGCGGGCGAGGCCGGGGCCTCCGCGCCGAGCAGCGCCTTCAGCGCCGCCGCCCCGACGAGCGGATGGGTGAGCGGCGGCACGATGCCGGCGACGAGGCGCGGCTGGGCCGGCAGGCGGGCGACGAGGCCGAGGAGGCGTCCCGCCCGGTCGAGGACCGGCGCGCCGGCCGCCCCCGGCTGGAGCGGGGCGAGCACGCCGCCGGCCGCGATCTCTCCGGTCGTCACGGTCGGTCCCTCCGCCCCCGCGGCGACCACGACCACGGCCTCCTCGGGCCTCGGCGGCGCGGCCGCGAGGGCGAGGGCGGCGCCCGCCGGAGCTTGTCCTTCGAGGAGCACGAGGCCGGCGGCCTCGTCGCGCCGCAGGATCCGGGCCGGCTCGCCGGCGATCCGCGGCGCCGAACAGGCGGCCGGCAGCACCGCGACGACCCGGCGGGGGCCGACGACGATCCCGGTGGCGGCGACAGGCCCGGCTACGGGTGCGGCTAGGCCGGCCGGTGCCGGCCCCTTGGCGCCAGGATCCGGCGCCGTGGCGGCCATCGGGCGCGGCGGGGGCGGCGCGGACTCGCCCGGAAACGGCACGAAGCTGTTGGCGATGGCGATCACCAGCCGGTCCATCTCCCGGGCCGAGCCCTTGTCGTACGAGAGGGTGAAGCCGCGCAGGCCGGCGGCCCCGGCGGCGGTGCGGATGTAGAACTTGCCCGTCGGCGTCTCGCCGGTGACCACGGTGAAGTCCGGGCGCTTGAGGCTGTAGGTCACCTTGCGCTCGGGCGTCGCCGCGGCGGCCTGGGCGTGGAGGGTGTCGAGGTCGGCCTCGCCGGGAGCGTAGGCCCGGGTGTCGAGGGTGACGCGCCCGTCCGGGCTCTGCCAGCGGGTGCCGCCGGCGATGCGGCTGCGCTTCGACAGCAGCCGCTCCGGTATCCCGAGGACGAGGCCGGTCGCGGGATCGGCCGCGACGGTGAAGCGCGCCGCCTTGCGGGCGGCCTCCCCGGCCGCCAGCAGGGCTCCGCGGCCAGCCTCGTCCAAGACGCCGGTCGCAGAGGCAGCGCCGCCCCGGGACTGCCAGGCCCCGATCGCCTCGTAGGTGCGCCGGCCGAAGGTGCCGGTGACGACGCTGTTGTAGCTGCCGGCCCAGACCAGGGCGTCCTGCACCGCCCGCCGCTCGGCCTCGGGCCGGGCCTCGAAGGCGGCGCGGGCCGCCTCGAAGGCCGGATCGGGCGCCGTCGGCCCGGCGGGACGCGGCGCAGGGGCCTTGGCGGCGGGCGCACCCGCGGCGGGTACAGTCGCGGCGGGCGCGCCGCCCGGTAGCGGCGCCTGCGCGTGGGCGATGGAGATCCCGCCGGCGAGGAGCGGCAGCAGACCGGCGGCGAGCAGGCGGGCGGGGCGCGGCATCGGGCTCTCCGGAAGATCGATGCCCGACCTTGGCAGAGGCGGCGCCGGACTTCCAGGGTCCCGCCGGCGTCGCGGACCGGCCGGCAGGCTCGAGAAAAGCAAAGCGTGGTCGGCGCAAGATCTCGCGCCACCGCGAAAGCCCGCGAATTCCATCCGAACCGGCGCGAGGTCGGATTGCACCGCGGCCGCACGCTGCACTAGGCTCCGGCCGGGCGAGGAAATGGGGACAGGCCGGTCATGACGATCATCACCCGGGTCGGGCACGTCGCCGGCTTCCTGGCGGGTCTCTCGGCCACGGTCCTGGCGTTCGGTCCGGCCGCGGCCCAGCAGCCGGCGGGCCCGGCCCCCCGCCGCGCCGCCCTGGTCCAGTCGGCGCCCAAGAGCCAGGTCCCCAAGAGCTACGTCCGCCCCGCCCTCGCCAGCGACGCGGTTCGCCTCGAAGCCCGGCTGCAGGGCGAGGGCGGAGCGGGGGCCAAGACCGCGGCGCAGTGGCGCCGCGAGGCGGAGACCGCGCGCACCAAGGACGACCTCGACGGGGCGCTCGTCGCCTTCCGCCGCGCCGCCGTGGCCGAGCCGGCCGACTGGCGCAACTGGTACGCCCTCGCGGAGGCCGCCAACGGCGCCGAGAACGACGATTACGAGACCAACCAGACGCTGAAGACCGAGGCCCGGGCCGGCGCCTACCTGGCCTACCAGCGCGCGACCTCGCCGGCCGACGAGGCCAGGGCGCTCGCTCTGCTCGGCGCCGCCCAGGCCAAGCAGGAGAGCTGGCGTCCGGCGCTCGAGGCCTATGCGGCGAGCCTGGCGCTCGCCCGCGACGCGGAGACCGCCAAGACCTACGAGGCCCTGCGCGACGCCCACGGCTTCCGGGTGCTCGACTACAAGGTCGATTCCGACGCCGCCGCGCCGCGGGCCTGCTTCACCTTCTCGGAGGCCCTCGACCCGAAGACCGAGATCGCCCCCTTCGTCGCCGTGTCGGGAACCGGCGACGCCGCCGTGACGGCGCAGGGGCAGCAAGTCTGCGTCGACGGCTTGCGCCACGGCGAGCGCTACGGGGTGGTGCTGCGCCAGGGCCTGCCGTCGAGCGTCGGCGAGAGCCTGCGCAAGGCCGCCGATTACGACCTCTACGTCCGCGACCGCAGCCCGCAGGCCCGCTTCACCGGGCGCAACTACGTGCTGCCCCGCACCGGCCAGGCCGGGGTGCCACTCATCTCGGTCAACGCGCCGAAGCTCGACGTCGAGGTGGTGCGGATAGGCGACCGCGGCCTCCTGCCGGCGCTTCGCACCGACGAATTTTTATCGCAGCTCTCGGGCAGCGGCCTGCGCACCATCGCCCGCGAGCGTGGCCAGCGGGTCTGGAAGGGCACGCTCGACACCGCGCCCGCGGAGGTGAACCGCGAGGCGGTGACCGCCTTCCCGGTCCTGCAGGCGGTCGGCAGGATCGAGCCCGGCCTCTACGTGATGTCGGCGCGCCCGAGCGGCACCGCGGCGCTCGCCGACGAGGAGGGCGGCTACGAGACCGAGGCGACGCAGTGGTTCGTGGTCTCGGATCTCGGCCTCACCGCCTTCAAGGGCCCGGACGGGATCCATGTGCTCGCCCGCTCGCTGGCCTCGGCCGGGGTGCTGAAGGGGGCCGAGATCCGCCTCGTCGCCCGCAACAACGAGGTGCTGGCGACCCGCGCGACCGACGCGCAAGGCCATGCCGCCTTCGATCCGGGGCTGTCCCGCGGCGAGGGCGGGGCCAGTCCGAGCCTCGTCGTGGCGCGGCTCGGCGAGGATTACGGCTTCCTCGATCTGTCGCTGAGCGCCTTCGACCTCGCCGATCGCGGCGTGAAGGGCCGGCCGGCGCCGGGCGCGGCCGAGGCCTACCTCTACCCCGAGCGCGGGGTCTACCGCTCCGGCGAGACGGTGCAGCTCACCGCGCTCTTGCGCGACGCCAAGGGCGCGGCGATCCCGGCCCTGCCGCTCACCCTGGTGGCCAAGCGCCCGGACGGGGTCGAGTACCGCCGGGTCCAGGCGGCGGATGGCGGCCTGGGCGGCCGCGCGGTCTCGTTGCCGCTGCTCCCCGGGGCGCAGGCCGGCACCTGGCGGGTCGCGGCCTATACCGACCCGAAGGCGGCGCCGGTCGGCGAGGCGAGCTTCCTGGTCGAGGATTACGTGCCCGAGCGCCTCGACGTGACGCTCACCCCCGCCGAGGCGGCGCTGCGCCCGGGCGAGCCCGCGACGGTGGCGGTGAGCGCGCGCTACCTCTACGGCGCGCCCGGGGCCGGCCTCTCCGTCACCGGCGCGGTCGCGGTACAGCCGGCCGCCCGCACCGGCATCAAGGGCTTCGAGGATTTCTCGACCGGCCTCGACGACGAGCGCATCGAGCCGGTGACGGCGGAGCTCGACGCGCCCGTCGCCACCGACCCGCAGGGGCGCGCCACCGTGCGGGCGCCGGTGCCGGCAATCGGCGGGCCGCGGCCGTTCGAGGCCAAGGTATCGCTCCAGGTCGGCGAGCCCGGCGGCCGGGCGGTGCAGCGCAGCGTGACCCTGCCGATCCTGCCGGCGGGCCCGGTGCTCGGCATCAGGAAGACCTTCGGCGCCTTGCGGGAGGGCGCGAGCGCGACCTTCGAGGTCGCCGCCGCCCGGCCCGACGGGACCCGGCTCCAGGCCGAGGCGACCTGGACCCTGCTGCGGGTCGAGCGGCGCTACCAATGGTACCGGGCCGACGGGCGCTGGGCCTACGAGCCGGTGAAGACCACCACCAAGGTCGCCAGCGGCCGCGCGGCCCTGGAGAGCGGCACGCCGGCAAAGCTCGCGATGCCGGTCGATCTCGGCACCTACCGGCTGGAGGTGCGGGCGCCCGGATTCGAGGCTGCAAGCCTGTCGTTCGGCGTCGGCTGGAGCGGGGGCGAGAGCGCCGACGCGCCCGACCTCCTCGACCTCACCCTCGACAGCGAGTCCTACGCCTCCGGCACCACCCTGAAGGCGCAGCTGCGGCCGCGCTTTGCCGGCACCGCCACCGTCGCGGTGGTGAGCGACAAGGTGCAGGAGATCCGCACCCTCGACCTGCCGGCCACCGGCGCCACCGTCGAGATTCCGGTGAAGCCCGAATGGGGCGCGGGCGCCTACCTCGTCGCCACCGCCTACCGGCCCCTCGACCAGGCGGCCAAGCGCCTGCCCGGCCGGGCGATGGGACTGGCCTGGTTCGGGATCGACCGGGACGCCCGCACCCTCGGGGTGGCCCTCGAAGCGCCCGAGAAGGTGCGGCCCCGGGGCGAGCTGCGCCTGCCGATCCGGCTCACCGGACTGAAAGCCGGCGAGGAGGCCCGGGTGGTCGTGGCGGCGGTCGATGTCGGCATCCTCAACCTCACCCGCTACGCGACCCCCGACCCGTTCGGGTTCTTCTTCGGCCAGAAGGCGCTCTCGGCCGAGATCCGCGACCTCTACGGCTACCTGATCGACGGGATGCAGGGCACGCTCGGCGCGATCCGCTCCGGCGGCGATGCCGGCGGCGCCGAGCTCGACGGCGCGCCGCCCGCCCAGGCGCCGCTCGCCCGCTACTCGGGCGTCGTCACGGTCGGCCCGGACGGGCGGGCCGAGGTGAGCTTCCCCCTGCCGGCCTTCAACGGCACCGCCCGGGTGATGGCGACGGCCTGGAGCGCCGCGCGCGTCGGCGCGGCCTCCGCCGACGTGGTGATCCGCGATCCCGTGGTGGCGAGCGGCACCCTGCCGCGCTTCCTCGCCGTCGGCGACCGCTCGCGCCTCCACGTCGCCCTCGACAACGTCGAGGGGGCGGCGGGCGACTACGCGGTCGACGTCGACCTCGCCGGCCCGGCCATCGCGCCGGCAGGCGCGCTGACCCGCTCCCTGCCCCTCGCGGCGGGCGGGCGCACCAGCGTCGAGATCCCGCTCACCGCCGCCGGGCCGGGCCTCGCCCGGGTCGACCTGCGGCTGACCGGACCGGGGCTGACCGAACCCGCCGGCCAGAGCTTCACCCTCGCGATCCAGCCCGGGACCGGGACGCTGCTGCGCCGGGAGGTCCGCACCCTGGAGCCCGGCGCCAGCCTGACCCTCTCGGGCGACCTCCTCGCCGAGGTGATCCCCGGCACCGGCGCGGTGACGCTCGCCGCCTCGCCCCTGTCGGGCATCGACGTACCGGCCCTGCTCCTGGCCCTCGACCGCTACCCCTACGGCTGCACCGAGCAGGTGGTGAGCCGGGCCCTGCCGCTCCTCTCGGTCAACCGCCTGGCGGCGCTCTCGCAACTCGGCCTCGACGGCACCGCCGACGAGCGGGTGCGGAGCGCGATCGACCGGGTGCTGTCGCGCCAGGATGCGAGCGGCGCCTTCGGGCTGTGGTCGGCGGGGAATGCCGAGGACCTCTGGCTCACCGCCTACGCCACCGACTTCCTGACCCGGGCGAAGGAGAAGGGTTTCGCGGTGCCGCCGCCGGCGCTGATCCTCGCGCTCGACCGGCTGCGCAACACGGTGGCGAACGCCAACGACGTCACCGAGGGCGGCCTCGATCTCGCCTACGCGGCCTACGTGCTCGCCCGCAACGGCCGCCCGGTGATGGGGGACCTGCGCTACCTCGCCGACACCAAGCTCGCCGCCTTCTCGACCCCGCTCGCCCGCGGCCAGATCGCCGCGGCGCTGGCGCTGCTCGGCGACCGGACCCGGGCCCGCACCGCCTTCGAGGCCGCTGTGGCGGCGCTCAAGGCCGAGCGCGATGCCGGCACCTACCGGGCCGATTACGGCTCGCGCCTGCGCGACGGCGCCGGGCTGATCGCGCTCGCCGCCGAGACCGGCATCGCCCGCGACGCGATCGGGCCGCTCGGCACCGTGGTCGGCGAGGAGCGGACTTCCGGCCGGGCGACCAGCACCCAGGAACAGGCCTGGATGGTGCTGGCAGCCGCCGAGCTCGCCAAGGACACGGCGACGGACGCGAAGGAGACACCCGCCCTCGCCCTCGACGGCGCGCCGGTGGCGGGCGCGCTCTACCGCACCTTCCCGGGGGCGGCGCTGGACACCAGGCCCGTGACGGTGACGAACCGCGGCAGCACCCCGGTTCCGATCAGCCTCGGCATTTCCGGCAATCCGGCGGTACCGGAGCCCGCTGCCGCCAAGGGCTACACGGTCGAGCGCAGCTACCACCGCCTCGACGGCAGCCCGGCCGACCTCGCCCAGCTGCGCCAGAACGACCGGCTGGTGGTGGTGCTGAAGGTGACCGAGGCCAAGGCCAGCGCCGGGCGCCTCCTCCTCGTCGACCGCCTGCCGGCGGGCCTCGAGATCGACAACCCGAAGCTCCTCGACGCCGACGCCACCGCCGGCCTCGCCTGGGCGAAATCCGACGTGAAGCCCACCCACACCGAGTTCCGCGACGACCGCTTCGTCGCGGCCTACGACCGCGACCCGAGCCAGTCCGCGTTCTTCAGCGTCGCCTACACGGTGCGGGCGGTGACGCCGGGCCGCTACGTCCACCCGGCGGCGACGATCGAGGACATGTACCGGCCCGAGCGCTACGGCCGCACGGCCTTCGGGACGCTGGAGGTCGGCGCGGCGCGGTAGGCCGGCGGGCGTGTCCGGGATGGAGCGCGGTTCTCATTCCTCCCAAGGTGGCAGACCTGCCGCGGCGGGGCGGAGGCCGGAGCGGCGAGAGATGCCCCGGATGCGGGAGCGACGCCGGTTCCGGCGTCGCTCCGCGATCCCCTGTCGAGCGATGGCGGCCCGTCCGATGGGCGATGAAGAAGCCGATGCTTGCCATCGGGCAAGCGCCCCCACCAGATCCTGCCGACGCTCTCCCGACGCTGCCGCGATACGCCTGATCGGGCATCGAAAGACGAAGAGACGGGAAAAATAGGCAATCCCCTTCGGGATAATCAGGCAAAATCCCTTCCTAACCCCGAGAAAGCGATGGTACCTGGCCGACAGGATGCCAAGATCCTGTCATCGCAAAGCAACATCGCCCGCAAATACGCCGGGATTGTTCTCACGACCGGCTGTCGCGACGCCATGCGGCGTGCATATCCTGCTCCCGTCGCCGCCACGGCTGCCACGATGCAGAGAGAGAGAGGGACCACGCACCGCCCCGCGGATGCGCGCCCCTTCGCGATGCCTGAGATCGATTTCGACCATACCAATAAAACGGGGAGCGCACTGCCATGCCGACCTTCAACAATACAGTGTACGGCGCCGGTTTCGTCGGCTCGGACGACGGCGCCCCGTCGGCGGGCTTCGGCATCGACGACGTCTCGACGTCGAGCATCACGGTGACCGGCACGGTCAACAAGGTCGGCGACACGGTCCAGGCCACGGGCATCTTCCCGGCCGAGACGGCCTCCACGACGAAGACGCTGTACGCGACGCAGTACGACTCGTCGAACATGATCCAGTTCACGAACGATCCGGCCAACCCGACCACCCGCTACGTCCTGTCGAACACCACGCTCGCGCCGCGCCAGCGCGTCACCTTCGACGGCAACAACACCCCGACCGACTACGCGCCGGTCTGCTTCACCACCGGCACGCTGATCCGCACGGATCGCGGCGAGGTCGCGGTCGAGGATTTGCAGGTCGGCGATCGGGCAGTGACCGCCTCCGGCGCCCTGCGACCGGTGATCTGGATCGGGCACCGCACCCTCGACGGCGCGGGCGGGAGCCTGCCCCACGACCAGCAGCCCGTCCGCATCCGCGCCGGCGCCTTCGGCGGCGGGCTGCCCACCCGCGACCTCTCGCTCTCGCCCGGCCACCCGGTGCTGGTCGGTGCCGACGCGAACGGCGCGGGCGGTCACCTCGTCCCGGTGATGTGCCTGATCAACGGCACCACCATCGCGCGCGAGCCGGCCGCTTCCGTGACCTACTGGCACGTCGAGCTCGACGCCCACGACATCCTGCTCGCCGAGGGCCTGGCGGCCGAGAGCTACCTCGACTGGGGCGACCGGCCGTTCTTCACGGAAGGCTCCGACCACGCCCTGCACAATCCCGACTTCGTCGTGCCGGGGCTCTCCGCCCGCTGCCGTCCGGTCGCGGTCGATGGGCCGGTGGTCGAGGCCGAGCGGGCGCGGCTCTCGGGGGTGTTCGCCCACAGCCTCGGCGAGGCTTGTGCCTGGGACGAGGCCGAGCGCTTCGCCTGGATCGCCGCCTGACGGCTGTCGGGACGAAGCCGGTCGCTCGCGGCCCGGCCCCGTCCGCCGGAATTGGAGGTCCCGGCGCGCTTGGACGCGCCGGGTCTCATTCCCTATCGCTACGCGGCTGTCTTCTCGCCGATCCAGACCACGTGCCGGCCGCCGCTGCCGGCCGAGCGGACCTTGTGCTCCTCGACCGTGAAGCCGCCGCGCTGGAGCCGGGACTTGAACTTGCGGTCGGGGCGCTCCGACCAGACTCCGAGGAGGCCACCCGGCTTGAGGGCCCGGTGCGCCCGGCCGAGGCCGGCGACGTCGTAGAGGCGGTCGTTGGTCTGCTGCACCAGCCCCTCGGGACCGTTGTCCACGTCGAGCAGGATGGCGTCGTAGGCGCCCGGTCCGCGATCGATCACGTGGTGGACGTCGGTCTCCCGCAGGGTGACGCGGGGATCGTCGAGGCTGCCGGCGAAGAGATGCGCGAGCGGGCCCCGCGCCCAGGCGACGACGGCGGGGACCAGCTCGGCGACGACGACCTCCGCGTCCGGAGCCAGTTCGTCCAGCGCCGCCCGCAGGGTGAAGCC
Source organism: Methylobacterium ajmalii (assembly GCF_016613415.1). Lineage (GTDB taxonomy): Bacteria > Pseudomonadota > Alphaproteobacteria > Rhizobiales > Beijerinckiaceae > Methylobacterium > Methylobacterium ajmalii. The sequence goes on along the minus strand of NZ_JACWCT010000027.1, from coordinate 28,584 downwards.
CATGCCGAGCCCCCCGATCAGCACCCGGGGACGCCGGCACTCGCGCAGGCGCCCGCAGGCCAGGGAGGCGAGCGCCCGCTCCGAGCCGCTGCGGCGGCTGTTCATCAGCTCGATCGAATCGACCACGATCGCGAACTCGTCGCCGCGCCGCATCAGGCGCAGCGATGCGGTCTCGCCGGGGATCGGGCTGGTGTCGAGGTGAACCCAGGGAATCAAGGTCGGACTCCATCGGGACCGCGCAGGGGGGCGATCGGGCGGCGGTAAAGGCGGGGAAACGTGGAGAAGAACCGCGCGGGCAGCCGCGCCGGATCGTCGGCTCACGGCCGCCAACGCAGTGCGGGCGGAGCAGCGGGACCGGGCCGGCTATCGCACGGCGCGCCCCGCCCCGTCGAGCGGCGGGTTCCTCCCGCATTCTGTCCCGCGAAGGTGTGTCCTCGGCCGCGGTTCCGTGCCATAAACCGCGAGATGAGCGAGAACGAATTCTATCCCTTCACCATCGAGGTGGCCCCGCTGACCAGCCCGAAAGGAAAGTTCGGCTGGGCGATCCGCAAGCACGGCAAGCTGCTGGAGCGGTCCGACCGCCCGCACGACAGCGAGGAGCGGGCCTATGCCAGCGCCACCGCCGCCGTGGAGCGCGCCTTCCGGCCGGCCGATCCGCGCCGCCGCTGAGGCCGCGCGCACGCTCGCCGCGCGAGGAGGGCGAGCCGCGCGGCCGGACCCGCCGCTCGCGAGACAAAGAGTTTCACCTTGTCAATGATCATGACATCGGTCATGATCAACCTGACGATACGTGTCCGGGTTTTCTTGGATCTCATCGCCCCGACGACGGGGCGCCTGCTCCGAAACATCCTTCCGACGTGATCGCGAAATCTGTCCAGCGGCACCGATCGCGGGCAGAGCGCCCCCGGGCGGGTCCGCATTTCCGCCACCGGAGGACCCACCGTGGCCAAGATGTTCATCACCGGCTCCGCCCAGAGCCCCTCGACCGAGGAGTTCAAGGCGCGGATCGCGCGGCTCTCGGCGATGCCGGCCCACACCGCCTCGCCGGCCAATGCCCGCAAGAACCGCCCCGCCAAGCCCGGCTTCGGCAAGTCGTTCCCCCAGGACACGGCCGACGCGCAGGAGCCGTCCGAGACGGACGACACCTCGGAGGCCTCCGCCGAGGGCGAGGGCGCGGAGAACGCCGAGAAGGACGCCGACTAGATCCTGCGCGCGGGCGCGTCCGTCACGGCTCCGCCCGCCGCACCAGGTCGAGGAAAGCCCTGAGCGGCGCCGGCACCTGCCGGCGCCCCGGATAGTAGAGGTGGAAGCCCGGAAAGGGCGGACACCACGCTTCCAGGAGTTGCACCAGGCGGCCGGCTGCGAGGTCGGCGGCGACCTCGGCCTCGAAGACGAACCCGTTGCCGATCCCGTCGAGGGCAGCGAGCCGGATGAGGTCTTGGCTCCCGAGGATCAGCGGTCCGTCGAGGTCGAGCACCGGCACGACGCCGTCGCGCTCCAGCTCCCACGCGAACAGGCCGCCGCCGGGAAAACGCTGGCGCAGGCAGGCATGGCCGGCGAGGTCCTCCGGCTCCCGCGGCGTGCCGCGTGCCGCCAGGTAGGCCGGCGCCGCGACGACGGCGAAGCGCTGCGGCCCGCCGAGCGGCACCGCCACCATGTCGAGGGCCAGGCACTCGCCGAACCGCACCCCGGCATCGAACCCCTCCCCGACGATGTCGCTGAGCGCGTCGTCGCTCGCCATCTCGACCCGGACATCCGGATGCGCCGCGAGAAAGCGAGCGAGCAGCGGCCGCAGCACCAGCCGGCAGGCGCTGTGCGGCGCGTTGAGCCGCAGGGTCCCGGCGGGCCGCCCGGCCGACGCGGAGGCCGCCGCAACCGCCTGCGCGATCTCGTCGAGGGCGGGACCGAGCCGCGCCAGCAGGGCGGCGCCGGCCTCGGTCGGGGCGAGGCTGCGGGTGGTCCGGTTGAGGAGGCGCACGCCCATCCGCTCCTCCAGGCCCCGCAGGGCGTGGCTCAGGGCCGAGGGCGACAGGCCGAGCGCGGCCGCCGCACGCCGGAAGCTGCGGTGATGGGCCACCGCCGCGAAGGCCGCGAGGTCGGAGAGGTCGGCGCGGACCATTGGTGAGCCTGGCTCATCGGCTCATGCGGAGCGGCGCAGCTTATCCGCCGGGTGCCGGAACGCCAGATCGGGGCGGTCCGACAGGAGGATCCATTCATGCTGCGACGTTCCCTCGGCCGCTCCGGCCTCACCGTCTCCGCCCCCGGCCTCGGGTGCATGGGCTTCTCGGAATTCTACGGCCCGACCGACGCGGCGGCGGCGCCGGACGCCCTCGCGGCCGCCCTCGACCTCGGCTACGATTTCCTCGACACCGCCGACATGTACGGCCACGGCCGCAACGAGACCCTGATCGGCGGCGTGCTGCGGGGCCGCCGCGACCGGGTGGTCGTCGCGACGAAGTTCGGCATCGTGCGCGAGCCGGGCTCGGGCGCGCGACGGATCGACAACAGCCCGGCCTACCTCACGGCGGCCTGCAAGGGATCCCTGCGCCGCCTCGGCGTCGAGATCATCGACCTCTACTACTGCCACCGCCGCGACCCGGCGGTGCCGGTGGCCGAGATGATCGGCACCATGGCGCGCCTCGTCGAGGCCGGAAAGGTGCGGGCGCTCGGCCTGTCGGAGGTCTCGCCCGAGACCCTGCGGGCCGCCCACGCGGTCCACCCGATCGCCGCGGTGCAGACCGAATACTCGCTGTGGAGCCGGGAGCCGGAATGCGGCCTGATCGAGACCTGCCGGGAGCTCGGTGTCGCGCTCGTCGCCTATTCGCCGCTCGGCCGCGGCTTCCTGACGGGCCAAGTCGACGTCGCGGCGCTCGCGCCGGACGATTTCCGCCGCAGCAACCCGCGCTTCCAGGGCGAGGCGCTCGACCGCAACCGCCTCCTCGCCGAGGCGCTGTGCGCCTTCGCCGGCGCGCACGGCGCCACGGCCGGCCAGGTCGCGCTCGCCTGGCTGATGGCCCGGGCCCCGCACGTCATCCCGATCCCCGGCACGCGCCGGCCCGAGCGCCTGGCCGAGAACGCCGGCGCGGCCGACCTGACGCTGACCCCGGCCGACATCGCGGCGCTCGACGCCCTGTTCGCGCCCGGTGCAGCGGCCGGGGCGCGCTACCCCGAGGGCGGGATGGCGGGCATCGAGAGCGCGGCCGGATAGGCAGGTCCGGCGCCTCACTTCACAGCGAGGGCGAGGTTGCCGATCTCGTCGAGATAGGCGCGGATGTGGTCGGCGTTCTGGCCGTAGTCGCGGTCGCCGAAGCGGGTCGAGGAGCGCGCGTCGATGCGGGTGCCGTCGGCCCGCGGATGCAGCCGCACCGTCACGTCGTAGGGCAGGCCGAGCAGGCGCGAGCGCACCACCGCCTCGATGCGGCCGTTCCCCACCCGGCCGCCGGGCCGGTAGGATTCCACCACCTGCCACTTGCGGTTCTGCGCCGCCTTGAGGGCGAGCGCGAAGGCCTCGTCGGGGCCGAGATCGAGGGTCAGGGGGGCGATCTGCGGGTAGGCCTCGCGCTGGAGCGCACGGGCGGCGGGGCTCGAATCCCGCGGCAGGCGCCAGTTCCGGGCCTCCCAGGCGGCGCGCGAACGCGAGAAGGCCGGAGGATTCTCGATGTCGGTCGAGACATCGGTGAGCGGGGGCAGCATCACGCCGCGCGCGGTCATGTAGGCCGGATAGGCCAGGACCAGGGCGGCGAGCAGCAGCCCGCCCACCGCGGTGCGCAGGCCCTGCGCGCCCTCGCGCCAGATCCGCACGAAGGCCGCCAGCGCGAGCAGGACCGCGAGCGCCGCGAGCCCGACCCCGGAGACCAGCACCGTCATCGCCGCGTCGGTCTCGGCCCGCGGGTCGCGCACCAGCACGAGGGCGATGGCGACTACCGCGAGGGAGAACCAGGCGAGGCGCAGCGACCACGGCGCCGCCCGGGTGACGGGCTCCTCGAGGATCAGGCGGCGCATGTCGGATAGCGGAGGGAGCGGGGGGGCTGGCGGCGCATGATCCGGCGGGTCTCGGCCGCGCCGGGGCGGGCGGCATCGCTGAGGCCCGGTTTATCGCTCCCCGGCCGCCCGCGCTACCGGGCGCCCGGCGGCTGGCCGGCGAAACGGGCGGGAGCGCACAGCCCCGTCCGCGGAAGCGTGCGCGCATGCAGCCCTCCCCCGCTCCGGCGCCGTTTCCCAAACCGCCGACTTGTTCTAGACGGCTTCAGGTTCCCCATCCTCCCCCGAACCCAGGTCCGCCCATGTCCGCCGCCCTTCGCCCCGTCCCGCGCCCCGGTGTCCTCGCGATCGAGGCCTATGTCCCGGGCAAGAGCGCGGCGCCGGCCGGCGTGAAGCTCCACAAGCTGTCCTCGAACGAGAACCCGATGGGCCCGAGCCCGGCGGCGATCGCGGCGATGCAGGAGACGGCCGGGCACCTGGAGCTCTATCCCGACGGCTCGGCGACCAAGCTGCGCCAGGCCATCGCCCAGAAATACGGCCTCGATCCGGAGCGCATCGTCTGCGGCGCCGGCTCGGACGAGCTGCTGTCTCTCCTGACCTACGCCTATATGGGCCCGGGCGACGAGGGCGTTTATTCGCAGTACGGCTTCCTGGTGTACCGCATCGCCATCCTGGCGGCGGGCGGCACGCCGGTGGTGGTGCCCGAGCGCGACCATACGGCCGACGTCGACGCGATCCTGGCGGCGGTGACCGACAAGACCCGCATCGTCTACCTCGCCAACCCCAACAACCCGACCGGCACCTACCTGCCGTTCGACGAAGTGCGCCGCCTCCATGCCGGCCTGCCGAAGTCGGTGCTGCTGGTGCTCGACGCGGCCTATGCCGAGTACGTCCGGCGCAACGACTACGCGGCCGGCCTGGAGCTGGTCTCCGAATCCGAGAACGTCGTGATGACCCGCACCTTCTCGAAGGCGTACGGGCTCGCCGCGCTCCGCATCGGCTGGATGGTGGCGCCCGCCGCCATCGTCGACGCGGTCAACCGCATCCGCGGCCCGTTCAACCTCGGCGCCGCGGCGATCACCGCCGGCGCCGCCGCGATGGCCGACGACGCTCACATCGCCGCCGCGGTCGCCCACAACGACGCCTGGCTGCCGAAGGTGACGCAGGCGCTGGAAGGCCTCGGCCTGACCGTGACGCCAAGCGTCGGCAACTTCGTGCTGATCCACTTCCCCGAGGAGGCCGGCCGCACCGCGGCCGACGCCGACGCCTACCTCACCGCCCGCGGGATGATCCTGCGCCGGGTGGCGGCCTACGGCCTGCCGAACGCGCTGCGCCTGACGATCGGCGCCGCCGAATCCAACGAGGCCCTGGTGGCGGCCCTCACCGCCTTCATGAAGGGCGAGCCGCGTGGCTGAGCCGTTCCGGCGCCTGGCGCTCGTCGGCCTCGGGCTGATCGGCTCCTCGCTCGCCCGGGGCGCCCGGGCGGGCGGGCTCGCCCGCGAGATCGTCGCGGTCGACCGCGACGAGGGCGTGATCGACCGCGTGCGGGCGCTCGGCCTCGCCGACACCGTGACGACCGACCTCGCCGCCGGGGTGGCGGGGGCCGACCTCGTGATCCTGTGCGTGCCGGTCGGCGCCATCGGGGCGGTGGCCGCCGAGATCGCCGGGGCGCTCGCGCCCGGCGCGATCCTGTCCGACGTCGGCTCGGTCAAGGCCGCGGTGGTGGCGGCCGCCACCCCGCATCTGCCCGAGGGCGTGAGCTTCGTGCCCGCCCACCCGGTCGCCGGCACCGAGCATTCGGGGCCGGATGCGGGCTTCGCCGCCCTGTTCCACGGCCGCTGGTGCATCCTCACCCCGCCGGAGGGCACGGACCCGGCGGCGGTGGCGCGAGTGCGCGGCTTCTGGGAGGGGCTGGGTTCGGTCGTCGAGACGATGACGCCGGCCCATCACGACCTGGTGCTGGCGATCACCAGCCACGTCCCGCACCTCATCGCCTACAACATCGTCGGTACCGCCGCCGACCTCGAGACCGTGACCCAGTCCGAGGTGATCAAGTTCTCGGCCGGCGGCTTTCGCGACTTCACCCGCATCGCCGCCTCCGACCCGACGATGTGGCGCGACATCTTCCTCACCAACAAGGAGGCGGTGCTGGAGATGCTGGGACGCTTCAACGAGGACCTGTCGGCGCTCGCCCGCGCCATCCGCTGGGACGACGGCGAGGCGCTGCACGCCCTGTTCACCCGCACCCGCGCCATCCGCCGCGGCATCGTCGCCATGGGCCAGGAGACCGCCGAGCCGGATTTCGGCCGCCGCGGCGGTGGACCCAAGGCGGCGGAATAGAGACGGCGGAACCGTTCCACCGCTCGAGCTTTGCCATAAGCGTTGCCGTTTCGTCGTCTTCGTCGGATACTCCCCGGCGAGGGCGGCGTGGTGAAACTCGTGGTGCAATGATCGTGTCCCATCGATCGACCTGGATGCGCGGCCTCGCGGTCGCCCTGATCGGGGCGCAGGCCGCCGCCTGCGCGTCGCTGCCGCGCGCGCCCTACACGGCCGCGGAGGCCGCCATCGCCACCGTGCCGGGCCAGGCCCCCGAGGTGCGGTTCTGGGCCGACGGCTCGGCCCGCAGCTTCGCCGCGGTCGCCGACCAGGTGAAGGGCTCGCGCGAGCCGTTCAGCTACCTCGCCCTCTCGGGCGGCGGCGGCGACGGGGCCTACGGCGCCGGCGTGCTCAACGGCTGGAGCCAGACCGGCCGGCGGCCGAACTTCACCATGGTCTCGGGCGTCTCGACCGGCGCGCTCATCGCGCCCTTCGCCTTCCTGGGCCCCGCCTATGACGGGTACCTGCGCGAGATCTACACCAGCGGCGAGGCCGCTACGCTCGTTCGCTCGCCCAACCCCCTCAACGTGCTGACCGGCGACGGCCTGTTCGGCGACGCGCGCCTGCGCGACCTCGTCGGGCGCTACGTCACCCCGGACCTGATCGCGGCGGTGGCCGAGGAGCATAACAAGGGACGGCGCCTCCTCGTCGTCACCACCAACCTCGATTCGCAGCGCGCCGTGATCTGGGACATGGGCGCCATCGCGGCGAGCGGCCAGCCCAACGCCCGCGACCTCTTCCGCGACGTGCTGACCGCCTCGGCCAGCGTGCCGGCGGTCTTCCCGCCGATGCTGATCGACGCCCAGGCCGGCAACCACGCCTTCCAGGAGATGCATGTCGACGGCTCGGTGGTGACCCCGGTCTTCACCCTGCCGGAGGCCTTCCTGACCCAGGATGGGCGCATCGCCGAGAGCCGCGGCAAGCCCAACATCTACGTCGTCATCAACGGCCGCATCGAGCCGAGCTTCGACCTCGTCCAGAACGGCACCCTGCCGATCGCCGTGCGCTCGCTCTCGACCGTCGGGCGCTCCCGCGCACGGGCCACACTCGCCAGCACCTACGCCTTCGCCCGCCGCAACGGCATGGGCTTCAACCTGACCTACATCGACCGGCGCATTCCGGAGGTCCCGGCCTCGCAGGGCTTCGACACCGCCTACATGCGCAAGCTCTACGACGACGGATACCAGAAGGGCAGCAGCGGCACGGTGTGGCAGACGAACCTGCCGCGCGACGGCGAGCCGGCGGTGCCCGCGCTGGCGCTGCGGTAACGCGAACGACGGGGGGAGTTACCGTGGCGGGCGAACTGGACGGCAAGGTCGCGGCGGTCACCGGCGCGGCGTCGGGCATCGGGCTCGCGAGCGCCGAGGCGATGCTGGCGGCGGGTGCCCGCGTGGTCCTCGTCGACCGGGACGAGGCGGCGCTCGCCGGCCTGTGCGCCCGGCACGGCGCGGCGGCGCTCGCGCTGCCCCTCGACCTCCTCGATCCCGCCGCCTGCGCCGGTCTGCTGCCGCGGATCCTGGACGCCGCCGGCCGGCTCGACATCCTGCACGCCAACGCGGGCACGTACGTCGGCGGCGACCTCGTGGACAACGAGTCGGCGGCGATCGACCGGATGCTGAATCTCAACGTCAACGTCGTGATGAAGAACGTCCACGACGTGCTGCCGCACATGATCGCGCGCGGCTCGGGCGACATCATCTTGACGAGTTCGCTCGCCGCCCACTACCCGACGCCGTGGGAGCCGGTCTACGCCTCGTCGAAATGGGCGATCAACTGCTTCGTCCAGACGACCCGCCGGCAGGTGTTCAAGCACGGCATCCGCGTCGGCGCGATCTCGCCCGGCCCGGTCGTCACCGCGCTCCTCGCCGACTGGCCGCCCGAGAAGCTGGCGGAGGCCCGCGCCTCCGGCAGCCTGCTTGAGCCAGAGGAGGTGGCGAACGTGGTGATGTTCATGCTGACGCGCCCGCGCGGCATGACCATCCGCGACGTGGTGATGCTGCCGACGAACTTCGATCTGTGATCGCCGCCCCGGGGTTGGGGCCGCACTTGCCGATTGCTGTGCGAAGCTAGTCAGCTGCGAGCCTGTCTGTTTGATTGTGACTGGCCAACGCCGACAGCGATCTTCAGATATCCTACCCTATCACCTCATCCTGAGGTGGCAGGGTAGGATAGTCTCAGTTACATCAATTTTTTCTCAAACAGGCTCTGATATTTTTCTCATCGCCGGAACGTTATACCCATTCGGCAGCCTCACCCTGGGATGCCGAACCGGATCGGCCGTTTGTCTCCCGAAGCGGTATCGCGCCCGTCCGGCAACGCTGACTCACTCCCCAGAGCCGTACCAGGTGAAGTGCTTCTTGATCGGTGCGATCACGTCCCAGGTTCCGGAGAAGCCCTTCGGCGTGACGAAGGCGTCGCCGGCCCGGTAGGTGCGGGCGGTGCCCTCGGCGTCGGTGACGATCACCTCGCCCTCCAGGATCTGGATGAACTCGGCCCGGCCGAAATCGATGCGGAACTTGCCGATCGCGCAGGTCCAGATGCCGGCGGCGAACAGGCCGTCGGGGCTGGTGTAGATATAGGTCGCGGTCTGGACCGGATCGCCCGACAGGATGTGCGAGCGCGGCCAGGCATAGGGCTCGGCCGGCGGCTGCACCGCCGGGAAGTCGACGGTGCGCTGCACCGGGCCGTCGAGGAGCGGCGGGGCGGAGCGCGATCGGAACGGGATCATCCGCGCGAGCGGCATCGCACCGAGATAGGCCAGGAGCGGCCCGGAGGTGGTGATGAGCTGCTTGATGATCGCCATGGCCTCGCCGCCGATTGTTTCCGCTCCAGCAACATTGGGCCAGGCAGCCTTAACGGCGACCTGCGACGATCGTGCGAATCCGCCCGAATGCCGCCGGGGCGGCATGGAGCGGTTAAGGAAGTCCTTTCGCGATCAGCGTGGCATCGCGTGTCGTCTCCCGGCTCACATCGCGCCATCACGACCCTGCGAGGTGCGGGAATAACCCCGCGACATCGTCTGCCGGTCGCTGGCGCCGGCCCGCGGAGACGCTTTAAGTCATGGCGGGGTGCAGGGTCGAAGCCATGTTTTCCGTCTCGGCAAGGGTGCGGCCGGTGGCCCGGGTGCTCTCGCTGGCGCTGCTCCTTGCGGGCGGGGCCGTCGGCGCGCCCGCCGCGCGTCCCGCCTCCGGCTCCCTGGCCTGGCCGGCCGGGCACGGTCTCGTCGACCAGACCGGCGCCGTGCTCGACGAGGCCCGCTTCGCCGGGCGCCTGCGCCTGGTCTATTTCGGCTACACGCGCTGCCCGGACCTGTGCCCGACCGCGCTGATGACCGTGACCCAGGCCCTCGACGAGTTGCCCCCCGCCCTGCTGGCCCGGTTGGTGCCGGTGCTGGTCGCGGCCGATCCCGAGCGCGACGGTCCCGCGGCGCTCGCCCGCTACCTCGACACCTTCCATCCCGCCATCGTGGCGGTGACCGGCCCTGTCGCGGTGATCGACGCCCTCGCGGCCGCGGTCGCGGCCCCGATCCGGCGTCACGACGGGGTGGTGGACCATCCGGGCGACCTCTTCCTCGTCGGCCCGGCGGGCGACGTGATGGCGCGGCTGCCGAACGGGATCGACCCGGACGCCCTGGCCGCGACGCTCCGGGCGGCCCTGGCCCGCTGACGCGCTCTATTGCATTGCACAAGTCGCTCTCGCGTCGCACCAAGTAGAGCGTGCGTCGCGCCACGTCGAAACGACGACATCCCGACACGAAGCGGGTTGACGCCCGCACCCTGTCGGCTACTCATAGGTGAAATTAGAAAAACATAAGAACGTGTAACGGGAGGAAAGATGGCTCGTGAGGGGCAGCGCGCGCCCGGTCTCGACCGGCGCAGCGTCGTGATGGGAGCCGTTGCCTGCTGCGCGGCCGGGGGCGCCGCCTTCGCGGGGCCGGAGGACACGCTGCCGCAGAAGGGCGACCGGCTGGTGCTGGCCGACGGGGCGAAGGCGGGGCAGGCCGTGACGCTCGACGGCCTGCCGGTCGGCGGCGAACTCATCGAGGCGGTGGCGGTCGATCCGCAGGGCGTCCGGCGCGAGGGCTCGCGCTTTTCCAAGATCATCCTGGTGCGGGTCGCCCCCGATCAGGTCGCCGAGGACCAGCGCGCCCACGCGGTCGAGGGCGTCGTGGCGCTCTCTGGCGTCTGCACGCACCAGGGCTGCACCATCTCGGGCTGGAACCACGAGACGAAGCGCCTGAGCTGCTTCTGCCACCATTCCGAGTTCCTGCCCGCCGAGGGCGGACGGGTCGCCAAGGGGCCGGCGCGCAAGCGCCTGCCGGTCCTGCCGCTGGCCAGGGGCGAGGGCGGCGCGCTCATGGTGGCCGGCGGCTTCATCGGCAAGCCGGGGCCGGGCGCCGCCTGAGCGGGTTCGAGGCGGCGCCCGCGCCGCCTCGCGATGAGAACGGCAGCGCCGCCGCGCTGTCCGACCCTAGACGAGGACGGCAACCCTGTCGGTCCTCGCCGAGGAGAGACCGGGGCTCGCGCAGCAACGACGCGGGTCCGGACAATCAATCGGGCAAAAGCACCGAGATCGAGGAAATGCCGGGCCGGCCCCTGCCCGTCCCCGTCTGTCAGGAGAGCAGCATGTCACGTCTCGTTCGGGCCAGGCACTGGCTCACCGCGGTCGCGCCCTGTGCGGTGGCCCTCGCGCTCGCCGGTGCGCCGGCCAAGGCCGGCCCGGCCGACAAGGTCGACTACAAGCCGGTCACCGACCAGCGGCTCGCGAATCCCGAGCCGGAGAACTGGCTGCAATACCGAGGCAACTACCAGAGCTGGGGCTATTCCCCGCTCGACCAGATCACCGCCAAGAACGTCACCAAGCTCGTCCCGGCCTGGAGCCTGTCGACCGGCGTCAGCGAAGGCCACCAGGCCCCGCCGATCGTCAACAACGGGGTGATGTTCGTCACAACCCCGCAGGCCCAGGTGATGGCGATCAACGCCCGCACCGGCGAGATCCTGTGGCGCTACCAGAAGGAGCTGCCGCCGGAGCTGTCCCAGCTCCATCCGACCAACCGCGGCGTCGGGCTCTACGGCGACAGCGTCTACATGACCACCACCGATGCCTGCGTGGTCGCGCTCGGCGCCACCACCGGCAAGGTGAAGTGGGAGAAGTGCGTCGCCCCCTGGCAGGACGGCTACTACATGACGCTCTCGCCGCTGGTGGCCAAGGGCAAGGTCGTCGTCGGCGTCTCCGGCGGCGAGTACGGCGTGCGCGGCTTCATCACGGCGCTCGACGCCGAGACCGGCCACGAGGCCTGGAAGACCTACACGGTCGCCGGCCCCGGCGACCCGGCGGCCGACACCTGGAAGGGCGATTCCTGGAAGACCGGCGGCGGCTCGGTCTGGATCCAGGGCAGCTACGACCCGGCCGCCAACCTCGCCTATTTCGGCACCGGCAACGGCGGGCCCTGGACGCCGGACGCGCGGCCGGGCGACAACCTCTACACCTCGTCGGTCGTCGCGCTCGACCTCGACAGCGGCAAGATCAAGGGCCACCACCAGTATCACTGGAACGACGCCTGGGACTGGGACGAGGTCTCGGCGCCGGTGCTGATCGACATCGAGCGCGACGGCAGGAAGATCCCCGCCGCGATCCATGCCGGCCGCAACGGCTACCTCTGGACGCTCGAGCGCAGCAAGGACGGGCCGTTGAGCTTCGTCGACGGCAAGCCGTTCGTGCACCAGGACGTCTTCGCCTCGCTCGATCCGAAGACCGGCCGGCCGACCTACGACCAGTCCAAGATCCCGGGCATCAACCGGCGCGCCGCCTTCTGCCCCGGCCTGTGGGGCGGGAAGGACTGGCCACCGGAGGCCTACAACCCGAAGACCGGGCTGTTCTACATCCCGTCCAACGACAACCTGTGCTCGGAGCTGGCCGGCGCCCAGGCCGGCACACGCAAGCCGGGCGAACTTTATATCGGCATCCCGATCGACGAGGTGCTGAACTCGCTGCGCCTGCGCGACGGGGTCGACAAGTCGAAGCCCTTCGCCATCGGGGCGATCCAGGCCTGGGATCCGAAGACCGGCAAGAAGGCCTGGCAGCACGACTTCCAGGATTCGGCGAACTGGGGGCCGCTGCTCACCACCGGCAGCGGGCTGATCTTCGCCGGCGGCACCAGCGACCGGAAGTTCCGGGCGCTCGACGGCACCACCGGCAAGGTGCTGTGGGAGACGCGGCTCAATTCCGGAGTCACCGGCGTGCCGTCGAGCTACATGGTCGACGGGATCCAGTACGTCGCGGTCCAGGCCGGCTGGGGCGTCGACGCCGAGCGGATGCTGACCGGCATCAACGCGCTCATCCCCGAGGAGCGCCGGGTCAGCGTCCTGCCGCAGGGCGGGGTGATCTGGGTCTTCCGGGTGATGGGCGAGGAGGCGACGGCCAAGTGACCCGCCGCTCGGCGAAGCCGGGGCTGCGTCTCGCCGCCCTGGCGCTCGTGGCCGGCCTCTTCGCGGGGCCGGCCGCGGCGCAGCCCGCACCGGAGGCGACGGCCGGGAGCGGCGCTCCCCTCCCCGCCCGACCCGACGCCCTCGTCGCCTACGTGACGAAGGCCATGACCGACCACGACATCGCCGCCTTCGAGCGGCTGGTGAACTGGACCGGCACAAGGGCGCAGCGCAAGCGCCTGACGCTCTACCAGATCCGCTCCGGCTTCGGCCGGCCGATCAAGGCCGCGGCCCTGGAGCCGATGCCGGAGGACGGCCTCGCCGAGGCGACCGCCCGCGGCACGCTCAAGGCCAACATGCCCGTGACCGAGCGGCTGCGGGTGGTGTTCGACGAGCCGCCGGTCGAGGGCGACGCCGCCCCCACCAGCGTGTTCCTGGTCGGCCGCGAGGGCGGGACCTACCGGATCGCCCTCCTGGTTCCGACCGGGCCGCCGAGGGGCAAATGATCTTGGGCAAATGATCTTGGGCAAATGATCTTGGGCAAATGATCTTACAGGCCGCAGAGCACACGGCATGACATTTCACGTGCGGCGCTTCCCACTCCCGACCTCATCCTGAGGTGTCAGTCGATTGAAGATCGACTGACCTTGAAGGAGGGCTCCAGAAGTCTCGGCGAGACCTGGAACCCTCCTTCGAGGCTGCCGCAAGCGGCAGCACCTCAGGATGAGGCCGCAGGTGGGACAACCATCACCGCGATTTTCGCGCTCCTGTCGTGCAGCGTGCCTTCAAACGCATGCTCCGGGCTGCCCGGAAAATGTCCACGCTTGACCCCAGCCCCCGGGTGGCGCAAGCGTTTGGAATTATAATTCCACCGCCCGAGGGATTCGGCCATGGACTTCACGCTCTCTCCCCGCATCGAGGAGTACCGCGCCCGCATCGCGGCCTTCGTCGAGAGCGAGATCCTGCCCGTCGAGGCCGACCGGAGCACCTGGGACGAGCACGAGAATATCGGACCCGAGGCCCTGGCGCGTTTACGCGCCAAGGCCAAGGCCGCCGGCCTGTGGTGCCTGCAGCTCAAGCCCGAGACCGGCGGCCAGGGGCTCGGCAAGGTCGGCATGGCGGCCTGCTACACCGAGATGAACCGCTCGATCTTCGGGCCTGTGGTGTTCAACTCCGCCGCCCCCGACGACGGCAACATGATGGTGCTGGAAGCGCTGGGCACGCCCGAGCAGAAGGCGCGCTGGCTCGCGCCCATCGTCTCCGGGGAGGTGCGCTCGGCCTTCGCGATGACCGAGCCGCATCCCGGCGGCGGCTCCGACCCGTCGATGATCAAGACCCGCGCCGAGCGCCAGCCGGACGGCTCGTGGCGGATCTCGGGCCGCAAGTGGTACATCACCGGCGCCGAGGACGCGGCCCACTTCATCCTGATCGCCCGGACCTCCGACGATCCGCGCTACGGGCTCACCGCCTTCCTGTTCCACCGCGACCAGCCGGGCTGGGAGATCGTCCGCCGCATCCCGATCATGGGGCCGGAGGAGCATGGCGGCCATTGCGAGCTCGCCTTCGACGGCTTGACCATCAAGCCCGAGGACGTGCTCGGCGGCGAGGGCAAGGGCCTGAAGGTGACGCAGGTCCGCTTGGGGCCCGCCCGCCTCACCCACTGCATGCGCTGGCTCGGGCTCGCCGGCCGCTGCGTCGAGATCGCGCAAGAATATGCCGCCACCCGCGAGGGCTTCGGCGTGCGCCTCGCCGAGCGCGAGAGCGTGCAGCTGATGCTCGGCGGCCTCGCCATGGATATCGAGATCGGCCGGCTCCTGGTGATGCGCGCCGCCTGGGAGCTCGACCAGGGCCGGTTCGCCCGCAAAGAGGTGTCGATGGCGAAGGTGCACGTCGCCAACACCCTGCACCGGGCGGCCGATATCGGCATCCAGATCAACGGCGCCCGCGGCTACTCGAAGGACACGGTGCTGGAGTGGATCTACCGCTACGCCCGCCAGGCCCGGCTGGTGGACGGCGCCGACGAGGTCCACCGCATGGTGCTGAACCGGCACCTCGAATCGGAGGGCCGCGGCTTCTTCGCCTGGCCGACTGGGGAGGCGTGAGGTCCAAGGTCTGAGACTCCCTTCGGGCGGAGGTCTGCTAAGGGTCTCCGCCCCCGGTCCCGTTCGAGCCGCCCGATGCCCGCCCTCCATCCCGACGTCCAGGCCCTGCTGGCGATGCTGCGCGCTGCCGACGCGCAGCCCCTCGAATCGCTGCCACCCGAGGCGGCGCGGCGCAGCTATCTCGCCGGGCGCCGGGCCCTGCAGCCGCCACCGGACGAGGTGGCGCAGATCCGCGACCTCGCCGCGCCCTCCCCGGCCGGGCCGGTGCCGCTGCGGCTCTATCGCGGCGAGGGCACGGCGCCGGAGGAGCGGCTGCCCTGCCTCGTCTACCTGCACGGCGGCGGCTGGGTGCTCGGCAACGTCGAATCGCACGACTGG
The DNA here is from genome assembly GCF_016613415.1 of Methylobacterium ajmalii. Classification (GTDB taxonomy): domain Bacteria; phylum Pseudomonadota; class Alphaproteobacteria; order Rhizobiales; family Beijerinckiaceae; genus Methylobacterium; species Methylobacterium ajmalii. Next base: position 13,322 of record NZ_JACWCT010000027.1, on the reverse strand, counting down.
GTCTGCCGGCGGCTCGCCAACCTGACGCGCGCCAGCGTGATCTCGGTCGATTACCGGCTCGCCCCCGAGCATCCCTTCCCGGCGGCGGTCGAGGACGCGGCGGCGGCGCTCGCCTTCGTGGTCGAGCGGGCGGAGGGGCTCGGCGTCGATCCGGCCCGGCTGGCGGTGGGCGGCGACAGCGCCGGGGGCAACCTCGCGGCGGTGCTGGCCCTGATGGGCCGCGACGGCGCCCTGCCGCGCACCGCGATGCAGGTGCTGCTCTACCCCGCCGTCGATCTCGCGATGACCAGCGAGGGCTACGAGCGCATCGTCGCGGGCCAGCCCCTGACGGCCGGCACGATGCGCTACTTCGTCGACCATTACGTGCCGGAGATCCGCGACCGCACCGACTGGCGCGCCTCGCCGGCCCGCGCCGCCAGCCTCGCCGGGACGGCGCCGGCCCTGGTGCTGACCTGCGGCCACGACCCGCTCTGCGAGGAGGCGCGGGCCTACGCCCACCGCCTCGAGCGCGACGGCGTGCCGGTCACGGCGCTGCACCTCTCCGACCAGACCCACGGCATCCTGACCATGAGCCGGCTGGTGCGGACCTCGGCGACGATCCTGAGCTTCGTGGCCGAGGCCCTGCTGGAGCGCTGGAGCCTGGAGGGCGGCCGCGGGGCGCGCTGACGGGCGCGCACCCGCGGCCCGCACAGGCAGGGCCCGCCCGCCGGCCGGATCACCGGCCGGGCGTCGGGATGGTCACGGCGCGTCGTCGGGCGGCGCCTCGCCGGCGCCGATCGCCTCGACCAGGCTGATGATGCGGCGGCGGACCTGGTTGTCGCCGATGCGCTGGAAGGCGCGCACGAGCTGCAGGTCCTGGCTGGTCCAGAGCACGTCGTGGGCGACGGGATCGGCCGCGGCCTCGGCCCCGCCCTCCTCGCTCCGCATGCCGTCCTGGCGCGGCGCGCCCTCGTAGAAGAAGCTCACCGGCACGCCCAGCATCTCGGAGATCTGGTTCAACCGGCTGGCGCTGATACGGTTGGCGCCCTTCTCGTATTTCTGGATCTGCTGGAACGTCACCCCGAGGGCGTCGCCGAGCCGTTCCTGGCTCACGCCAATCAGGAGCCGCCGAACACGTACACGATGCCCGACATGCCGATCGACCGGATCCGGTGCCTTCTTCACAATAACGCTCCGCGGGACTGGCCGGATGCGCGGCGGACCCGCGCCACGACGGCCAGCGACAGGCACCCTAGGAGCATGGCACAGAAAAGAACATCACCGAATCGTCCGTATGGCGGGCTTTCCCTAAGGTTCCTGGGCAGCGGCCGGTCGAGCACGCCCTCGGTCCCGACCGACAACATGCCGGTCACCCGGCCATACGGGTCCACGACCGCGCTGATGCCGGTGTTCGCGGCCCGCACGAGAGGAATACCCTCCTCTACCGCGCGCAGCCGCGCCTGGGCGAAGTGCTGGCGCGGACCCGGCGTGTCGCCGAACCAGCCGTCATTGGTGACGTTGAGGAGCAACCCCGGACGCTCGCGGTGCGGCGCGACCGCTCCGGGAAAGATCGCCTCGTAGCAGATCGAGGGCGCCACCGGCGGCAGCCCCGGCACGGCGAGGGGGAGGCGCTCCTGCGCCTCGCCCGGGGTGAAGCCGCCCGGCACCGCGACGAACTGCTTGAGGCCCAAAGCCCGCAACAGGCCGTCGACCGGGTCCGGCAGATACTCGCCGAAGGGCACGAGGTGGAGCTTGTCGTAGCCCCCGCCGACGATCCCGTCCTGCCCGATCATCAGGATGGAGTTGTAGAAGCGCAGGCGTTCGCCCGGCAGCGGCTCGTCGGCCCGGGCCGCGCCGGTGACGAGGAGCGTCCCGGGCGGCAGCGCGCTCCCGATCCGGCGCAGCGCCTGGGGATCGCGCTGGATCAGGAACGGGAACGAGGATTCGGGCCAGATCACGTGGGTGACGTCGCGCAGGCCCTGGCGGTCCGGCGCGGTGGCGCTGTCGCTCAAGCCCAGATAGCGCTCGAGGATGCCCTCGCGGTTGCGCGGGTTGAAGCGGGCATCCTGCGGGATGGCGGCCTGGACGAGGCGCAGGCGCACGCCAGGCACCTCCGGCATCGGGCCGGAGGGCAGCCGCAGCGCGCCCCCGAGGGCGAGGCCTGCGAGCAGCAGGAGCGCGGCGCCGGGCGGCCCGAGCCGCCGCAGCGCCGCGCGCCCCGGACCGCCCGGATCGGCCAGCGTGGCGGGCGCGGCGCAGATCAGCACCGCCAGAACGGTGAGCCCGTAGAGGCCGACGACCGAGGCGGCCTGCATCAGCCAGAGGTTCTGGCCGAGCGCCATGCCGAGGGTGTTCCACGGAAACCCGGTGAACAGGTGCCCGCGCAGCCACTCGGCGCCACCGATGCCGAAGGCGAGCGCGGCGATGCGGGCGGGCCCCGGCGACCAGAGCAGGCGCGCGACGGCGAACCCCGCGCCGTAGAACAGTCCCAGCGCCGCCGGCAGGCCGAGCACGCCGAGCGGCATCAGGTAGGCGAACTGGTCGGCCTCGACCAGGAAGGCGGCGCCGAGCCACCACAGCCCGGCCGTGAGGTAGCCGAAGCCCCAGGCCCAGCCGATCACGCCCGCGGCGAGCGCCGTGCCAGCCCGCCTGCCGAGGCGCGAGGAGGCGGTGGCGGCTCCGTCGAGGAGCCAGACCGCCGGGACGAGCGCGAGGCAGAGGGCGGGCAGGAACCCGAAGGGCGGCATCGCCAGGGCGCCGCAGGCCCCCGCGAGCCAGGCGAGGCCGAGCCGCACCCAGCCGGAGGTCAGGGCGACGCGGTGGGCGAGCGGCGTGAGGCCGAAGGGCGTCGCCGGGACGGCGCGGGCCGCCCCGTTCGTGTCGGTGTGCTGCATCGGCGGGCTCGCGAGGGCGCGCGCGGCGCCGCACGGGCGCCGCGGGAGAGGGTCAGGCGGCGGAATCCGCCCGGAGGCCGGCCTCGGCGCCGGGGGGCGGCAGGGCGAGCGGCGCCTCCGGTCCCTCGAGCCGGGCGAGGCCGCGATGCATGCGCAGGCGCTTGATCCGCCGCGGGTCGGCGTCCAGCACCTCGACCTCGAAATCGCCCGGCATGGCGATGACCTCGCCCCTCGCGGGCACGCGGCCCGCCAGGGTGACGATCAGGCCGCCCAGCGTATCGACCTCGTCGGCCGCCTCGCCCACCGCCGCCGCGAGGTCGACGCCGGTCGCCTCGGCGACGTCGTCGAGGCTGGCGCGGGCGTCGGCGACGAAGATCTCGCTCTCGCCGTCGACCTTGAGGACGCGGTGGCCCTCGGCGACGTCGTGCTCGTCCTCGATGTCGCCGACCACGACCTCGATCAGGTCCTCGATCGAGATCAGGCCGTCGGTGCCGCCGTACTCGTCGATGACGAGCGCCATGTGGGTGCGGCTCGCCTGCATCCGGGCGAGCAGGTCGATCGCCGGCATGGACGGCGGCACGAACAGCACCGGGCGCAGGATGCGGGTGGTGGCGAGCGTCGCCGCGAGGTCGACCCCGGCGAGGTCGGGCAGGCGGTCGCCCTCGGCTTCGGCCCGGCTCGCCATGTAGTCGACGAAGTCTCGGATGTGGACCATGCCGCGGGGGTCGTCCATGCTCTCGCCGTAGACCGGCAGGCGGGAATGGCCGGCCGAGCGGAACACCTTGAGCAGGGTGCCGAGCGCGGTGTCGATCGAGACCGCCACCACCTCGGACCGGGGGATCATCACGTCGTCGACCCGCACCCGGTGGAGGCTCAGCACGTTCTTGAGCATCGCCTGCTCGACCGGGGAGACGGCGTGGTCGCCGTTCCGCACCTCGTCGAGGGCGTCCGAGAGGCCGTCGCGCTGGGCGTCGCGGGCCTTCAGGTGGAAGATGTTGAGGAGGCGATCATACCAGGGTTCGCGCCCCGGACTGTCATCCTCCGGGATCGCCTGCGCGGTCGCGGCGGCGCTGCGACTTCGATCGTTGCTCATGTCTCTCGCGTCTGGGATGGGAGCGGCGGCTCACTCGGCCGCATCGCCGTACGGGTCCGGCACGCCGAGGCGCCGCAGGGCCTCGACCTCCAACGCCTCCATGGCGTCGGCCTCGGCATCGCCGAGCTCGTGGTCGTGACCGAGGAGGTGCAGCGTGCCATGAACCACGAGGTGGGCGAGGTGGTGGCCGAGGGGCTTCGACTGCTCCCCACTCTCGCGCAGCATTGTGTCATACGCAAGAACCACGTCGCCGAGGAGGCGCGGGCCGCCGCCATGCGGCTGCTCGTTGGGGAAGGACAGCACGTTGGTCGGCTTGTCCTTGCCCCGCCAGGCGCGGTTCAGCTCCTGCACCGAGGGGTCGTCGGTGAGCACGAGGCTGATCTCGATCGGGCCGCCGGGCGGCACGACGGCGAGCGCCGCTTCCACCGCACGGGCGATGAAGGCCTCGAGATCGGGCGCGACGGCCTCCCAGCGCTCGTCCTCGACCGAGACGTCGATTTCGTTGTCGCTCACGGCAGCGGCCCCCGGCGCGAGGGGCTCGGCCGCTGGGGCGCGACCTCCGGGTTCTCCCGGGCATCGGTCTCGTAGGCCGTGACGATCCGGCGCACGAGGTCGTGCCGCACCACGTCGACGTCGCGGAAGGTGACCCGGCCGACGCCCTCGACGCCGTCGAGGATCCGCACCGCCTCGACGAGGCCGGATTTCTGGCCCGGCGGCAGGTCGATCTGGCTCGGATCGCCGGTGACGATCATCCGGGAATTCTCGCCGAGCCGGGTCAGGAACATCTTCATCTGCATCGAGGTGGTGTTCTGCGCCTCGTCGAGGAGCACCACCGCGTTGGTGAGGGTCCGCCCGCGCATGAAGGCGAGCGGCGCGATCTCGATCATGCCGGTCTGCAAGCCGCGATCGACGTGGCGCGCCTCCATGAAGTCGTAGAGGGCGTCGTAGATCGGCCGCAAGTAGGGATCGACCTTCTCGCGCATGTCGCCGGGCAGGAAGCCCAGCCGCTCGCCGGCCTCGACCGCAGGGCGCGACAGGATCAGCCGCTCGGCATGGCCCTGCTCGAGGAGCGAGACCGCGTAGCCGACCGCGAGCCAGGTCTTGCCGGTGCCGGCCGGGCCTTCCGCGAAGACCAGCTCGTGGGCGCGCAACGCCTTGATGTAGGCGTCCTGCGCGGCGTTGCGGGCCCGCACGCCGCCGCGGCGGCGGGTGGCGATCTGGTCGAAGGACGGGCGCTCGCCGTTCGCCGGCGCCTCGGCGGGCGAGAACAGGTTGCCCTGGAGCGAGGATTCCTGGATCACCCCGTCGACGTCGCCGAGGCTGAGCGGCGCCCCGCCTCCGTCGCGGACGCGGGCGTAGAGCAGTTCCAGCACCCGGCGCGCGCGCTCGGCCGAATCCGGCGGGCCCTTGACCACGACGTGGTTGCCGAGCGCGGTCGCCACCACGCCGAGGCGCCGCTCCAGATGGGCGACGTTCTGGTCGAACTGGCCGAAGACCAGGCTCGCCAGGCGGTTGTCGTCGAAGGTCAGGGCGATCTCGGCCGCCTCGCTCAGGCCCGCCACCGCCCGCGGGGGGATCTCGCGCTCGCGCGCGGGATCGCGCCCCTTCGGGCCGCGCCCGCCCGCCTCTCCGGTCGCCATTCTGTCGTTCCTCACGCGGCGGCCGTCGCGGCCGCGGCAGCTTCGCCGATCGCCTCGCCGAACAGGCTGTTCGAGCCGGCCCGGGTGATCCGCACCGGCACCACCGTGCCGATCGCCGCGACGTCGCCGTCGATCTGCACCGCCTGGAGGTAGGGCGACTTGCCGGCGACCTGGCCCGGATGGCGCCCGGGCTTCTCGAGCAGCACCGGCACGGTCCGGCCCACCGTGGCGTGGTTGAAGTCCTGGCGCTGGCGCTCGAGCAAGGCCTGCAGCTCGGCCAGGCGCTCGCTCTTCACCGCCTCCGGCACCGCGTCCTCGCTCTCGGCCGCCGGCGTGCCGGGGCGCGGGCTGTACTTGAACGAGAAGGCGCTGGCGAAACCGATATCGGCGATGAGCCGCATCGTCTCGGCGTGGTCGGCATCGGTCTCGCCCGGGAAGCCGACGATGAAGTCGGAGGAGAGCGCGATGTCGGGCCGCGCCGTCCGCACCCGGTCTATCAGGCGGCGGTAGGTGTCGGCGTCGTGCTTGCGGTTCATCGCCGCGAGGATCCGGTCGGAGCCCGACTGCACCGGCAGGTGCAGGTAGGGCATCAGGGCCGGCAGGTCGCGATGGGCCGCGATCAGCGCCTCGTCCATGTCGCGCGGATGGCTCGTGGTGTAGCGCAGGCGCAGGACGCCGGGAATCGCGGCGACGCGGCGGAGCAACTCGCCGAGCGTCCAGTCGCGCCCGTCGGGCCCCGGCCCGTGGAAGGCGTTGACGTTCTGGCCGATCAGGGTCAGCTCGCGGGCGCCCGCCGCCGCCAGCCGCTCGGCCTCGGCCACGATCTTGTCGACCGCGCGCGAGACCTCGGCCCCGCGGGTATAGGGCACGACGCAGAAGGCGCAGAACTTGTCGCAGCCCTCCTGCACCGTGAGGAAGGCCGAGACGCCGGGGGTGCGGCGCGCCGGCAGATGGTCGAACTTGTCCTCGACCGGGAATTCGGTGTCGACGACGCGGCTGGCCTTCGAGGCGGCGAGCAGTTGCGGCAGGCGGTGGTAGCTCTGGGGGCCCACCACCACGTCGACGCCGGGCGCGCGGTTCAGGATCTCGCGCCCCTCGGCCTGCGCGACGCAGCCCGCCACCACCACCGTGGTGTCCTGGCCGGCCTCCGCCCGCTCGCCCTTCAGCACCCGCAGGCGGCCGAGCTCGGAATAGACCTTCTCCGCCGCCTTCTCGCGGATGTGGCAGGTGTTGAGGACGACGACGTCGGCCTCCTCGACGGTGCCGGTCTCGACGAAGCCCTCGCGGCCGAGCAGGTCGACCATCCGCGAGGCGTCGTAGACGTTCATCTGGCAGCCGTAGGATTTGACGAACGCTTTCTTCAACGAACCGGCCCTGCCAGGAAAAGATCGAGTGGATGATCGGACGCGGCGGCCGCCCACTGCGGGCCGTCCTCCGTCATTTAAGCCGTCGCGGCCGGAATGAGAATAGGCGGCGCGGCCGCGACGGGCGGGGCATCGGCGCGCGGAGTTTCTGGAACCGGCGGGCGGCCGGTCACCGCCTCCTGGAGGGCGCGTCGCACCGAGGCCTCGGCGAGCGCCGTCGCGGCCTTGCGGTCGGTGCCGGCCGCGAACGCGACCGGCTCGCCCCAGGTGACCGACACGTCGATCGGGCCGCGTTCGAAGAACAGCTTGACGCTGGGGCCGAGCTCCATGTCGCCGTACCAGGCGATGTCCGGCCGCTCGGCCCGGGTCAGCGGCAGGCCGTGGCGGCGCGTATAGGCGATGCACAGGGGCTGGAGCCGCACCCGGTCGAGGCCGCCCTCGGTGATCGCCGCCCGCGCCGCGCCGACGAGCGAGGTGCGGAACGGCAGGAGCCGTGTGCCGTCGCCGGTGGTGCCCTCGGCAAACAGGACGATCAGGTCGCCGGCGCGCAGCCGCCGGCTCATCTCGGTGTTGACCACCGCCGTATGGCGCTTGCGGGCGCGATCGATGAACACCGTGCGCTGCAGCCGGGCGAGCGTGCCGATCACCGGCCAGCCGGCGATCTCGGACTTCGCCACGAAGGAGAGCGGCCGCACCGCCCCGAGCACCGGAATGTCGAGCCAGGAGATGTGGTTGGCGATGACGAGCGCCGCCTCGCCCGGCGCCGGCGGCGTGCCGGTCACGGTCAGGCGCACCTGGAACAGGCGGAGGAAGGCCCGGTGCAGCCAGACCGGTGCGTGGCCGGCGAACCGCCCCCGCCCGAGCTTCAGGGCCAGCCAGTGCGGCCCGGCGAGGAGCGCGAAGACGAGGGCGTAGGCGAGGAGCCGCAGGCCGGCGACGAGATACGTCATGGGTTCGACGGCGGGGCGCTCGGCACGGGGGAAACGTCTTGCGGTGAGGTTCGAGCCGCATATCAAGTCCGGCCGGGAGCGTCCACCGCCCGGGCTGCTCCGCCGCCGGCAGGGCTGACCGGGGAAGGAGATGGCGCGGGTATTCCCTCTCCCCGCCCACGGCTATCGCATCCACAGGTCTCGGTCCGAGCGATGCCCCCGTCGGAGGTCCCGCCCCTCCCCCTTGTGGGGAGGGGAAGGCGCGAACATTCACGAAGGGTTGGCTCCGAGGAGATGCGTGTATCCGGATAGCCGCCCGCGGGCAGAGGGAAAACCCGCGCCATTCTTTTCCCGGATCGCGCGTCGACCCGCAGCCCCTACCCCAGCGCCGCCTGCATCATGATCGCGTTGGCGCGCCCGCCGTCGGGCCGGGCGTAGTAGCTCGCCCGGCGGCCGGTCTCGGCAAAGCCGTGGCGGCGGTAGAGGGCGAGCGCCGGGGCGTTGCCGTCGTCGACCTCGAGGTGGACCCGGCGCACGCCCAAATCCTCCAGGGCGACGAGGTGGGCGCGCAGGAGCTGGCGGCTCAGGCCGGCGCCGCGGGAGGCCGGCCCGAGGACGACGGTGAGGATCTCGGCCTCGTCGAGCACCTGGCGCGAGAGGACGAAGCCGCCGAGCACCGTGCCGAGCATCAGGGCGTGGGCGACGTGGCCGCGCTCGCACAGCATGCGCTCGAACTCGTCCGCCTCCCAGGGCCGCGCGAAGGCGGTGGCGTGGAGCGCCGCCAGCTCCCCGGCCCGGTCGGCCGAAGTCAGGGGCGCGACATGGGCGGTCGGGGGGGAGCGGAACGGCATCCACTTCATCGGAAAAACTCCGTCAGCGGCGGGGAAGCCGCATGTGGTCCTGGGGCTGGGCGTCCGGCCCCCGCAGGTAGAGGGGGCGGGCAAGGGCGTGGGCAGGGTCGGCGACGAGGCCCAGCGACGCCACCCAGGCGATCTGCGGGGCGGTGTGGCCCTCGGGCACGACGGCGCGCTGACCCTGCGCGGCGGCGGCGGCCGCGAGCGCCGGGCCGGCCGAGCCGGCGAGCGCCGCGGGACCGGATCCGAGGAGGCGCAGCGCCTCGGACAGCGGCAGCAGGCTCGGAGGCACCGCGATGCCGCCGTCCTGGCTCAGAGCCTGGAAATAGACGTGGCCGTGCCGCGCATCGATGGCGGCGGCGAGCAGGTAGCCCCGGCCGAGGTAATCCTCGTCCGCGGCGAGCAGCGGCGCCAGCAGCGCCGACAGGGTGGTGACGCCGACGACCGGGATGCCGCAGGCCAGCCCCACGGCGCGCGCCGCCGACAGGCCGACGCGCAGGCCGGTATAGGAGCCAGGGCCCACCGTGACGGCGACCCGGTCCAGGCTCTCGAACCCGCCCTCGACCCGGGCCGTCACCCGCTCGACCAGGGGCAGGAGCGCCTCAGCATGGCCGCGCGCGAGATCCATGCTCTCCTGGGCCAGGGGCTCGGGAGCGTCGTCCGCCATGATGCAGGCGGCGCAGCGCTCGAGCGCCGTATCGATCGCCAGGATCCGCACGTCTCTTCAGGCTCCGCCCTCGTTCCCGCCCGCGGTTCCGTCGTCGCGGCCGGGCCCGTACCGCCGGCCGCGCCGGGCCGGTCGTCGGCCCGCCGCTTCAGTCCCAGCCTGGCACGGACAGGTTAACACAAGAAGGACCGCCCCGCGTCAGGCGGGGCGGCCCGGTCCGGTTCAGCCTTTAGATCATCCGGGGGGCCCGAGGAACCGTCCGGGCGGCGCAAATGCGCCGCGCGGAGATACCCTCGCCTCCCCCGGCGGACCGCACCCGCTTCAGGAGACGGCCTGAACCTCGCGCACGTCGGGCAGGAAGTGGCGGAAGAGGTTCTGCACGCCCTGGCGCAGGGTGGCGGTGGAGGACGGGCAGCCCGAGCATGCGCCCTTCATCTCAAGGTAGACCACGCCGTCGCGAAAGCCCCGGAAGGTGATGTCGCCGCCGTCGCCCGCCACCGCCGGGCGCACCCGGGTCTCGAGCAGGTCCTTGATGGTCACGACCGTGTCGGCGTCGGCCTCGTCGTAGAACTCCTCCGCCGCCTCCTCGGGGGCGTGGCCGGCCTCCATGACCGGAGCGCCCGACATGAAGTGCTCCATGATGGCGCCGAGCACCGCGGGCTTGACCTGCGGCCAGCCGGGCTCGCCCTCGGCCTTCGTCACCGAGATGAAGTCGTGGCCGAGATAGACGCCGGACACGCCCTCGACGCCGAACAGCGCGCGGGCGAGGGGCGAGCGGGCCGCGGCACCCTCGTCCCGGGCCTCGAAGGTCCCCTCTTGCAGCACGACCTTGCCGGGCAGGAACTTCAGGGTGGCGGGGTTGGGGGTGGCTTCGGTCTGGATGAACATCGGTGATCCTCGAAAAGTTCTCTGCGCCGGTTCAAGGCCGGCCGGGAACGGCGCGGGGCGGTCGGGCGCCCCCTCGCCTGCCGGCAGATGTGGACCCGAACGCGCCAAAGCTCAATGGAGGGGCCTCATCCGGCGAGCGCCGTGATTTCCGCCTCGCTGAGCGCGCCCGGCACGATCACCACCGGCACCGGGAAGCTGCCGGCGCTGCGCCCGGCGATCGAGGTGACCAGCGGGCCCGGCCCGTCGGTGCCGGCGGCGGCACCCAGCACCAGGAAGGCGATGTCCTCGTCGGCCTCGATCTGTCGCAGGATCGCGTCCGCGCGCTCGCCGGTGCGCACCACGAGTTCGGGATCGACGCCCGCGGCCTGGCGCGCCGAGGCCGCCAGGACCTCCAGACGGGCCCGGGTCTCGGCCTCGGCCTCGGCCCGCATCGCGTCGCCGACCCCGAGCCACTCCATCGTCTCGGGCGGCTCGGCCACCGCCAGCATCACCACCCGGGCGCCGAGCCGGGCGGCCCGCCGCACCGCGAAATGCACCGCCCGGTCGCATTCCGGCGTCTCGTCGACCAGCACCATGAACTTGAGCCGATGCCCGGCCTCGAAGGATTGCCGCCGCTTGATCTCGACCATGTCCGGACGCGCTCCCACCGACCGATGCTGCCCGCGCCGTGCGCCGGCCGCAAGCCGCCCCGCGCGGACGCCCGGCGAACCGGGGCCCGGTGCGACCCGGGATGCGCGCACCCGACCGAACCATCCGAATGCGACGCGATACCGCAGGCAGGCCCCGGAACCATTTCGGACACGATGCCGACGCGATTGAATTGTCCGAGAGACAGATCGCACCCGTTCGCGTGATCGATTGCACATGGGGCAGGCATCCCGCGAGCATTTTCGGCACGACTTCGATGTCAATTCGTCGCCCGCGGAACCAGAGGCTGATTTTTACTCACGGTTGCAAGAGACTTCCGCCGAAGAACGATGTAACGCTCTGGTGAGCTTCGGTGTCGTAGCCTATCGTCCGACCGGCCTGCTGCCGGACCCATGACGTTGGACGAATGGCCTAGGCCGGCGGTGCCCGGGCGGGAGAGATTGGTGCTTGCTCAAGACTTCATGGCCTTCCACGAGGCGTCCCGCCGCAACGGCATCATCCTGTCGTTCGGCGGCGACCTGTCCGAGAACGTCCTGTTCTCCCTCGGCGAGGTGCTGAAGCTGCGCATGCAGCAGGGCGCCGCCGACGCCACGGTGTCGAAGCGGGTCTTCTCGATCTTCGTCGAGCAGGCCCAGAACGTGATCCGCTACTCCGCCGACAAGCTCGTGCCGCCGGGCGCCCCCCAGGGCGGGATGGTGAGCGCCGGCCTGATCGTGGTCGGCGTCGAAGGCGGGCGCTTCTTCGTCGCCTGCGGCAACGAGGTGCCGGGCGAGCACGTCCCGGCCCTGCGCGCCCGGCTCGACCACATCGTCGGGCTGTCGGGCGAGGAGCTGAAGCACTACTACCGCGAGCGGCTGCGCCAGCCCGCCGACGAGGGCAGCCTCGGCGGCAGCATCGGGCTGATCGAGATCGCCCGGCGCTCGAGCGCCCCGGTCGAGTACGACTTCCAGGCCCGCGGCGACGACCGCAGCTTCTTCTGCCTCAAAGCCTTCATCTGAAGCACCCGACGATGGACCGGATCCAGATCCCCGCCACCAGCCGCTCGCCGCTGGTCGACTTCGACTTCCCCGCCGGCCGCCTGACCTTGCGCGGCGAATCCTATCCCGAGGACGCCGCCGCCTTCTACGGCCCGCTGCTCCAGGCCCTGCGCGGCCATCTGGAGGACGGCGACGGCCCGCTGACCTTCGAGGTCGCCCTGTCGTACTTCAACTCGTCGAGCGCCAAGGCCTTGATGAACCTGTTCATGCCGCTCGAGGACGCCGCCGAGGAGGGCCGCGACGTGACGGTCCGCTGGCTCTACGCCGAGGGCGACGACACCATCGCGGAGGCCGGCGAGGATTTCGCCGCCGACTTCTCGCACGCCCGGTTCGAGATGGTGCAGGAGACGGCGGCATGACCAAAGGCGTGACGGGCAGGCCGGCTCCCGAGCCCGCGGCGATGACGGACGGCGACGTCCCCCCGGAGCCCGAGGCGCATCCCCCGGAGGGCGGGCGCGACGAGCCGCGCGGGCGCAAGCGCGCCGGCAACGTCTTCAGCCTGTTCGACAACGAGGAGGCCGTCCTCGACCGGACCGAGGTGATGCTGACCCAGCTCGCCGCGGTGGCGGACGGGGTCAAGGTGCTGGCCGAGGCCTATCGCCGGGGCTACCGCGAGCAGCGCCGGCTGGTGCGCCTGAGCGACCGGATGCAGGCCGACCTGCAGAACGCCAACAAGCGCCTGGCCGAGCAGCAGCGCGACCTGCAATCCCTGAACGCCGCGCTGTCGGGCGAGATCGAGACCAGCGCCCGCCTGGAGGCGGAGCTGCGCCGCCTCGCCGATACCGACCCGCTGACCGGGGCCCTGGCCCGCCGGCGCTTCCTCGAGGTCTGCGCCCGGGACTGGCGGCGGCGCGACGACCAGGCGGCCTGCCTGCTGATGCTCGACCTCGACCGGTTCAAGCTCGTCAACGACAGCCACGGCCACGCCGCGGGCGACGCGGCGCTGATCGCCTTCGTCACCGCCTGCCGCTCGGCCCTGCGCTCCCTCGACACGATCGGGCGGCTCGGCGGCGAGGAATTCGCGGTGCTGCTCGTCGGGACGGGGATCGAGGACGGGGCGGCGGTGGCCGAGCGGATCCGCGCCGCCGTGGCGGCGATGCCGGTCGCGGCCGAGGCCGGGCCGATCGGCATCACGGTCAGCATCGGGCTCGCCGCCGCCGGGCCCGGGGAGACCCTGCAGGACGCGATGCGCCGGGCCGACGCGGCGCTGTACGCCGCCAAGCACGGCGGCCGCAACCGGGTGGAGCTGGCCCCAGCGGTCACGGCGGCGACCGCCCGGTGAGCGGCGAGACCCTCGACGCGGCCGCTCCGGGCAGCCCCCGCCGCGGC